>CAIMWO010000089.1 GCA_903845195.1 uncultured Phycisphaerales bacterium
CCAGACAAACACGCTCTTTCGTCGACATCAAAAGCTCACTCATCCGGCCGGTATACCCCAGCCACGGCGGTGACACTTCTATTTGAGCTATGGGGTGACAATTCTACTTGCGCACAACATGCTATGGAGAAATCCCTGAACATTTTGCGTCAGTTCCCGCTATAATCCCCCAGCCCTGAATTGTCCACGCGTACTCATAACGTGAGCGCCACCATGTCCGATACCACTTCTCCCAACCTCGCCGCTGCACGACGCGACTTCGTCGACCTCTGGGGCCAGATGGCCAATCACTGGGGCATCAGCCGCACCATGTCTCAGGTTCATGCCCTTCTCATGATCTCCCACAAACCCCTCACCGCCGAACAAATCATGGAGGAACTCCAGATCTCCCGCGGCAACGTGTCGATGAACCTGCGCGACCTGATCAACTGGGGCATCGTCCGCCGCACCAGCATTGCCGGAGATCGCCGCGATTTTTTCACCACCGAGACCGACGTCTGGTCGATGTTCCAGATCATCCTCCGCGAACGAAAGAAACGCGAGCTCGATCCGCTGCTCACCCGTCTGGACGAATGCCTCGCCCATGCCGGCAAGAAGCCTGACGCCAGCGCCACCTCTGACGACAAGGCCGCCCACGAAGCTTACGTCAAACGCGTCCTGGAACTCCGCGACTTCTTTAACACCTTCCACCGCCTCTTCACCGCCATCCTCGATAATCAACCCGGCAGCCTCGCCAAAGCCGCCAAGATGATTGATAAGCTGGTGTGATCGCATGAAACGCATCGCCGTCTATTGCGGCTCATCAACCGGCTCTGATCCCGCGTATCTCGCCGCCGCCGAAACGCTCGGCAAACTTCTTGCCGCACGCAACATCGCCCTCGTCTACGGCGGCGGCAACATCGGGCTCATGGGCAGGCTCGCCTCCACGGTCCTGGCGCAGGGCGGGCACGTCACCGGCGTCATTCCGGAATTCTTTCTATCCATGGACATCGGCGAAATTGAACTCTCCGAACTGCGCGTCGTCCAGAGCATGCACCAGCGCAAAGCACTCATGGAAAACCTGGCCGACGGTTTCATCGCCCTGCCCGGCGGCCTCGGCACGCTCGAAGAGCTCGCCGAAATCCTCACCTGGGCCCAGCTCAAACTCCACGCGAAGCCCGTCGGCCTGCTCAACGTCAGCGGCTTCTACGATCACCTGCTGAAGTTCCTCGACCACGCCGTCACACAGCGCCTCATCAAATCCAAATACCGCGCATTGCTCCTGGAAAGTCACGATCCGCAGACGCTTCTTGACCTGATGCTCGCCGCCCATCCCCACTCAACGTCATCCCCACCACGCATCGATCCCGAACGGATCTGAACCCCGAAGCCCCGGCCTCTTGCATCCCGTTACACATTCCCCACCCCTTCACATCCCCAATCGCCGCAGCGTCCCGGCGCACTCCGCCGTCGCCACCGCATCAGGTTCGCCTTCCGCAACCCCGTGTAGATACGTCTTCGCCACCGCCCCCTGGGTTTCGAAAATCCGTTTCACCGGCACCGCCAGATTCCGCGCCTCCTCGATCACCGTCTCGGGATTCTCGGCAGAAAGCACCAACCCCTCCGCCAGCCAGACCCGGTGCATCACGCTTTCGCGCCCCGCCGCATCCTGCTTCAGCCCCACCTCTCCCACCGCCCGCCGCTTCAGCGCCTGCACGATCTGCCGCTGCTTGGTCTTCGGTATCGGCGACTCCGGCAGCATCACACACAACAACTGCTCGAGCTCCGGAAAATCGGCCCCATGGCCGTCATTTGCCCGGGCCTCGGGTCCGCAGATGCACCCATGGTCATCGCACCAATAGGTCTTGGCAAAGCTTCGTCGAAAGCGTCCCGCCAGTCGCTCGTAATGATCGCCCGTGCGATCTCCACCGGCCAGCAAAGTTGCCGCCAGCGTCTCGATCGCGTTATACCACAGCGCATTGAGGCGCATCGCTTGCGGCCCGGCGCCTTCGACCGTCAGCATCCCGCCATCATCCATCCGCGCGCCGGCAATTCCGCCTCCAGCCTCCCCGCCTGGCCCGGAAATCAACCCCTGCACGATTCGCTTCATCACGGGCAACAGATGGGCATTGAACATCGCCACATCCGCCCCGGCCTTCTGATACGCATGGGCCGCGGCAATGAACCACAGATTTGCATCCACTTCCATCGTGGATTCCGTTGAACTCCCATTGAGCGTGGCCGGCACCATCCCGCCATTCGCCAGCCCCGCAAGCTGCTTGAGCATCTCCCCCGCCCCCGCCACGTCCCCGCGACTGATCAGCCATCCCGGAATACATGCGCAAATCGTCCCCACACGCCCCTGCATCTGCGGCAGACCCCCGAATCCGTGTAGCTCCATACAACCTCCACCAAGCCACCTGGGCCATCCCGCGGCGAGTACACCTAGCCCTCCTCTCGCCGGCCACCGGGAACCCACGCACTTATTCTTGCTTTAGAACACAATATCCTTCGTCTCACCAGCTCGCAATACGTGGATTCCTTTGTCTCATAATATGTATGGATCAATCGCATCGGCAGTGGTGCAGGTCAACTATTACACCCAACACCCATCGCACCGTCCATTCTGAATTCGTCATTCTCAACTCTGCACCCCCTTGCTGTTGCATCCGGTCCCCCACGCGGAGAAACTATTATCTTCTCCACACTGTGAGGCCCCATGCCGCTTTCTGAACGGACACGCAATACCATCGTCGGGTTGACCATGCTCGTCACCCTCGGCACCGTCATGTACGGCATCTTTCTGCTGGGGCGTTTCCCGTGGGTCTCCGGCCTGGCCTCTTACAGCGTCACGCTCCTGGCCGACTACGCCAACGGCGTCGCACCCGGCAACAAGGTCGATCTCAACGGCGTAGAGGTCGGTCAAGTCCAGTCCGTCGCCCTCCTGCAGAACCCCACCACCGGCGCAATTTCCGTCCAGGTCAAACTCATTATCAATTCCACGCAGAAAATCCCCGACAATGCCCAGCCCATCCTCGGCCGCGAGACCATTGGCACCGCTTACGTCTCGCTCAACGCCAGCCGGCCCTCCACCAAATTCCTCGCCACTGACGGCACCGCAACCCTGCGCGCCACGACCGCGGACTCCGGCATCATTCCGCGGGAGGTCTTTGCCGACTTCAATACGCTCAAGGCCGAACTGACCGGGCTTTCCAACGACGTTCGCAAAGTGGCGGTCGATCTTCACGCACTCCTCGCCTACGCCACGCCGGAGGATGTCGCAAAGGCCAACCCCGAAGATCCCAACCGCCCGCGCGAAAACATCGCCACGATGGTCGTCCGTCTCAATCGCACCATCGGCTCCATCGACAGCCTCCTCAATGATCCCAAGCTCCAAGCCAACGTCCGCGAGATTATCCAGAACATCGCCGACTCGTCCCGCCAACTCAACGACACGCTCAAGACCGTCAACACCACCGCCACCAATGCCGACAAGACTATCGCCGACATCGGCGCCTCGGCCCGCAAGTTCGGCGACACCGCCACGCAGGCGTCGTCTTCCATCTCCGCCACCGAAAAGCAAATCACACTCGTCTCCGTACACCTCGTCGATACGCTCTCCGCACTCGAAAAAGCCACCAACGCCATGGCCAAAGGCGAAGGCACCACCGGCAAACTCATCAACGATCCCCGCCTCTACGATTCCCTCGTCGATCTCTCCAAGAGCCTCAAGTCCACCACCGACGACCTCGACATCCTCGTCCGCAAATGGAAAGATGAAGGCGTGAATCTCAAACTGAAGTGAGTGACCACCGGCCACTGACCACTGGATCCCCATGCCCTCCCCTACCGTTCCCACCGGCAACCAATCCGAGTCCGACGTCCTCGACGTCCGCGCCGACGTCTGGCAAAAACGCCCCCTCCTCCGCGAAATCTACAACCGCTACTTCGCCGAAATGATCACCCACTTTGCAACTGTATCTGGCCACCGACCACTGACCACTGACCACTCGTTCGGCACGATCCTCGAACTCGGCGGCGGCTCGGGCAATTTCAAAGAATACTTCCTCGCTCATCATCCCCAACAAGGCACCCTCATCGCCTCCGACATCGTTCCGACGCGCCACTGCGACCTCGCCGCCGATGCCATGGACCTCCCATTCCCCGATGCCTCCCTCGACAACATCATCATGCAGGATGTTCTCCATCACATCCCCTTCCCGCTCCGCTTCTTCGCCGAGGCCCAGCGCACTCTCCGCCCCGGGGGTCGCATCATCATGACCGAACCCTACATCTCCCCCTTCTCCCGCCTGGTTTTCAAACTCGCCCACCCCGAACCGGTCGACCTCCGCGCCACCCTCTTTGCCGACAACTCAATTCAGAATTCAGAATTCAGAATTCAGAATATCTCCGACCCCTCTCCCCTCCGCGGCACCGGCGCCTTCGCATCGAACCAAGCCACACCCACCCTGCTCTTCTTCCGCGACCTGGAAAAATTCAACGCCCGTTTCCCACATCTCCAGATCAAGCACCGCCTCCGCCGCTCGCTCCTCGTCTACCCGCTCTCCGGCGGTTTCTCCGGCCCCAAACTCCTCCCCCGATTCCTCGAACCACTCGCCTGGGCCGCCGAAAAATACCTCACCCCCCTCGCCCCCCTTCTCGCCTTCCGCCTGCTCGTCGTCATCGAAAAGCAAAAATAAAAAAGGACCCCTTTCGGAGTCCTTCGTGTCTTGGTGACTTGGTGGTGAAATCACGTCATCGCCGCGAGGTTAATGCTCGCGCTTCCGGAATCCGCCATGGCCGCCGCCGAAGCTGCCGCCCTGTCGTCCTCCACCCTGGCCGCCGCCTTGTCGGCCGCCGAAGCCGCCACCGTGTCCTGGCAAACTCGGCTTCCGCCGCCCTGGATCGGCTCGCTTCCCTTGATATCCCGCTGCAGTGATCGGTGCCTGGGCGCTCTGCTGCGGTCGCCCCTGCTGCCGCGAACGACCCAACGACTTCTGCGCCCGGATCGCCGCGATCCGCTCCGCAATCGGAATTTCCAGCCGCTCGGTCGGCTTCGCCCCGTAATCAAACTCCGGCAGCGTCACCCGCGGCAACCGCTTGCCGATCGCGCGCTCGATCACGCGAAGATTCGATTCCTCTTCCGGCGCAACAAACGTAAACGCATCGCCCGTCAGTGATGCCCGGCCCGTTCGTCCAACGCGGTGAATGTAGTCCTCCGCGATGTGCGGGCAGTCAAAATTCACCACGTGCGAAACCGCTTCAATGTCGATGCCGCGGGCCGCAATATCCGTGGCCACCAGCACGCGGTACTGCCCCGCCTTGAATCCCGCCAGGGCCGCCGTCCGCTGTCCCTGCGTCCGGTTGCCATGAATCGGCGCGCAGGAGATTTGCGCCGCCTGCAGATAACTCGCCAGCCGGTTCGCCCGGTGCTTCGTCCGCGTAAAACAGATCACGGAGGTCAACTCTTCATTCTTCAGCAGTTCACGCATCAGTGCCGGTTTCAAATGCATCGACACCGGATAGATCGCCTGCGTGATGCCCATCGCCGGCGCCGCTTGCCGCTGCAAGGCAATCGTCGCCGGATTCACCAGCAATTCCTGCGTCAAGTGCCGGATCTCCTGGGGCATCGTCGCCGAGAAAAACAGCGTCTGCTTCTTCGTCGGCAGGTATTTCAAGATCCGCCGGATGTCCGGCAGAAAACCCATGTCCAGCATGCGGTCCGCTTCGTCGAGAATCAGAATCTCCACGCCGGTCAACTTCGCGTACGGCCGTTTGAGGTGATCCAGCAACCGCCCCGGTGTCGCGATCAGCACGTCAGCGCCCATCCGGAAGGCATGCTCCTGCGGGCCCATGCTCAATCCACCGACGACCGGCGCGCCTGTGATCGGCGTGTGCGTCGCCATCTCGCCCATGTGCTGATGAATCTGCGCCGCCAGTTCCCGCGTCGGCGTGAGCACCAGCGCCCGCACCATCCGCCGCTGTGGCGGCACACGGGTCATCAAATGATGGATCGTCGGCAGCATGAATGCCGCGGTCTTGCCCGAACCCGTCATTGCACAGGCCAGCACATCGCGACCCAGCATCGCCGGCGGAATCGCCTCATTCTGAATCGGCGTCGGCCGCGTAAAACCCAGATCGTGCAACCCGCGCAGAATATCCGCGTGCAATCCATATCCACTAAATGACATACATTCTCCGATACCAATAGTTGTGCCCACCCCCATAAATTCAGGGCACGCACGATTCCAGCGTAAACAACTCTACATCGAGGGGATCATCGCCGGGCGGGAAACAGACACCAGTCTAACGACTACGACCCCCAACACCAAACGGCACCTCGCCCGGATCCTCGTCGTCTTGGAGCCTTGGTGGTGAAACTCCGCCTACAATTAGTCTTTGCACTACCTCACCGGAGACCCGCATGGGCTGCATCCTGCCAATCATTTCGCTGTTCATGCCGCGCGTCCTGATGATATTCATCGCGCTGCTCACCAACTGGTTCAACCAAGCCTTCGACTCGAAACTTTGGCCCATCCTTGGCTTCCTCTTCATGCCCTACACCACCCTCGCATGGATGGCCGCCATGCTCAACAACCAACACCAGATGTCCGGTCCCTGGATCATCCTGCTGATCGTCGCCGTACTTCTCGACCTCGGCGGTCAAAGCCGCTACACCCGCAGACGACGCGAACTCCGCTGACCCGCGGCCCGCGGCACATCCTTTCGCCGCGCTGATAAAATATGCGATAAAAGAATGACCACGAGAACCGTGTCGACAGCCTTGCTCGCCAGTATCCTCATCCTGCCGGCCCTTACTTTGGCAATAACGATAAGACCATGCCCACAAGCACATCCTCCGATGCCACCATAGAGCTGTTTAGCCCGGCGAGCTTTCTAAACCCGTCGAATTCGACGGGTTTAGAATCAGGATTATTCAGGTAGTACCAGATTCACTCGTTTTCATTCTGCATTCGCCCCTCACCCCACCGCGCGGGCACGCTCGTCCTCTTCCGTCGTCGGCTGGGTGGTTGGACTTGCCCCGCCCGCAGGCCGTGTCGTCGGCTGCGTTGCGGGCTGCGTCTCCACCGCCATGTCCAGCGGTCGAATCGCTGACGGCCCCTTCGCCCCATCCCCCACCACGGCATCGATCGCCATCAGCGCCAGCGTGCGCTTTACGCGTTCGGCCTCCGTCTCCGGCGCCTTGATGAACGCACGATAATTCTGCAGCGCCGCATACAGCGTCCGCTGCTTCAGGATTCCGTCCGGCAGATTTCCGGCCACCGCCTTGAGCGTCTCGGCCGCGGCATATGTGGTCATGGGATCATGTGCCGCAGATTCCAGCGCATTATGCAATGCGGAGATCGAACTGTTCGGCTTCCGCGCCGCCACATCCGCCGCCAGCGGCATGTTGTTCTTCACAAACCGCGCCCAGACATAAATCGACATGCACGCCGCATCATCGCCCTTAAGCGCCAAGGGATATTGCTGCCCAAGGTAGTCCAACATCGTCGCCGTGCGCGTCGTTACGCCGCGCACCTGGGCGATCATCGTCCGCGTCGCCGGATCGCTCTTGAGCCACCCCTCGTGGAACCCTAACTGCTTCACCAGCCCGCTGGCCGCCTCGACCTGGCTCATGTCCAGCAACAGCAGTGCCAGGTTCATGTTGGCCCGCGCCGCGATCGCCGAATACCGGATGCGCTCGGGCTTGGGCGTCACGGACATCCGCGCCATCTGGTTCGCAACCGTCCACAGTGCCGCCGAATGGCTGGGCACTTGTTTATCCATCACGCGTTGGAAAGCCGTCATCGCCTTGTTGGCCGTCGGATATCCGCCCGCCGTGCGATAGCTGATCGCTGCCGCGCGCACCAGCAGCAGCCGCTGCAATCCCGGCGCCTTGCCGGCAATCTCTTCCGATTCCGCCGCCGCAATTAACCTCGCTGCAAACTCCGCCTGCCCGCTCGACTTCCTCTTCGTAACGTCATCCGCGTCTTTCCCAAATTTCTCCTGGTAGGCCTGCCAGTCTTCGCCTGAGTACAGCGGCTCAAATCCCTGCGGAGCAATCTGCGGCAATTTCTGCACGAGCGAAAGCTCCGGGTACAGCCCGGCAATATCGATCGCCGGCGGAAGCAGCGGATTGGACCGACTCGATCCCGTTTGAACCGTCTTTTCGATAATTTTTCGATGATTCGCCGCCGCACCACCCGCCCTGTTTCCCGCTGCCGCCAGCGGCAAAATGCCCCCCAACACGATCCCCACCAATATCATTTTCACAATCTGCCGCATCACAGAAGCATCCTTTTCGCAAACACTTACGCCCAATGAAACAATATCGGCAAACCGTGCCTATTCGCAAGATAATCCGCGTCTTATCGGAATTCACCCGGCTGACCCACCTGCCCACATATAATGACCCGTTCCCCGTCCCAGAGGCCAAAATCATGCGTTATTCCTATGGCGAATATGAAGGCGATGAGTTCCCCACCCCGGATTCCCTCTTCAACTACGACCAGATCATGGACTTCATTCTGTCCTATGGCGAAAAAGCCCTCGACGCCATGGCCAAGATGGACCCCGCGGACGCTGAGATCATCGAGAAACTCATGCAGGACGGCCTGCTCGACAAAGTCGCCGGCCGCTACCGCCTCACCCCTAAAGCTATCAACGCCATGCAGCACAAGGCGCTCATGGAGATATTCGCGCAGCTTCCGCGCGGAACCCGCGAGGCTCACCCCACCACGAATCCCGGAGCCGCCTCCGAACGCCTCGAAGGCACCAAAAAATACCAGTACGGGGATCCCATCTCCGAACTTGATCTCAATACCACCCTCCGTAACGCACTCGCCCGGCAGAACGCTGCCCCTCCGGTCAACTCTGCGGCGCCAAGCTCTCCGCACGCCATGTTCCCCATTCATCTCCAGAACTCTGATCTGGAATTGCATCACGTCGAGGGGTCCACGAACGTCGCCCTGTGCATCCTCATCGATCAGTCTGGCTCGATGATGCGGTACGGCCGCTATCTGGCCGCCAAGAAAGTCGCCATGGCGCTCTCCGCCCTCGTCCGCCAGCGCTTCCCGCAGGACAGCGTCGACCTTGTCGGCTTTTATTCCACTGCCACGCGTATCCGCGAAGAACAACTGCCGCTCATCATGCCCAAGCCGATCAGCACCCACGAGTACATGATCGATGTGCAGATCCCCCTCGATCAGGCCGGCCAAACCCACCAGCATTTCACAAACCTTCAGCTCGGCATGCAGATGGGCCGCAAGATTCTTGCAGGCCGCCAGGCGGAACAGAAAATCATGTTCATCATCACCGATGGGCAGCCCACCGCGCACGTCGACGGCAACACGCTCTATCTGCAATACCCCCCCACTCGCGAAACCGCCATCGCCACTCTGCAGGAATCGCTGCTCTGCATGCGCGCCAACATCCGCATCGCCAGCTTTGCGCTGATCGAAGATTACTTTGGCATGGAATGGGTGGACTTCATCGACCAGATGACGCGGCTGTGCAAAGGCGTTTCGTTCTACTGCGCCTCCGGCGACCTGGCCAGGTGCGTCATGGAAAGCTATCTCAACGGCAAACGGAAGAAGACATATATCGCGTGAATTGCGAGGTCCCGCGGCCTGGTCTTACGCATGTTCTTTCGTTTCGAGCGCCGCGCGAATTGCTGCTTCGGTCTCATCCGATTCCAAATTGTATTTGCCAAAACCTGGAATCGCTCCGAGCATTTCGGCTTGCGCCTGTGCGTCTTCACGATCTGAAATCAGCATCACGCATAGTGGCGGATGGGCCGCTCGCAGCGCCGCGATCACAGCCAACCCGGGCGATCGATCCCTGTCCAGAATGCGATTCACCAATACCAGATCGTAAGCTCTCTCAGCGGCCAGCTTCAGGGCTTCATCCTTCGAATGGGCTCGATCGACATGGTAGCCGAGATGCGTAAGAAGCTGGCTGATCCGCGGCCCGTCCACGCCGCACTGGCCGACATCCAGGATCCGTTTGGCCATGCGAAATCTCCCATCACAAAGCCGACCGTCACCGCGCGCCGACCGCCGCCGGAACTGCCACCGGCGTGGCCGTGGGAACGACCGTCGGCATATCGATCATCGAACGCAGCCGATGTGCACAGGTCACCGCCAGCGCTCCATCGCCCACCGCAAACCCGACGCGCTTCGTCGAACCCGCACGAACATCGCCTCCCGCCAATACGCCCGGAATCGACGTCTCCAACGGGCACGGATCACGATGCGCCAGCGGCCACTTGCCGGAATTCTTCGCATCCGGACCGGTGAGCAGATAACCGTGGTCATCTTTGGCGATGTCCTCGGGCAGCCACGCGGAGTAGGGTTCGGCGCCGATGAAAACAAAGATCGCCGCCGCGTCGAGCGATGAGTTCGGCGAACCGTCCTTGTGCGAGAGCGACAGCCGCTCGATATGTGAAGTCCCGTGGACCTCCGTAATTTCCGTGTTCACATGCACCACCACGTTCTTCGTCGCCCGGATGCGTGCTGCAAGATACTCTGACATCCCCGGCCCCAGTTCCGGCCCGCGAATCAGCAGATGCACCGTCCGCGCACAGCGATCGGCCAGAAACATCACCGCTTGCCCGGCCGAATTGCCCGCACCCACCACCGCCACATCCTGATCCTGATACATGTATCCTTCCACGGTCGTACAGGCGTAGTACACGCCCGCGCGGTCGAATCGCTCCGCCCCTTTCGCGGTCAGCTTCCGCCAACTCGCGCCCGTCGCAACCATGACCGTGTGCGCCGTCAGGGTGGCGCCGCAATCCAGATACAACGTGTGCGGCGCCTCCGGCGAAGTCGACGTTTCGATGCGCTGCACCAGCACCGGCGCGACAATCCGTGCCCCGAATTTCAGCATCTGCAATACGCCGCGCGTCGCCAGCTCCGTCCCCGAAAGCCCGGAAGGAAACCCGATGAAATTCTCAATTTTCGAAGATCCACCCGCCTGCCCGCCCGGCCCCAGCCGATCGAGCACAATCGTCGAAAGCCCTTCCGACGCCGCATAAACCGCCGCAGTGATGCCCGCCGGACCCGCCCCCACCACCGCCAAGTCATAGGTCTTATCAGATGGGCAACCGTGCCAGACTCCCGCGCACCGCGCGATCTCCTGCAGCGTCGGCATGATCAGCACACTTCCGTCTGCGCATTCGATCACCGGCGACTTCTTCGGATTACCCAGGCGCGCGAGCTGCTTTTTCCCTGCCGCCGTATCGGAATCAAACCAGATGAACGGGACAAAATTCTTGTACAGAAACTCGCGAATGAGATTCGTGTCCTTGCACGACGCGGGACCCGTCACCCGCAGTCCCAAGGCCTTGGTCGCCTGCAACATCTCGCGGCGATGCTGAAACGCCGTCAGCAGCTTGTCCGACAGACGCGGAACGGTATTCAGCAGTTCGCGCAGCTTGTTGCCGGGAAGACGCAGCACGCGCGTGGGGCCGCTGGTCACCGCGGTGACAATCACCGGCCGGCGTGTGAGCAGATCGATATCGCCGACGAACTGTCCGACCCCATGCGTGACGACCAACCGGTTGTCATCGGCCGGATTAAGAATGTCGATCGCCCCCGCATCGACCACAAAGAAATCGATATCCGGCTGACCGGCATGTATGACCGTGTGGCCCGCCGGATAATCCTCGACGGCAGCCAGCGCACGAATGATCGCAAGCTCATCCGCGTCCAATATCGGAAACGCGGTTTGTTCCGACGTGATCGACATGGCGAGCCCCCTGCAATTTGGACTTGTGCGTACCACTTTCTGCAGGCGAACCGCCCGCATGCAACCTCCAATTGTAGTCACGCAAAAGGTCCGGCGCAGGCCGCTCGTGAACGGCGACTCGCCCATGAACCCAAAACCCCTACTTGATCTCCGCCCCGTTCCTGATATTCCACGCCTCGCCGCTTTCGACGACCGTCTTCCCGTTTTCCTTCTTCAGCCCTGCCACGTCCCGCACCACCATCCCGGTCTTTGCGTGAATCGTCGCGTCGCGCAGCGTGATCCTCTCCACCGGCGACTCCGCCAAGCCGATGATCTTCCCCGCACTCGCTGCCGACTCCACCGTCAATCTTTCCAGCAGAATGTCACGAAATACCGGCGTCGACTCATCCTTTTTCGCCACTGATTCATCATCGTTATGACCGTATTTCATGTTGATCGAGATCGCCATCTCCGAAATGTTCCGCATCGTGATGTAGCGATAAACGATATCCTCCACAACGCCCCCGCGGCCGCGTGTCGTCTTCATCCGCACACCCGTCCGCGTGCCGTCAAAAACGCAATCCTCCACGAGCACGTGACGAACGCCTCCGGCGGTTTCCGAGCCGATGGCCACGCCGGCATACCCGCCCTTCATCAAGCAGTTCCGCACCACCACGTTTTCACAAATCTTCCCCACCCGCCGCCCGTCATGATCCCGCCCGCTCTTGATCGCCACGCAATCGTCTCCAGTATCCAGTGTGCACTTCTCAATCAGGACCTGCTGGCAGGAATCCGGATCGATGCCATCCGTGTTCGGACCTGTGCCGACGATCGTCACCCCGCGAATCGTGACATCCTCGCTGTAAACCGGATGAATCGTCCAGCACGGGCTCTCCCGCAGCGTGACGCCTTCGACCAGCACATGCTTGCAGTCATAGAATTCCACCAGTGACGGCCGCAACCCTGCATTCTTCTCGCCAAAAACGCGATCGTCCGGCTGGGCTCCGCTCTTCGTCGTTGTTCCGTTATAGAGTTTGCCGTATGCGCTCTGCCGTTTATTCGCCCAGTCCCACCAGGCCTTCCCCTGTCCGTCGATCGTCCCCTTGCCGCGGATCGCCACGTTCTCGCATCCCGCTGCAAAAATCAGCGGCGAATAGTTCTGAATCTCCACACCCTCCCACCGCGTCCGCACCAAAGGGTAATCCTTCGGTTCGGTTGAAAACTTCAACGTCGCCCCTTCATCCAACTGCAACGTGATGTTGCTCTTAAGGGCGACAGCACCGGTGAAATACACGCCTTTGGGAAAGAGCACCGTTCCCCCGCCGGTCGCCGCACATTGTTCGATCGCCTTGCGGATCGCCTCGGTACACAGAGTCGTTCCATCGGCCACTGCTCCGGTCGAACTGACCGTCACCTTGGGCTGCTTGTCGGTGGCCGATGACTTTCCCGTTCCCTGGACGCACCCCGAAAGCACCCAAAAGATCGCCAGCGTAAGTGCACACGCAGCCGAAATCCGTAACCGTTCTATCGCGCTAGCCATGTCAACCTCCCAAGCCGCCGAGACCTTCATGTATAGGAACAACGCCCGGATCATCCCACAGTTACCCACCACCGGCGATGGCGCCCTGTTGTGCCATTCCAAAATCGGTCATAATCCCCCGCGGCGCAATCAGCTACGTAAATGAACCCCGCGCCTTTTTGGGTAGAGGATTTGCCATGACAGAACCGATAAAGATCCAAGTCGCGCGCCTGGAAAACGGGTGCGATCTGCCGCTGCCGGCCTACCAAACCGAGCACGCGGCGGGTATGGATTTGCTTGCCGCGGTGCCGGCGGAGGCCCCGCTTATCCTCGAACCGATGGCCCGCGCCGCGGTCCCCTGCGGATTCGCCATGGCCCTGCCTCCCGGTTTTGAGGCCCAAATCCGTCCCCGGTCCGGCCTGGCCATCAAGCACGGCCTGACCATGGTCAATGCACCCGGCACCATCGACGCCGACTACCGAGGGGAAATCAAAGTGCTCCTGATCAACCTCGGCACGCAGCCCGTCACCATCACCCGCACCATGCGGATCGCACAGATGGTCATCAGCCGCGTGGAATCCGCCAAATGGGCCGAAGTCGCGCACCTGAATGATCTTCCCTCCACCGAACGCGGCAGCGGCGGTTTCGGCAGTACGGGGCATTAGTGGAAGCTTGAAGCTTGATTCTTCATTCACGAATGGATTCGGGAAAACAAAGCATGGCTGCTCGTAAAGACTCGTCGAACAACAAGCATATCGTGGCCCGCATCATCTGCATGGTGTTTGTCTGGGCTTTCTATCTCTTCTTCACCCTCGCCTGCGTCTCCTTCGATCCCACCGATCCTCCCATGTCGGTCGTTCGCGAACGCGTCGGCCTCGACCATTTCGCCGGCTGGACCGGTCACAACTGGTGCGGCTACCAAGGTTCATTCGTCGCTTGCCTGGCCGTGATCGGTATCGGCCCCGGCATCTTCGTGGGAATCGTTCTGCTCGGCATCGCCCTGGTCCAGTGGACCCGCGGCCAAAAAATCTCGCAGCTTCCTCTCCGCATCATCGGTACCATGCTCCTCGTCGCCGCCGTCAGCGCCATGTTCAACATGGTCGGCGGTACCTATGCCGGCGGCAAGCTGGGGATGGCGATGGGCTTCTTCTTCAAGGAGCATTTTGGCGCTATCGGCGCCTGGCTGATGCTGCTGCCGGCGATCGTCGTCGGATCGCTCCTGGCTGCCGATGAATTTGTCTTGGCCCTTCCAGCACGCCTGATCGCCACCTGGAACCGCCTGCCCACCGACCAAGTCGCCACAGCCGCCACCGGCGCTGCCGGCGGAGTATGGGGCGGATTCCGCGGCTTGCTCGAATCGATGAGCCCCCACACCCGCATGGGCAAGACGGATATCAAAGGCGTTCGGAAACCCACGCGCAAAGACCCCGAGGAAAAGGCTGCGGAGGAGAAACCCGCCAAGCCCGAACTGAAGAATCCCGTGGAAGAAAAATCCGTAGCATCCGCCGACAAGAAAGCTGACGAAAAATCGCCTGCGCCAATGCCGCTGCTCGAAGCCGCCAAGTCTGAATCCACCGAGCTGATCGTTCGCAAACACACCGCAGCCAAGGCCCCGGCAGGCGGACTCAAACCCCTCACCCCGCCAACCCCAAAAACCCAGGACCTCGGCAACTATCGCCTCCCCGGCCTCGACCTCCTCGATGAGGCCGAGCCCATCAACATGGAAAATCAGGAAGCCCGCGTCCGCGAGAAGGCCAAGGCCCTCGAGGCCGCACTGGTCTCCTTCGGCATCGACGGTAAGGTTGAAGCCATCGATACCGGACCCGTCGTCACCCTTTACGAACTCGGCCTCGCCCCCGGCGTGAAAAGCTCGCAGGTTGCAGCCCTTTCCAAAGACATCGCCCGCGCCCTCATGAGCCCGCCCGTCCGCATCATTGACAACATCCCCGGCAAGAGCACCATGGGCATCGAAGTCCCCAACATCGACCGCGAACGCGTCCGCCTCAAGGAACTCTTCGAAATGGGGCACGAGACCATCCAGAAGATGGCTCTGCCCATGTGCCTCGGCAAAGACGCCTCCGGAAATGCCATGATCGAAGACCTCGCCCGTATGCCCCATCTGCTCATCGCCGGCACCACGGGCTCGGGCAAATCGGTCTGCATCAACTCCATCATCATGACCATCCTCCTCACCCAGCGCCCGGACCACGTCAAGCTGATCATGGTCGATCCCAAGATGGTCGAAATGCAGGACTACAAAAGCATCCCCCACCTCATGGCGCCGATCATCGATGACATGTCCAAGGCTGAAAGCATCCTCGAATGGGCCACCCACAAGATGGATGAACGTTACGAAATCCTTTCCGAAGCCTGCGTGCGCCACATCAAGGAATACAACAAACTCTCCCGCGAAACGATCGTCGAACGCTTCAGCGCCACCACCGACGAGGACAAGGCTAAACTCGTTTTCCACATACCCTACATCGTCATCATCATCGACGAACTTGCCGACCTCATGATGACCAGCAAGGAAGTCGAAGGCCATATCGTCCGCATCGCGCAGAAAGCCCGCGCCGTCGGCATCCACCTCATCCTCGCCACGCAGCGCCCCGAAGCCCAAGTCGTCACCGGCTTGATCAAATCCAACATGCCCGGACGCATCTGCTTCCAAGTACGCAGCCGACTCGACAGCCGCATCATGCTCGACCAGTCCGGCGGTGAACTGCTCCTCGGCCAAGGCGACATGCTCATGCTCAAACCCACCGGCGGCGGCATGGTCCGCGCCCAGGGCGCATTCGTCGATGACAAGGAAATCAAGAACGTCGGCAAGTTCCTCCACGAAATTGCCGAACCGGAGTTCCATCCCGAACTCATGCAGCTCGGAACCTCCGGCGGCCTGGCTGAAGGCGAAGAAAAAGATGCCCTATACAACGAAGCCGTCGACATCATGATCGAAACCGGCCGCGGGTCGGTCTCCCTGATCCAGCGGCGGCTGAACATCGGCTACAGCCGCGCCAGCCGCATCATCGACCAGATGCGCCGCACCGGCATCGTCGGCGCGTACAAGGGATCGCAAGCCTCTGAAATCGTCGTCACCAAGGACGAATGGGAAGCCATGAAAGCCGCCCAGGCCCAGAAACCCATGGGTGGCGACGGCTCAGAAGGCTCCACTGGCGCCCGTGCGGGCACCGGCCCTAACGCCAGCTTCGCTCAGCAGGTGAGTTCCAGCTTCGATGAAGACCTCGAAGACGACAACGGCGTCCCTGACGAAATGCCAGGCGAGCATCGTCTGTAAGTTCGGGCTTCGCACCAGGCGCTCGCGGCCGTTCTGCTTTCCGAATTGCGTCCACTCCCTGACCGGTTAGACTTTCCCCCATGGCCCGCAAAAGAAAGAACGACCAGTCGCCCGTGCCCGCATCGCCCGAAATTCCACCGGCGTTTCAACGCGTGTTGCCGTGGATCTGGTTGGCCGCTCTCCTCATCAGCATCATCGTCACGGCCGCCTACGCTTGGCGTCACACCGCGCACGTCGAAGAATTCCCCCAAGCCTGCGATTCCTTCGGCTATCAGCAGATGGCCGCGGACATCCGCCTCGGCCACGCCCCGCACGATCTCCCAAAATTCACCGCCAGCTCCCCCAAAGTCGAAGCCCTGATCGCCCACTTCCAGCAGAACCACCTTGACCTCGCTGCCTACCAATCCCTCGTCGGCCCCCAGGCCTACAACTACCTCCCATCTTCTGGAAAAATCGTCAACCAATATCCCCCCGGCGTCCCACTCCTCATGGCCCAATTCCCTCAAGGCCACGCGCTCTCCTCGCTCTACACGATCAGCATCGCCCTGCTGGTCCTTCTCGGCATCGCCGGCACCGTCCTGGCCGCGCTGCAGCATCATCGCAACCCCTCACTTTTCTCCCTCGCCGCCGCCGGCGTCTGGGCCGCCGCCATTTCCTTCGCACTCAGCCTCCTCGGCACCACCGTCAGCTACTCGGTCGACTTCCTCAGTCTGCCGCTCATCCTCACTCTCGCCTTGGTGGCCTTCCCGCGCGACCGGCGCAATTGGTGGACCTTCCTCCTCATCGCCCTCGCCGGCAGCATCGCCGGCTACGCCGTCCTCATCCGCATCACCACCCTCCTCTTCTTCCCCGGCCTCCTCCTCATCATCTACCTCATGGCCCCCTCTCTCCTCCACAAACTCCTTCGCCTCTTCACCTTCGCCCTCACCTCTCTCGCCGCCGGAATCGTACCGCTCCTCCTCCACCAGAAAGCCCTCACCGGCTCGCTCTTCCATTCCACCTACGGCATGCGCGACACCACCCCCGCCAGCTTTGACGTCCTCTCCACCAACCTCGCCTACTACTTCACCGGCGATGGCAGCCTGGGCAACTGGGCTCTTTTCTCCATTGCCCTCTGCGCTGCCGCCGCATTGCTCCTCGTCCGCAAAACCCCTGCACTCAAATCCCTCACCCACTGGCTCATCACCGCTTTCATCCTCTTCGCCATTCCCACCGCCTACTACGCCACCCACACCGTCGTCACCCCTTACTACCAGCTTCCTACCATCCTCATCACTGCCCTCGCCGTCGCCTTCGCCCTCTTCCTCGCAGCCGAATCACACCCCGCGCCACGCCTCTCCTCCTCCGCCCTCGGCATGCTCCTCTTCGTCGCCCTATTCACCCCGGGAATCACCACCCTCGTCGTCGCCTTCTGGCCGCCTTCACTTGTCCTCACCGATCGCCCCTCAGATCACAACATCACCCTCCCCGAACCCCTCGCCAATCCCAGCGCCTGGATCTACGGCGACCGCACTACCGGCACCCTCTGGTCCTTCCACGGCATCCACGCCCAGAACATCCTCGACACCACCACCCGCGCCCGTTACGTCCTCTACCGCTTCGCCTTCGACCGCCACGAACCGCAATACCTCATCAAAGACCTCGGCAACTACCGCGACCCCGCCCAAGACCCCTACACGCCCCTCATCCAGGAAGCCGCTAGCATGGGCGCCACTTTTCACGAAGTCGGCCACTTCGACGGCAGCATCGTCGCCGAAATTCAATGGCCACCGGACGGCCCCCATCCACCCGCCGCCGTCGCCGCGCTATCATGGTCTGAAGGAAACTCCACGCCATGAAGATCTACTGCCTCCAATTTGATATCGCCTGGCACGACAAACTCGCCAATTTCGAAAAAGTACGCCTGCTCCTCAGCGCCGCCAAACCCGAAAAAGGCAGCCTCGTCCTTCTCCCTGAAATGTTCGCCACCGGCTTCTCCATGGACGTCCCCGCCATCGCCGAACCTGCCCGCGGCCCCACCCATGACTTCCTCGCCCGACTCGCCCAGGACTTCGCCATCACCCTCATCGCTGGCGTCGTCCGCACCGGCCCCGACGGCCAAGGACGCAACCGCGCCCTGGTCCTCTCCGCCACCGGCGAACTCCTCGCCGACTACGCCAAACTTCACCCCTTCACCTTCGGAGGCGAATCCAAACACTACCGCGCCGGCGACTCCCTCGCCCTCTTCCCCTGGCAAAACGCCACCATCCTGCCCGCCATCTGCTATGACCTCCGCTTCCCCGAACTTTTCCGCGCCGGCATCCAGGCTGGCGCACAAATCATTACCCTCATCGCCAACTGGCCCGCCGCCCGCGAATCGCACTGGCTCGCCCTGCTCACGGCCCGCGCCATCGAAAATCAATGCTACGTCGCCGCCTGCAACCGCTGCGGCAAAGATCCCAATACCAGCTACTGCGGACGCAGCGTCATCATCGATCCCCACGGCAACCTTCTCGCCGATGCCGGCGCCGCTGAAATGCCCATCTCCGCCGAAGTCGACCTCGCCGCCCTCCGCCACTACCGCGAGGAATTCCCCGCCCTCACCGACATGCGCGCCGATCTCCTTCCCCCGCCCAGACTCAAAAAGTAGGATGTATTTTGGAAATGACGTACCCATGGTAAACGTTAATCCTTCGATCCGTAGTACGAAATCAGCTTTAGGTTTCACATGCCCGAATTCGAAGATGACGATGAACTGAAGAATTACCGCTTCTCCGACGCTGCCCGCGGAAAGGATGGCGACGACGACGATCGCGATGACCCGGACCATCGCGACATCGACCGCGACGACATGGATACCATCCCCTGTCCCCACTGCCGCAAGCTCATCTACCCCGAATCTTTCCGTTGCCCTTACTGCAAATCCCTCCTCACCGCCGACGAGCAAGCCGGCACCCACAAAAAGCCCCTCTGGGTCATCATTACCGTCATCATCTGCGTCCTGCTCATGGGGTGGTGGATGATCGCCGCCGTCATTATCTGGGCTCTCAACTGGTGGCGTTCATGAACACCATCGAGACTGCACCAGTTGCCAACATTCCTCACGCGAAGCTTGCATCCCCGGGAGATCTTCCCGCCATCCGTCGCCGCTGGCATGCCTGGGTCACCCTCGTCCTCGGCCTCGTCGCCGCCCTCGCCTTCCTAGCCTGGTCCGCCCACGGCACAGGACCACTCGCGGCCCTCCCCTGGGGTTGGACCATCAACGGCTGGCTTACACCCATCCCCAGTTTCGCCGCAATGTGGCTCGCCGTCGCCATACTCTTCACGCTGCTCAGCGTCCTCGCATATTTCCTCTTTACGACTCCGTCCACCGCTGTCCGCCTTAAACCCTGGGTGAGCATCGCGATGATTCTCCTGGTCGCAGCCGCTGCCCGCTGTACTATCGCCGCCACATGGTCGCCCCTGACAACGCCCACCGATGTTGCCGACGCCGCCAAATACGGTCTGCTGCTCCCACCCGTCACATCCTCCAACAGCGCTCGCATGGAACTTGCCGCCATCGACCTTATCATCGTCGCCCTCCTCATTTCGGAACTCCTTCGCCAACAGCGCAGCGTCTGGTGGGCCGCACTCTACGCCTGGCACCCGCTGCCCCTCGTCGAAATCGCCGGCAACGGCTGGCCCACCGTCATCATCCTCCTCGGCTTCCTCGCACTTCTTCTCCTCGCGCTCCGCTTCCGCTGGCTCTTCCTCCTCACCGACACCCTCATCATCCTCGCGGGCGCGCTGATTCTCATCGCCAGCCTCAGCCACCCCTTCAACGGCCTCGGCCACGAACTCATCTCGCAACTCCTTCTCCATGGCAACACCGAACACATTTTCTTCCCACTCCTCCTCGCCGACGGCATCGTCCTACTCATCCTCGGCCTCACCGCCGCCAAACTCCGCTGGCACCCCGCCAAGACCCTCGGCCACGTCATCGTTATCCACCTTCTCTTCTGCCCCGCCGTCTATCCCGCCTATGCCCTCTGGCCGCTGGCGCTTCTTCCCCTTGCCTGGAACCGCGCCGCCTGGCTCCTCAGCCTCACCATCTTCGCCGCCTATGCCGCCCCCATCTTGCTTCGCCTTCACCACTCCTCGTCCCTCCCCGACTGGCTACTCCTCCTCACCTGGATCCCCATCGCCATCCTCGAACTCCAATCCCTGACGACCGCCCTCCTCGAATCCCTCCGAACCAGAAAAAGTGAGATTTGATTCGTCATTCGCCTTGGTTTCGTCCCGCACTTCTCTAAGGTAAGATGCCTCCGAATCGATTGCCCCAAAAACGACGGAAACCCATGACACGCACGCGCAAGGATTGGCTGGAATTCGGCTCAGGGAAGAGCTACATCGATCGCGTTCATCAACCGCTCCAATGCCTCATCTTCATCACCCCACTGCTCCTCTTTTATCAGATCGGCTCTTCCCTCCAGTCGCTCCCCACCGACCAGGGCGTCCCCCTCCACGTCGTCGCCTTCATGCTCATGCTCAAATTCTTCGCCATCTTCGGCGCTGCCGGAAACTACCTTCCCCTCCTGGCCGTCATCGCCATCCTCCTCTTCTGGCACCTGGCGCGCAAAGACAAATGGGATTTCGACCCCAAGCTCTACCTCGGCATGGCCGGCGAAAGCATCCTCTGGGCGATCCCGATCTTCGTCATCGGTCTGGCAGTCTTCAAACACACAGCCGGCGCGGGAGGCGGCGGACCATCGGGCGCCGCGCCACCGGCCGGACTTTCCTGGCTCCCCATGCTCGGACCCGATGGCTCACTCCCCTGGCAAACTGAAGCTATCCTCTCCGTCGGTGCCGGTATCTACGAGGAACTCCTCTTCCGTCTCATCGCCATCACCCTGCTCAACATCCTGCTCGTCGATGTCTTCGAATGGAAAATGCAAACGGCCATCCCCCTTATCATCGTCATCTCCGCCGTCCTCTTCTCCGCCTACCACTACCTCGGCAACGAGCAGTTCAACGTCTCCTTCTTCTTCTTCCGCACCGCCATGGGCGTCTACCTCGCCGGCATCTATATCTACCGCGGCTTCGGCATCACCGTCGGCGCGCACGCCACCTACGACCTCATCCTCGTCCTCTTTGAGTTATTCCGCAGCGGACACTGACCCCCCCCCGTCAACTACCCCCGGGGAGCAAACCGATGTGACGTCCCTCCGAGCAATCACGCCCGCAGCACCGCCCCAAACTTCCCGGCCAAGAGCTCCATCGCCGACTTCACCTGCGCATCGACTTCCTCCGAGGTCAGCGTCCTGCCCGGATCACGGAAATCCAGCGTCAACGTCAGCGACTTCTTCCCCTCCCCCACCTGCTTATTCCTGAACGTCGTCACAAAGTCTACCCCCTCCATGTGCTCCAGCTTCGATCCCCGTATCGCCGCCTCCACCTCCGCCCAGCGCACGCCCTCATCCACCACCACCGACAGATCACGCTTCACGCCGGGAAACCGCGGCAACTGCGTCGCCCTGCGCACCGGCTCAAACAACTCGATCAGCGGATCCAACTGAATCTCCACCCCGCACACGCTCTGCTTCAGCGAATACCGCTTCTGCAACTCTTGCGTGAACTGCCCGATGCACCCCAATACCTTCGGCTTCCCGCCCTGCTCAATCGCCACACTCCCCGCAACTCCCGGCACAAACCAGGAATAAGTCGCCGGCGCCACCACCACCTTCGCCGCAGCATTCAACCGATACAGAACTGCCTCAATCGCTCCGCGTACCTCCGCCACCGAATTCCCCAGAATCGACAACACGCGGAACTGCGTCGGCATCTTCTTCGCCGCGTCCCCCTCCTGCCAGAACGTCTCCGAAATTTCGAACACCCGCGCATCGGGAATCCCCGCATGCTGATTCGTTCGCCGCACCGCCAGCAAACTCGGAAACAAGCTCGGCCGCAGCACTTCGCCATTCCACCCACCGTGCGCCAGCGGTATCGTCTCCCCCATCCCCTTGGGCAAGAACGCCTCTGCCTCTGCCTTTGGCACAAACGTGATCGTAATCGTCTCCGTGAACCCCGCCTGCAACAGCGAGGCATGAATCAGCTTCTCCGCCTTCTCCACCGCCGGCTCCGGCTGCACCGGATGCGATACCCGGTCCAGCGTCGGTATGTGCCCATACCCATACACCCGCGCCACTTCTTCCAACAGATCGATCTCCCGCTCCACATCCAAACGATGCGATGGCACCGTGCACTTAATCACCTCCCCGCTCAGCTTCGGCCCAAATCCCAGCGAAGCCAAGATCGCCACCGCACGCTCCGTCGGCACCGTGATCCCCAGAATTTCCGGAATCCGCTTCAACCGCAGCGAAACCGTCGCCGCCTTTGCTTCCGCACTTCCCACCGCCACCACGCCTGGCGCCAGCGTCCCCCCGCACAATTCCACAATCAACTGCGCCGCACGCTGCGAAGCCCGCTCCGCCGCCGTCACATCAATCCCCCGCTCAAATCGATACGAGGAATCCGACTTCAACCCCAGCGTTCGCGATGTCGTCCGAATCGTCAACGGCTCAAACCGCGCCGACTCCAGTAACACGCTCGTCGTCGATTCCATCACCTCCGTCACCTTGCCCCCCATCACCCCCGCAATCGCCTGCGGCACCCGTCCATCCGCAATCACCAGCATCGACTCATCCAGCTCATACGTCTTCGCATCGATCGCGATCAGCTTCTCCCCCTTCTTCGCCCGCCGCACCACGATCCGCTTCTCCGCCAACCGCTCCAAGTCAAACGCATGCAGCGGCTGCCCCGACTCCATCAACACAAAATTAGTGATGTCCACTACGTTGTTGACGCTCCGCAACCCAATCGATTCCAATCGCTGCACAAGCCACGCCGGCGACGGCCCCACCTTCACATTCTGGATCACTCGCGCCGAATAATACGGACATCCCTCCGCATCCTCGACCGCCACCGACGTCAACGTCGCTGCCGCCGCACCCGTTTCCCGCGCCCCCGCCTCCGGCATCTTGAACGTCCCACCCACCAACGCCGCCAGCTCCCGCGCTACCCCCACATGCGACAGACAATCCGGCCGATTGGAGGTCACCTCCACATCCAACACCTGCGTCGCCTCGTGCGGCTCAATCGATTCGATCGGCAGCCCCGCGTTCATCAGCGCCTCCGCGCAAACCTCCGCTGCAGGCACCGGAGCAAGATACTGACCCAACCAATCCAAGGCGATTTTCATAGCACTTTTCCCTGTTTTTCGAAGACCCGTAACTTACCCGCCCCCGCCCCCGCTTTCCAGCATTCACCCCACCCGGCCTACTACACGCCGCAAAAATAAAAGTGGCCGCATCCTTTCGGACGCGGCCACAGTGCTTTCTCTTGCCTGCATACTCCCCAGGCATTCATTAACAGATTCAAGCCGCGCGGCGACGGCGGCGGGTCAGGAGGCCGACGGCGCCCAGGGCCAACAGACCCAGGCTCGCCGGTTCCG
>CAIMWO010000090.1 GCA_903845195.1 uncultured Phycisphaerales bacterium
CGGGCAGCGATCTTTGAATACATCGAGGTGTTTTATAATCGTCAACGAAGGCATTCTTCGTTAGGCTATCTGAGCCCCGAAGCGTTCGAGGCCGGCCTCAATTGACCCCAGGCCGCGCCCACCGTTCGTGGGCAAGGTCAAAATTGCCCCCCACCTTGGTCATTGGTCATTGGTCATTGGTCATTCGCCCCCACATTCCCTCAAAACTCATACCCAAACATTTCCCATACAAACCCTTGACACCCCGCCGCCCACAAGCTAACTTATCCCTAACGATTCTATTAGGGGGGGAAAATAGCCATGACCACCACCACATCTCCAAACGCCTCTCCATCCTCAGTCCTCACTCCTCAGCCCTCGCTCCTGCTCCCACCCGGCCAGCTCACCCTCCTCATCGGCGAGCCCGGCTGCGGCAAATCTCTCGTCGCACTCGACCTCGCCGCCCGCCTCTCCCGTGGCTACCCCCTCCCGCCATTTGACCACCGCTCCACGACCGCCAGCACGCCATCTCTCACCCATCCCTCCTCCCCACTTTCCACCATCTTCTATTCCTTTGAAGACTCCCCCGCCACTATCGCCGGCCGCCTCCTCGCCGCCGGCGCCGATTGCGCGCTCTTCCATCCCATCCAGCAGGATCTTTCACCCATCCCCATCTCCGTCTACCCCGAAATCGCCGAACTCGAACTCCACACGCCCACGCCACACCCGCTCATCGCCAAGCTCCAACGCCTCTGCGCCCGCTCCCCCAAACCCGGCCTCTTCATCATCGATCCTCTCCCCGCCATCCTCGGCACCGGCGACTCCTACCACGCCGCCACCCTCCGCGCACGCCTCTCGCCCCTCCTTGATTTCGCCCTCAACCACAACCTCTCCATCCTCGGCATCACGCACCTCTCCAAGCCCACCGCCCAAAACAAAAATCCACTCCACCGCATCATCGGCTCCCTCGCCTACTCCGCCCTCGCCCGCGCCATCTATCACATCACGCCCGATCCCCGCGACCCCCATACACGCCTGGTCATCCCCCTCAAACACAACCTCGCGCCCACCGACACCGCCTTTGCCTTCACCATCGAATCCCACCCCGTCCACCTAACTCCCGGCCAGTCACCGGAAGCCGCTTCCTCAATATCACCCGCCCCCATCCTCCGCTGGCATTCCCACGCCATCCCCAACACCCCCGCCGAAGTTGCCTCCGACGAATCCCAGGCCTTCGAGCACTCCCAGCTCGACTTCGCCCTCAACTTCCTCCGCACCACTCTTACCCCCGGCCCCATCCTCTCCGCCAATCTCCTCCGCCAATCTCGCCAACTGGGCATCTCCAACCGCACCCTCGCCCGCGCCAAATTCATCCTCCGCACCTCCTCCCAATTCGACCCCTCCCAATCCCGCTGGCTCACCTCCCTCCCGTCATCCCATGGATCGCCGTAGTTTGCTGCGTCGCGAACCTCTCATTCCATCCCCACCCCACACGCCCCTCCAAGCCCGCACCAACCCTTTCCCTAGCCCCGTCCTGGAAAGGCGGGGCTCCATCGCTCCTACCTGATGGCCCCCACGAAACCGAACTATGACACCCATGACAAAATCACCGCGTAACCCCCGGACGTACCGCCGCAAAAAACCTCCCCTCCCCCAAGTTTAGCGGCGTCGCAACGCGACGCGTGCCGGCCCCAACCGGGCGACCGATCCGATTCCGCCTCCCGCTCTCCCCCAAATCCAGGAGCGAAGCTCCGACAGGTAATAGCTGCAACCGTAAGGTTGCAGAAATCTCGCCAAAAAATCTGCGGAGGGCTGAAAGCCCGGCACACGTCGCGAATCCCCTCGCGCCATCACTCCCCCAAAAACCGCCGCCTACGACGGCACGGCCCAATCACCCCTGACCCATGGTACCGCGACCGTCAGGGAGCGCCCGTCCATCGTTCCACCACAGGGCACTCTCCCCGCGCAAGCGGCCACGGCATTTGCGGATTCGCCCCACCCAACACCGAAAATCACCACCCTCCCTCCCAATCAAACCGCCCCCGGGAGCACCGCATGGTAATGCGGTGCTTTGCTCTCGTACCCACAAACAACTGCCCACCATCCACTCCCCCTCCGAGCCCACCGGGCTCCCATGTGATAGCCGGGTGTTCAGCGCAGCGTTACGCCCGGACGTACCACCGCAAAAAACCTCCCCGACCCCACCGGGGTCGTACCTCCTCGCATCCCCAAAGCCTGCAAGGCTCCATCTAAAGTAGCCGTGGGCAAGTGGTGCGACCCCGGAGCACCCGCCGCCCACGGACCCACGCCCCCAAAATTCCGCCGACCCTGTAAGGGTCGCCTACACACGCACCAACCCGCCACCCCCCCGCGCGCCCCAAAGCCCGCCGCCTACGATGGCGCGGGCCAATCTGCTCCCAAAATCAAACAAACCCCTCCCTCACCATCAAACCGCTCACAGAGCACCGCATGGCAATGCGGTGCTTTGCTCTCCACAACCTAAAAGCAACTGGCATATCGCCATTGGCCACTGACAACTCCCCCATTTTCAATCACAGTGTTCCTCCCCACATCAACGCACGCCAATGCCTCAACGCGTCACATGGTCAAGCATCTGGATTCCCTCGGCCTTGAGGTTACACTTAGTCCTATCAACTAGGCCGCGTAGGAATTTTTCAGAGCAGTTATACCTGCTGAAACTCGCTCATAGTGTTGGGAGAAAGGATATGGGCAAAGCATTTCTTGTAGCCTTATTCGCTGGCATCATCGCAGCAATTGTCGGAGTCGAATATCAAGTAAACCGGAATGGTATCATTCGCTCTTTTGGCCTTTCAAACGACACCCCCAACTCCTCAATACTTGTAAATCCCGTTTCCAAGCCTAATGTTGGCGACAATTCACCTCAACCAACCCAAACTACCGCACAAACTCCAATTCTTCCGGCCGTTGCGGGAGATACTCGGCTTATCAAACCGGTACAGGAAGAACAGAGTGTTTCCCTTACTGCGTGGATGATTATGTTTGTTCTTGGTAGCGCTCTTGTGGCGTTGGCTTGGAAACTTTGGGGTTCGGGCAAAGAGAAACGCAAGAATAAAGCGATAGAGAAGGCATATAACGCTATAAGGCATATTCGATAATCGCCGCTCGCATTTTACTTGATGGAGATACAGCAATGGACGGCAATACAGTGACGATCATTTGGACCGTAATAGGCACTGCCGCAGGAGCCATCATTGGCTTCGGGTTGAATTACTTGACCATGCGTATCGGTGAACGGAGGGTGGCGACGAAACAACGCAACACTTTTAAAAGGATGGAAGGGAATTACAACGGGTATGTCTTCTCGAATAATCACGCCCCCGACCGAACCCAGATTGCTTCGAATGCCCGCGTCACGTACCTGAAAGAAAATCGTCTGGAAATTGCGGTAACGGAAACGGGAGAAAAGAATGTCTGGACAGGAGAGGTGTTGATGACTGGTGAGTTCACCGGAACAATTGTGTGGCGATATACGACTTGGCACCAAACGCCCTCCCTTGATTGGGATATCACCGGACGCAAATCGTGTTTTGTTGTCTACGACGGAAAACGCATCTTAATTCACTTGATGGACCACGAGCCCACTAAGTTCGGCAAGGAACTACTTGAACGTGTGGTCTGACCGGACAAAAAAGTGGACGCAAAAAAATGACGCAATTCAATTATCATCAGGAGGACTTGGTTGCGATACTCCGCAGCATCAATCGTGGTTGTCCCCCGGGGACAACGCACGCGATGTCGCTAGACTGCTGGTTCAGTTGGGGCGGGCTGAGTTTCAGGGGGTGCCGGAGGTGCGGACTCAGCGCCGGGCGTGACTTCTTCGGTGGGTTTGGAGGCCGCGCGGAGGGCGCGGTCGGCGCGCTTAGAGACTCGGCGGGCGGCGTGGTCGGCGGCCGGGCCTTCGAGGGTTTCACGCTTGATTACTTCGTCGCGAAGGACGCCGAGAATAACGGATTCTTCAACGCCGACGTCCACGACACGGCGGAGCTCGCGGCGGATGGTGGAGAGGATGGCGTCATTGTTGAGCAGAAGGGCGGCGATCATATAGCGGCTGGAGGCGTCCTGACGGTCGCGGAGTTCAATAGGCGCGCCGCGCGTGTAGCCTTCCTTGCTGAACAGGAAGAGTTTGTCGAGAGCGTCATCGGATTTGGGGTCGAGGGTGAGGAGATTGATTTCGAGTAGGAGACGTTTGTCGATGGGTTTGGCGAAGATGATCTGGTATAGGCGCCAGTTGATGGCATTGGTGAGGATGACCCATTCGAGGCCCTGATTGGAGGCGTAATCAACGGCCTGCTTTACGTGGCGTTCTTCGAGTTCGATGCCGATAGCCTTGACTTCGACGATTTGGGTGAGTTTTTCCTCGATCTTTATTGCAAGGTCGCAGTAAGTACCGCGGATGGCGTATTCACCCGTGAGTTCGGCGTATTTGTCGTAGCCGAGGACTTCGGCAAGCACGTCTTTGATGAGCGTGACGGTGTCAGCTTCTGAGACGTCACGGGTTTTTTGCTGCGTGATAACGGGGAGGAGGCGTTTCAAGCCGGCGGTCATACGGTCGCGAACGCGGTTGGGGACGGGCATGGTGGGACTCCTGATAGCACAAGGTGATGTTTATATCTTGGAGCGAAGACGTGATTTGTGCAAGGAAGAAATGCCTGCTGTGACAATATCCCTACGCGGCCTCCCCACCGACCCAGCCCCAAAGCCCCTCGACGCCGTCGAGGGGGCCGACTGACCATCGCCAGCAAATCCACCCACCAACCTCCAACGCCCCCCCTCGAAAATTGCCCCCCACCTTGGTCCTTGGTCCTTGGTCATTGGTCCTTGGTCCTTGGTCATTGCGTCATTGGACATTGCGTCATTAGTCCTTCGCCCCCCCTCCCCTTAACCCCTACCATTCCTACCGGAGATGATAGAAGATTGCCAACCCCTCCTGCCCTCGCATCAATCGCATCCAAAATTCTCCCCACCCCCTCCGCCACTCAATACCTAACTTTATATTTACCAACGACTAACCGCGATCTCCTACAATTCCTACCAAACATGGTAGAAGATTGCCAACCTATTACACTTATTCTTTGCACACACCTTGGCCATCTGCCCCCGCCCCTTTCGCCCCCCCCCTTCCCCCGTTCCCCTCTCCTCCCGCCCCCGGTACAATCATTCAAAGATGCGTATCGCACTTGCACAGATCAATCCCACCGTCGGCGACCTCGCCGGCAACCTCCAGAAACACCTGGACTTCGTTGCCGCCGCCAAAAAACACCATGCCCAGCTCGTCGTCTTCCCCGAGCTTTCCATCATCGGATACCCCCCCAAGGACCTCCTCCTCAAGCCCAACGTCATTAACCTCTGCGCCGAGGCCCTGCAGGAAATCGCCGGTGCCGCCCACGGAATCGCCGTCATGGTCGGCTATCCCGAACGCAACCTCTCCACCGCCGGCCGCCCGCTCCACAACGCCGTCGCCGTCGTCCGCGACGGCCGCGTCCTCGCCAAACGTTTCAAAAGCCTCCTCCCCACCTACGACGTCTTCGATGAATCCCGCTACTTCGAGCCGGGGCCGCAAACGGAACTGACCTTCATCGACGAACATCCGCTGGGGCTGACGATCTGCGAAGACTTGTGGAACGATGAGCAGCTCATCGAACGTCCCCTCTACCACCTCAACCCCATCGGCGACCTGGCCGAGGCCGGGGCACAACTTCTGATCAACATCAGCGCCTCGCCTTTCGTTCTGGCCAAGAACGAATTCCGCAAGAAACTCTTCGCCCACCAGGCCCGCCGCTGGAAGGTGCCGATTGTTTACGTCAACCAGGTAGGCGGGAACGATGACCTGGTGTTCGACGGCAACTCCATCGTGTTCGACAAGAACGGCGAGATTCTCGCGCAAGCCAAAGATTTTGAAGAAGACCTTCTGATCGTCGAGGTCGGCCCCAATGCCAAACCTCCGGCCTCCCATCCCCAACTCCCCCGCACGGGTATCGCCTCCGTCCATGCCGCACTCGTGCTCGGCCTGCGCGACTACTGCAAGAAGTGCGGGTTCAAGTCGGCGGTGCTGGGGCTTTCCGGCGGGATCGATTCGGCCGTGGTTGCGGCACTGGCCGCCGAGGCGCTGGGCCCGCAAAACGTCACCGGCATCAGTTTGCCTTCGCGATTCAGTTCCGACCATTCCCGCAGCGATGCCCAGATCCTCGCGGAGCGTCTCGGCATTCATTACCAGTCCATCCCCATCGAAGATGCCCACGCCGCCATGGAGAAATCCCTCTCCTCCCTCTTCGCAGGCACAACCCCCGGACTGGCTGAGGAGAATCTTCAAGCCCGCATCCGCGGCAATCTGCTGATGGCCCTTTCCAATAAGTTCGGCCATCTGCTGCTGACTACGGGGAACAAGAGCGAAGTGGCCACCGGGTATTGCACGCTGTACGGCGACATGTGCGGCGGGCTGGCCGTGATTTCTGATGTGCCCAAGATGATGGTTTATGATTTGGCCCGTCACATCAACGCGCTGGCCGAGGGCCAGGGCCGGGCAGGGCCGATCCCCGAAAACACCATCACGAAGCCGCCCAGCGCCGAACTGCGCCCCAACCAAACCGATCAAGATTCGCTACCCCCCTACGATGTTCTCGACGCCATTCTCGAGCGCTACGTGGAGCAGGAAAAGAGCCCGCGCGAAATCGTACGGGAAGGCTTCGACGAGGCGATCGTTCTGAAGGTGGCCCGGCTGGTGGACTTCGCGGAATACAAGCGGAAGCAGATGCCGCCCGGGTTGAAAGTGACCAGCCGCGCGTTTGGCACCGGTCGACGTATGCCGATCGCGCAGAGGTATAACCCCCGCCTCAGCTCCCTTGGCCCGCAAGCGTGAAATAGAGCCGCGATCAGGCGGCCGACGAGTCTTCTGCCGCGGTCGCCGTTGATTCGTTCAACGCCTGCAGTGCCGCGGCTTCATCGTCCTTGACCTTGGTATCGCCTGCCAATGCTGCTTCCGTATGTGCAGATCGTACTTGCGACACCGCCATCGTCATGGCAACGGTATCTTCCGGAGCCAAGAGCAATCGCTTCACCACGGGCTTGATGGTCTTTTCCCACTGGCCTTTTTTGTTTTGTGTCAGCACGGTTTCGTCGATGCAGAGTGTTTGCGTCGTGTCGCAACTTGGGCAGCCCTGCAGTGACACCGTCCAATACATCAGCGATCCCTTCGGGGCTTCCTTTGCGTCGGCAATGACGGAAAAGTCTTTCGATTCCAGCCGCCGCGACACCTCGGCTCTGCTGAACGGGAGCGTCTTGAGATCGATCAGGGGGCGGATGATGCACCACTTCTGGCAGGCCTCACAGAATGCCTTCTCGTCAAGTTTCTTGCGGACGTACCAGAGTGGAATGCCGATGAGTAGAGCCGCTTCTACCAGCCAGATTGCCCAGAGAAAGATGCCCGTGGGCTTTGCTTCTTTAATGCTCCATAGGCCATGTTCGTTAATGTCCAGCAGAATCTGCCACATGATTTGAGGTGACGTGACGCAGTCCCACAGCGTCGGCGGTATTTTTATCTGCTGCAACAGGTCGTAGATGTAAACCACCCAACTGAACCAGACGAGCACGAGCCCTGCCAGCGCCGTGATCGCCAAGCCAAGGGTTGTGTTCCGCACGCGTGCCCACTGAAGCAGTTTGCCCATGGCCGAGCCAAGGGCAAATCCAGTCCCGCCGGTAATGATGAACGTGATCCATCCGACGATCGGCATGTAGCGCACGATGTAGGCGTAGATTCCGCCGCACACGAGGGCAACGACAGTTCCCGCGATTAAGGTGATGAGCGTTCGGCCCGCGTCGAACCGTCCGGAATGCCGATAATAGATGCTGCTGGAAAGATAGGATATCGCGGCTGTGGGCGGGGTCGTCATGACGCATCTCCAATGAGCAGTATGGCCACGGGAATTACATCCGCCGGTCGCACCGTCTGTCAATGCGGGCGAAAATTCATTTGCTTCGATTAACTTTGTGTTGTAAAGTGAATGACATCCAGTCGCCGATAGAGGTCGTAGAACCTCATATCCTCACGGCTGAAGGGAGCCCTATGGAACTCCGCGAAGCACTGACCCAAATCGCAGAAATTCGCCAGCAGATGGCGCGCGGACAAGTCTTTCGCGGCTATCGGTCGGCGACGACGGCCTGCTCGGGGATCATCGCTGTGTTTGCGGGACTGATACAGTGGGCGTGCGTGCCCGATCCGGCGGCCGAGCCGAAACGTTTCGTCCTCGTCTGGCTCGGGGCTGCGGTCGTGAGCCTGATCGTGGTCGCGGCGGAAATGATCATTCGCACGCAACGTTCGCAATCGACTGTCCAGCGGCAGCTTTCCATGCTTGCTGTCGAACAGTTTACGCCCAGCCTGATTGCCGGGGGGCTGTTGAGTTGGGTCTTCTACGAACACCTACGGGAATCGCTGTGGATGTTGCCCGGATTGTGGATGCTGGTTTTTGCGCTGGGTGTGTTTGCTTCCGCGCGGTTGCTGCCTCGGCCGGTGTTCATCATTGGCGGCTACTATCTGCTGGTCGGGATTTTGACACTCGTGCTGACTGCCGGGGGCCTGCGCGAGGGCGGCCCGGCGTGGTCCCTTTCGCCCTGGCTGATGGCTGTGACCTTCGGCATCGGCCAAACCGTCACGGCGGCCATTCTCTACTGGAAGCTGGAGCGTTCCCATGAGTGAGCTCAAATCCGAAGGACGTTTCGCCTATGAAGGCATCGATCGCGTGATCCACGAAAAGGCACGCCTCAGCATCGTCGCCTCGCTTGCCGCCCATCCGGACGGCCTTCAATTCAACGACCTCAAGGATCAATGCACCCTCACCGACGGCAACCTCTCACGGCATCTGCAAGTCCTCCAGGAAGCAGGCGTAGTCGAAGTGAAAAAGAGCTCCAAGAACAACCGGCCGCAGACTTGGTGCAAACTCACCGCCACCGGACGCAAACGCTTCGCGGAATACGTCGCCGCATTGGAAAAGGTCGTCTCCGATGCGCTGCCGCGCCAGGAATCCACACGTCGCAGCGGCATGCCGCGTGGTCTCTTCCCGGCGTAATCCGTTCTCTTTTTTTGTCTATTTACTTTGCATTGCAAAGTGTTATCCCAAGCGGAAAGGCATGTCATGAGAGTTCTTCGCGCTACTGACATGGGCATGTGCTTCGGCGTCCGCGATGCCCTCGCGGCCGCAGAACAGCTTTCTCAACCCACGCAAATCACCATTCACGGCCAGCTTGTGCATAACCCGGTCGTCCTCGAATCGCTTCGGCAGCGCGGTTTCGTGCTGCACGATGAAACCCACGCCGCACTGCCCCGGACCGCACAAGTTCTCATCACCGCCCACGGCATCAGCGATCGCGAACGCCAGCGCCTCGCCGCCGCCGGCAAGGAACTCATCGACACCACCTGCCCACTGGTCCGCAAGGCCCACACAGCGGCACTTCAACTGGCCCGCGACGGCTATCACGTGCTGGTCGTCGGCCAGCGCGAGCACGTGGAAGTCCGCGGACTCACCGGCGACCTCGCATCGTTCGATGTGCTGCAGAAGTTGTCGGATGTGCGGCGCCTCCCGCATCAAAAGCTCGGCATCCTCGCACAGACCACCACTACCGATGCCGAATTTCACACTTTCTGCCACGCCATAGGGCAACTCAATCCGCAGGCCGAAATCAAAGTCATCAACACGATCTGCCAGCCCACCAAGGATCGGCAGGACGCCTTGGCGGACCTGCTGACGCAGGTGGATGTCATGGTCATCGTCGGCGGTCATCAATCGAACAACACTCGCAAACTCGCCGCAACGTGCCGCGAGCGAGGCATCCCGGCATATCACGTGGCCGACGCCGACGAACTTCTCCCGGCATGGTTTCGTAGTATGTCATGTGTAGGCCTGACGGCAGGAACGTCCACGCTGCCCGAGACGATCGAAGCCGTCTATCAACGATTGATTCGAATGTCGGAACTGCAAAAACGATCTGCGTGGCGGATGCCGGTCCGGGACGAATCAAGTCTGCAAACAAGGAACCAGATATGACAGCGCTGATGAAATCCGTGCGAAGCTGGTGGGGCCTGCTCGTCGTGTGCGGGATATGCATTGTTCTCGCCGACTGGCTGTTCTATCGGCAATACGTGGGATGGACACTGGGGCTCTATTCGCTGCTCATATTGGGCTTACTCGTGCTGCGTCGCGGCGTGCGTTCCCAGGCGGGATGGCTGGCCGCGGGGCTGACGCTGCTGCTTGCATTTGCATTGCTCGAAGAGCCAACATTTCTGGGCGTCCTGATGATGATCGCCGCGCTGGGTTTCGCGGTCATGCTTCGCAACGGCAACTGGTCATCGAGTTTTACGTACTGGATAACGCGGTGGGCGCATTTGCTTGCCCTGCTGCCGGCACGATTTCTGCTCGACAATTACCTAGCGGCGCGATGGTTTCGCCGCCATCCGGAATCCCGGCCGGCCGTGGAGCGTATGGTCTTTCGCTGGGTCCTGCCACTGCTGGGCGGATTGGTTTTCGTCGGCCTGTTCACCGCGGCCAACCCGGTCATCGGAAATTGGATGAGCAGCATTTGGGAACGTCTGGAGCACTGGTTGGAATGGCTTCCGGAATTTCTGCGTCCGGGGCGCATCCTGCTTTGGCTGTTGGTGGGGACAGCGGTTTATGGCGTCTTGCGGCACCAGATTTGGAGTCGCCGCAAGGACGCTGGCGTGACCGCCCCACCGGTGCAGAGCGCGGGGATGGTGTCGCACGAACTGGCGATCCGATGCCTGCTGGTATTCAACGTGGTGTTCGCGGTGCAATCGCTGCTCGATGTGATCTATCTCTACGGCGGAATGACGCTGCCGAAGGGAATGACCTACGCACACTACGCGCATCGCGGCGCATATCCGCTGGTGGCCACGGCACTGCTCGCAGGCTTGTTTGTGCTCATGTCGTTTCGCACGGGGGGAGCGGCGCATCGTTCGGTCTGGGCGCGGCGACTGGTCTACGCATGGATCGCGCAGAATGTGTTTCTGCTTTTTTCGACCATCTGGCGGCTGGCCATGTATGTGGAAGTCTACTCGCTCTCGCGCTGGCGCGTCGCGGCGATGATCTGGATCGGCCTGGTCGCTATCGGCTTCGGATGGGTGATCTGGAAGATCCTTTGGCACAAGACGAACGTCTGGCTGCTGCGTGTCAATTTCGCGACGCTGGCCAGCGTACTGTATGTGAGTACGTTCGTGAATTTCTCCGGCATGATTGCCGACTTCAACGTGCGCCACTGCAAAGAAGTGGATGGCCAGGGCGTTCCTTTGGATGCGGCGTATCTCCAAAGCTTGGACGTGGAGGCGTTGCCGGCGCTGACGTGGGTTGAGCCGCGCGTAGCGGATGGAACAAAGCGGGTGGTCAAGGGTGCCGAGAAGTCGCTGAAGAAGGAATTGGATGAGGAATTGGGCGACTGGCGCGGCTGGACGTTTCGCAGGCAACGGATCGTGGCCGCCCTGGAATCACCGCAGCCCAATAGTGGGATTGGAACAAGAGCGCTCGCTGAAGTTCAACGACCGTGATGGGGCTTTCGGAAGGGCGAGGTGGACAATGAAAGATAGCACTCCGTGGCCCGGAAGAAGCCCCCTGTTCGGCCGAAAAATGCCGCTTACTTGGCGGTAAGCTCTTTCAGATACGCATCAACCTTTTCCCCCGTCGGAGTCTTGGGGTACTTGGCGGTGATCTTTTTGCAGAACCCAATGACATCGTTCTTCTGGGCGAGTGTCGCGCGTTGGAGTGCCGCGTCCAATTGGGCGTACATCTTGCGTGCTTCCAGTTCATCCTTGACTGCGGGGTCAGCAGTCAGTTTCTTCAGTGGCGCCTCGACGGACTTGGCCAGATCATCCTTCGGGAAGCAGGCCGTGATGCGCGTGTATAGATCGTAGGCATGGATCGGATTCTTCTCGGTCTCGGTATCCGCCAATTCCTTCCACTTTTGCCCCTCGGCTTTCATGACGTCGTAGAGTTTGCCGGCGGATTCGGCGAGAGGCTTCTTGGCGCTACTGGTCCGAAGGGGTGCCAGAGCCTTCATTCCGGCTTCGTACTGGTTCCATTCCAGCAGATCCAACACCTTGCTGAGGCCGGGATCGTAATCCGCCTTCTTGAACGTCCACTGCGCGTTCTCCAGCCCCCGCTTCATCGCCGATTCCGAGGCCTCCAATCCGACCACCTTGCCGTCCGGAGCAATCACCTTGAACTGGGTGATGTTGCTGAGTGAAATGCTTTCGCCGTAACGCTTTTCCATCACGCTGAACGGGTCGGCGAACGTCGGCATCACCAGGCGGGTTCCCTGAATGTAATCCATCACCGACGGCAGGGCCTCATGGGCGCCCACTGCGATGAACTTCACAGGCTGATCCTTGTATTTTTCCACGAGCTTATTGCGTTCCGGAATCGTGCCCCGGCATTTGGGACATGCCGTTTCATAGAAGAAGAGGACCAGTACTTTGCCTTTGAAGTCGGAGACGCGATAGTGATTGCCATCAGAAAACGCGCCCAGCGGAAAATCCGGGGCGCCTTGCCCAAAGTTGGACGCCGTTAAGGCGGCCAGGGGAAGCAGGGATAGTGCGAAAGCAACGACGATAGGCCCGAGATAACCTTTGCGAATGCTCATGTGTGCGTCCTCATCGAAGTTCAGAATGAAAAATGCCGACGGAATTGTTCAACTGTATATACAGCAGTGTCCCGGGTTGGGCAACGATGCCTACAATCCACTGAACTGCGGAGCGAAGTCATCATCTTCTGAATCGAAGCCGCCATTATTTGATATTCACAAAAACGATTCATGGCATTTCGCCGATGATTTGCTCATGATGAAGACGCATAGGACACTTCAAGATCGATTGCCAAGGCACCATGGGCTCGTTATGTTATACTTGTTAAGTGATTTGGCACGCCAGTTGCATAGACCGGCGGCCATGCGACAGTTCATGATTGTAAATTACAGGCGGACATGAGGTTAGACGCATCACAACACATGCGCATGGAACAGCGAATGAAGCTGGCTCCGCGCATGATTCAGTCGATGGAGATCCTCCAGCTACCCTTGATGGCGCTGGAAGAGCGCATCGAGCAGGAACTTGCTGCAAACCCGGTGCTGGAAAAGAAAGAATCGGACTACGACGTTCCAGACACGACCGCCGTGGCGGGGATTCCGCAGGAGGCCGTCACCCCGCCTGAATCCGCCGCCACGGATCCCACCAAACCCGACGTTTCAGATCGCGAGATCGAGCAATACCTGAAAGACCAATCGGATTGGTCTTCCATGAATACCGGCACACGTTCCCGCGGTGGCGGGGAACGCGACGCCAAGATGGACGCCATGGCCAATACCGCCGCTCGCGGCGTCAGCCTGCAGGAAGAACTGCAAACCCAGTGGGACCTCATTGAGACCGAACCCAAGACCCACCGCGCCGGGTATATCCTGATCGATTGGGTCAGCGATGACGGGTACCTCCGCGAGCCGCTCGAAAAAATCGCCGCGGATCTACCGCCTGAACTCACGATCAAAGACCTGCAGGACGCCCTGCCGGTGATGCAGTCGCGGCTGGAGCCCGTCGGGATTTGTGCCTGCAACGTCCAGCAATGCCTGCTTCTTCAGATCGACGCATGGGAGCGTGACAAGGGCGATGACCTGACTGTGCCGCGAGCCCTGGTGCAGACCTACCTGCATGATTTGGAAATGAACCGACTACCGCAGATCGCCAAGAAGACCGGGTTCACGATGGAGCAGATCAACCAGGGTCGCGAATTTCTCAAGCATCTGAATGCCCGGCCGGGAACGCTGCTGGGCGATTCGCGGGTGCCGCGGGTCTCACCGGATGCCATCGTCGAGCGCGATGATGAGACCGGCGAATACTCGGCCCGGCTCACCGACGAACATTCGCCGCGGCTTTATATCAACGAGATCTACAAGCGGATGGCCAAGAACAAGACCGTCGATGGCAAAACCCGCGAGTTCATCGCCAATAACATCCGCAACGCCCGCTGGCTCATTGAATCCATCGAACAACGCCGCAACACGCTGCTGCGAGTTCTCAAGGTGGTGGTGGAAGCGCAGAAGGAATTCCTCGATCACGGACCGCAGTTCATGCGGCCGCTGCCGATGATCGGCGTGGCCGACCAACTCGGCATTCACGTCGGCACCGTCAGTCGCGCCGTGGCCGAAAAATACATCCAATCTCCCCGCGGCATTTTTCCGCTCCGCATGTTCTTCACCGGCGGCACCGAAAACGCCGACGGCGAGGCCATGAGCTGGGACGCCATCAAGGCGAAGCTCGGCGAGATCATCCTCGTCGAAGACAAGGGCAACCCGCTCAGCGACGACGAAATCGTCGACAAACTCAAGGAACAGGGGATCGATTTGGCGCGCCGGACGGTCGCCAAGTACCGCAAAATCGCAGGCATTCCCCCCGCCCGTCGCCGAAAAACGTTCTGATCACATACCGGCAGCATCATTAACCGTCAGGCGTGCGGAAGCAGCGTCATCTGCTCGCGCAGACGATAGCGCCGCGGGGTGGTGCCGTGATGTTTCTTGAACAGCAGGTAGAAATAGGCCAGGTTATCCAGCCCGCAATCCAAGGCGATGTCCATGATGGGGCGATTGGTCATGCGCAATTGCCCGCCCGCGTGATCCATGCGGATTTCATTGACCAGGTCCGTGGTCGTTTTCCCCAGATGACGGCGAATCATCCGATTGACATGTTCCGGCGTCTTTTCCGCCAGCTTGGCCAGACCTGCCGGGCCGGCGCGTAGGTTCGCGACTTCCACCATCAGCCGCAGAGCCGTGCCGAGCCATGCGGGCAGAATGTCATATTCGCGTTTGGTTCCTTCCGGGCGCGTGACCAAGCGTAATACATCCAGCAGGAATCCTTCCAACTCTAGACGCGAAGGCTGGGCGGTCGACGCACGATCGGCCCAGTGGCTGAGGCGTTCCTGGGCCACGGCGGGCAGCGCAAAGGTTGCAGGCAGTTTACCGGCGCTCCACGGCCAAGAATCCGGGCCTGGGAAATAGCGATCATGGAGAAACGCCAACACACGCGAGTCAAACGCCACGTTGACGAGCACCAGGTCTTGCTTGTTGGCGCCGGCCAGGCCGTGGTAGTCCTTTTCCCGCATGAGCACGACATCGCCGACGCGCAGGGGAATGCGCTGGCCATTGACGTAATGAAAACCCGGCCCACGTTCCACCCAAAACAGTTCCGAAAAACCGATGTGCGTGTGCAACGCCGGACTGCGGCTGGGGCGGCATCGGGCCCGCGCGATGTGCATCCATTGGCCGCGGTGGATGAAGGTGGAGATGCGTAGCTTGGTAATCGTTCGCATATGGTAGATCATTTAAACATAGTTTTATAGTCCATGTAAAGGAAGAAACATCGTTATGGCGGAGATATATTTGGAGAAGCTGTTTTGCAAAGGAGCCCAAATGCCAGCACGTCTTACGGAATCGCAAGTGGCCTTCTATCGGAAGGAAGGCTATCTGATCCTGAATGAACCAGTATTTCCGCAGCCGCGGTTTGATGCGCTCAAGGCGCGGTTCGAGGGATTGCTGCACGAGTGGACGGCCAAAGGCGTCAGCCGTTCGCCGGAGCATATGGATGTGCCTCATTTCTGGGATCCGGCACTTTTCGGCTGGCTGCTGGATGATTCGGTGCTGGATATTGTGGAATCGATCATCGGGCCGGACATCGCGCTGTGGTCCAGCCATTTCATATGCAAGCCGGCGGCGGTCGGCAAGCGTGTGCCGTGGCACGAGGATTCGGCGTACTGGAAGGGCCGCATCGACCCGATGGAGGTTGTGACGATCTGGCTGGCGGTCGATCCGTCGACGCCGGCGAACGGGAATATGCAGGTGGTTCCGCGCACGCATCACAACGGATTTTCGCAGTATGAGGACGTGGCCAATCCCGAGAAGCACGTTTTCTCGACGGAGATCAAGGCGAGTGAGTTTGATGCCACGACCGCAGTGGACTGTACCCTTCAACCGAATCAGTGCTCGTTGCACGATGGGCGGTTGATTCATGGGTCGGCGGCCAACACGGGCACAATGCGGCGCTGCGGTTATACGATGCGGTACATGCCGACGACGGTGAAGCATTTCAGCCAGAATGATGCCTTTGAAATTTACCTGGCGCGTGGGAAGGATCGTGCGGGCAACCGGTATGGCGATCCTACCAAGGCGAACCGGGCCTGGATCGACGCGCATCCGGATGGGCAACCGGCAGGACATTGACGTAAGATAAGCATTTTCCGCAACAGGAGTTCCCCGATGACTTCCCGCGAACGCATGATGATCGCCTTGAACAATGGTCGTCCGGACCGCCTGCCGTGCCAGGTGCATGGATGGATGGATTACTATCTCAAGACGTATCTTGGCGGCATGGACGAATGGGCCGCGTTCGAAAAATTCGGCCTCGACTACGCCATCTACCGTTCGCCCAATTACAAATACGATCCGCGCGATCTGGCGAACTGGCGTGTGGAGCATCGCGACTTGGGGCTGGATGCGGACAATAATCGCTGCTGGGACGAGACCATTCATACGCCCAAGGGTACGCTGCACCAGGCCGGCGCGTGGCACGAAATCACCGGGTGGCACACGGAAGTGATCGTGAAGAATGAGCGCGACTTTGCGTTGTGGGAGGAGTTTTATCCGGTGCCGGTGGGCGTCGACTTTACGCCGATCCGCGAGGCGAAAGAACGGCTGGGCGATCGGGGGATTATCCGGTCGCATCCGTTCAGCCCGGGGCAGGGAAGCCCGTGGCAGAGTTTCTGCATTCTGGCGGATACGGAAAAGGCGATCATGTGGGGAATGGATGATCCGGCGTTTCTGCATCATGCGATGGAGGCGATCGTCAGGAAGACGCTGCGCGTGACGGACATGTGGAAGGGGACGCCGGCGGATATGGTGGAGGTCGGCGGCGGCGCGGGGTCCAATACCGTCATCAGTCCGGATTTTTTCCGCGAGTTCTGCCTGCCGTACGACATTCGCCAGAACAAATTGTTTCACGAAGCCGGCGTCAAGGTCGTCTATCACCTCTGTGGCGGGCTGATGCACCAGTTGGAGAATGCGGTGGCGACGGAATCGGATGGTTTGGAAACCATGACGCCGCCAAACATGGGCGGGGACTGCAATCTGCGCGAAGCCTCACGCAAGGTGGGCAACAAGCTTTTCTTCATCGGCGGATTCGATCAGAACGAGGGATTTGAACGCGGAACGCCGGAGAAGGCCCGCAAATTGGTCTTCGACTGCTTCGAAGCGACAAAGGATCACGCGGGGTATATCTGCTGCCCGTCGGATCATTTTTTCCATGGCGATCCGGCGAATATTCAGGCGTTTGCGGACGCGTGCAAGGAGTGTCGGTACTGAATGTTGTGTGGGGGTGCGGGGGTTTCGGGGTGTAGGGGTCAATGGATGGGGTTAGGAGTTTTGCGTTTGGATTTTCGGAGGAGGTCGTGGAGTTCGGGCATGTTTAGCGCCCAGGTGAGGAAGGCGTAGCTGCCGATGGCGATGACGAGGATGATGGGGAGGTCGATGAGGGCGCTGAGGAGTTTTTCGGCGTGCTGGTCGGCGGAGGGGCCGCGGAACTGGTGAAGGATGGCCATGGTTTCGAGGACTGCGATGGCCATGAGGGCGGAGGCGAAGAGTTCTTTGAGGAGAGAAACGCCCAGGGCCGAGAGACCGAGGCGGCCGAGGCGCTGGCGGAGGAGGCCCAGAAGAATGACGACCTGAAGAATGGCCGAGAGGGTGGTGCTCAGGGCGATGCCGCCTTCCTGGAGGAACCAGACGAGGGTGAGGTTGAGCGCGAAGTTGAGAGCCACCATGGAGGCCGCGACTTTCATGGGGGTGATGCGGTCGCTGAGGGCGTAATAGGCGCGGAGGATGACCATTTGGGCTTCGAAGGCCCAGATGCCGGCGCAGAACCAAATGGCGGCCCAGGTGGAACGGTCGATGCCGTCGGCGGTGTAGATGATGGTGATGAGGGGCCGGGCGATGAGGATCATACCGATGCTGGCGGGAATGCTGATGAAGAGCGTTTTTCGGAGACCGGCGATAAGGAGGCGTTTGACTTCGGTGAGGTCTTTGATGGCGGCGGCTTTGGCCATTTGGGGGAAGATGGCGGTGGCCATGGAGACGCCGAAGATGCCGACGGGGAGAAGGTAGAGTCGTTGTGCGACGGAGAGGATACCGACGGCGCCTTGTTCCATGGGGGTGTGGATCGTGAAGCCGAGGAGAGCGAACTGGTGGAGGTTTTTGTGGCCATCAGGGCTGAGCCACCAGGCGATCTGGGTATCCATGTAAGTGTTGAACTGGACTGCGGAGAGGCCGAGGATCATGGGTGTCATGCTGGTGACGATTTCGCGCAGACCGGTGCTGCCGGAGTGGCGCCAGTCGAGGAGGGGGCGAAGGGAGATGCCGCTGCGCCAGAGGGTGGGAAGCATCTGGGCGATCTGAATGATGCCGGCGATGACCACGGCCCAGGCTACCCAGAAGATGCGCTGCCGCAAGGTGTGGCCGGTGGTCAGAAACCAAACGGGGATGACGGCGGCGACGGTGATGAACAGGTTGAGGATGATCGGAGAGATGGACTGGGCGGTGAATTTTTCGTGAACGGTGGCCATCGCGCCCATGAGCGCGACGAGGCAGACCATGACGCAGTAGGGAAGCATGATGGCTATCATGGCGGCGGCGAGGCGATTGTTTTCGGGGATCCCCGCCACCCCCCCACCCCCCCCACTGGCGGAGCCGGAGAAGACGAACGGGAGGATGATGGCTTCACCGAGAATGGTGAGGCTGCCGAGGACGAGTACGAGCAACGTGGCGGTGGCGGAGGCGAGTTTGTTGGCTTCTTCTTTGCCGCGCTCGTGGAGGATTTTGGTGTAGACGGGGACGAAGACGGCAGTGAGGGCTCCTTCGCCGAAGATGCGTCGGAAGAGGTTTGGGAGTTGGAAGCCCATCCAGAAGGCGGACCATTCGGTGGTTTTGTTGCCGAGGTACATGGCGCAGGCTTTGTCGCGGAGGAGACCGAAGACACGTGAGAGGAGGGTAAGGCCGGACATGAGGTGGGCGTGTTTGACGAAGCGGTCCGCGGAGTGAGGGGTGGGCGAGGTGGTGGATTCGGCGCGCTGAATTTCGGCGGCGCCGGAAAGCGATGTGTCAGAGGCTTCGATTTGTTGTTCTTCCGCGTCCATGCGCGGGCATTGTACAGGCGAATCGGAGGGCGGGCGAGATGGTGGGGCAGATGGATGCGGCCCATCGACGGGCGGATTGCTTCACCACTGCTTCACCACATAGTCACAGAGGGATGGAGGGTGCACAGAGATGAACAAGATAGTGCTGGGCGAGCGTGGTGAAATCGGCGATTTGTTTGGACTGCCAGGCATCATTCTGATGCAGTTCCGCGGCCATGATGCGAGCGACGGCGGGGGCCAGATCGATCGCGGCGCGGGCGTTGAGAAAGAGGATGCGCGTGCGGCGGGCGAGGACATCTTCGACGGTGCGGGCCATTTCTTCACGTGCGGCCCAGAGGACTTGGGCGGCGACGATTGGGAAGACCGGCGAGAGGGGCTGGGCAAGTTCGGCGCGGGACTGCATGAGTTGTTGGATGGAGGCGGCGACGGAGCCGTAGTCGCGAAGGGGATCGCGAGGGTCGGTGTCTGCGTTGTGGCCAAAGATGTGGAGCGATTTGGTGATGCAGGGGCGCTCGTCGAGTTTGGCGAGGGTGGCGGCGTGATCGACGCAGTCTTCAGCCATCTTGCGGTAGGTGGTCCACTTCCCACCAGCGATGGATAGGAGGCCGGACTTGGCAACGTGGAGGGTGAAGTCGCGGGAGAGGGCGGCGGTGCCGGTGGCGCTGGAAGAACGGACGAGCGGACGGATGCCGGCGAAGACGCTGAGGATATCCGCGCGAGTGGGGCGTTTGTGGAGGTAGTGCTGGGCGGTTTCGAGGATGAAATCGATTTCCTGTTCCATGGGGATCGGGTCGAGGGGGGCGGCTTCGACGGGGATGTCGGTGGTGCCAAGGAGGGTGTGGTCGTGCCACGGAATGGCGAAGAGGACGCGGCCGTCGCTGGTGCGGGGGACCATGATGGCGGCGCTTCCGGGAAGGAAGGATTTGTCGAGGACAATGTGTGCGCCCTGGCTGGGGGCGATCATCGGCGCAGCGGCGGGGTCGTCGAGTTTGCGGAGGGCGTCGCTGAATGGGCCGGTGGCATTGATGACGCAACGGGCGCGGAGCGTGTGTTGCTGGTGGGATTCTAGGTCTTCGAACGTGAGGCCATCGACGTAGCCTTCGGCATCGTGGGTGAGGTTGAGGACGGGAGCGTAATTGAGGAGTGCAGCGCCGTGGGCATCGGCGGTTTGGGCGAGGTTGATGAGCAGGCGTGCGTCATCGAACTGGCCGTCGTAGTAGAGGACGCCGCCGCGGAGGCCGTCGGTTTCGAGGGTGGGGATATGTTGGAGGACTTCGCGTTTTGAGAGGATGCGGGATTGGCCGAAGCCGTAGCGCCCGGCGAGCATGTCATAGACGCGCATGCCGATGCCGTAGAAGGGCGTTTCCCACCAGATGTAATTGGGGACGATGAAGGCGAGATCGTGGACGAGGTGCGGGGCGTTCTGGCGGAGGATGCCGCGTTCTTTGAGGGCTTCCATGACGAGGGAGACGTTGCCTTGCTGGAGGTAGCGCACGCCGCCGTGGACGAGCTTGGTGGAGCGTGAGGAGGTGCCTTTGCCGAAATCGGATTGTTCGAAGAGGCAGACGGAGTAGCCGCGGGAAGCGGCGTCGACGGCAATGCCGATACCGGTAGCCCCCCCACCGATGACGGCCATGTCCCAGGGATCGGGATGGTTGAGAAGGCGGGTGAGTGAGGCGAGGCGGTTCATGACGGAAGGATACCACTGGGGAGGGAGAAGCAAGAAGTAAGAAGCAAGAATAAAGAAGACGGAAAGAGGAACTCAGGCGGTGCGGGCAAACTTTTGGCTTCTTGATTCTTGCTCCCTACTTCCGCGGTATGATGCCGGGATGATGAAACGAGAAGTTCGACATATACCGGTGTTGATGCGGGAAGTGATTGCGGCGCTAGAGCCGGAGCGGGGGAAGGTGATCGTTGATTGCACCGTGGGGCTGGGCGGACATTCGGCGGAGCTTTGGCGATTGATCAAGCCGAAGGGAAGGTTGATCGGGATTGATTTTGATCCAGGGAATCTGGCGCTGGCGCGGGCGAAGCTGGAGAAGGTGGGGAAGGGATTTGAGCTGTATCACAATAATTTTGCTGCGTTGCCTACGGTGTTGATGGAGGCGGGGGTGGAACGGGTGGATGGGGTGCTGGCGGATCTGGGGGTGGCCAGCCCGCAGATTGATGATCCTGCGCGGGGTTTTTCGTATCGGAGGCCGGGGCCACTGGACATGCGGATGGATCCGACGCGCGGGCAGCCGGCGTCGATACTGGTGAATCGGTTGAACGAAAAGGATCTGGCGGAAGCGATTTTGGAGTATGGAGATGAGACTGACGCGGCGAAGATCGCGCGGTTAATCGTGCGGCGGCGGGAAGAGCAGCCGATCGTGACGACGCAGGATCTGATGGCGATCGTCTGCCAGGCGCGGGACTTTACGATTGAACGGGCGGCGGGGGCGAAGTTGCATCCGGCGGCGCGAACGTTTCAGGCCCTTCGGATTCTGGTGAATCGGGAGATGGGGAACTTGGAGCATCTGCTGAAGGTGCTGCCGAGTTGCCTGAGGCCGGGCGGGCGGGCGGCGATCATCAGCTTTCACAGCGGAGAGGATCGGCGGGTGAAAAAATCGTTTCAGACGGGCGAACGTAGCGGCGTATATGAGGAAGTCAGCGATAACGTGATCGTGGCGGAAGAAGAGGAGATCGAGAATAATCCGCGGTCGCGGTCAGCGAAGTTGCGGTGGGCGCGATTGAGCGCATGAAGATGCTGCCAACCTTACTGGCCCACAATTGAGCACCAAAGTATTGGGCGGGGTGCGATGGGTTCGGGTAGGATGGGGGGCTCGGATTTTTTCGGTAAGGGCATGGCATGGCGTTGCTACTAAGTTGTCAGAATATTGCCAAGACGTACGGGACCCGGGAGTTGTTCCGGGGGATTACGCTGGGCTTGTATGATGGCGAGCGATGCGGGATGTTCGGGCCGAATGGGGCCGGCAAGTCGACTTTTTTGAAAATTCTGGCGGGACGCGAACAGGCGGATGAGGGGGCGCTGGAATCGCGGCGAGGCGTACGCGTGGGGTATGTGGCACAGGAGGATCGATTCACGCAGGAGACCGCCGAGCAGGAATTGCTGGCGGCGCTGAAGGACGATCATGCTGAAGAGCATGACAAGCTGACGCGTGTGGCGATCATGCTGACGAAGATTGGGTTTGAAGACCATGGCGTGAAAGTGGCGACACTTTCGGGCGGGTGGCGGAAACGGTTGGCGCTGGCGCGGGAGATGTTGCTGGAGCCGGAACTGCTGCTGCTGGACGAGCCGACGAATCATCTGGATCTGGAGGGGATTCTGTGGTTGGAGGAATTGCTCAAGGGAGCGCGGTTTGCGTACGTGGTCGTCACGCACGATCGGTATTTTCTGGAGAACGTGACGAACCGCGTGATCGAAATCAATCGCATGTATGCGGATGGATTCCTTTCGGTGCCGGGGACTTATTCGGATTTTCTCGCGCGACGTGAGACGGTGCTGGAGGCTCAGGCCAAGCAGCAACAGACGATGAAGATGCAGGTGAAGGAGGAGATCGCGTGGCTGAAGCGTGGGCCCAAGGCGCAACGGAACAAGAACAAGTCGCGTATCAAGGATGCCCACGATCTCATTGAGAATTATGCAGATGTGAGGTCGCGCAACGCCCAGGACGAGACGGTGGAACTGGAATTTTCCGCGACGGATCGAAAGACCAAGAAGCTGTTGGCCGCGCATAGCCTTGTGAAATCGATGGGCGACCGCCTGCTGATCAACAAACTGAACCTGGTGCTCACACCGGGGATGAAGCTGGGGGTGCTGGGTCCCAACGGCAGCGGGAAATCGACGTTCCTGAGACTATTGACGGGTGATCTGGAGCCGGACAGCGGCACGATCAAGCGCGCGGTAGCTTTGCGTACGGTGTTCTTCGATCAGCAGCGCAAGCAACTGGATAAGCGGGAATTGCTGCGGGATGCGCTTTCGCCCGGCGCGGATTCCGTGCTGTATCACGATCAACTGGTCCATGTCACGAGTTGGGCCAAACGGTTTCTGTTTCGCACGGAACAACTGGATCGGCAGGTCGGCGAGCTTTCCGGAGGCGAGCAGGCGCGGATTCTCATAGCGCGCCTGATGCTGATACCGGCGGATGTGTTGATTCTCGATGAGCCGACGAACGACCTGGATATTCCCTCGCTGGAGGTATTGGAGGAGAGTCTGGAAGAATTTCCTGGAGCGCTGGTGCTGGTGACGCACGACCGGTTCATGCTGGACCGGTTGTCGAGCGAGATTCTGGGTTTGGATGGGGCGGGGAATCACGGGATGTTCACGGATTACGATCAGTATGAGAATTGGGTGGAAGCGCGGGAGAAGAAAGCGTCAACGAAGCGAAACGAAGGAACAGCGAACGATAGCAAGATTGCCCCCCCACCGTCCGAAACGAAAAAGCCGGCCGGCAAGCGTCTGAATTACATGGAGCAGCGTGAGTGGGAGACGATCGAGGCGCGGATCATGGAAGCCGACGGGGAAGTGCAGAAGTGGCATAAGGCAATGGAAGAACCCGCAACGATGGCGGATCACGTGAAGCTGGCGGAGGCCTGCGAGAAGCTGCATAAAGCGCAGGAGCGCGTGGCAGAGTTGTATGAACGCTGGGGGGAGTTGGAAGCCAAGGTTAACGGTTAGCGATGGGTAGGGGCGAGGCATGCCTCACAAAGCCGTGCTTTGGAGGCATGTCACCTGATACATTTTGCGGTGGGCCGAAGCGTTACTGATTGAGGGCGCCTTGCTCGCATTCCGCGATGCAGACGTAGCAATCGATGCAGTTCTCTTCGATGATCTTGGCGTGATCCTTGGTGCCGTTGTTGGCCTTTTCAATGCTCTGGTTGGGGCACACGTCAGCGCATTTGAGGCAGGCGTTACATTTTTCCACATCAACGGACACGGGCATGATAGTGACTCCAAAAAGAGGACCTATGAATCCCACAATAAGGGAGTTCGCGTCAAACGGTCGCCACTTTATAATTTAAATCCATACATGTCAGATGGTTACATCCCATCTTGGGCATTACTTTACTGGGCATAATTATTAAATAATACCATTTGGTCTTTTATTATGCAAGAGAATCGGTACAATTACCGCGAAGCTTGATGTATAAGCTGAATTGAGTTGTATAGAGGTAAAAAATCATGTCAGAAACCACGAATTTGCGCCCTGATCGGGCAGCATGGTTGAAGGGGCCCGCCGCCAGCTGTTCCATGAAGCCGGAGGTTCTGGCTCGCCCCTGGCGTCTGGTACTGCTTGGCGCGCCGGGTGTAGGCAAGGGAACCCAGGCGGAACTGCTCGGATCGAGGCTAAAGGCGTGCCAACTCTCGACGGGCGATGTTTTTCGCGCTGCGAAGGGGCTTAAGGAATGCGAACGAAGCCCGGCCATGACGGCAGCGCTGGGATACATGAGCCGGGGAGAACTGGTGCCCGACACAACGGTGCTGGCGATGATCCAGGAACGAACGAGCTGTCTGACCTGCGGCGGCGGATTCCTGCTGGACGGCTTTCCGCGGACGGTCACGCAAGCCGAGGCCCTGCAGGGAATCCTGAAAGAAAAGGGAATCAAACTGGATGGCGTGCTGGACTATCGGCTGCCGTTGGAAGAGATCGTGTCGCGTCTGAGCGGACGGCGGACCTGTGCAGGATGCAAAGCTGTGTATCATGTGACCGGTCGGCCGTCAAAAGTTGCAGGCGTCTGCGATCAGTGCGGCGGGAAGCTGGTGCAGCGCGAGGATGACCGGGCGGAAGCTGTGCGGGTCCGGATGGCGGCATACCAACAGAGTACGTCGCCACTGACGGCGTTCTATGAAAAACTGGGATTGCTGATCACGATCGAAGCTACTGGAACTCCGGAGGAAATTTTCCTGCGGACGGTCGATGTTCTGCAGGCCCGGATATAACGCAGGCGGGTAGCGTCAAGTCATCTCAAGTGTGCAAACAAACATGCTCAGTGGAGCGTCTGCCCCACTGAGCATGCTGCTTTGTTTACGGCCTGTTATTTCAGAGGACGGAAGGAGAACTTCTGCCCGCCGACAGAGGCTTCAGCCATGAGGCCGCCGATGGGCTCGGTGTAGACGATAACGCCTTCCTTGTAGTCGGCGTCGGTGGAGGTGCCTTCCTTGGCGGCAACGGCGTTAGCCTGTGCGGCGAAAGCAAATTCATTATTCTTGAATCGTGAAAGCGCGCCGGCATCCTGGAAGAGGATCAATTCACGATATTCCTGTCCACCGAGCTGCGCACCGATGGTCCCCTGCTTCAATTCGCAGTACCCAACGGGCTGGCCCTTTTCGAAAACTTCGCCGGCGCCATAGGCGCCCCCGAGGCCCACGCCGCCGCGACCGACGGAGGGGAAGACCGCATAGCCCCAGGCGCTATCCATTTGTCTGCCGATGAACGGGTCAATATTATGGAACCGTTGAATGGCGGACCCGACTTCGTCGCCGAAGAGGGATTTTTCCTGATCGGTGACGGGAACGGAATTGCAGGCGGTGACAAAGCACGCAATGATGGCCGCGAGGGCCAGAGCTCCAGTCATTTTTCTGATCATCACTCTCTCCTTTTCAAAAACAGGATCGCGATGAGGCCGGGGACATTCGCAAAGAAGCAATCATGCGATCACTGCGGGATTGTAGTCGGGGGATGGAGTGAATCAAGCACGAGACTTGTGCGAAGTGCGAAGAGCCCTAAACTACAGAGCGAACCGGGAAATCCGGAGTGGGTCACAAATATGGCAAATGCAGAGTCCGCAAAGGGAAAAAAGGACGTGACGCGGTGAAATGGCAGGCGCTTGACGAAAAAGCAACGCGGCGGGCGTTGCTGACGATATTCCTGGTTGTGTTCATCGATCTGATGGGATTCGGCATTGTGATGCCGAACCTACAGCTCTATGGGCACGATTTCGGGATCTCGAATTATTTCTATCTGACGCTGATCGGGGCAACGTACTCATTCTTTCAATTCTTGTTCGCGCCGCTATTGGGAAAATGGTCGGATCGCATCGGCCGGCGGCCGGTGATGCTGGTTTCGCAGGCGGGTACGCTGGTCGGATTTCTGATGCTCTTCTATGCGCATTTTTACGAGCATTCGGCGGTGGGAATTTCGCTGCTGTTTGCCTCGCGAATTCTCGATGGGGTTTCGGGCGGGAACATTTCGACGGCGTCGGCATACATTGCGGATGTCACCAAGCCGGAGAATCGCGCCAGGGGATTTGGAATGATCGGAGCGGCGTTCGGGATCGGGTTTGTGTTTGGCCCGCTGATCGGCGGGATTACCGCCAAATTTCTGGGGTTGTCCTATGTGCCCCTGATCGCGGCGGCTTTCTCGCTGACCGCCCTGCTGTCGACGTATTTCTATCTTCCCGAGTCATTGAACCCAGAGACCAAACCCTCGGACCTGCGGCGCTATTCGCTAATGACGCTGTGGCGCGTGACGACCCGGCCGGTGATCGGCCCGTTGATTCTGATCTTCTTCGTGAACGGGTTTGCGTTCGCGGGGATGGAGCAGACGCTGTCGCTGTTGATCCAGATGCGGCTGTATCCGACGGACAAGACTGCGGGCATGAGTTTTCAGCAACTGGCGGATTACGTGCGGTTCCAGGACAAATCGGCATCGTTTGCGACGGGGTTGCTGTTCTTTTTTATCGGGATAATTCTGGCGGCCATTCAGGGAGGGATGATTCATCGACTGACACGCAAATTCGGGGAGCGGCTGCTGGTCATCAGCGGCCCGGTGCTGATTGCGATAGGATTGGTCATCATCGGGATACCGGTGGATTGGCCGTGGCGCTGGACCGGGTTTGGCGTGGGATGTGCGTTTCTGGCGGTGGGGTCGTCGATTTTCAATCCGTCGCTGCAGTCGTTGATATCGCGGCATGCGGGTTCGTCCGAGCAAGGCGAAGTGTTGGGAGCGAACCAGGGAATGGCGTCGCTGGCGCGGGCGGCGGGACCTGTGCTGGCGGGAGTGCTTTTCCAGTATTTATCGCCGGCGTCGCCGTACTATGTTTCAGCGGCGATGTGCGTGGTGGTTTCAGTTTGGGCGGTGACGTTGCGCAGGCAATTGACGCCGCCGGCAGTGCCAAATTCAGGGCCGAGCGTTCCCGTCTGAACCGGGGATTGGGGGGACGAGCCGACGATCGAGAGCGACGGTGACGCACCAGCCTACGGTCCAGCCAAGGACGGCGCCGAGGAGCGCATCGCTGAAAAAATGGGCCTGCATGACGACGCGCGCCAGCGCTGTGCCGACGGCGATGGTGATGAACAGTCCTCGCCCTTTGGGGGAGAGATAGCTGAGTGCTGCGGCACAGACAAAGGCCAGGGTGGCGTGCCCGGAGGGGAAGGAGAGGTCGGAGCCTTCGTGGAATCCGCGGAATAATTGCCAGTAATTGCCACCTTCGTTGTACATGCCCGCGACGCCGGGGAGTTCGGCATTGGGACGATAGCGGCCGCTGATCATGCGAATGAGCCCGCCGAGCAGACCGGCTGAAGCGGCCGCGGAGAAGAGGATGAGCGAAGCGCGCCAGCGGCGGCGCTGATCGTAGACGAGAACGGCGGCCATCAAAACGACGGTCATGAAGGGCTCGCCGAAATCGCGGCAGACGCGCCAGAGCGATTCGGTGCGCTTATACAGGCGACCGTGAAGGAGCGGCGGATCGACGCGGTAATAGAAGGGAGCGTCGGCGTCGGCGGCATGCGCGGCTTTGGTGGCGTCCCAGCGATAGGCATCCTGATCGCCCATGAACCAGCGCGTCGTGCGCCAGGCGAGCGTGTCGAGCGCGGCGTTATTGGCAAGGAGCGCGGCCTCTGCTACGGCGAAGAGCATCCAGAGGATGAGCCAGGCCTTCCAGCCGCAACAGCAGTGAATCGAGGAAGTTGCAAGAACCGGGGTTGAAGTCATACGTAGATTCCGTGAGAGACGCGTGCTCGGCCGATGGGAATTCTACCGCAAAAACGGCGAGGGCGACTCAGATGAGTCGCCCTCGTAATGTTTTTTGTGCTACATCGTTCAGGCCGTGGTGCCCGGAGCGGCCGCGGCAGGTTCCTCGACCGGAGCGACCTCCGCGGGCTTCTCGGCGGAGGTCTCTTCAGCGGCCTGCTGGGAAGTCGTACGGCGACGGGGGCGATCGCGGCGCGGGCCGCCTTCCGTCTTCTCGACTTCTTCCTTCTGCTGGCGACCGGCCTTGCCTTCCACGATGGCCTCGCCGACTTCCTTGAGAATCAGTTCGATGGCGCGCATGGCGTCGTCGTTGCCGGGGATGGCGATATCGACTTCATCGGGATCCGAATCGGTGTCGATGAGGGCGATAACGGGGATGTTGATCTTCTGAGCTTCGCGGACAGCGATGTGTTCGCGTTTGACATCAACGACAAAGATCGCGCCGGGAAGGCGGTCCATCGTGCGGATGCCCGAAAGGTTACGCAGGATTTTGCGGTATTCGCGTTTGAGGGAGGATTCCATCTTCTTGGAGAAATTCTTGCTGACGTCCGGCGATTGGAGGATTTGTTCGAGTTCTTCGAGGCGCTGCAACCGCGAACGGATGGTGCGGTAGTTGGTGAGTGTGCCGCCGAGCCAGCGTTCAGCGACGTAGGGCATGCCGGTGCGCTTGCCGACTTCTTCGATGACCGAACGCGCCTGGCGTTTGGTGCCGACGAACACGACATCCTTGCCGGACGCGACGAGCTTGTTGAGGAAGCGTTTGGCGGCGAGCATACCTTTGAGGGTTTCGCGGACGTCGATGATATGGATGAGGTTACGTTTGCCGTAGATGTAGGGCTTCATTTTCGGATTCCAGCGGGACTGGCGATGTCCGAAATGAATGCCCGCGTCGATGAGGTCGCGGACGAGTTGGGGGTTGGCCATGATACAACTCCGTGTGATGCAGCGATCGCGTAGAAGGCGGGCCGTCGCAAGTCATCCGGCAGGAACGTCCTGGCCGGTTGACCGAGCCTTCTGTACATCGCTTAAGCCAGCCGGCATTTGAGCGTGAGGCCTATTGAAAAGCCTACTGCCGACTTTTAACAAAAACGCAGCCGTCCGTGCAGAGCAGAACCCTGACGGAACGGCAAGAACGACGGCGAACTATATAGGTTACCGATAGGCAAATGCGGCGTCAACCAGAGATTAGCGATTACCTCGCAAATACGAAGCATTTGTGAACAAAAAGCAAGGTAGACACGGACGAGGAAGCGTGACTACCATTTAGTTGGCATTATGGAATAATTGCGGTCTAACGAGTAGATTGTCGCGGTGTCTTGTAGAGGACGATCAGGGCAGCGGACAAGGAACGTGTCGCTGCCGCGTCATCAAGGAGTGGAAGTCATGATTGAAATGATAAGCAAAATGAAGATGTTGGCGGTGATTGCTGTAGCTGGTGCGGGCTTGGCGATGGCGGCCCCCCACGGCTCAGGCCGGCACACGTTGGAGCGTTGGTATCGGCATCGGTGGATTCGGCGGCGGGTACTATGCCCCGAGCTACTACGCACCGCCAGTGGTCTATCAGCCGGCCCCAGTGGTGTATCAGTATCAGCCGGCACCGGTTTACGCACCGGCTCCGGTCTACGCACCCACCCCGACTTATTACTCAGCTCCGGCCGTCACGTATTATCAACCGGCCCCTGTGTACTACCAGCCGGCGCCGGTGTATTACGCCCCGGCTCCCGTTTACTACGGGCCGGCGTATTACGGACCAACTTTTTCGCTGGGCCTCCGGTTTGGTGGCGGCGGCTACCATGGCGGTTACCACGGCGGCGGGTTCCATCATCGCTAACAAGTAGGATTAGGCTGGCAAAGCAAGGCTGGCATTGGAATTAGAATTTACGCGGGCGCGGTTGATCACCGCGCCCGCTTTAGTTTTGCGCCATCGCAGAGAAACAAAAACGCCCGAGGAAAATTCCACGGGCGCTGAGGGATTACAAGACAAAGCGGGACCTGTGCCCGGCAATTCAGTCGACGACATCAACGCCCATGGAACGGGCGGAGCCGGCGAGAATCTTCATCGCCGCATCGAGGTCGTAGGCGTTGAGATCCTTGATCTTCTCTTCGGCGAGTTTCTTGATCTGGGCCTTGGTGATCTTGCCGACCTTGTTCTTGTTGGGTTCGCCGGAGCCCTTTTCCAGCTTCAGGATGTCTTTGATCATGACCGACGCGGGCGGGGTCTTGATGATGAAGTCAAAGGTGCGGTCGGAGTAGACCGTCACTTCAACGCCGACGACTTTGCCCTTGAGGGCGGCGGTGGCGGCATTGAACTTGGTGATGAACTGACCGGGGTTGACGCCGTTGGCGCCGAGTGCCGGGCCGATTGGGGGGGCCGGGGTGGCGGTGCCGCCGGGAGCCTGCATTTTAAATTTCTTGACGATTTCCTTGGTTTTTGCCATGAGCGTAATTCCTAGTTTCCAGTTTCCAAATACTCAAATTTCCGCGGCCGGTAATTCAGGTGCCGGGCCACCTCGATGTTCCGCGAAGGTTTCCGTGAGAAGCATGCAGGCATTGCGAGCCGGCAACACGGAGACCGAAGCGGTCAAGGATCAATTACGCGGGCGCTGCGAACGACGATCCGGACATTTCTGCGGCCATCGTCCTGCCGAGGCTGGACGAGACGCAGGAAGAGGTTGCGAATCGAGAGGATCACCATCACGGCCGCCAGGACCACCAGGCCCGAGACGACTGCCAGCAGGACAAAGCCTGCCAGGACGATGAAGATCGGCAACACCACGCCGAGAGCGATGGCGATCCAAGCCCACCGTGGGAGTCTGGCGAGGCGATTTTGCCAAGCCATCATTCTGGGATCGTGGAACGCCATGCGAAACATATCGATTTCCTCCGGGCATTGCCCCGGGGACTATTGTTCAACTTTCTCGAGCTGCCAGTATTCGAGTTCGAGCGGTGTGGAGCGACCGAAGATGGTCACGATCACACGAACGACACCCTTGTCGGGGAATATCTCGTCGACCTGACCTTCGAAGTTTTCGAAGGGGCCTTCCTTGATCTTGATATTGTCGCCCTTCTTGAACTCAACCTTGACGGAACCGGCGCCGGACTGGCTTTCGGATTTTTCGACTTCGACGAGCATCTTTTCGACGTCCTTCGTGGACATGGCCGTCGGCTTATTGCGCTGGCCGATGAAATCACCGACGCCCTGCGTATCTTTGAAGAGGTAGTAGGAACGTTCCGGAACGGTGCCGTCGGAATTGAGTTCCATCTCGACGAAGACGTATCCGGGATAGAGTTTGCGTTCGGCGACTTTCTGCTGGCCCTGCTTGACGCGTTTGATGCGTTCGGTCGGGACGAGGATACGGCCGACGAGGTCGCCAAGATTCTCGATCTTGACCTTGCGTTCGAGCGCATCGCGGACCTGATCTTCACGGTTGGAGGCGACGCGAAGGACGAACCAATTTTTTATTGCGGTGGCCATAAGTATGCTGTTCCAAGTCCTGTTTTGCGTTTCGAAGCCCGGCGACCGAGGCCGGAAATTACTTCTTGAGAATTCCGATCCACTCAAAGAACCAGATAAAACCGACGTCGACCATCCAGAGGAGCGCCCCGAGGACCAGCGTCAGGATGATGACGACCTTGGTGGAGTTGATGACCGTCTGCCGGGAGGGCCAGGTGACTTTCCGCATTTCGGATTCAGTCATGATCATAAATTCAGCGAGGCTGGGCTTGTTGATGAGCCAGAAGGTGAGTGCGGCACCGGCGAGGAGCCAGACGCACATGGCGATAGTCTGTACGGCCATGTCCTTGACGGCAAAAACCTGGTAGACCCAGGCCATGCCAAAGCCCACGATGAGAGCCATGGCGGCAACAGTACCCCAGCGGACATACTTTCCCTGTCCGGGCTTGTAGATCGCGAAGAGCGATTTCCTGTCGCCTTTACTGGTGTCGAGTAGGGTCACGACGATCCTTTGCGTTGCACGGAGTTGTCATCAAGCACGCCGGACAGGAATCGAACCTGTAACCTGCGGTTTTGGAGACCGCCGCTCTGCCAATTGAGCTACCGGCGTATGTACTGAATTGCCAGCAGTCAGTGGCCAGCGGTCAGAAAGGGGTTACGTTCTGACAACTGGCCACTGGCCACTGACTTCTGGTTACTTGCCCTTCTTAACTTTATGTTCGGTGTGCTTGCGCACCCGGGGGCAAAACTTCTTTACGAGTTTCTTGGTGTCGTACTCCTTGGGATCGATGGTGATCCGATAGTTCAGATCGGAGCACTCGGTGCACTGGAGCCACACCCATTCACGCGCCATGACAGTATCCTTCACACATTACGAGCCGACAGAAGCGTCAGCAAGCGGTTCATTTTAGCAAGATCGGGGCGGTTTGGGAAAACCGCCCCGATCACAGTTTCCAGGTCGACAGAGTGCACGCCGAAGCGTGTACTCCGCTTTAGGCGATGATCTTGGTGACCACGCCTGCGCCAACGGTACGGCCGCCTTCGCGAATTGCGAAACGGACGCCGGATTCCATGGCGATGGGGCATTCGCCCAAGTCCACGCTGATCTTGACGTTGTCGCCGGGCATGACCATTTCGGTGCCCGCGGGCAGCGCGATCGAGCCGGTGACGTCAGTGGTGCGGAAGTAGAACTGCGGGCGATAGCCGGTGAAGAAGGCCGTTTTGCGGCCGCCTTCGGCTTCAGTCAGCACGTAGATTTCGGCTTCGAACTTGGTGTGCGGCGTGATGGAGCCGGGCTTGGCGATAACCTGACCGCGCTCAAGTTGTTCCTTTTCGATGCCGCGGAGAAGGAGGCCGACGTTGTCGCCGGGGATGGCCGAGTCCAGAGTCTTCTGGAACATTTCCACGCCGGTGACGACCGACTGCATCGATTCCTTCTTGAGACCGACGATTTCCACGGGATCGCCGACCTTGATCGAGCCACGTTCGACACGGCCGGTGCCGACGGTACCACGACCCTTGATCGAGAAGACGTCTTCGACGGGCATGAGGAAGGGCTTGTCGGACTCGCGAACCGGTTCGGGGATGTAGGTATCGAGCGCTTCGACGAGCTTCATGATGGGCTCGATGGCCTTGGCATCGGTCGGGTTCTTGAGGGCCGCGATGGCGGTGCCGCGGATGATCGGGATTTCATCGCCGGGGAACTTGTACTTGGTGAGCAGTTCACGGACTTCGAGTTCAACGAGGTCGAGGAGTTCGCCATCATCGACGAGATCGATCTTGTTGAGGAAGACCACGATCCGGGGCACGTTGACCTGGCGGGCCAGGAGAACGTGTTCGCGGGTCTGCGGCATCGGGCCGTCAGCGGCGGAGACGACGAGGATCGCTCCATCCATCTGGGCGGCGCCGGTGATCATGTTCTTGATGAAGTCGGCGTGGCCGGGGCAGTCGATGTGAGCGTAGTGGCGGGAAGCCGACTCATACTCGACGTGCGACACGGCGATCGTCACGATCTTGGTGGGATCGCGGCGGCCTTGCTTTTCCGACGCATTGGCGACCTTGTCATAAGAGACAGCGGTAGCCAGGCCCTTGGCGGCCAGCACCGTGGTCAGGGCCGCCGTAAGGGTGGTCTTGCCATGGTCAATGTGACCAATGGTTCCCACGTTTACGTGCGGTTTCTTACGTTCAAATACTCCCTTAGCCATTGATCAAACCTCCGTCTGGGGGATCCGAATAAAACGAAAAGTCACGGGAATCTGATGACACGCGTCTGCAAACCCAAGCGGGCATTGTTGGTCGACGCGGCAAATACGCAGACACCGTTGCCAACATGAGCTGTTGAAGGGACTTGAACCCTTGACCTCATCCTTACCAAGGATGTGCTCTACCAACTGAGCTACAACAGCCGGTACTGGAACGGAGATACGCTCCGCGCCAAGTTAGACCCGAAAGTGTACCGGCGGCGCGGGAAGCTTGCAAGGGCGATCGCGAAAAACGGGGTTGCGAAACGCCATTGCGAGGCCCGGTAATAAACCGGGCCACCAAAGCCCCTTGGTCCACTGGTGCATACTTCCGAAGCGAATAAGGGTGATGTACGGGACTCGAACCCGCGACCCTCGGGACCACAACCCGATGCTCTACCAACTGAGCTAACACCACCATGAATCAGGCCGGAGTACCGTCTGAGAACATGAGTTTAATTGGCGGCAGGCGTGAGTGTCAAATCGCCGGACTCTTCCGCCGCCGCCCTGCCACTGCCTGACGCCAGGCCCTGGGGCTCTTCCCGGTGCGACGCTTGAAGCGCAAGGTGAAATAGAACGGATTCTCGAATCCCACCTGAAGTGCGACCTGCTTAATGGCGTGGGGCGTGAACGCCAGAAGTTGCTTGGCGCGATCGAGGCGGTGGATCTCGAGGAACTGCTGCGGCGTCGTACCGGTCTGCTCACGGAATAGATGCGCCAGACGCGAGGCGGAGAGATTTACGCGGTCCGCGAGAAGATCGAGCGTGATGCGATCCTGCAGCCTGCGGCAGAGATAGTCCATGGTCTGGCGCACGCGTGAATCCATCTGCGGATGGCCGATGTGGGGATTGGCGGCATCGCAGAGCAGCAACGCGCGTTCGAGCGCGTTGAAGGCGAAATCTTGATGGCGCGATTGTGCGCCGCGGGAATGCTCGTACATCTCTGCCAACGCGGATTGGACGGGCCGTCGCGCAGCCTGATTCAACCGGAGCCGCATGAGCCCCGGGGCTTCCTGGGGCCAGTCGAGCCAGTCCATCCAATGCAGCCGCGGCTGGAAGTGCGCCCAGAGAATTTCCCAGCGTTCGAGCTGGGGCTCCACGCCGTAATCGTGGAGGGTGCCGGGGCGAAGCAGAACGATGTCTCCGGGCGTAGCCAGCATCTCGCCGGCTGGGTAGCCGAAGCGGCCGCAGCCGGCGACGGTGTAGATCAACAGCCAGTCCTGCGCGCCGTTTTCTCGCCAGGTGGCGTAGCCGCGACGTTCACGAAAATGTCCGGCAATGATGTCGGTCGTCGTGGCATGGGGAGTTTCGAGGAATTTTTTCATACAGCAGGATCGTATAGGTTTTCAGCAAGGGAGGCAATTCCATCGGGTACGCCGATATGGTGCAATTTCGCATGGATCATGTTGGGTACTGTGGACTTGAAAGTGGGTGCAAAAGTGGGCGCGAATACTTGGCCGTTAACCGGTGCGCTGTCTTCCGAAGAGATCGAGCATTATCACCGCGAGGGGTATCACGTGGCGCGGGGGCTGATGAGTGCCGCGGAAGTCGCCGAAATCCGCGAGGGGTTCATGGAGATGAACGCGAGCGGCCCGGTCGAGGGGCTTTCCGAGACGCGGCGCAGTGGCGCGGAGAACGGGTATTCCAAAGATGACCCGCTGTCGTTCTATCCGCGGATGATGAATCCCCACCGGCAACAAAATATGCCCGTCGGCCCGCTATCGCTGAAATACCTGCTCGACCAGCGCATCGGCCGGATCCTCCGCGAACTCTTCGCTGATGAACCCATCGCCGCACAAACCATGTTTTACTTCAAGCCGCCGGGGGCCCGTGGGCAGGATTTTCACCAGGACAATTTCTACCTGCGGGTACAGCCGGGAACCTGCATGGCGGCCTGGATGGCCATTGATGACTGCGACGAAGAAAACGGGACGATGACGGTGGTGCCGGAATCATCGCGCATGGAAATCGTCTGTCCAGAAAATTCGGATTCACAACAATTTTTCACGACCGAGCACGTGGAAATCCCCACGGGGATGCGGCGTGTGCCGATGCTTCTGGAAGCCGGCGACGTGCTTTTTTTCAATGGATCCATCATTCACGGTAGCTATCCCAACACGAGCAAGACGCGGTTCCGGCGTAGTTTCATCTGCCATTATGTGCCCTCGGGCTGCGCGGAAGTGGCGAATTGGTATCGGCCCCTGCTGCGCTTCGATGGATCGCTGGTGGAAAAGCAGGTAGCGGAGGGAGGCGGACCGTGCGGGACGTTGCAAGCGGAGATTAAGGGGCCGCACTGAGGGGCGGCATCGGAGTATGGACGCGTCGGGGTATCGGTGTGATAGCGCCGATACCCCGATTCATTTGGTGGATACGGGAATTCAGAAAATCACTTGGGCTGTGTTGTTGCGGGAGACTTGGCGATACCGATCACGCCGACGCCGATGCGGACTCCGGCATTGCCAGCAGGTTGGCTGGTGAGGTCGTCAATCTTGGCGTGAATGACGACGCTGCGGCCGAGGATGGGATCCTTCATGCCGCAAATGCTCAGACCGGGAACATGCAGGTCGATCTGGGCAACGCCCGAAGCGTCGGCCGTGATATTGCCGAGATCGCCGGCATGATGATCGGCGGCGGTGGGCCCGCCGTGATGATGGCCTTCGGGATTGTAGTGCCCGCCCGCGGCTGAGCCGTCATCGGACGAAAGATCACCGAACTCGTGGACGTGCAGGGCATGAACGGAATTGGGCGAAAGCTGAATCTGACCGAAAATGTGCACTCCGCCGGTCTCTTTCGTGAAGTGCATGGTTCCGGCGCAGGTATTTCCTTTGGTGGGCGAAATGACGGCGACGGCGTCCGTGATCGTCTCGCACATCGGACAGCACATTTTCACTTGCTCGCCAGCATCGTGGTGAGTCTGTTGCGTGCAGCCGGCCGCCGCAAAGAATGCGGCAACGCTGAGGATGGTAAGCGTTTTCGGTGCGTTAAGCATGGATTGTTCCCACTTTCTCATGCGACGCAACGGACGGGGCACTCTCCCTCAAATGCCGCGGCCGTGCGTCCATGATTATCTTTCCCCTGGTTCAGTCAAAGTCAAACGGAAAATGGCACCACGCATTTGGGAAACAAAAGGAGACAAAAAAAATTGAAAGACACGACAATTTGCCCCCCCACCGCGAAATCGCTACCCTAGCGGGCTCGAATTTCCCTGAAGGAGTGACGCGTGGAATTGAAAATTGCAGTGTTGCCAGGCGATGGCATTGGCGCCGAAGTGATTAACGCCGGCATGAAGGTGTTGGGCGCGGTGGCACAAAAGTTCGGCCATACGATCAAGGCGGAGCACGGCGACATCGGCTGGGCTGCGTTGGACAATGGCCACAAGACGGCGTTGCCGCCGGCGACGAAGGAATTGTGCGCCCGATCGCAGGCGATCTTCTTCGGGGCGGTGGGGTTGCCGGACCGCGATAAGACCTTGCCGCTGCAGGAACGTCCCGAGCGCGTGGCCCTGCTGGAACTGCGGAAGGGGCTGTTTGCCAACCTGCGGCACGTGGTGTTACCGAAAAATTTGTCGCACCTGTGCCCGCTCAAGCCGCAGATCATCGAGAAGGGCATCGACATCATGATCATCCGCGAGCTCACCGGCGGGCTTTATTACGGCCAGCCGCAGGGGGTCACCGGCACGGCGCCGGATCGGAAAGCGGTCGACACGATGGCCTACAGCGAAATGGAAATCCGGCGCATCCTCAAGGTCGGTTTTGAAACGGCGCGAAAACGCCGCAAGCGTTTGCTCTCGGTCGACAAGGCCAACATTCTGGCCACCAGCCAGCTATGGCGGGAGCTATCGACGGCGATGGCGAAGGAATACCCGGATGTTGCCGTGGAGCACATGTACGTCGATAATGCCTCGATGCAGTTGCTGCGTCGGCCCAGTGAGTTCGACGTAATCGTGACGGAAAACACCTTCGGCGACATTCTCTCCGATGAAGCCTCGATGCTCGCCGGATCGATCGGCCTGGTTCCGTCGGCATGCCTGGGCAATGAGTTCCTGGCGACCTACGATCCCGCCGCGAAAAATCTGCCGCGGGCCACGCCGTTCTACGAACCGATCCACGGTTCGGCGCCGGACATCGCCGGCAAAGATCTGGCTAATCCGATCGCGACGATCCTGACCGGCAGCATGATGTTGCGCTACACCTTCAACCTGCAGAAGGAAGCCGATGCCATTGACGCTGCGACCAACGCCGTGCTCAATGAAGGAAAGACGCTGACCGGCGATCTCGGCGGGAAGTCGAAGTGTTCGGAGGTTACCGCGGCGGTCATCGCGAAACTCTGACCCCCCCTACTTCCATCGATTCACTTTGTATACACGAAACGGGGACGGCCATGGCCGTCCCCGTTTTCATTTACTTGCTGCGACAGTTTGTTACTTGGATTTTTTCTCTTTGCCGCCATCGCTTCCGGCATTCAGAGTGCTTGGGCCGCTGTATTCTTTCCCAGTGAGAACTTTGAACACCGATTTGGCGATCAGTTCGGCGCCTTCCTTGGTGGGATGCACCTTGTCGGCAAAAACCTTCTGATTCTTTCCGGAGGCTATCGCCAATGTATCGTGCATATTGATGATGCCCACATGAAGATCCTTGGCCACTTTATCAATCATGGGCTTCTGTTCCTTGATGGCCGCCTCGTTGATTCCATAGTTGCCGGTGCCCTCCACGAACGGGGCATAACTAATGAAGATTCGCGGCTTGGACTCCAGCTTCTGAAACTTCTCAACAAGTTCTTTGTAATCCTTGACGAATTGTTCCTTGTGGGACCAGTTCCCTGGTTTGGTGTCATTCGAGCCGAGACAAATGATAACCACATCCGGTGCGGACTCCAGAGCGTTCTTGCAGGCATCCTCTTTCTGATAGGGCTTATCGCCGCTGTTGAGAAGCGTCGCCCCGCTGACGCCGAAGGGCTTCACTTCCCATTTTTCCCCAAGCATTACACCAAGCTGCACCGGCCACGATGCCGGCGCGGAGCAAACGCCGACGGTGATCGAATCCCCAACGCAGCTCACCTTCACCGCACTCTTATATGTTTCCGTTTTGATCGGCGCTTGCGGATCTGCCGCCAGCAAAATCGTCGATAACATCAAAGCAATGCCGCACGCGACAACAAATCTCCAGCTCAATTTCAACACGACATTTCCTTTCAAACCATTCATCAGGACGGCGGATCAGGCCGACGCGAGCTGAAACAGAAATTCATAGAGTACTCTGATCGCGACGGCGACGTCTTCGACCTTCACACGCTCATCCGGGCTGTGCCCGGCGCCACCGGGAGTGCGAATCAGAAGCATCGCGGTGGGTGTGAATCCGGCCATGACAGACGCATCGTGACTGGCGCCGCTGGGGAGTTTTCGCACGGGGTTTCCCGTAGCGGCGATGACATCAATGAGCCGACCGGTCAGATCCATATCCAAAGGCATCGCTGGAGTCTCGTCGCGCGAGAGGAGTTCCAGCCCGAGGCCGCGCTGCCGGACCATTTGCTGAATGGCCGCGAGAATGCCTTCCGCAGCGTGAATGCGGGCGGCATTGTCTTCGTGACGAATGTCAACGACCAAGCTTACTTCGGCGGGAACGACGCTGGACATATTGGGAACGCAGCGGATTTCACCGACGGTGGCGACAAGTCCCGGCATCTTCTGACCGCAGGCTTCCACCGCCAGGATCGCATCTGCCGCACCGGCCAGCGCGTCCTTGCGGGCATTCATGGGGAGTACACCGGCGTGACCGGCCTGACCAACGATACGCAGATCGATGCGGGTGAGACCCGAAACGGCCGTGACGACGCCCACCGGCGCGTTGTGCTGATCCAGTACCGGCCCCTGCTCGACATGCAGTTCCACACAGCCGGCCAGGGACTCGCGGCGCCTTGCCGCGAAGGGGAGCTCTTCCGGCCGCAGTCCAAAATTGTAGATCGCCTCTTCGAGCGTTGTGCCCTGGCGATCCTTGAGTTCCAGCCAATTCCGGTCGAGTGCGCCGGTCAGCGCCATGCTGCCGAGATGGGGCCTTCCAAAACGCACGCCTTCAGTATCGGCGAAGCCGACGACGTCGATGCCGAAATCGAAGACGTGGTCATCGAGAAGTTGGATGACGGCGATGGCAGCGAGCACGCCGAGCACCCCGTCATACTTGCCGGCGTTGCGGACAGTGTCGAGATGCGAGCCCAGCAGAAACGTTTTGGAGAGAAAGCTTTTCCCGCGATGGTGGCCGAAGATATTGGCGGCGGCGTCCATGCGGACCGTCAGGCCGGCGTCGCGCATCCAGGTGCGCATCATCGTATGGAGGTTGTACATCGCGTCGCTGAGATACGTGCGCGTGACCACACCGGGCTCTTCCGTGAGCTGGGCGATGGCATCGCAACGCGCCATAACCGAACGTGCGGCGGCTTCAAAAGCATCCGCCGAGGGCTTTGCGCAAGATCGTTCTGCGCTCAATGTCATAGCCTTCCTGCCGGAACCGAATCAATCTAACTAATTGAAGTTCGCGGCAACAGGGTCTTCGAGTCGGCCGCGACCGAGACGTGCCTTTAAGCGAACTTAGTATAACGCCCACTTGAAGAGCGGCCAAACGCAAAATAGCGTACCGATCGGCGCTGGAGCGCGATGAAAACTACATCGTCCAATAAAACAATGGCCGTTCTGCCAAAGAAAAATCCTCAGTAGAGACGCCTGGACGGATCGGCGACAAACAGGCGAAATAGCTCCATCGCCTCATCGCGCATAAAATCGCTGACGATCTCCATCGTGGCCCCGCCGATGCGCTTCATATCCGCGTTGGAGACCGTAAGCTCATTAAACCCGCACGCCACCGCATCGGGAATGGACGTGCCATAGACGATACGTTCGATCCCCGCCCAGTGGATTGCGGAAAAGCACATCGGACAGGGTTCCGTTGTTGAGTAAATGGTGCAGCCGTCCAGTTTGACCTTGCCGAGTTTCTTGCAGGCGAGTCGTATGGCGGTGACTTCGGCATGTGCGGTGGGATCGACCTGCTCCCAGACCTCGTTATGGCTGGCTGCCAGAACCTGGCCGTCCCTGGCGATAACCGCGCCAAAGGGAGACTGTCCCGAGTCGAGCGCCGCACGGGCCGATTCGATGGCCAGACGCATAAAGTCAGCGTCAGTCAATGGTCATTCCCTTTTTTAGATTACTTGGCAGATGTGGGATCCATTGGGCTGCTCAGGGCTGCCAGCGAACGAATCCTTCAATGGCTTCGTATTCCGCAAGGCCTAGTTTGTCATAAAGCCGCGCGGTGGCGCGATTGCGTTCTTCGGCACGCTGCCAGAATTCGCGCTGGTCCAGGCCGGGGAACATGGCACGGTCCTTCTGGCTCTGATGTTTGAAGATGGCCATACGCTTACGCAGCAGTTCGTCGGGGCTGAGCGGTACGGCCATCTCGATTTTTTCCGGTTCCCATTCCTGCCAAGCGCCGCGATACAGCCACACTTCACAATCCTTGAGCCATGCCGCAGACGCGCGGTGGAGTTGTTCCAGCGCGGCCATGACCGCAGCCAGACAGACCCGATGCGTGCCGTGGGGATCGCTCAAGTCTCCGGCGGCATAGATCTGCTGCGGCCTGATTTTCTCCAGCAGCGTAACCGTCAGACGGATATCTTCCGGGCCAATAGGCTTCTTCTTCACACGACCGGTCTCGTAGAAAGGCAGGTCCATGAAATGGAGCCGATCTATGGGAATTCCGCAACTGCGCCCGGCGGCGCGGGCCTCGCCCTTGCGGATGAGCGCCTTGAGTCGCTGCACCTCGGGAGAATCCACCTGCCCCGGCTTTTTGTGACGGAGAAATTCCTCGATGTGATCTTCGACGCGCGCGGCGGAGTCAGCGGCGATGCCGAAGATCTCGTTAAATCCGGCGGCGAAATCCGCGAACCGCAAAGCATCGGCATCGAAAACGGCGATGTTGCCGCTGGTCTGATAAGCGACATGAACTTCGTGCCCCTGGTCGACCAGGCGAATGAGCGTACCGCCCATGGAGATCACGTCATCGTCCGGATGGGGTGAAAATACCAGAACCCGTTTGGGAAAAATGGCGTCGGTCGGACGTGGAATGTCGCCCGGCCGCTTTTCGCTGGCGGGCTTGCCGCCGGGCCAGCCGGTGATGGTTTCCTGCAGGGCGCGGAATACGTCAATGTTAATGTCGTAGGCGGATTCGCGGGCGGCGACCAGATCCTGCAGGCCGTGCTCGTTGTAATCGCCGTCGGTGAGCTTGAGGATCGGCTTGCCGAGCTTGGCGGCCAGCCAGATGACGGCCTTGCGGGTCGTACGCTCATCCCAGTTGACCGGGCCGAGCGCCCAGGGCGTCTTGAACCGGGTGAGTTCAGCGGCGGCGGCTTCATCGAGGAAAATCTGTGCGTGCGGATGCTCCTGCAAAAAGCTGGCCGCCACGCTGGAGGTCACCGGCCCCTCAACCGCCTGGGCAATCACCGGCGCCTTGTGTTCACCGAACGCGATGAGAACGACCTGCTTGGCCGCGAGAATCGTGCCGACACCCATGGTCAGCGCGCGGCGAGGAACGTGCTCTTCGCCGAAGAAATCGCTGGCAGCATCGAGGCGGGTCACGTGATCGAGCGTGATGATGCGCGTACGGCTTTCGCGATTGGAGCCGGGTTCGTTGAAACCGATGTGTCCGGTGCGGCCGATGCCGAGGATCTGCAGATCGAGACCGCCGGCGTCGACGATGGCTTGTTCGTAAGCCGCACAAAACGCGGCCACCTGGTCCACGGAGATCGTCCCATCCGGGATATGAACGTTTTTCGGATCGATGTCGAGTTCATCGAAGAGGTTCTCGTGCATGAACCGCCAGTAACTCTGGAGATCTTCGCGGCGCATCGGAAAGTATTCATCGAGATTGAACGTGATGACGTTCTTGAACGAGAGGCCCTGCTGCTTGTGCAGGCGGACGAGTTCGCCGTAGACGCCCAGCGGCGTTGAACCCGTCGCCAGGCCCAGAACGCACGGCTTGCCGCCGGCGGCCTTCTGGCGGATCAGGTCGGCGATGATCGCAGCCACCGCAACACTGGCGTGGTGCGCCTCGGAAAAAACCTGAACGGGAACTTTCTCAGGTAAACCCAACTGCAATGGCATCGTCACGACTCCTTTCACGACCACCATTGTTATCGGCTGGAAGGGGTTCGTCCATCGCGTGGGATTTCTGCTTCAGCTTCATTCAACAGAGCGGCCCGGGCGACTTGCCCGGGCCGTTGTTCCTGCTCCGACGTTCGTGGGACGATGAAGATTACCCCTCATCGTGCGCGTCGAGTTTGTAATAAAGCGTACGCCGCGGCAGACCCAGCGTCTTGGCCAGTTCCACCTTGCTCATCTCGGGACAGGCCTTGGCGGCCTGCTGTATGAGCGTCTTCTCGAAGGCTTCCACCGCCTGCTTAAGCGTGAGACGTTTGGCGCGAATCAACGCCACCAGGTTGTCAGCAATCTCGCTGGGAATCATCTCGCTGGCCGGCTTGATGTCCGCGGCATCAAAAAGATAGCGCGGCAGATCGCTTAGATCGAGCCGGTCGCCCTCGGCTTTGAAGACCAGAGCCTGACGAACGATGTTCTCCAACTCGCGGACGTTACCGGTGCCGGCCTTGCGTTTGAGAAGTTCAAACACGAGCGGATCGATATGCCGGATCGGCTCGGCACAATAGTGCTGATATTTCTCCACGAAATGCGTCACCAGCAGCGGGATGTCTTCCACGCGCTGCCGTAGCGGAGGCACGACCAGATGAATAACATTCAACCGCTGGTAAAGATCGAGCCGGAACTCGCCACGTGCCACTTTTTCCTGCAGCGAAACGTTGGTGGCGGCAATGACGCGAACGTCAATGGTTTCTTCCTTGTCGGCACCCACCGGAAGAACGCGGCGTTCCTGCAGGACACGGAGAAGCTTGGGCTGCAGATACAGCGGCAATTCGGAAATTTCATCGAGGAAAATGGTGCCCTTGTTGGCCGTACGGAAATAACCCAGGCGGGCGTCGGTAGCGCCGGAGAAGGCGCCCTTGGTGTGGCCGAAGAGTTCGGACTCCGCCAGCGAACCGGTGATGGCCGCGCAGTTTACGGGGATGAAAATATGTTTGCCGCGTTTAGGATCAAGCTGGTGGATGGCTTCGGCCAGGAGCTGTTTGCCGGTACCGGATTCGCCGTGGATGAGCACGGTGGCATCGGAAACTTGAGCGCCGCGGTAAACTTGCACAATTAACTCGTGCATGGCCGGGCTAACGGCCATAATGCCCACGGAATCGAGTAGTTCCTTAGGGTCGATGGTCTTGCGCGCGACAATGGCGGGCGGATCCATTTGACCGAGAAGTTGCAGAACGCGGGCTTGCCATCCGGCGGCATCGGTATCGACGAAGTGGGACACGCCGAGGCGAACGGCCGCACAACAGAGTTCGAAGGGTGTGCCGCCGTGGGTGAGCAGGATGACCGGTGGATGAGAATGAATCTTCTGAAGCTGGGCGAGGATTTCCAAGGCTTGTCCGGAAGCAGGGGCAAGATCGTCAGCATCCAGCGGAATTTCGACGCGACCGGCGGTGGTGTTGAAAAGATTCAGAATAAGGGATGTGGAGGTTTGGGTAATTTCGTGAAGATTTGCGAGGAACTGCTGAGGAGCAAAAACAGAAAGCCCCAAGCCGTCAGGAAGCTCCAGATTTTGGAGAATCGAACGGTCGCCACAGTACGCAACTGTGGACGCAGACGAATCCGAACGGATCGTGCCCAAGTGCTACTCCCTCCCGTAACCAAGCCTCGCGAGCTAGGTTACGTACAAATTTACTACATCGTCGCGCGACACCACGTAAGAGCCTCTCTCTATGGGTCGCCCAAGACGTGTGCGACCGCCTCTTACGTTTCTCCAGATGGGTGTTGCGACGGAGAAATGTAGTCAGTAGATACTTACCACCGATCTAAAGGGAGTCAAATGGAATTTTATTATTTCCGGACCTAAAGGTGCTATTTTTGCGCAAAATGGTACAAAGGTTATTTGCGGTGCGCGTTCTGGAATTTTCGGGGAAGGATATATTCATGCGTGCGGTGTTAATTCTTCTGTTTCTTCTTAATATTACTGTTCTAACATGTTGTGAAAGCTATAGTTCCAGCAATGCGTTGCACACCAATACCGGCCATGCAGCAAAAGATGTTGACAGCGGAGAAAATCAAGAAACGCGGATTTTATTGGACTTCGAAAAAGCAAATCCGCCCGTAGAATGGACCGAAGATAAGGACGATTTGACAGTTACGAGTGCGGCTACTACGACAGAATCGCCCGAGAAGGGGACGGAAAGTGTCATGCTGACGCGGAGCAGTTTGCGGCCGCAGGAAGGGCTTTGGTCGCTGCAGATTCATGGCGCGGAAAAGGGGGGCGGAGCGGTGGTGCATAAGTTCGATAAGTCCATTGATTTAAATAACTTCGATACGGTTTATGCGGGGGTGTTACATACGGGGATGCCGGCCCAAAGTGGGAGGATGATGGCGGCGGTTTACCTAGTGGATGGGGCTGGACACCGTGTCGCTGGGGATTGGTATGCGATTACCACGCGCTGGCAACAGGTTCCGATGGATCTTAAGACCGCTGCTGAAGCGGGGTTACAGCTCGGCCAGATTACGGAGCTGGGAGTCCGAATTCGGACGGCCATAGGACTGAAGAGTCCGGTATCGACGACCCGGCCGGCGACGGCGGACGGCAAAAAGGAGATCGATTTGGACACCAAATCGACTCGAAATGCGCCCGATTTGACACCGATTTCACCTGATTTGAAGTCGTTTTCGAGTGATATTGAGGCAAAAGAGAGTGGTATTTTGCCATTTTCGATGGATATTCAGACGGATAACTGGGCCGTGAGCCGCGACAAACATTCGTATTTAGGGGATATGGCGGGATCGCCAAAAAGCTTTTACGTCAAAAGGGAAGGCGGGCGGTTACTGGTGGGGTCGGTTAACCAATACGAAATTGCTTTTTATGAACGGGCGGGAACGGAGCGGCCGTGGATCAGTGTGACCCAGGGGGGTGGCGCGAGCGGCAGGAAGCGGCTGGTGCTGGGTCAGCCGGGCACAGGGCTGATGCTGCTGGATCAGGAGGGGTATGACGGGTTGGCGGGAGGGATGCAACAGGGGGCATATGTGCGGGGCCTGGCGGCAGAGGGGAAGGTGAAGATGCCTGCGTTCAGTTGGCCGACGGTGGGGGCTGCGGGGGCGGAGCAGACGACTTGGGAGTGGGAGTGCGGTTGGACGAGTCCGGTTGGGGCGCTGGTGGAAGTGAAGCAGACGGTTGGGCCGTTCGATGCGATGGGGCGGCCGGCGAAGGTGGTGACCTGGCGGTTCATGATTTACCAGTGGGGACAGGTGTTTGTGCATGCGGAGTGGCCGACGGGGAATAGTGAATTGGGAATAGTGAATAGTGAAAGTGCGGGGGGAGTGGGGGGGGCGGGCGCGACGAAGTCTGAAAGTACCCCCCCTACCGCTGCGCTGCGGGTGCCGGTGAGTTGGGCGCTGGTGCTGGATTCGGGGGTGGTGGGCGAGGAGCGTTATGCGGGGATGACGGGGGCGGGAGAGAATGCGGAAAAGTTATTGGCGGGGATTTATCCGCGGGCGGTGCGGGAGGCGGTTGGCGTGAATAGTGAATTGGGAATGGTGAATAGTGAAAAGCGGTTGGGAGCGTTGCCGCACCAGATGCAGTTGGGGTCGCCGATCGGGATGATTGCCAAGACGGGGCTGGGGGTGGGTTTTGAGAAGGGATTGTGGTGGTGGGCGGAGGGCGACGGGAGGAAAGTTTTTGGTGCGGGGATCAGTGCGCGCGAGGGGGCGGAGGGGCGGAGCGGGCCGGTGGATTGCATGCTGCTGGTGAACGAGGCGAATGCGCTGGCGATGGCGGGGAGTTTTGGGCAGTACCTGGTGCCGCCGCGGGTGAAGGTGCGGCAGGGCGAGCTGGATCGGAATTTTCCGGGTGATGTGGACAACGATGGGTTTGTGGATTCGTATGGGTTTGAGGTGGTGCGGCTGAGCAGAGGGCGGGCGAGTTTTGTGGTGGATCCGAGAATGAGTGGTCAGTTGTCAGTGGTCGGTGGTCAGAAAGAGGAGGGGGTGCGGCCACTGTTTTATCCGGTGATTTTGTTTACGGTGCCGGCGGTGGAGCGGGAGGATGTGGACTTGAAGCATTCGCGGGTGCTGGTGAATGTGGATGGGAAGCAGTTTGAGGATCCGCCGCAGTGGCCGGATGGGAGTTTTTTGCTGCAGCTTCCGTGGGTGATTGATCGACCGGTGGGCGTTGAGGCGATTTTGGTGAAGAAATGAGTTTTCACCACCAAGACACGGAGGCACCAAGACGGGCGAAGAATTTGAACCACGAACGGTCGAAGACGCGAAGGAAGAGGTGGAGACCGTTAGCCGCGGGCGTGGGGAGTGGTAGAATGCGCCCGGCTAACATGTGGAACGCGAATGATGTGAAACGGAGTGGACTTCATGATCAAACAACGAGTGGTTGAGGTATTCGGTGTCGTTTCATTAGTGGTTGGGGGGTTATTGGTTGGCGCTCAAACGCTTCCGGCGACGCGACCCGCCGGTGGAGCGGCGTCGCGGGCGGCGATTGTTTATGACAATACCCCGCCTATCGATCCTGACTTGCTGCCGCGAGAGTTGGTGGACGCGTGTTTGAAGTCGCCGCGAGTGTGGGTGATGAATCCACCACCCGACCGCGACCCCTATGGCGATCTGAGCATTGCGGAGCGGATCGAGAAGCAAGTAAAGCGGATGCAGGCAGGTGGCGCTGTGTTGCTGCTGTTTCCCGATGGTCAGCCTGCCCAGTATCGCTCTGGTGGCGATGAAGACAGGATTCCTGGCTTTCGCGGGAAGAGCAATGTGCCGATGCCTGGCGCAGTGCGGCAATGGTATGCCGATGGAAGCTTGATGCTTGCCGAGGACACAACCGCGGAGGGTTTACAAACTGCACGCTACCATGGGCCGCGTGGCGAAGTGTTGGGGAAGATTGAAAAGGGAGATGGCATAGCGCTGGTCATGGCGGCGCGCGCGGCCGATCGCATACCTGGGACAATCACGGGCACGCGTCCCTACAAGAATGGGAAGCTACACGGTGGTGCCGTGACCTATGCGGACTACGCCGCAGGGAGCAAATGGCGCGAGGAAACGTACAGCGAGGGGCTGCTGGAAGGGCCAACGCTGCATTGGGCTGATGGCTGGCTGAACACTGCGGAGATTTATCATGCTGGCATCAAACAAGAAGCATTCATGTTCGATAGTTCTGGGCGCGTGACGCACTCGGATCATTTCAGCGATGGCATGCGTTCGACGGGTCCGGCGGAAGGGAATTTCGATCCAGCACCGTATAAGCAGAGGGCTTTTGCACGACCGGCGACGCAAGGGATTCGCGGATTCTCGCGACTCATGCGAGAGACGTGGCCGAAGGCGGGCGAGCGTGATGCGGGGCGACTGGCGCCTGCAGCGGGGACGGCACCCGCGACGCGGCGTGCGCCAGCCGAGTTTGTGGCGATGTGGAGCGGGGGCGATGAGGTTTGGGGTGTGCGACCGAGCGATGCCGCGACGGCGTTGAGCACGGACAGAGGGCAGACATGGGAAGTTCGTACCTCGAAGTGGGAGTTTGAGCCGCGGATGCTGGGGGCTTCGGTCAATGGTGTGGTGGCGGTCTGGGGCGTGGTGGGGGCTCCCGCGGCAGATGGTCGACAGGCGAGCCGCGTGGCCATTTCCCGCGACAAGGGCGTTACGTGGCGCACAGTGGCGGTGCCCATCGACATCGCGCTGGGCATGACAGTGGATGCTGCAGGCACCGTCTCCATCGGCGGGAAATACCTGCCCAAGGCCGGCATGAAGGTGGAGCACTGGTTCCTGCTACCGGACTGGAGGGCGCAGACGAGCACAGGCAACGGCTGGACCAAGCTAGGCATTGCTTTCGAGGGCCCGCCAACGATCGTTGAGAAGTTTGAGGTGAAAGGCGGCACGGTTTGGATTGCGCAGAGTCCCGGTTTTCTCGACCCGGGCGGTTTCAGCGTTTACTTGGTTGCCTCGCAGCAGGCGGCGCCGCGCTCGCTGGCGCGGACCAGAGAAAAGCCGCGGGTTGTGGTGGTGGATGGTGGCGCGAGTGTGGAAATCTATGAAAACAAAACGGTATGGAAGAGCCAGCGGGAATCGAGCGTCGAGGAGAAACTGCTGGGCAAGTTTGCGGTGGGGAGAGAGTGATCAGTGGTCAGTGGCCAGTGGTCAGAGTGGAGGGAAAGGAGGGGCGTTGCCGCACCAGATGCAGTTGGGATCGCCGATCGGGATGATTGCCAAGACGGGGCTGGGGGTGGGATGGGAGAAGGGGTTGTGGTGGTGGGCGGAGGGCCCCCCCCCATCGGGAAAAAAGGTGTTTGGCGCGGGGATCAGTGCGCGCGAGGGGGCGGAGGGGCGGAGCGGGCCGGTGGATTGCATGTTGCTGGTGAGCGAGGCGAATGCGCTGGCGATGGCGGGGAGTTTTGGCCAGTACCTGGTGCCGCCGCGGGTGAAGGTGCGGCAGGGCGAACTGGATCGGAATTTCCCGGGTGATGTGGACAACGATGGGTTTGTGGACTCGTACGGGTTTGAGGTGGTGCGGTTGAGCAGAGGGCGGGCGAGTTTTGTGGTGGATCCAAGGGTCAGTGGTCAGTTGTCAGTGGCCAGTGGCACGAAAGACGAGGGGGTGCGGCCGCTGTTTTATCCGGTGATTTTGTTTACGGTGCCGGCGGTGGAGCGGGACGATGTGGATTTAAAACATTCGCGGGTGCTGGTGAATGTGGACGGGAAGCAATTTGAGGATCCGCCGCAGTGGCCGGATGGGAGTTTTTTGCTGCAGCTTCCTTATGTCATCGATAGACCCGTAGGAGTTGAGGCGATTCTTGTTAAGAAGCAAGAAGCAAGAAGCAAGTAGCAAGAAGACGGGGAGGGATGTGGTGTTATGGGTTATGGGTTATGAGCTAGGTTGTCTCTGCTATTTTGGAAAAAAGGGCTCATTTAATGGGACGGCAAATCAACTTCTATTTTACGGCAGTGGATGAAAGAAATATCCTCGATGCGATAGAAGAATCTGGCAAGTTGTACGTCGTGCGCAGCGTCGCCAGGAAATCGGCGCATGAAGTTCGCTTGCCACTCCGACCAATGACCTCAAATAGCAATCCTTACTTGTCATCGCTGATATTGAGTCCTATTGACATTTGCCCCAAGATTATTTCAGAACACAATCCTGAGCGTCAGGAGTATTACATCGATAAAGCCGATTCCGAGGCAGTCTCGTATCGTCGATGCGTACTCTCACGTGACAATAAATCTCCGAGTTCCCACCTGCGGATCAGCGGGGGACGGTTTTGGTACAGTCCCGTCGATTTGAAACGCAAGCCGAAACGCCCCGAGTTCTGTCGCTGGGCGAACAGGGTCCTCGCGCTTGTTCGTCGTCGATCTCAACGACTTAATGACGTCATGTACATTGGCCCAGACGCGGCAAGGATGGTGAGGGAAGGTTCTCTACTTCTGGGAAATATGTAATCATAGCAGTGGACTACAGAACTGTGACGTAAACGTTGCGAACCTGTGCAAGCGGTTGAGGAGGACAAGTTGGGCATGGCCAGACCACCGAGGTTGTGGTCTGGACCATGGCACCCGGGCGAGGGGAATTCGGAATTCAGAGTTCGGAATTCAGAATGGTGAGGGGGACGTTTTCACCACCAAGACACGGAGACACCAAGACGCACGAAGGTGGTTGGGGTGGCGCGAGCGGGAACGAAACGCAGCCGGGAACCGAATTCTATCTGTGTGAATTACCCTTGTCTTTGCCTATCGAGTAAGGCATAATAAATAAGTAAGGCGATCAATAATTGTAAGGAATAAGCCATGACACATTCAACGGTTACGAGTAAGGGGCAGACGACGATTCCGGGGGAGATTCGTGCGGCCCTAAGAATCAAGCCGGGCGACAGGCTGGATTATGCGATCGATGGAGATCACGCCACGATTCGCGTGAATCCGGGGACGCGATCGCTGAAGGGCGTGCTGGCGAGCACCAAGGGCAAGGGGATGTCGTTTGCACAGATTCGTGCGGCGGCGGGCAAGGCGGCACTTGGCCGCGGGGGCGTGCGATGAGCAAGCGCCGGCTGATCGACACCAATTTGATTGTGCGCCATCTCGTGCAGGATCATGAGAAGCATGCCAAGACGGCGGGGAAGCTGTTTGACGCGTGCGATCGCGGGGAGGTCGTGCTGGTCGTGCTCCCGGTCGTTTTGGCCGAGTGCGTTTTTGTGTTGGAATCATTTTATGAGCAACCGCGTGGGAATATTGCGGCGGCACTGGTCAGGCTGATCAACAGTCCGGGCGTCGAAATCTGCGATACCGCCGTTCACGTTGATGCGCTCGAGCGGTACCGGAGGACGAAGTGCCATTTTGTGGACTGCATAATTGCTGCGACTGCGGCAGCGGAGGATATGCCGGTGGCGACATTTGATGAGGATTTCAGGAAGTTTTCCGATGTGCGTGTGAAGGTTGAATAAGATCGGGTGCGTGGCCTGATGGCCGACGGCTACAGAGGGTTTTGGCATTTCGGGGCTTTGGGGGAATTGGTTCAGAAACTGTGCAAGCGGTTGAGGAGAGCAAGTTGGGCATGGCCAGGCCACCGAGATTGTGGCCTGGACCATGGCACCCGGGCGAGGGGAATTCGGAATTCAGAGTTCGGAATTCAGAATGGTGAGGGGGACGTTTTCACCACCAAGACACGGAGACACCAAGACGCGTTGAATATAGGGGAAAACGGGAAAAGATCCCTGACCCCTTTAGTTCACTTGCCGTCGGCACGCTTGGATGAGGGCGCGGAGCGCGGTCCAAAGTACGAATAGGGAAATTGTGATTCCGAAGGAAACCATACCCCAGAATTGGAAGGGATGTTGCGTGGGGGTAATCGGTATGTCATGGCTGCCGCGCCATACAAAACTGCCTTGGCGCAGGGTTGCGATCGTTGCCATCCCCATGAAGGCACCCCAACTCAGACAGAATATGCCGGCAATCAGTTGAAATAGTCGCGGGTGACGCTGCTCCCAGGGTTTCTTTGGTGGAGTGCGAGGGTCTTCCTCGGGTGACTTCCAGTAAACGTGAAATGATTTCACGGGTGCTCCTGATTTTTCGGCGGTGCGGTTTCGGCACCGAAAACAAGCGTCGAATTAGACCACGATCATTCCAGAACACCAAGAATAATTTCAGTACGTCGGAGTGTCTTGGTGATTTGATTTGCCAAAGTGTCGGCCCTTCGGGCCTCGATAAAAGGGGTGGATGGGGTCCGTGGCCTTACGGCACACGGCTACAGAAAGTTTTGGCCCGTTGGGCCATTAACTCAATGGGCTGCGAACGGGTGCAAGCGGTTGAGGAGAGCAAGTTGGGCATGGCCAGGCCACCGAGGTTGTGGCCTGGACCATGGCACCCGGGGTGGGGGAATTCGGAATTCAGAGTTCGGAATTCAGAATGGTGAGGTGAGGGGGCAGTTGAATGTAGAACGATGAACGGAGAATGGTGAAAAACATGGGGGAGAACGTGTCAGGTGAGGATGCCGAGGGATTGGAGTTGGAAGAAGCATTTGGCGCAGGAGTGGACGTCGGCGAGGGCGGCGTGGGCTTTGGTGAGGGGTTGGTTGAAGAGCTTGAGGTGGAGTTGGGCGAGGGTGGGCCACTTGTTGCCGTAGGGGCCGGGGATGGCGCAGAAACTGGTAGTGGATTGCATGGTGCAGATTTGTTTTTTGCCGTTGAGGAGGTTGGGGCGATTTGCGCGGAGGAATTCTGCGCCGAGGATATTGGAATCGAATTCCATGTTGTGCGCGACGAGGGTGGTGGCGGATTGGCAGGCGGAGGCGAACTGGTCGAGGGCGGCGGAAAGGGGGACACCATCGGCCAGGGCGCGCTGGGTGGTGATGCCGTGGATGCGGGCGGCGTCCGCGGGGATGGTGTAGCCGTCGGGGCGGATGAGGAATTCGTGGGAGGCGACGGGCGTGCCTTGGGGATCGGTGAGGAGGAAGGCGAGCTGGACGACGCGGGGCCAGTTGGCCAGATCGGTGACGGGGGCTTTACGGCGGAGGGGGATGCCGGTGGTTTCGGTGTCGAAGAATAAATACATGGGGGCTCCGCCTGTGGGTTTGAGAGGGTACAGGAGGGGATTATAGCGGAGGCGGGGAGAAAACGATGAACTTAGAACGATGAACGATGAAGGGGGAGTTAAGAGCTATGGGTTATGAGTTGGGGGGGGGTGGGGATTTTTAGCGGCGGAAGGGTTTGCGGGCGGGGGCGAGGGGGGATTTGAAGGGGGCGGCAGGCGGGAGGTTGGTGTGTTTACGGAGGAAATTTTCGACTTCGGTGTGATTGTTCATATGTGCGAGGGCGAGGGCATTTTTGCGTTCCCAATCGGCGCCTTTGGAGCGGACGAGGGTGTCGGCACCGAGTTTGACGAGAAGTTCGACGGCGGCGAGGTGGCCCTGGCAGGCGGCGATGTGAAGGGGTTGGCGGCCATGCTCGGAGTTAATTTTCGCGCCGTGGTCGATGGCGATCTGGATGAGTTCGACTTTGCCGGTCCAGCAGAGTTGGATGAGAAAGAGCGTGGGTTCGGCGCCGTGCTTGAGAAGGAGTTCGACCATCTGGGGGTGATTGACGTGCGCGCCGAGTTGGATGCCGTGGGCGCCTTTGGCGTCGACCTCTTTGGGATGAGCGGTGAGGTAGGCATTGACGGGGCCGGTGAGGCCCAGGGCGCAGGACATGAAGAGATCGGGCTGTACGCCGCGGGAGAGGAAGTATTGGAGGATGTCGATTTTTCGGGTGTGAGCGGCGGCGCGTTGGGGGGTTTCATCGCCGGGCTTGGGAGTGAGTGCGTTCATGGCTTCGACGAGGTCGGGGCGCGGTTCGAAGATGGCCTGAACGGCGGCGAGGTCCAGATGGCAGGCAGGGATCAAGCCGGACTGGTCGATCAGCGCTTTGGCTTCATCGTGAGTCATTAAGTTTGCACCCGGTCCACGTTACCGAATCGAGAAAGGCCCGTTCACTTCATACCCTGCTGTGATGAATTGTGCGCGAGGGATCAGCGTAAGGCAAGGTGATTGATGAGAAAGTGCGAGCGCAGGGATGCGGTGAGGCGGACTGTAGGGAGTTCCGATAACTACAGGAGAGGCAGAACGAGCTAGTGCGTCAGACGCGTGGGAGATCGGCGGAAACGGGATTGGCGAGCGGTTCCGGGAAGGCTTCGGCAGCGAGCTCACAGAGACGTTCGACGGCATGGATCTGCTTTTCATCGGCGGTGACGTCGACGGAGGTGCGGATGGCGCGACGACCCCAGCCGAGCATGGGGCGGCAGCAGTCGGGGAGGTCTTTGGTTTCGGCGTTGAGGGGTTCGAGTTCGACATGGGTGCCGGCGTCGCCGGGGATGTCATAGATGTGGGTGGTCGAGTTGCCGGGTTTGATGAGTTTGCGGCTGAGGGCGAGGGAGACGATGTCGGGGAGGAAGATCTGGATGATGCCTTTGCGGGAATCCTGGAGGGTGAAGACCTGGACGCGGTACTTGCCGTCGGGGATGTAGAACTTGACGGTTTGCTGGCCGGTGGCTTCGATGAGGTGCGGGGCGAGGCGTGAGAGGAGGCAGGCGAAGCGTTTCCAGATGCGGCCGTAGCCGAGGGCGGATTCGCCGGAGCAGAATTCGACATGTTTTTCGACGGAGGCGAGGGCTTTACGTCCGAGGCGGGAAAGGAAGGCTTCGTAATCCTTTTCGGGATCGGTGGAATGACGGGGGAGAGTGGGTTCGGCATGGACGGTCATCGTATGCACCCCTGCGGCCGGAGGGCGATAGATGCCGCGGCAGCATTCAAAAAGGTCAGTGCCAGACGATCGCAAGATGGGCGAAAGACGGTCCGAGAGGTTTCGGCCCCGTTAGGAATGGCTGGATGTATTATAACAGATTGAGATGGGAATAGCTCTATGCTGGGGAAGTGGGCGCGGGGCGGGAAGGTGAAATGAGGGAGGGCGGCGGGGGCGGCGCGCGAGTTTGCATGGAACAATACATACGTTGACGCGTTATAGAGAAGGGTTAGGATAAGCACGGCGCGGGGGAAATGGACTGGCGAATCGAGGTCGGCGTTTGGCAGGAGGTCCCATGCAAGACAACAAGGCGAGCAAGGTGTTTCTGATTGTGGCGGTGGCGCTGGGGCTGCTGGCGACGGTGCTGGCGTTTGGGTACATCGAGAGCAGCGGACCGGATCGTCGCGAAGGCGTGACGATTCTGGTGGCGAAGCATGATCTGCGTCCGAACACGCCGCTGGATGCGGAGCGGGATCTGGAGCCGAAGAAGATCCCGGCGGAGTTTCTGGGGTTTGCGATGGCGTGTCTGACGCCGGGGGAATCGAGTCATTACAAGGCACAGCGGGTGAATCGATTGATCGGTGCGGGTCAGCCGGTGATGCTGGCTGACTTTTCGTTGTTGACGGAATTCACGCTGAAGGCGGGGATGGTGGCGATCAGCGTGCCGGTGCGCGGGGCGCATGGGGTGAGCGGGTTGCCGGTGCCGGGGGATCACGTGAAAGTGATGGTGACGCAGACGAAGTCGGTGATGGAGAACGGTACGCCGATGATGCAGCCGCACACGGTGGTGGCGGCCAATGGGGCGAGTTTCAAGGTGGTGGCAGTGGGAAGCCGGTTGTCGAAGCCGCGGCAGCAGGTGACGGCGATGGATCAGTACACGTCATCGCTGGAAAGCGAGATGCAGCAGTCGGTGACGATCGAGGCGACGGAGGAGCAGGGCAAGGAAATCGTGGAATTGAGCAATGCGTACCGGCTGCCGATCACGCTGATGTTGATGCCGCCGGAGCAGAATGATGCGGCGACGATGCCGGGGAAGTGATTGAAGCGAGCATGCCCAGCGCCCCCCCGGGCCCCTGCCCCACTGGGCATGGCACCCGAAATAAAGTTGGATTCAGAAACCACGCAACCGGGAATGATTGATGCGCGTAGTCGTACAGAACACGTTGACGAACCGGCAGTGGGTGGGGATCGACTCGCCCGCGGGGTTTACGATCGGGCGGGATGCGAATTGCGATGTGAAGTTGGATTCGCGTTTTGTCAGCGGGCTGCATGCGCGGGTGGAGCGCGGGGCGGACGGGTGGGAGTTTGAATTGCCGCCGGGGGTGAACCCGGTGGAGATCAACGGCAAGGAATACGCACCGGGGACGACGGGGATCAAGGTAACGATTCGCGACAAGGCGGTGGTCAAACTCATGGAGTTTGTGCTGACGCTGGAGGATGCGGATCGCGAAGGGGTGGCGGAGGCGGAAGACGAGCAGATCACGGAGTTGTTTAATCTGCTGCATGCGAACGTGCTGCGGCGGCTGGATCTGCGGATGGGGGCGATATCGGCGACGGATACGTCGCAGCATCGCACGGACCAGCTCAACAAGATCATCGATGATCTGCTGCTGAATGAATTCCGGCCGCAGGTGTTTGAGAGTGATTTGACCAAGGCACTGGGGCGGGTGGGGTTGCGGAGCCGGGTGAGCGACTGGCTGATCCGGAAGATGACGCAGGAGAAGAAGATCACGGCGGAGTGGCACACGCTGGGGACGAATCCGGAATTGGAGGGGCCGCTGGAGGCGGCGATCATCAAGCTGGTGAACAAGGCGGGGATTTACACGGGCAAGCCGATACCGATCAATGCGGACGAGCTGGTGGATGCGACATACGCGAGCGGCTTTGGTGCGGTATGGGATGAGCTGCTGGCAAACGTGCGGATGTACGCGGTGATTTCGTACGTCAAGAAGGTGTTGTACGACATTATTTTCGGATTGGGCCCGTTGGAGGATTTGCTGCGGAGCCCGAGCATCACGGAAATCATGGTGGTGACGCCGAAGCAGATTTATATCGAGCGGAACGGGCGGGTAGTGAAGATTGCCCAGACTTTTCCGAGCGAGGAATCGTGCATATCGGTGATCGAGCGGATCGTGTCGCCGCTGGGACGGAGAATCGACCGGAGTTCACCGCTGGTCGATGCGCGGTTGCGCGATGGCAGCCGCGTGAACGCGATCATCGAGCCGCTGGCGATCAAAGGCCCGTGCATCACGATCCGGAAATTTCCGCAGTTCAAGGTGAGCGTGGATGACCTGCTGCGGTGGAAGAGCATTACGCCGCCGGCGGTGGCATTACTGCGGGCGTGCATTTTGTACCGGGCGAATGTGCTGGTGAGCGGGGGAACGGGGTCGGGCAAGACGACGCTGCTGAACGTGCTGAGCGGATTCATTCCGAATCAAGACCGTTTGGTGACGATCGAAGACTCGGCGGAACTGCGGCTCCAGCAGGAGCACGTGGTGAGCCTGGAGACGAAGCCGGCGAACTCGGAGGGGAAGGGGCAGTACACGACGCGGGACCTGGTGAAGAATGCGTTGCGTATGCGGCCGGACCGGATCATCGTGGGCGAATGCCGCGGCGATGAAGCGGTGGACATGCTGCAGGCGATGAACACGGGGCACTCGGGGAGCATGACGACGATTCACGCCAATTCGACGCAGGATGCGATTGCGCGTCTGGAGACGATGGTGCTGATGGGGACGGAGATCCCGCTGCCGGCGGTGCGGCGACAAATTGCCTCGGCGATTCACTTGATCGTGCATACGGACCGGCTGAGCAACGGGCAGCGTCTGGTGAGCCAGGTGAGCGAAGTGATGGGGCTGCATCCGATCAGCGGGGAGGTGGAGACGCGGGACATCATGAAGAGCGTGGAGTTGCCGGGGGGCGGCAGGACGCTCAAGCCGACCGGATATATGCCGCGGTTTTTGGGGGAGATGGTGGAGAAGGGTCATCTGCGGCTGGAGAGCTGGTTCGAGCAGGTGAGGAGCGGAACTTGAATTCAGAATTCAGAGTTCAGAATTCAGAATGGGGGCGCGTGGGAGGCGCGGGCTGCGAGGCTGCCGACGTAGGCGCGGCGTGTTGTGCATTCCATCTTCCGGGTTTTTTCCAGCGGGGGTGGTGAATGCAGATGCTGATATTGATTTTGGCGGGGTTGGCGGTTGGGGGGACGGTGGTGCTGGCGATATTGGGGGGCAAGCGCTGGCTGCTGGAGAAATTTGAACGGGACAAGGCGTGGATGCAGGTGACGGCGCTGCGGTTTAATCCGGAGCCAATCAATGCGCAGACGTACACGCTGTGGTATTACGGGGGATTTCTGGCGCTGCTGCTGCTGCTGCTCTGGATGATTCCGAATATTTTCATTGCGGTGGCGTTCTGGGTGATCTGCCTGTTTGTGCCGAAGATTTACGTGGAATGGGCGTGGAAGCGGCGGCGAATGAAGATCGATGCGCAGTTGGCGGTGACGATCAGCACGATGTGCAACAACATTCGGGCGGGGTTGACGCTGGTGCAGTCGATCCAACGGCTATCGGAAAGCGCGCCAGACCCGATTCGGTGCGAGTTCAAGGTGATGTCGAATCAGTATGCGTATGGGGCGGATCTGGACGCAGTGATTCAGAATGCCAAGGAGCGGCTGGCGCTGCCGAACTTCAATTTGTTTGCGACGGCGCTGCTGCTGAACCGGGAAATGGGCGGCAACGTGGCCGACACGTTGAGCCGCATCTCGCGAAGCCTGGACAAGATGCGCGAGATGAAACTGACGGTGGAGGCACACACGTCGGAAGGACGCACGAACATCAAGGTGCTGCTGCTGGCGCCGGTCGTGCTGCTGCTGACGCTTTCGCTGGCGGACAGCAAGGGCGTCATACTGCTGTTCACGACGTCGCAAGGGATCGCGATTCTGCTGATTGCCGCGGCCTTGGCGGGATTCGGCGTGTACCTGGCGGGACGGATTACGAAGTCGGATGTGTGAGGATCGAGGAAGCTGGAAGTTAGAAGTTAGAAGGTTTTGAAGGGAATTTGCTTGGACGGGTGGATGGCGATGTTGCTGAAGTTGGGGGCGGCGGGGATGTTTGGCGTGGCGGTGGCCATGCTGACGCTGGTGGCGTATCGACTGATCCAGAGGAAGCAGGAATCGATCCGGAGCGGGGTGGCGGGCGTGATTTCGATGCGCAGAGCGGACATGCGGGAGCAGGCGCTGCGGGACAGCCTGATCTTCCGCTTCATGTTGCCGTTCATAGCGATGCTGGCGGGGCCGGTGAACCGCTTGGGTTTCGAGCCGGTGAAGGAGTATCTGCACGATCCGTACGTGAAGGCGGGGTATCCCGGGGGTCTGGACGACGATGAACTGGTGGCGGTGGGCGCGATGATGGGGGTGGTGTTCACGATACTGATCGGTTACACGGCGGCGGCGCTGGTGGGATGGGGCTGGGTGTGGCTGGCGCTGCTGGGCATGCCCATGGGATTACTGGGGCTGCAGGCGCACCTGAAGACGCGTGCGAAGGAACGCGAGATCGAAATTTTGCGGGCGCTGCCGTACATGCTGGATTTATTGGTGCTGATGCTGCGGAGCGGCACGAGTCTGCGGATCGCGCTGGGGCGGGTGGTGGAAGATTATGGTCGCCATGCGATCGGCGTGGAGTTCGGGCAGGTGCTGGCGGAGATCGATGTGGGCGCGCCGCGGCCGGATTCGTTCAGGAAGATGTCGGATCGGCTGAAGATCGCGGATGTGACGTCACTGGTGGATGCGATCGTGCAGAGCGAGGAACTGGGCTGGCCGCTGGCTGAGACGCTGGAGCGTCTGGCGGATCGGCTGAATTCGGAGCGACTGCTGATGGCGCAGAGCAAGGCGGGATCGGCGGGCGTATACGTGATGCTGCCGAGCACGCTGGTGCTGGTTGCGACGATGCTGATTTTGTTTTCGCCGTTTCTAGTGCGTCTGCTGCGTAGCAACGGCGCGTGGATGGAATGAGATTGATTCATGGAATCGCTGGCTCATCGAAGATGTGAGACCATGAGACCAAGAAGAATGAGGCGTCGATGGAATGCGTAATCAAGATGATCAAGGGGCCGGAGGAGGGGCAGGAACATCGGCTGTCGTCGATTGAGTCGCTGCTGGGGCGTTCGCCGCGGGCGGTGGTAAAGTGCAGCGATCCTCAGGTTTCGTACGAGCATGCTGTGGTGACGCGGAGCGGGGATGAGTATTTCATCGAGAATCTTTCGGCGAACGGGACATTCATCAATGACGAAAAGCTCAGCGGGAAGGTCAAGCTGCGGGTGAAGGATGAAGTGCGTCTGGGGGTGGAGACGACGTTCCGCGTGGATTCAACGGGAGCGGAGGCGGGGCAGTCGAAGCGAAAGCTGCTGCTGCTGGCCGTCAGCGTGATGCTGATCCTGATGATCGTGGTGCTGGTGGCCGATCCGTTCGGAGGAACAGTGCAGCGGAACTGGATCCGCTCGTACAACGTACTGGCGCCGTGGGTGGACGCACAAACCAAGGCGAAACATTTGCCGGAACGGACTTCAGACCTGCTGCACGAGGCCTGGCGCATGGACCGGGCCGGTGATCGGAGCGGCGCGTCGAAGATGTATTTTCAGTTGAAAGTGCTACTGGCAACGAAGGTGCTGCTGGCAACGGATGAACGGACGAGGAATTTGGATGATTTGGCGGCCAATTATCGTGGTGCGTTAAATGCGCTGCAGGATCCAAAGACGGATCCGACATCTCTGGACAATGACGTCATGGGTGCGGCGCTGATGCAATTTGTGAACGGGCGGATGGCGCAGGTGGAACAGGCGCAAGAGAAGTAATTAGAAGCTGTTTCATAACCCCGGTTTCGGATTGAAAACCAGTTGTTTTCAACGACTTTTTGAGTTATGAAACCGCCTCTAGCCGGGCAGGAAAGGGCTATTGTGAAGAAGCTGGATCGATTTATTCTGCGCGAGATGATCGGGGAGGGCGTGGGCGTGGTGTACCGCGCGGAGGAGCAATTGCCGGGCGGGAACATGCGGGTGGTGGCGCTGAAGGTGCTGCCGATGATTCCGGCAAGCGATGCGGCATCGGAACAACGGTTTGGCAGCGAAGTGCGCGTGCTGGCGCAGTTGGCGGTGCAGCCGCACATTGTGACGATTTACAGCATGGGGATCACGGACAAGCAGCCGTGGATCGCGATGGAGTATTGCGAGCAGACGCTGGCGCAGAAGATTACGGATCAACCGGCGGATGCGCAAGAGGTGCAGAAGCTGCTGGAGCAGGTGTTGTCGGGATTGACGGCGATGCATGCCTTGACGCCGCCGCTGGTGCATCAGGATTTGAAGCCGGCGAACATATTGGTGGACAAGTTGGGGAACTACAAGATTACGGATTTCTCGCTGGCGAGCGACGTGGCGGCGGAGAAGACGCACGTGGTGGCGACGGTGCGGTATGCAGCGCCGGAGCTATTGAGCCGCGAGTTCGGGAAGGTGGGGCCAACGACGGATCTGTATGCGCTGGGTCACATTGCGTACGAGCTGGCGCTGGGAGGGCGGGCATATCGGGCGCAGTTCCCGGCGGTGTACGAGGGGCAATCGAACAAAGAGGCACATCCGGCGAAGTGGATGTCGTGGCATTGCTCGCTGAACACGATGCCGGCGACGATCCAGGAAGTGCGGAAGGATTTTCCGGAGGGTTTGAGTACGATCATCGCGAAGCTGATGAACAAGCAGCATGCGCAGCGGTTTGGATCGGCGACGGAAGTGGCGGCGATATTGGCCTCCCTTAAAGAGGTGGCGGCGGTCGCGCCGGTTCAGGAAGCGCCGAAAGCGGCCCCGGCGAAAGCAGCGGGCCGGTGGGCACAGGTTCCCCCACCACCACCCCCCTCGCCGTCGCACGCGCCGGAAGTGGCGCCGGAGTTGACGGATGAAGTGCCGGAGCAGGTACCGGAGACGCCGCCCGTGACTTACAGCAATCTGCGGTATTACGTGCGGATGCGGGGGCGCGTGAGCGGTCCGTTCGATGTGCCGACATTGCAGCGGATGTTCAAGCAGGGGCATATGTCGCGTCTGCACCAGGTGAGCACGGACCAGATCACGTGGAGCGCGGCGACGACGGTGGAGGGGTTGTTCGGGCCGACGATCGTGTGAGGATGGCTGGGGGTGAGCGGGGGAATCGGCGATCGCGATGAGCGACTGGTTGGCCTAAAACGCAGTTTTTGCGGTATTGGTGCATCGCGAAAGGGGGCCGGGCGTTGTAGGATATAGTGGCTGGTGGCAACCTTCTGGAGGACTCATTGGTGAGCGACACGTTGACGAGCATGGGGGGAACAATCGAGCAGGGAATTCCGGTGCAGGAATCGGTGGCGGTGCCGCTGGTGAAACGGGTGACGTGTCCGCATTGCTGGCACGTGTTCCGTCCGGAGCAGATTCTGTGGGTGGCGCAGCACGAGGACCTGATGGGGGACTCGGTGCTGAAGGAGGAGCCGCAGCGGTTTTTGCCGTCGCGGTTCACGATTGAAGGCCAGGCGATCGATTCGCGTGGAATGCCGTGCCATTCGCTGGCGTGTCCGGCGTGTCATTTGGTGTTGCCGCGGGTGCTGCTGGAGAACGAAATCACGTTCATCAGTATCATCGGGAGCGCGGGGAGCGGGAAGAGTAATTTTCTGGCGGCGATGACGTGGGAACTGCGGCAGAAGCTGGCGCGGGAATTTGCGATCATCTTTGCGGACGGCGACAAGGAAGCGAACTGGATTCTGAACCGGTATGAAGAGACGCTGTTCCTGCCGGACGATCCGGACAAGCCGGTGGTGCTGGACAAGACACGGACGCAGGGGGATTTGTATCGGAGCGTGACGATTTCGGGGCAGGAGACGCAGTTGCCCAAGCCGTTCTTGTTTTCGTTCCATCCGGGGGCGGAGCATCCGCGGGCGGCGCTGCGGGCCCGGCTGGGGCGGATCGTGTGTCTGTATGACAATGCGGGGGAGCATTACAACGTCGGGCAGGATACGGCGCTATCGCCGGTGACGCGGCATCTGTCGCGCAGCCGGGTGCTGATGTTCCTGTTTGACCCGACGCAGGACCCGCGATTCCGTGCGAAGTGCAAGGCGTTTTCCACTGATCCGCAGATTGTCGAGCCGATGCAGACGGTGCGCCAGGAAACGATTCTGAGCGAAGCGGCGATCCGGTTCCGCAAGCATGCGAGTTTGAGCGCGTATCAGAAATGCGACCGGCCGCTGCTGGTGCTGGTGGCCAAGAGCGATATCTGGGGGCCGCTGCTGGCGGACGAGGATCTGGTGAGCGAGCCGATCGTGCGGGACGAGCCGGGCAAGGCGCATTTGAGCGTGCTGGATCTGGACCGGATCGAACGGGTGAGTATGAAGGTGCGGCAGTTGCTGCTGGAGCTCACGCCGGAGGTGGTGACGATCGCGGAGGACTTCTCCGACGAAGTTTTCTACATGCCGGTGAGCGCGCTGGGTCATTCGCCGGAGAAATATCCGGAGAAGAACGGCCTGCTGATCAAGCCGCGGGACGTGCATCCGCGGTGGGTGACGATCCCGCTGTTGTATTCGTATGCGCGCTGGGCGACGGGTCTGATTGCGGGCATCCGCGGACTGAAAAAATAGAAAATAGAAAATGAAAAATAGAAAAACTTGATGCGTAGATCAATTGGGAAGAGTACAACGGCTTTTTCTATTTTCTATTTTTTGCGGGCACGATTGAGCCGACATGAGTCATGAAATTTACTACACCTCCGCACCTGAAGGAATCAAGCGCGGCAGCAGCGGGTTCTGCACCGTAGGCGCGACGGAGAATATTCCGCGGGCGTTGTGGGAGCGGCTGGAGGCGTTGAGCGCGTATCGGCATCATGAAGGCGCCGGGGCGGGGGATTCGGGAGCCAATCCGGTGAGCTGGGCGCATTGGCTGCTGAACGTGGCGGGGATTCGTTATCACGTTTTGAGTCGGGTCAGTGATTCGGGCGTGGATCACACGCAGCGGACGAATGCTTTTGCCCATCACTTAGTTGTGGATGCAGCGGAGATGGCGGCGGGCGGGCCGGCGTGGATGCTGCAGCATGGCGTGATGGTGGAGAGTTGGAACGGGCAGGTGGGGACGATCGCGCGGCGAGCGAGTTTGCCGCGGGGAGACGCAGCGCCGGGCATTTGCCGAGGATGGGCGCAGGCGGCGGGTGATGCGGGATGGGGCGGGGCGCTGGCGGAAAGCGTTCTGAAGGGCAACGGGCGGCCGGTGTGCATATTGTTCAGCCCGGAGCAGGATGTGCTGGGGTTGGTGGCCGAGGCGCTGCGGCTACTGCCGGCGCGGCAGCGATGGAATGTGACGTTTAACACGTATTTTACGAGCATGCCGACGAGCGCAACGTGTTTGTGGCGCTGCTGTCTGAAGGGGACGCCGGCGGCGGATATCGGCTTGCGTTATGCGGCTAATGGATTGGTGCTGGATTTGACGGATCGGGGGAGTTTGGGTGCGCCGGCGGAGAGCGATTATGTGAAGCTGGCGCGGACGGGGACGATGTCGGCGGCGCTGCGGGCGGCACATTCCAGCACCGGCGGCGCTGCGGCAGCAAAGACGACTGCGCCGGTGTCGCGGGGGCCGGCGGCGGTGACGGCGGCGCGGAGTGCGCCCGTCGAGCAGCCGGTGGAAAGCGGCGGGGAGATTCCGTTTGCAGATGAGGCGGAGGCGGAACCGGCGGGGCGAGCGGACGATCGTGAATCGCCAGTGGCAGCTCCGCCGATCGCGCAACCGGCGCTGGTGGTGCCGGAGGGGGATATTCCGGTGGCGCGGCCGGCGCGCAAGAGCAGTTTTCTTCCCGCCAAGACCTTGGCCGAGACGATGCGAGAAGCCGAGGCGACACTGAGCCGCAACATGGACATCGAAGTGGGTGCGGCGAAGAAGCGGCGGCGGCAGGCGATGCTGCTTTACCTGGGTGCGATTCTGGCGCTTGCCATTGGTATGACGCTGATGTGGATCGTGTTTCATGGGATGGGGCCGAGAGATCAGTCGTCGAATCCCTTGCCGCCGCAGCGAAATCCGGCGAATGTTGGGCCAAAGATTGCGGTGACGCCGGAGGTTATTCCGACGCCGCCGACGAACACTGTTGCGACAAATACACCGCCGACGAATACGAACATCACCCCCCCACCGCCGATGGATAATGGGACGGGAAACGTGACCCAGGCACCGCTAAATCCGGCACCGCACGTGATTCCGGTGGCGGCGCCCAAGACGATCGTGCTGCGGACGGCGCTGTTGCGGATGAAGCCGGGTAGCGGCATCGGTGACAAGTCGCAGACGATTCCTGTACCGGCGGGGGAATTCGCGGACCTCAAGGGAATCACCGGGTTGTCGATGACTCTCCAAGGAGCGCAAACGGAAATCCGGTATAAACTGGAAAGCCTTTCGGGCACGCTTGCGGCGGCGCAGGAGACGCGTCAGGGAAATCCCGGGGTGGCGTTGAAATGGACGGATGCGAGCGATTTGACGGGGCCGATTGAAGTGGCGTATGTGTCGCTAAATCGCGGCAAGGCGTCGGTGGAGCTGAGTTGGAAGATGGCGGTGGCGCTCAAGCGGCCGGAATTGCCGACAGTGGTTTACTGGGCGGTGCAGAATTCCTTCCTGACGGCGGAGATGGGCAGCAAGATGGGGCAGCGGATCGAATTCAAGCCGCTAGAGCTTAAGGCGATCAATCTGAAGGAAGCGACGTCGGCCCTGGGATTGCCGGCGGCCGTGCCCAATGAGGCCATCGTTACGCCTCTGGGTGCCTTGCCGACGGGTTGGACGGTGACGTGGTATACGGACTGGGAAGTGAAGGACGCGGCATTGCGCACGGCGGAGAATGCCTCGCAGGTGCTGAAGTTCCGGAAAGGGACGAGCGCGCCGGGCGTGGAGGCGTGGTTTTTGGTGACCTTCCGTCCGGGCTGGGCGACGGTCGAGAGCACGATGGGCAAGCGTCAGGGCGCCGACGAGACGGAACTGGCCCGTGCAGAGAGCGATTTGCGGTCGGTCAACAGCGAAATTGCGCGGATCGACAGGGAATCCGGCGGGAAAGTGGCGGCACCGGATTCGCTGCAGCAGCAGGCAGCGGCGGGCAAGACGGCGATTGCAGGATACAAGGAAGCGATTGCCGGATATAACGATTTGACGAATGTAGAAGTTGCCTTGGATTTGCCTGATGGCATGCGGATAGCGATCATTCACTTCCGCGCGGATGGCAAGTAAGAGGAAGCAGGTAGAATAGACTCGTCGCAAGAGTCTATGGACGTGACGGCGTAAGCAGGAAAAAAATCATGGCGGATTATCAACGTGTGGTGGAATTTCTCAGGGACGTGCGCCAGGCACCGCTGCAGGGCGTAACGGAGGAGATATCGCAGGCGGCGAAGGACTTTGCCACATTCTGCGTGGAGGCGAACGAACGTCTGCGCAAATGTTCGGGATTCCTGCAGCAGGGATTGCGGACCGAAGCGATTCACCTGGCGGACGAGAATCCGAACCTGTTGGACCTGGTGGCGGCGCTGGACCTGCCGGACCCGGAAGTATGGGCGGAATTCTGCGCCAACAACGGATTGCCGGTGCCTCCGCCACTGCAACTGGACCGGGCGGAGCAGTTGAATGAAGCGTATGCGCAGGACCAGCCGATGGAGCATCTGCTGTCGCGGCATCGGCTGCTGGCGCTGGCGCGCGCGCCGATGCGCGAGCGGCTGGGGGTGATGCGGCAACTGATGGCGATCGATCCGGGAAATGCGGCGTGGGAAAAGGACATCCGGGGGTACGAGGCGGCGCGTATCCGCGAACTGCCGACGTCCTTTTACAACGCCATGAAGGATCACGATGATGCGGCGATTGTGGACCTGGCGCACGAGATGACGGAGAGCGCCTGGATTGAGCCGCTGCCGCTAGACCTGGTGACGGCGGTGACCGACGCGAACGCGCGGATTCAGCGGCGCACGTTGGAAGACGAGTTGAAGAAGCTGGTACAGCCCTTGCGGGACGCTTTTGCGGCACAGACGCTAAAGGACTGCCAGTCGATCGTGGCACGGTGGAAGAAGCTGATGACTTCTGCCGGCGTGACGAACGTTTCGCATGAATTGAGCGATGAAATCAAGCCGGTGATCGCGTGGATTGCCGAGGAAGAGAAGAAGGAAGACCGGCTGCGCAAGTACCGCGGCAGTTGCAAGGCGTTCGGCGACCTGCTGAACCGGGACGCAACGGACCGGGAGCTGGAGGCGGGTTACGCGCGGCTGAAGGAATTCGGCGAACCGGTACCGGAAGATTTCACGACGCGGTACGCGGACAAGCGCAAATCGCGGCAGCATGCCACGGAGCGCAAGCATAAGCTGCGTCTGGCGGCGATCGCAGGGATCGTGATTGTGATTGTCGTGGTGGTGCTGGGCGTGGGCATCACGATCATGCATGCATCGGCGGCCGAGCGATGGGCCAACGAGTTAAACTCTGCCGTAGCGGCCAAGGATATTGAAAAGATCCGGCACTTGCTGGAGGAGTTGTCGAAAGCTTCAGCGCAGATCACGGGCGATCAGCGGGTCAGCACGGCGCGGGCCGAGGCGATGGCCAAGGAAGCGGAATACGCCCGAGACCAGGATTCGCTCAAGGACACACTGGAAAAATATGATGGGCTGGAAAAGAGCGCCGGGCCGGTGGCGGCCAATACCGGTGCTTCGATGGATGATTTGGTGAACGCGGCGGCATCGTTGAAGGAAGGCCTGGCTGCGGGGCGAGCCAAGGGCGACCTGTCATGGGTCGACACGGAGAAGAAACTTGGGGCGCAGGAAGGGCGGCTGGTCGATCTGCTGGCGCGACTGCAGACGCGCGCCTCATCGGGCGTGAAGGCCCGGGTGGATGCGCTGGCGGCGGAGGTCGACGGGTTGGCGTCGCTTTCGTCGGCGGATGCATCGGCAAAGTTATTGACGATCGGGCGTTCGCTGCGGGCGATGAAGGATCTGACGGGGATCGATGTCGACGCGACGACGGCGATCGCCAATCTGCTGCAGCGCGCGGACAAGATGCGTGAAACGCTCGAAGCCACACGGGACATCACGACGGAACTGCAGAGCGTGCGTGCCGCGGCCATCAGCTCCGACGATCTCAAGCGGGCGCTGGAACATTTTGTGCAGCGGTTCCCCAATGCCCCGCAGACGCAGGAGTTCTCCACGGCCATCCAACGGATGAACCTGGCCAAGGCGGTGGAGTCCTGGCGTGACATGGCCGCCGGTTTCGGCGGGCGATTCGGGCCCACCAGCCAGGCGGGTGCGCAGAAGCGCTTTGACGCGCTGGCAGCGCATTTGACGGCATATCCGGATTCGCCGTTTATCAGCATCGCCACCGAGTATGAGGACTACCTGCGGCGGGCGATAGATGCGCTGGCCGAGAAGGGCACGTGGCAGACGGCCTTAACGGATCTGCTCAGCACGCCGATGGTTTCCGAGTTGTGCTACATGGAGAGCTCCGACGGCAAGCGCTATTACGTGCTGGGCGACATCAAGATGCAGATCAAGCGGATCAACAACCAGGTGACGGTGACGTTCGAGGCGCTCAATCCCAAGGACCTGTCGAAGCGGATGATCGTCAACATCGATCCGCCGGTGAGGGTGCTGACGGACAAGCCGGTGCGGATGCCGCACGCGAAAGTTGCCGCGGACATGGCCGATGCGATCAAGTTGATCGACGAATCCAACTGGGACACGTGGGGCATCGACATGAGCGACAAGCTGGTGAAGAACACGGAGATGGACATCGTGGTCAAGGCGATTTTGCTGCAGCCAGTGCTCAAGGCCAACGAGCAGGTGGCCGGTTGGGCGCTGGGCGATACGTATTCCAAGGCGATCACCGAACTGGCCCGGCAGAAGGCCGAGGAAATCCAGTGGATCGATGCGGACAAGGTCACGGATGGCATGAAGAAAGCGTTTAAGTCGACGATGGACAATCTGCCGCCGGCGGTGACCGTCAAGCAACTGCTGCAGTCGCGCAAAGTGGCGTTGTTCAAAGCGGTGAAGATCGACATCGGCGGCACGGGCGTGCTGCTGCGGGACGATCACGGGAACTGGGATGTGAGCGCCCGGACGGGGATCAGCGACGGCAATATCCTGTGGATCGTCAAGCCCGGGACGGTGCCGTTTACGCCTGCTGCAACCGTGCCACCGGCAGTGAATCTCACGGACGCCACTTCCGCAGCGGCGGCGGCGCCGGCAGCGGCAGCCATGCCCGGAATCATGGTGCAGATCGGCGTGGTGAAGGACGGCAGAATCGTGGTCGACGAATCGGCCATCCGCGATATTCCGCAGGGGTCGATGGTTTTCCTGATGAGGCCGTAGAGGCGGATTCATAACTCCAAAAGACCGCCGTAAACAGCGGGCTTTCACTACGTAACCGGGGTTATGAAACAACTTGTAATCTGTAGAACAGGTACCGAGGTGCCCATGAGCCGCATACCGCATCCAACGACGCCGCGTCCGGCAGCGAAATTCAGCGTAACCGAAGCGCCGGAGAGCGGGATACGCCTGGGGACGGGCACGCACGTGGCGTTCACGGCCAGCCTGGAATTTTTCCTGGCGCCGATCATGCCGTTCATGCTGGATGCGGAAGTCAACGAAATCATGGTGACGGCGTTCGATCGAATTTACATTGAAAAAGCCGGGCTGCTGCAACTGACAACGGCGCGCTTCGGCTCCGAGATGGACGTGCAGGCGGCGGCCAACAACATGGCGCAGTTCGTCGGTCAGCCGCTGACGATGGAGCGGCCGCTGCTGGACGGGCGGCTTCCCGACGGGTCGCGCGTGTGCATCGTGCTGGGGAATATTGCCTCGACGGGCACGCAGATCAACATTCGCCGGTTCGCCCGCAACACCGCAACGCCTGGGTTCCTGCTGGAGAAGCGGGCGCTGACGCCGATGGTGATGGAATTTCTGCTGCTGTCGGTGAAGGCGCATCGGAACATTCTGGTTTCGGGCGGGGCCGGTTCGGGCAAGACGACGATGGTGAACGTGCTGACGAACGGTTTCGGCGAGGACGAACGCATCGTGGTCATCGAAGACACGCGCGAACTGCAGGTGCAGCGTCCGCATGTGGTGCAGATGGAAGCCCGGCCTGCCGACGCTTACGGCCGGGGGCAGATTACGGTGCGCGACCTGTTCATCACGGCGCTGCGGATGCGGCCGGACCGGATCGTGGTGGGCGAGGTAAGGCGCGGGGAGGCGCTGGACATGATTCAGGCGATGACGTCGGGGCATCACGGCAGCCTGACGACATTGCATGCGTCGAGTGCGGCGGACACGTGCTACCGGCTGGAGACGATGGCGCTGATGGCGGATGTGGGCATCCCGCTGTTTGCGCTCCGGCGCCAGGTGGCCAGCGCGATCGACTTGATCGTGCAGACGGCGCGGCTGACTTCCGGCCGGCGACTGGTTACCGAAGTGACCGAGGTGTCATTTGATGAACAGACGCAGAACTATTTGACCAAGGATATTTTTCGCTTAAGCGAAACACCGAATGGGCCGGAACTGGTTTGGACGGGTGAAAAACCTGAAATGTTGGAGCAACTTCGCTTCGAGGGGCTCGTTAATCAAATGGATCTCACAAAGCCCATGCTGGGGGCGTAGCCGATAGAGGATATGGTAGACTGTAGGGTGGTTACCCGAACGAACGGGTGGCCGGTAATGAGGGTTGTATGACCGCCAAAACGCCACGTAAGCAGGTTCGGCGACGCCGGCTGGGCGCGATGAGCGTTGAGTACTTGGCGATTCTGACGCTGGTGGTGTTGCCGCTGGCGCTGGGAGGGGTTCCGCTGTCGCTGAAAGCGATTCGGGCCTACACCCAACGGCTGGCGTACGTGCAGCAGCTTCCGTTCCCCTGAGAATTCGCAAAGAGTTGTAACAGATGCCGCCCAGCGGCGTTAGACGATACAGAAGGGAAGCACGAATTCCCGCTCTTGGCCCCTTACGTACGGAGGCGAAAGCCTATGAAAAACCTCATGACCATGCTCAAAAAGCTGCATCGGGATGAAGCCGGCGCGATGTCGGTTGAGCAGGTGTTGATCCTGGCTTTGGTCGCTGTGCCGATCATCGTCGGGGTGATGCTCTTCAAGGACAAGATCAAGAGCTGGTTCACGGGTCAGACCGACAAGCTGAAGGACGACACCGGCGGCTGGGTGAACTAAGCCCTGCCTTACACTGGCACGTGGTGGCGTACACCTGGATTCACATGCCGTAGGCTGGGGATGGAGGGTGCGCCTTGGTGCAAGGGATGGCGGCCTGCCCGCAAGCGAATGGGGCAGGCGAAAGAGGAGAATCCATCGTGGAGTCCGTACGCGAACTGCCCGAAGGGATGGCTCCACCGGTTGCGGCGGGCGCGGGGGAAGGTGTGGGCGCGAAGGGGCAGGATTCCAACATTTCGTGGCCGGCGCTGTGGATTGGCATGATCAGTCTGAGTGCGGTGGTTGCGACGATTTGTTTGCTGGCCCCCCCACCGAAGGTTTCGACGATACAACCCACGGGGATGTATGTTTTCGGGCTTACGGGGATGATCTGCGTTGTGGCGGCGCTCATGGATGCGGCGACGCAACGGGTTCCCAATGCGCTGACGTATCCAGCGATACTTTGCGGGCTGTTGCTCAATTGCGTGCCGGTGGCGGCCAAGGTGATGGGGTTTGGTGAGGTTGAACGGTGGCTGGGGGCGGGGGGGCCGAACCAGTCGCTGATGGGCTTGGTGATGTGCGGGGGGATTGGATTTCTATCACTGCTGGTGGCGGGAATGGGCGGGGGCGATATGAAGCTGCTGGCGGCGGTGGGTGCGCTGCTGGGATTTGGGCAGGCGGGACTGGCATTAATCGCCGCATTGGTCGTGGCCGTGGTATATTCTCTGGTGAACCTGGCGCTGCGCGGGCGGCTGAATCCGGCGGTGCGTGCCGGGGCGGTACGGTTGGTGGAGATATTTTTTCTGAAGCAGTGGATCGCCGATCAACCGACACCGGTGCATGGGCGTGGATTGAGGGAACGAATTCCGCTGGCGGTGCCGCTGGCGATCGGTTTGGTGGCATCCCGTTTTGTGCCGCTGGATTGGCTGACGTTTGGATTGATGAGCGCATGAGGAAGAAGCTGTCGCAGATTTTCAAACGGATGCGTGCGGATGAAGGCGCGATGGCGGTGGCGTTTGTGCTGGTGTTTCCAATCATCCTGGGACTGATTGCCATCCTGGTGCAACTGGCGTTGCTGGTGAATGGGCGATTGATGGTCGAGCAGGCGGCGCAGGCGGCAGCACGTTCGGCCGTGACCAGTTTGCCGGAGGATTATCCGGATCAGGTGAGCCGTGCGGCGTACATGGCGCTGACGCCGCTATCGCCGAAGGCGGACAGCGCGGATCAGGACGGCCAGGACATGATGGACGCATTGGGAACGCTGGGCGTGCAGCCGCTGCCGACATTTGCGTTTCGTTATACGTATGCCAAGGCCGCGACGAAAGTGACGTGGACATCGCCGCTGGGTGCTTATCCGTCGAACCAAGGCCAGCCGATGGAATTGACGGTCGCGTATAAATTTCCGCTGATCGTGCCGATTGCACGGTTGATCGTGGCGGACCCGAATATCAGCGAGGTAGCGGGCATCACGGGGCATTTTGTGACGCTGAAGAGCACGGTGAAGGTGATGACCGCACATAGCCGCAAGGCCTCGGCCGATGGAAGCGGCTGGCCGGGATAGAGCTTTGGCGAACAAGAGAATGCAGGATGAAGCCATGAAGAGCCAACAAAGACGTGCGTCTGATTCGCGGTGCGGCGGGGGAGAAGTGTGGGCGTTTTTTGCCGGAAGATTGCGTTGTGGGGCGCGGGCGGTTCACCGTGACGAGCGCGGCGCGATTGGATTCCTGGTGTTGTTCATCATGTTTGCGTTGCTGGGATTGATGGCGATGGTGTGGAACACAGGCGACCTGGCCACGAAGCGCCAGCAGATTCAGAATGCTGCGGATGCCGATGCGCATGCCGCGGAAATTTGGACGGCGCGTACGGCGAATCTCTTGAGCGCCACGAACATGCTGATCTGCGAGAACGGATCGGCCGAGGCGATTTACCGTTCGGTCAAGCCCACGGCCGACAGCATCGGGAACGAACTGATCAACGAACGGAATCGCGCCAACCGCGCCCTGACGAGGATTGCGAACCAGCGTGCGAGCGCCAATCTCTTTGGCTATCCGAGCGCGGCATACAAGGGCCTCGTGCTCGATCTCAAGGAACGCTGTCTGCAGGAAGTTCTCCGCAGTCTTCCTTTGCAGCAGTCGATTCTTAACGAGTTTATCGCCCGCACCTCGCCGGCGTTGATGACTACGCAGGCGGATGATTTTGCCCAGCGCCGGGACCAGATGTTCCAGTACCAGGTGGAGATCCATCGCATTACGCCGGAGGTGGTGAACGAACAGCGGGCGGCGATGGCTGATTTTTACAAGGTGCAGTTGACGCACGCACTGCCGAAAACGCCGGGAAGTGATTCGGGCGATCCGACTGTGAACGCACCGGTCAAGCGGATCGGCGGGACGGATGCGGTCGATATTGAGCAGCCACTGGGCCAGGATGAAGAACTCAATCATCCCGGCGTGACGGTCGAAAAGGTGAATGTCGCGGGGTATGACGTGTTTGGGGGAACTTGGGGCGGGATACTTTGCCCGCCGCTGCGGCGTTATTTTTACGATCGCAACTGGCGCGACATTGGCCAGGGACGATCGGATTCGCTGTATGAAATACTGAAGCGGATCGATGATGAACGGGATCGCCTGGCGCTGGTGATGGATGCGATCTGTGCGGATCCCGGAGGCGTTCCAGCCGCTTTGGCGGGGGCCTATCCGCAGGCGCGGCAGGAAATCGGCGTGATGGGCTTTGATGACCGCAATTACCCGGGATTTGGTCCGTTGCTTCCCGGTCAGAGTCGCGGAGGGTACACGACCGGTCACATGGCCACCGGAACCTACGTCAACATCGTTTACAGCTTCCGCGATCAGATTCTGGGCGATCTGGGCCGGCGGCCGATCTTCATGATGGCCACGTACGATCGCTACAATGTGCCGGACTGGGCCAAGTCCGGTGTGTATAACAGCGCCAAGAATTACGTTTATAACGATATTTACTCGCGCGAATGGTTCAGGCTGGCGGAGATCAAGTGGCAGGAATTGTGGCGGGCGCGAAATCCCGTGGGGAATCCGAGTATGGATACCCGCCGGTGGACGGCGCAGGATTTCGCCGATTGGGCGACGGCGCTGGCGTGGGCGCAGCCGATTGCCCAGCAGGGCTGCACGATGATCGCGGAGCAGGCGGCGCAAGAGTGGATCGACAGAAAATGGCCGTACGAGATGAAGCCGCCGATCACGGAAGTGCCGCCGACGCAGGGATTTTCGCAGGAAGAGCGTCATACGTATTTCACGCTTATCACCGGGGCCAAGACCAACGAAACGTATAAGCCGCGGCTGGCGACGCTTTCGGGCATCAAGGGTGCGCCGATGGTGGCCCTGACGCAGGCGGAGGTTTTCAACTGGATGGAATTCAACGGCGGCTACGGTGCCTCGGATCGTTACGATGTGTGGGCACCGCCGGAACCATGGCGGCTGTCGACGATCGGAGGTTGGAACTGGAATTCGCGTCTGACCACGTTCGTCAGTCCTGCGGAAAACGATGCCGGCAAGCTGACGGCCGAAGCGTTGTCCGAGGCGATACAGAATAATCCGCAGTTGCAGCAGATGTTGGAATCCGTTGGCATTACGGGAAATGATGCAGATGCATTATCAAAAGTTATCCAGCACTAGAGCCTGTGCGGCTTGGTCACGGGCGGATGTTCGCTGCCGCGGCGTCGCGGAGATCGAGGCGATCTTCTGCGCGGTGGTTTTGGCTTTGCTGATGCTCATGGGAATCGGCGCGCTGAAGATCGCGGGGACGCGGATGACCACTCAGAACGCCGCCATTTACGAGTCGTTCAAGGACAGCACGAATCGGCCGTCGCCCACGCTGGAGGGAGATTCGCTGCTCACGCCGATCGATGGAACGACCACGGTGCGGCCGGGCCTGCCGAACCGTACGCACGTTTCCCGGCAGGAGACGCATTTGAACGTCAACGTGGATGCGGGGCAGACCATTCCCGCAGTCATCCAAGCGCTGGCCGGAACCATCGGACCGCAGTTGTCATATGGGGCTTATCCGAACCTGGATGATCGCGAAGATGGCGAAAAGAACGTGAAAGATTGGTTCAACGCCTACGTCGAGGAATCGCATTCCGAAGTGATCGATCCGCTGGGCCTGGCGCCGGCGTGGTCCCCCTGATCAAGAGACACTGACAATCCTCCCCTGACTTCTTATAATGTCCGTTCACGCCCTGAAGCTTTGCGCGTGGGCGGACATGTTCTTTTCCAGGATGGTTTCATGAATCCTATTGCCCAGTCGGACCCGGCACTTTGGCAGGCCATTGTGGATGAGCAGCGTCGGCAGGAAACGACGCTGGAGCTCATCGCCAGCGAAAACCATGTGACGCCTGCGGTGCTTGCCGCCGCGGCCACGCCGTTGACCAACAAATATGCTGAGGGGTATCCCGGCAAGCGTTACTACGGCGGTTGCCAGTTTGTGGATGTCGTGGAGAATCTGGCCCGCGATCGCGCCAAGCAGTTGTTCGGCGTCGATCACGTCAACGTGCAGCCGCACTCGGGGAGCCAGGCCAATCAGGCGGTTTTTCTGGCGGCGCTGATGCCGGGCGACACGATCATGGGTCTGCACCTGGATCACGGCGGGCACCTGACCCACGGCAAGAGCGTCAACATGTCGGGCAAGTGGTTCAAGGCAGTGCATTACACGTTGAATCCGCAGACCGAGCGCATTGACATGGCCGACGTGCGCAAGGCGGCAGTCGAACACAAGCCGAAGTTGATCATCACGGGAGCCTCGGCATATCCGCGGGCATGGGAGTGGGAGAAGTTTGCGGAGATCGCCAAGGAAGTCGGGGCGTTGCTAATGGCGGATATCGCGCATGTCGCGGGCCTGGTGGCCACCGGACTCCACGATTCGCCCGTGCCGTATGCGGACTTTGTGACGACCACGACGCACAAGACGCTGCGCGGCCCCCGCGGGGGCATGACCATGTGCAAGGCGGACTGGGCCAAGAAGATCGATTCGGCCATTTTCCCCGGCCTGCAGGGCGGGCCGCTGATGCACATCATTGCCGCCAAGGCCGCTGCGTTCGGCGAATGCCTCAAGCCGGAATTCAAGGTGTATTCCGCCCAGATCATCAAGAACGCCAAGACGCTTTCGGAGGAATTCCTGAAGCGCGGCTACCGACTGGTGACCGGAGGCACCGACAATCACCTCATGCTCATCGACCTGCGCGGCAAGGACGCCAACCTCACCGGCGCGGCGGTCGAAGGTTGGCTCCAGACGGCCGGCATCATCGTCAACAAGAATATGGTTCCTTACGATACGCGTAAGGCGATGGAAACGTCGGGCATCCGCGTGGGTACGCCGGCGCTGACCACGCGCGGTCTCAAGGAATCGGATATGAAACTCGTCGCCGCGTGGTTCGACCGAGCGGCTTCCAGCGCCGGCGACGCGGCGGTACTCGATCGCATCCGCCAGGAAGTGGAAGAGTTCACGCGCCAGTTCCCCCTTCCCCACATCAAGGTGGAGACCGAACAGCCCGAGGAAGCCCTGGCCGCCCATTGATCCCCTGCCTGAAAGGGCTACGCAGATACAAACGTCACAATGCCTCTGCAGCGGAATTCGCGGCAGAGGCATTTTTATTGGCTTTTGGGCCTTTTCTGATCGTCACTGACAACTGACCACAATACTCAAATCAGCATGGTCAGGGGATTCTCCAGGAGCTTCTTCAATTCCTGAAGGAATCGGGCGCCGGTGGCGCCGTCCACGACACGGTGATCGGCCGAGAGCGTCAGGTTCATGACCTGCCCGGCAACCACCTGCTTGTCTTTGACGATCGGTTGCCAACTCGTTCCGCCCACCGCCAGGATCGCGGTTTCCGGCGGGTTCACGATTGCCAGAAAATCTTTGATGCCATACATGCCGAGGTTGCTGATCGTAAATGTTGAGCCGGTCATCTGATCGGCCTTGAGCTTGCGATTGCGGCCGAGTTCGGCGAGTTGCTTGATTTCGGCAGAGATCTGCCGCACACCCTTCGTGTGCGCCTGGCGGATCACCGGCACGACCAAGCCGTCTTCTAATGCCACGGCGATGCCGAGTTCGACGGTTCCATGCTGAATGATCGCGGTCTCGGCGAAACTGGAATTGATCGCGGGAATGTTCGTCAGCGCGATGGCACAGGCGCGGGCAATGAAGTCCGTCACGGAAAGCTTGTCCGGTGCGATCTGCTCGTTTGCCGACTGACGCAGCGCCAGGAGCGCGTCCATCACCACGTCGATCGACACGTAAAAATGCGGGATGTTCTGTTTCGACTGGAGCAATCTTCGGGCGATCGTCTGCCGCATGTTCGACAGCGGGATGGTCTTCTTTTCGAGTTTCGACGCCAGATGCACGGGCGAGGCCTGGGCCGCGACGGACGGACCGAACGCCATCACCCGGCCCGGATGCACCGGTTCAGGCTTGGGAATGCGGCTGATGGCCTCGAGCACATCGCGTTTGATGATGCGGCCATCGGGCCCTGTGCCGCGGATTGTGGTCAGGTCGATTCCCTTTTCGTCGGCGATTTTTTGCGCCAGGGGGCTGACACGCACCTTGCCGTCGGAGGCAAGTACGGTCGGTTCGCTTCCTTCGTGATGATCTTCCACGGGTTCGACCGGCGCCGCCGCCGCTTTGGGGGCTGGGGCGGGTTCAGCGGGTGCTTCCGCTTTCGGCTCAGGCTTTGGCGCGGCCTGGGGCGCTGCGCCGGATACTTTTACGCTTGCGGCGACTTGTTTCACATCCTCCCCCGGCTTGGCCAGGACCACGATGAGGGCCCCTACCGGCGTCTTGCCGCCTTCCGGAATGACGATCTTGGCGATGGTGCCCGCCTCGAACGCCTCCAATTCCTGGGTGGCCTTATCGGTTTCGACTTCGGCGATCATGTCTCCGGGTTTGACCTGCTCGCCTTCCTTCTTCAGCCACTTCGCGAGGGTGGCCTCGGTCATCGTATCGGTCAGCTTCGGCATCGTAATTTCAATGGGCATGGATTCTTCCTTGCTTCACCGCTCAGTTTCGTAATTCAATTCACCACTTCAAACAGGTGCCATAGTTTACGCACAACCCCTCAGCCGCGAAAGCGCTGTAAGTGAGGTGCGTAATTCTTGCCATAACCAGGGTTTGGGACTCAGAAATCCCCCGCCACGGATCGCAGGTCCGATCCCAGGCCGGATATGCTTATCGCCATTTCCCCCTGGGGCATGATCCCCTTGCGATCGTCCAGAATATCCTGGACCAGTTTGACAATTTTTCGGGGCGAAAAAGGCTTGTTGAGCACGTAGTCCACGCCCGCTTCAATCAACTGCTCGAACGTCGTTCGGAAATCGTACGAGGTCAGCAGCAGCACCGGGACCCGGCGTTCGCCGCCCTTCAACTCCAGTTTCCGGCACATGGCCAGTCCGTCCAAGCCGGGCATCACGTAATCGGTAATCAGAAATTCAATTGCGGGATTGGCCCGATACATCTCAAACCCCTCCCGGCCGTCTGCCGCGGTTATGACTCGGAACCCATGCCCTTGAAGCGCGAAGGACAGAACCCGCCGAATGTGTGGTTCATCGTCGACCACCAAGATCATCTCGCTGCCCATCTAGTCGCGCCTTGAATGAAATGCATTTCCAAGCGTCGTACAACAACACGCCTAGGAAGATGGTCGGACCATTTTCCTATTCGCTTTATTACCTATCCAGGCTGTAATCTGAGCGATAAAATCGCTGTGCGAGGATTTTCCCCACCAGTACATGGACGTACGAGCATCTACAGAGTCCGATTACCTATTCGGCAGCGTCCGGAATCTCCGGCTCCACGGCGGCAAACGGCGCCGCGCGGCCGGGCTTTACCCAGAGACGCTGGGCATAATCCATCAGAAACTCGACCTTGGGCGGGTGGGCCAGCTTTGCGGTTGCCTCGGCAAAGACCCGTTTGGCGAGTTTCAGATGCGTGCGACGGCTCACGTGGCTGATCAGGATCAGCTCGTTCCGCAGTTCCGGCAATGCCGCCATCAGATCGGTGACGTGCAGATGCTGGCCTACCGCGGCACGCTTGCGATGGTCGCGTTCCCAGAAGGTGCATTCGGTGATGAGCACCTTGGCGTCGCGGACGCCGTCCTGCGTCAAAGTCTCGGCCATGCAGGTGTCACCGGTATAGGCGACCATCGGCACGTCCAGCGTGTAGGTGATTTTTTCGCCACGGTCCTTCATTTCCCGCAGAATGTGGCCAGGCAGGTTCTGTTCCAGCAGATCGGCACGCAGCTTTTCCCGACGATCGATGACCAGGAATCCGATCGACGGCACGGTATGCCGGGTGGCAAAGGCGCGGGCAATGAGGCCTTTGCGAAGCTCGAATTCATCGCCGACATTCATCGCGACGATCCGGTGCTCGGTTACTTTGCCTTCGAGGCCGGCCCAGGAGTGGATGATGTCGCTGAGGGGTTTGGCGATCTTGGCGGGACAGAGAATCGTTCCGGGCTTCATTCCCTGGAAGAAGCGCTGCGACAGGTAATAGGGGATTCCGGCGCTGTGATCGATGTGGCCGTGGGTCAGAAGGCAGAAGTCTGCGGTCAATGCGGGGCGCGGGCACTTTCCGATGTCGAAGTTGATGTTCAACTCCGGCACCTGAACGACCGACTCTTCTCCGGCAACGCTGTAGCCCACCACGTGAAAGTAGGGCGTCTTCACCACGGCCATCGCGGGCACCAAGGGATACTCCCGCGGCTTGTGGATGTGCTCGCCACCGGGTGTTGCACTTTGCTCTTTTGGGATATCCCCGCCCGCTGCAGGCTTTATTTGCTCGTCCGCCATGTCACGACTCCTCATTCAGTCGCGCACAGCCGCCATGCAAATATCGCAGCCGATGCCTGACCGGCATCGCTCGATTCACAACGCTTTCTGCGTTTTCAATCCGACCTTACCGGTGTCCCGGCAAAATCAGTTCATGGCCGCCTGCGCGACGCCTCCACATTAGCCCAATCGTGTCGCCGTAGCAATCGGGGCGAATCGGTGCCAAGAATATGCTAGATTCCGCCGCGCCATGCAGGTTGATCTGGAACGTAGACGGCCTGGACCGAAACGGGAATGCGGGCGGTGCGTTTGCGGCGAAAAAGGCGGAACGCTCTGATGAGAATCCACACCGCGATGACCAGGAAGAGCCCTGCCAAGATGGGAAAAAGCACGGCCAGCAGGGATGTCACGGTGGCGACGAGATCTTCAAGTGCCGAAACGATCGGAGCGCCGATGCCGAAAGAAGCGGTGTTGATCACGGGCCGGGAGAGGGCCTTGGCGGTATGCACCCCGCCGGCAAGAACGAGGCCGACGACGATCCACACGGCGGGATGAACGCCCTTGATGACGCCGATCTGGGAAGCGAAAAGAATCGCGCCGGCGGTGGGACGGATGAAGGATTGGACGATGTCGTTGATGTGATCGGCTCCGGGAATCTTGTCCACGATGATTTCGATGATGCAAAGAACAACCAGAAGGCATAGGCACCAGGTGCTGCCGAGGAGATCGTAGGGCGCGGCGAGATGAATCGAACCGAGGCGTGCCATGATCGAAATAATCAGCAGGGGGATATACGCGTTCAGACCCGCGGAAGCGGAAAGACCGAAAGCGGAGGAGAGATGAAGCAGCACGGGCATGAGGGAATTATAGCCGAAAGGGTTATTGGTCATTATGCGATTAGTTTTTCGGCAATGCTGTGTTTGGAAGGGAGTTGTGGGGAATTGATCGCTATCTATAATGCCCGCTGCTTTCGAAAGGTCTAAATGATGTTTTTGGCGGCATTGGAAATTCCCTTCATGGATCAGCCGAACCCGACCCTGTCGTGGGTGCTGGCAGGATTGGCCGTGCTGATCCTGGGTATTGCCAAGTCCGGATTCGGCGGGGGCGTTGGCATCGTCGCGGTGCCGATGTTCGCGCTGGCGATGGGGGCGAAGGACGGGGCCGCGGCACTACTGCCACTCTTGATCGCTGCCGATGTCTTTTCCGTCTATCACCACTGGGGAACGTGGGACACACATATTTTGAAGGTGCTGGCGCCGGGGACGCTGACCGGCATTGCCATTGGCTCAATCGTGCTGTGGGTGCTGGTGGTGGCCATCCCGAGGAGCGCGCCACCGGCGAGATCGGAAACCCAGAGCGCCAACTCTGCGACGACAAGCCTCTCTGCCGCGCATCAGGCCAAAGCGGCCAAGAAATCCGGCGACAATGCCTTGAACCTGCTGACAGGAATTGTGTCCGTGGGGTACGTCGTGTTGGACCAGGTGCGCCGAAAATTCGCACCGCGCTGGCATTTCAAACCCAACCACAAGAGTGGCTTCGTTGCCGGGACCGCGGTGGGCGTCGTTTCGACCATTTCGCATGCCGCCGGACCAATCGCCGCGATCTTTCTTCTCGGACAGGGATTGGCGAGGCAGGTGTTCATCGGAACTACGGTGATCTACTTTTTCGGCATCAACACAGTAAAGCTCATTCCCTACAGCTGTATTCCCAACTTAATGACCTGGGATACCTTGTGGATCGGCCTTTGGCTGCTGCCGCTGGTGCCGGTCGGCACGTTTCTTGGCGCGTGGTTGAATCGCCGGATGTCGGAAAGCGTTTTCCAGTTGGCCATCATGCTCACCGTATTGCTCACGGGGCTGCAGTTAATCGTCGAGAGCGTTTCCAGCGTGTCACTGGTCGGAATGCTGAAGGTAGCGGTCGGCGCCGGGGGATGAGAAGTCAGTGATCGGAAAAGTGCTGTCGTGCTAGGTCGCCGGACTGCGACTGACACAAACAATATTTCATTGTCTTTCGCTAAAGTACCAAAGCGGGCCCCATCATTGAACCCTCAACCCTCATCACCGTATGATTCACGCTTTGGAGGTGACGTAACTGTGAACGTTCAACGTGCCGGCAATGTCAGTCGGTTATATCTGGATAACGCCGCGACGAGTTTTCCCAAGCCGCCGGAAGTGCTGCAGGCCATGGTGCATTATGCGACACAGATCGGCGCTTCGGCGGGTCGCGGCGCGTATGCCGAGGCCCAGGCGTCGGCCGCCGTGTTGCGCACCTGCCGCGAGCGGTTGTGCCAACTGTTTAATGGCGAAGAGGCCAACCAGTTTATTTTCACGTTGAATTGCACGGACGCGTTGAATACAGCCATCCAAGGACTGCTGCGGTCCGGGGACCATGCCATCACCACGTGGATGGATCACAACTCGGTGCTGCGGCCGTATAACGCACTGGCGGCGGAAAGAGGCATCGAGTACACGCACATTGCGGTCGATCCGGTCACGTGCGTGGCGGATCCGGCGGATATCAAGAAGGCGATTCGGCCGAATACCAAGCTGGTTGCGGTCGTTCATGGCAGCAACGTGACGGGGACTGTGCAACGCATCCGGGAGATCGGGAAGATCGCTCGGGAGGCGGGAATCGCGTTTCTGGTGGATGCGGCGCAGAGCGCCGGCCACGTGCCGATCGATGTGCAGGCGGACTACATCGACCTGCTGGCGTTTCCGGGGCATAAAGGATTGCTGGGGCCGCTGGGTACGGGCGGGTTGTACATTCGTCCGGGGCTGGAGAAGGTGTTGACGCCGCTGCGCTATGGCGGCACGGGAAGCATCTCCGAACAGGATGTGCAGCCGGAGTTCATGCCGGACAAATTTGAAGCAGGATCGCATAACGCGATCGGCATCGCAGGTTTGAGCGCCGGCGTGGAATGGGTTTTGAACAAGACGGTGAAAACGCTGTTCGAGCACGACCAGACGCTGTGCCGCACGTTCATGGAATGCGCGGAGAACGTGGATGGGCTGCGGTACCTGGGGCCGCAGGGGATCCGCGACCGGATGGGCGTGTTTTCCGTGCAGGTGGGGAATTACGAACCGCTGCAACTGGCGCAGAGATTGGAAAACGAGTTTGGCATTCTGACGCGTCCGGGACTGCATTGTGCCCCGCTGGCGCACAAGCATCTGGGCACTGTGAACGCCGGGGGAACGACGCGGCTGAGCTTCGGACCGTTCCTCACGCCACTGGATGTGAAGTACGCGGCGGATGCGCTGGCGACCATTGCACTGGAAAATTATTCCGTGGCGGAACGGTAGGCAAATCCCATTACGTCACTTACTGCGCGATTGCATCAGCAGCGCGATGACGATTCCCTGCAGCGTCACGGAACCGATGAGCCACGCCAGGGCGCGGAGAAGGCCCAATACGGACGGGTACCATTTGTCGATCGTGGCGGGCGTGGAAACCGCACTGTACAAGCCGACGAACAACATCAGCAGCGCGAGAATCTGAACGATCACCGCGGCCAGCCGTGCCAGCGAGAATTCCGGCATGTCGGATTGCCGATTCTGATGGCGAAGCTGAACGACCAGTTCCTCCAGCGCCTTTTCGATCTTTGGATTTGCGGGAGCGGGTTGGGTGGCTGCCATCTTTTTCCCCAATCGTTCGGCGACTCTCGCGGTTAGCGATTCTTCATCGATTCGTGACTGCACCACTGCGGTGGCGGCGCTTGCGGCGGTGGTGGGAGGCAGGGCAGGTGGAACGGACGCAGGTTCGGCCGGCACATTCAGCGGGGTCGGGACCGGATCACGATGATGACTGGCCCCTTCGCGGGCGATGATGCGGGCGGCGTCGGCCAGCGTCTTGACGATGAAATTCGGGCTCACATCCAGACTGTTGGTTTCATTCTCGGGAGCTGGGTGATTGGGATCCTTCAGCAAGATGGTGCGGCAACCGGCCGCGGCGCCGGAGGCGATGTCCCGCGGCATATCACCCACCGCCCAGCACTGCGAAAGATCGAGGCCGAAATCGGTCGCGGCCTGCTTGAACATTCCGGGCTTGGGCTTGCGCCAGTCGTGGTCCATGCGGTATTCGCGAATGACCGCCTCGGGATGGTAGGGGCAATAGTATGAGGCATCGATGTGCGCCCCGGCCTGCTCGCGGAGTTGGCGGCACATTTCCTGGTTGACGGATTCGACATCGGCCTCGGTGAACATGCCCCGGGCGACGCCGGACTGATTAGAGACCACCACCAGCCGATAGCCGAGGGAACGCAGTGCGGCCAGGGCCGTGGCGGCGCCGGTCAACAGTTTTACTTTGGAGGGATCACCGAGATAACCATCGTTGTCGATGATGGTGTTGTCGCGGTCAAGAAATACGGCACGTTCGGGCATGGGAGGATTCCGTTGTGAGAAAACGACGTTCTGCCGGGATCATCTGAGAGGGTGTAAGTTCAATGGAGTAACTGCATGTCATGTTACACAGCAGAGAGCGAAGCGTCACGTGACTGGGCAGGAAAGTCTGTAGGGGCGGATCAATTCGAGGGGGATCAGGCTTTCGTCTTGGTGATGATGTTCGTGGTGCTGCGGCCCTGGAGAAACGGGGCGAGGATGACCTTGCCGCCGCGGGCTTCGACGACATCGCGGCCGACGACCTCCTTGCCGGCGTAGTCATCGCCTTTGATAAGCACATCAGGAAGCACGGCCTTGATGAGATTGGCGGGGGTGTCTTCATCGAATGCGATGACGTAGTCGACGGACTGCAGGCCCGCCAGAACGGTCATGCGATCGGCGATGGGGTTGACGGGGCGCGCCGGCCCTTTGAGACGGGACGTGGACGCATCCGAATTGATGCCAACGACCAGCAGATCGCCCTGCTTGCGGGAGAAGTCGAGGTATTGCACGTGGCCCGCGTGGAGAATGTCGAAGACGCCGTTGGTGAAAACGATTTTTTGGCCGGCGCGGCGATGACGATCGAGGTCCTTGAGCAAATCCGCGAGACTGCGAATTTTCCCGCGAGAATCGTGGTCCTGGCGGTACAGCTCGTCGATGATTTCTTCTCTTTTCAGCGGCACGATGCCGAATTTTTCCACTTCGAGGCCGCCGGCGATGTTGGCCAGGGCAGCGGCCTGCGACCAGTCGGCGCCGGAAGCGATCGCCATGGCGAGGGTGGCCAGCACCATATCGCCGGCGCCGGTCACGTCGTAGACGTTCCGCGGCCGCGTGGCGATGTGCTCTCCCGGCTTACCCCGTTCCAGCAGATAAATGCCGTGCTTGTCGAGCGTGAGCAGGCAGGTTTCGAGGTTGAGGGTTTTGAGCAAGGTCTCGGCAAGCAGCGGGGCCGATTCGTGGGTGTCGGCCAAATTCAAGCCGGAGCCACGCTGGGCTTCATAGCGATTGGGCGTGATCGTCGATGCCCCGGTGTACTTCGAAAAATCAGAAATGAAGGCTGGATCGACGAGAATCGGCTTCTTTAATTCCCGGGCGATGGTAATCACGGCCCGGCAGAATTCCGGCGACAGGAGCCCTTTGTTGTAATCCTCCAGCGCCAGCGCGGCACACGAAGGAAGCTCCCGTTTGATGTACGCCAGCAGTTGCGCCTGTTGTTCGGCACTGAGGGGGGTGGTGACTTCCTGATCGAGACGCAACATCTGCTGAGGGTGACGATGTTGCGCCAGGCCGATGAGGCGTGTTTTGGCGGTGGTGGGGCGATCCGCACAACGCAAGATGCCATCCGTTTGCACCCCCCCCACCCCCCCGCCGTTTCCGGTGCCGCCCATTTTCTGAAAGAGTTCGGTCAGCAGGCGACCTTGAAAATCATCGCCACAGACTGAGACCACGACGACTTTTGCGCCCAGCGTGGCGAGACCGGCCGCGACGTTTCCCGCGCCGCCGGCGCGTTGTTCGCGATAGCGCTCCTGCACGACGGGGACGGGGGCTTCGGGAGAGAGCCGCTCGGCATCGCCGTAGATGTACTCGTCGACCATCACATCGCCGACGAGCATGATGCGCGGCGATCCAAAGCGTTCGACGAGAGCGGCAAGTTCGGTGGCGGAATGAGTCATGTGCGATCCACGAAAGGTTGATAAAGGGCGGATGGCATTTTATCCGGAACTGCCCCGGTTCACGACTTCCAGGAGGCGATTGCGGAGGAGCTCGGTTTCGTAAGGGCGCAGGCGAGCCTCGATGCGGATGTGCCAGAGCGGAATGGGCGTCTGGGCCTGGCGCAGTTTGACGAAGTCTTTCAGGGTGGTGATCCACGCGTCGGGATGGCGTTGGCGCGTCAGCGATTCGAGGCGCGAGAGGTCGCCGGGCAACTGGTAATTGTGATGATCGGCGAACCAGCAGGCGGCGGAAACATTCATGCCGAGGGAACGAACGGTGTAGAGAAATCCATTGGGATTGCCGATGCCGGCAAATGCCAGCACGCGCGGGCCGCCGCCGGCGACCAGCGGCACCGGTTGGCCGTTGGAATCAAACACGCCGGAAATTTCCGTGCGCTGCTGAAAAATCGCCCGTGGGTTGACCCATTGCGTGAGAAGGCCGGAGGCGAAATCCGCCAGTTCCGGGCTTACTTGTTCGCAGCGCGTCAGCATGATCATGTTGGCGCGATGCAATGCTGCGGGCGGCTCGCGCCAGGTGCCCCGGGGAATTACGCCGGGAATGCCCATCGGTTCGGTGGCGTCGACAAGCACAATGTTCAGATCGCGCGCCAGGCGGCGATGCTGAAATCCGTCATCCAGCACCAGCACATCGGCGCCGTGTTTCTCGATGGCCTCGCGCCCGCCGGCGACGCGGTCGGGATTCACGACGACCGGCACGCCCGGGCACTCGTGCTCGATGACCATTACTTCGTCCGGCTTGCTCCCGGTTGCCGCACCGTAGCCCCGCGTAAGCACCGCGGGCTTGCGGCCCATGCGCTGCAATTCCTTGACGATCATGATCACAGTGGGCGTTTTACCCGTGCCGCCGGTGGTGATGTTGCCCACCGAAATCACCGGCACGGGAAGGCGATGCTGCTTTTTCAATCCCAGATCGAACAGCGCATTGCGTAGCACCACCGCGACGGTATAGAACGCGGAGACCACCAGGAACAGCGCGCGTAAGATCGCCGGCCAGGCTCCTGCCCGCTCGCCGGAGATGATGCTGCGATATGTTTGTTCCATGAGTCTTCAACCGTTCTTTACCACAGAGTCACAGAGAAACTGAGGACGCACAGAGAGGTTTCTAAAGAATTAACTGGCTCGGTGAGATCTCGGTGCCTCTGTGACTCTGTGGTGAAATATGTCACACCACCAAATTGACCATTCGGCCCTTCACGTAAATCTTCTTCTTCGGCTCCTTGCCGGCCAGATGCTTTTGCACTTCTGCATCGGCCAATGCTGCGGCTAGTGCGGTGGCCTCGTCGGCGCCGTTGGGGATGGTGATGCGTCCGCGCAGCTTTCCATTCACCTGCACCGGCACCTCAATCGTCGCGTCGATCAGCATTGCAGGATCATACTCGGGCCAGGGTAAATGACTGACACTCACTACTGTCGAATTCTGAATTCTGAATTCTGAACTCTGAATTCGTGCATAGACTTCTTCCGCAAAGTGCGGGGCGTACGGCTCCATGATGCGAATAAGCGTGAGCGCGACCTCACGGCTGACCGATGGAGCTTTGCCGAGCACGTTGTTGAATTCCATCATCGCCGCGATGGCGGTGTTGAAGCTCAGGCGTTCGATGTCGTCGCCGACTTTCTTGATGAGCTTGTGGAGGGCGCGGCGAATCGCTTCATCCTGCGGTGCCACAACAATCTTGAGCGCGTCATTCTCATCAAACAGATTCCGCCAAACGCGCTGCAGGAAACGGTACACGCCTTCGACGCCGGCGGTCGACCACGGCTTTACCTGCTCCAGCGGGCCCATGAACATCTCGAACATCCGCAGCGAATCGGCCCCGTAATCCCGCACGACATCATCGGGATTCACCACGTTGCCGCGGGATTTCGACATCTTCTGGCTGTCTTCGCCCAGGATCAGGCCTTGGTTGACCAGCCGGCGGAATGGCTCATCGCAGGTCACCAACCCGCGATCGAACAGCACCTTGTGCCAGAAACGCGAGTAGAGCAGATGTAGCACGGCGTGTTCGACGCCGCCGACGTACAGATCGACACCACCAGAATTCAATTCTGAATTCTGAATTCTGAATTCTGAATTTCCCAGCCAATATTTCTCGACCGCGGGATCGACAAACGCATTCTCATTCCGCGGATCCAGGTAGCGAATGTAATACCAGCAGCTTCCGGCCCACTGCGGCATCGTGTTCAATTCGCGGCGTGCTTTGACTGCGCCCGGCGTGCCTGGCGGAACGACGCGTGCGCTATTGTCGGCACTCACTACCACGTGAACATTCACCCATTCGGCCGCCTTGCTCAGCGGAGGATCGATCGTTCCTGTCGGCTTGAAATCCTCCAACTCCGGCAGCCGCAGCGGCAATTCGCTGTCGGCCAGGCGCACCGTCGTGCCATCTTCCAGATGCACAATCGGGAACGGCTCGCCCCAATAGCGCTGGCGGGAAAAGAGCCAGTCGCGGATTTTATAATTGATCTGCCGCTTGCCGATGCCCTTTTCTTCGAGCATCGCGGTGATCTTTGCTTTCGCCTCGGCGGTCGGAAGGCCTTCAATCCAGGGCGAGTTGACCGCCATGCCTTCCTCGCAGAACGCCTCTTTCTGCACGTTCACTTCTTGCTTCTTGCTGCTTGCTTCCTGCTTCTTCCCCACCACCTGTACGATCGACAGTTTGAACTTGGTCGCGAACTCATAGTCGCGCTCATCGTGCGCCGGCACGGCCATGATCGCGCCTGTGCCGTAGCCCATCAGGACGTAGTCGGAGACCCAGATCGGAATCCGCTGCTCGTTCACCGGATTGATTGCGTACGTGCCGGTAAATTCTCCGGTCTTTTTCGTATCTTCCTGCCGCTCGCGGTCCGATCGCGATGCCGCCCACTTTCGATAGGCCTCTACCTTTGCCAACTGATCGGGCGTGGTAATTCCGGGCACCATCGGATGCTCTGGGGCCAGCACCATGTAAGTGGCGCCGAACAGCGTATCCGGCCGCGTCGTAAAGACCGTGATCGTTTCGGATGTGCCATCAACTTTGAACTGGACCTCCGCCCCCTCGCTGCGGCCGATCCAATTCCGCTGCATTTCCTTCAGCGAGTCGGACCACTGCAACTGATCCAGTCCGCCGATCAGGCGCTGGGCATAGGCGGTGATGCGGAGCATCCATTGTCGCATCGGCCGGCGCTCCACGGGAAAATGCCCTACCTCCGATTTCCCATCGATCACTTCTTCGTTGGCCAGCACGGTGCCGAGGCCTTGGCACCAGTTCACCGGGACCTCGGCCTCATACGCCAGCCGATACCCCGCGAGCACTTTCCGCTGCTGGGTGGCATTCAAATCCCGCCAGCGTATTGCCTCGGCCAGTCCCAATTCTGAATTCTGAATTCTGAATTCTGAATTTCCCTTTTCAAACTCCTCGACCAACTCGCTGATCGGCCGCCCCTTCTGCTGCTGCTCATCAAACCACGTGTCATAGAGCTTCAGAAAGATCCACTGCGTCCACTTGTAGTATCCCGGATCGGTCGTATCTACTTCGCGATCCCAGTCGTACGAGAAGCCCAGCGACTGCAACTGCTTGCGAAACCGATCGATATTGTTCTGCGTGAAAACGCTGGGATGTTTCTGTTCCTTGATCGCATACTGTTCGGCGGGCAGGCCGAACGCATCCCACCCCATCGGGTGCATCACATTGAAACCCTTGGCCCGTTTGTAGCGCGCGATGATGTCGGTGGCCGTGTACCCTTCCGGATGGCCCACGTGCAGTCCCTGGCCGCTGGGATAGGGGAACATATCGAGCACGTAGTACTTCGGCTTCGCCGTATCCTTCACATTCGTGGCGTAAACCTTCTTTTCGTTCCAATACTGCTGCCATTTCTTTTCGATGGCACTGGGGTTGTAACCGGGCATAAAGCACTCCGACCGTGGTGAGGTGAGGGAAAAGCAAACCGTTAACGATAATTCCAGATTTCTGATGCGGCAAGGATTCGGGTGAGCCCTGCAGGCTCCCCGCAGCCCTCAAGTTCATTGAGGGTCAAAGTCGAAACGGCTGGAAGATCGACTGCACCGTCATCATGCCCCGCAGTATACCGTCCTGGGTTTCTCCCGTCACCCCCGCTCACGGCACCGCAAAATCGGACACAGCGTCTCCATCCCACCCCTCCCCGGCCTGCGCCTCCAAAAGCCATCGCGACTTTCTCCTGTAATCCGGCAACCCGAATAACCGCAAAAATGTGCGAACTCTGGACCCGAATGACGCGTAGTGGAGAGAACATGTGAACGCGTCGGATCAAGGAATCGCGTGTTTTTTCGCAGTATTTGTGAGAGATTTCACCATGAAAGCTTTGGCCCTCAGAGTCAGTAACGTACTGCTTTACCTGGTTTCATGCAGTCTGGCCGCCACTGGCCTGCTGCTGGAATTCCGTATGGAAGGGCGTGGCAGCGCCGCCGTCTGGGGAATACCGCGCCATGAGTGGACGGAACTGCACCTGATCATCGCACTGGTATTCCTGGCGCTGGCGGTGCTGCACGTTGCGCTCAATTGGAACTGGATCAAAGGGCTTTTCCATGGACCCCGACGCTGGGCGTTTCTGGCCGCGGGTTGCGCCGGCTTGATCCTTTTTACGGCAATCCTCGCGGGACCATCCGGACCTTCTGGTTCCCAGGGCCCCTTGCGCGAGCAACACCACGGATTGGCTGAAGATTGATCTGACGTATTCATCGGAAATTGTTCCACCACACACAGGAGGCATCATGAAAATCCAAATCACGACGCAGCGGATCGTGCTACGGCGCCTGCTACGCACCTTCATCGAGGATCACGTCATGTCCTCACTCCGGCAATTCATCGCGGACATCACGCTGGCGCACGTGGAGCTTTCCGATCGCAACGGACGCCGAGGCGGAGGCGACAAACGTTGCCGCATCCGTATTGTTCCCAAAATCGGCGACGCGATTGTCGTGGAAGACACCGAAGCCAATCCGAAGCGCGCCATCCGGCAGGCGGCCCTCTTGGCGCAAGTGGCGATCAAACGCCAATTGCGCCTGGCCTAATTTGACCCCCGCCGGAGAGAACCATGATTGGCTGGCTCGTTCACAACGTATGGTGGCTCACCGCTGGTTCCATCATCCTGTCGGTCTCGGGCCTGTTCGTCGGGCTGATGGTTGTTCTCAGGTTGCCTGCCGACTATTTCCTGCACGACACCCGGCAACCGGTACTTGCCTCGAGCAGGCATCCGCTCCTGCGTATCCTGCTCCTAGTGCTCAAGAACATTGCGGGCGTGCTAATGCTGATCCTGGGCATCATCATGGCCGTTCCGATGATCCCCGGCCCCGGTCTCATTTTCATGCTAATGGCCGTCTCGCTGCTCGACATTCCCGGAAAATATGCCGCCGAACGCTACTTGATCCACAGACCGTTCGTGCTGCATTCCATCAACACCCTGCGCACCCGCTGGAACCGTCCACCCCTTGCCGCCCCCAAAAAAACCGCCTGATTCCCCGCCCCACCACTCATCCGCCTTGCCGCATGTTCACCAGTGGCGTACACTTATATGACTATGACTGAAAACCCCCAGAATTCGTTTACTCCTCCCACGTCACACTCTTCTCCGGCCTCTCAAGGTGCTCCAAGCTCCCATAGCAGCCCTGCAGGTGGCCCCTATTCGCAGCGAAATCGCGGAAGGCACGGCGGCGGTGGCGGCGGACGCAACCGCGGACGCGGGCAACGCCCCATGATGCAGCCCTCCGCACCAGCGCCGATGCGCGCCGATGGCACGATCGACCCCTCGGAAGACCAAAGCCTGGATACCCCGCATAATCTTTCGCATATCGCGGTGCCCATTCCCCACCACACGAAGATCGAACTCCCCCAGGCATTTGCCGCCTTGGGTCTGGAGACTTCGCTCCTTTATGCCTTGGCGGACATCCACTTCCATACTCCCTCGGAAATTCAGGAAAAGTTGATTCCCGTCGCCCTTGCCGGCACTGATGTCCTCGGCCAGGCGCGTACCGGCACTGGAAAAACGGCCGCCTTCGGCCTGCCCATCCTCCAGAAGCTCGATTTGAATGTGCCCTTCCAGGCGATCGTCGTCGTCCCGACGCGCGAACTGGCCGTGCAGGTCGAAGCCGAAATGGTGCGTTTCGCCAAGCACAAGCCCGTCCGCTTCGGCCTCTGCTATGGTGGGACGAAAATCTCCGGCCAGCTCAAACTGCTCGGCCGGCAACCGCACGTGATCGTCGGCACGCCCGGGCGCATCATCGATCTGATGGATCGCGGCGTTCTTCCGCTCAACAACATGCGTTTTGTCGTCTGCGATGAAGTGGACCGCATGTTCGACATCGGTTTCCGCGACGACATCCGCAAAATCCTGGCCGGCTGCACCGCCCCGCACCAGACCATGTTCGTGTCCGCAACGATCAGCGACGACATCGAGCGCATGGTTCACAGGCACATGACCAATCCCACGCGGATCTTCACGACGAACAAGGAAGAGCAACTCACAGTTGCTGCGGCCACGCAATACGTCGTCGCCGTGAATCCGTGGGACAAACAGCGTGCGATCAAGATGCTTCTCCGGCAGGAAAAGCCGACGCTGGCGCTCATTTTCTGCCGCACCAAGCGCAGTGTTGATAAAGTTGCCGCGGGACTCAGCCAGGACGGCATCGCCGCTTCGCCGATTCACGGCGATCTCATGCAGAATAAGCGTGAACGGGTCATGCGCGGTTTCAAGACGGGAAAGATTCACGTGCTGGTCGCGACCGACCTCGCCAGCCGCGGCATCGATGTCCACGAAATCACGCACGTGGTCAATTACGACATCCCGGAAGACCCGGAAGTGTACGTGCACCGCGTCGGCCGCACGGCACGCATGGGCGCTACCGGCAAGGCCTTCACCTTCGTCGCGCACGGCCAGGGTCAATTGCAGACGGAAATTGAAAAACTGATCAACCAGTTGCTAGAAGAATACAAGATTGAAGCCTTCAAGCCTTCACCCGAACCCGCCCGCCGGCATCATGAAGACGGCGATGACCACGGTTCTGGGCACAATGCGGAAGCGGCTGCCCCCGCGGCACAGACGCCCACCGAACCCGCCAAACCCATCGTCGAAGGATATCAGCCGACGGGATTTGGTGAAGTGCAACCGAGCGCGTCGGTACGTCCGCTCACCGGCAAATTCTACAAGAAGCGCCGCCGGTAAGCGTCCGTCAAAAAATCATCCGTTAATTGTGCGGCGCATTACCTTGGCGCCACCGGCCATCCGTCGGATCGTCGGCGTGCGCCCCGGCTTCGGCCGGTTGCGCGGAAGGTTTGCCGGAAACGCCTTCGATCCACGCGTGGATCACCTGCATCACATCCACCTTGGAAAGCAGCAGCGTCAACGCTTCAATAACCACAATTTTAAGCAGGCGATCAATCCGGCCTTGCGGATGTTCTTCGGGGATCGGCTTTTCTGATGAAGATTTGTGGCTGTGACCGTTATTTGTATGCGGCGCGAGCCACTTTTCGGCACCAGGAATAACTTTCGCCACCGCCTCAAAGAACCACGAATGATTACGCGTCTCGGCAGGCGAATCCTTGGCCTGTTCATCCCGAACGACGATGAAGCGCGGCGAGCGCCGCGGGACAATCAAATAGCCCACAGCCGCCGCCACGCTCATCGCCGCTATGGGATGCGCGCGTACTAACTGCGCCGGAGCCAGATTTCTCTTAGTCCGGCAGAACGCGTCATGGAGGTTCTTGACCTCACTTGAATGCTCATCTTCCAGTTCCTGAAGTTGTCTTCGAAGGCCGATCATCAATTGCTCTCCGGTTTGGCGTCTTCATGCGTTGCTGAGGTTGGGGGTTTTTTGTCCCGCGTATCTTTGGCGGAGAGCCAGTGAACGCCGATGAACGCCAGCACCGCCGCTACGATCGCGTGGACGCCGCCGAAAATGAGGAAGGCCCATGCGGTGGGGATGCCGACGAAGTCCGTTAACACGCGAAACAGGCCGATGTAGAGGAAGACGATCGCCAGGACGCCGACGAGCAGGGCCACGATCCAAAGCGTTGCAAAGAGGGCCAGCCGCAATGCCGTGAGTTTGGCGCGGGTCAGCCAGATGCGATAGCGGATATCGACCAGGCGCAGAAGCGACTGGACGATTGCCTTAATGCCGAGCCCTTCGGCCGCATCGTCGGGAGTTGGCATCTTGGCGTCTGCGGGGGCGGAGGGCTGCACTTCGTGCGTAGACGCACCACCGTCCGGAGCATTTGGCTCGGAGAGGGGATTGGCAGTCGGATCGGATGTCTGATCCATAGTAGTCCCACAGTACCCGCAGCGCACGGCGTAATACGCCCACGTGGCGCAAGACGGCACGTGCGACGACTCACCAGCATACAGCGCCGCCATCAATACAGGGAATGCACGGCGCCGGCGGCGCTCAGCGACGCTTGATGAGCAGGCCGGCGATCAAACCAACACCGGCCGCTATCGCCAGCGACTTGTACGGATTCCGCCGCACGAAACCGGTCACCGCCTCATTGGCGTTGCCCGCCTTCTCCTTGGCATCGTGGGCCCAGTCCACGGCATGCCCACGAAGGTCTGACATGCGGCCCGAAGCATAGCGCTTCGCCTCGCCCGCCAGATCCGCCACGGCTTCCTTGGCCGCGACCACCTTCTGCTTCAGTGCCTCCCGTTCCGAAGACGAGGTTGACACTCCACCCAACGTACTGTTCATCTCGGTCATGACGATCTCCTTGTCCCATGCAAGAAACGCCCGCACACCGCGACGCTTGTAAACAACCAAAAGAAATGCAAGTAGCCCCTACAAAGAACTATTGGCCCGAAATGGCTTCAAGGCAAGTGGTATCTCTGATTTTTCAAATATTTTTTTCAGCAGGCGTGGGAAGCCCGTAACGGAGTGCAGTGGATTCCTAGCACGGCGAATACTGGATATCGGTATCCCTACGGGATTTCGGGGCAGAAATGAGCGGACCAAGATTCCCATTCAATGCACGCCATCGCTATCTGCCTCCGGCATAGGAGCCGCGACAATGTTTCGCGGCGCAGAACTTCGCGGTATCCTACCCCGGCTGAAAAGACTGGAGATTTCATCATGCCCAAGGGTTCAATTGGCGTTGCGGTAGTGGGTTGCGGGATTATCGGCTCTGCTGTGTCGGAGGCCCTGCGAAACGAAACGGCGTTGTTCAAGCAGCGGGCCGGCGTAACGCTGCAACTCCGCCATGTGATCGAGCGTGACAAGGATCGCGCCCGCCAGGCCGCCATCCCTGAAAAACTGATCTCCGATGACTTCAGCATCGCCTTGAAAGACCCACAAACGCACGTCATTGTGGAACTCATCGGGGGACTTGAGCCGGCTCGCACCTTCGTGCTCCAGGCGCTCAAGGCTGGCAAGCACGTCGTGACGGCCAACAAGTACCTGCTGGCGACCCACGGCAAGGAAATCCTCGCCGCCGCGAAAAAGGCCGGCACCTGCGTGCAGTTCGAAGCGTCCTGTGGCGGTGCGATCCCGATCATCGCCGCCCTGACCGAAAGTCTGCTGGCCAATGACATCAGCCGGGTGGTGGGCATCGTCAACGGCACGTGCAACTACATCCTGACCCAGATGACGCAGAACGGCCAGAGCTACGAAGCCGCCCTCAAAGGGGCGCAGGACGCCGGCTATGCCGAGCGCGATCCGACATTCGACGTCAACGGCACCGACTCGGCCCACAAACTCGCCATCCTCAGCAGCCTGGCCTTCGGCGCGGAAGTCCCGTTCGACAAGATCGAAGTCTCGGGCATCGACAAGCTGTCGGATGTCGATCTGAAATACGCCCGCGATCTCGGCTACGTCTGCAAGCTGCTGGCCATCGGCGAAAAGACGGAAGGCGGCCTGAGCCTGCGCGTCCACCCGACTTTCGTCAGTGTCGATCAGATGCTTGCCAACGTCCACGGTTCATTCAACGCCATCAGCGTCTATGGACACGCGGCGGGCCAGACCCTGTACTACGGCCGCGGCGCCGGCGGCAAGCCCACCAGCAGCGCCGTCATTTCGGACATCCTGGAGATCGCCCTGGGCACGGCCCAACTGCTCTTTGCCAACCTGCCGATTCTGACCGACAAGAAGAAATTGAACTTTCTTCCCAGCAGCCAGATCATCTCGCGAAACTACCTCCGCGTGACGGCTCTGGACGTCCCCGGCGTCCTGGCGCACATCACGAATATCCTCAGCAAGCACGGCATCTCGCTGGCGGCGATCAACCAGCCCGAGAGCAAGGTCGGCCATTCCGTCCCCATCGTGATCACCACCCACGAAGCCAAGGACGGTGCGGTGCTCAAGGCGATCAAGGAGATCGACCAACTGAAAACGATCACCGCCCCTACCGTCCGTATCCGCGTCCTTCAGTAGATTAAGCACCCAAAGCTCGAAAACTCGCAAAAATCAAACAACGGAAGAAAAAGAAATGAAATACGCCCTAATCATCCCGGACGGCGCCGCTGATACCCCTATCGATGACCTCAAGGGCAAGACGCCCCTTGAAGTCGCAAAAAAGCCCAACATGGATTGGGTGGCCAAGAACGGCAAGCTCGGAACGGTCCGCACCACACCGCCCGGGTACTCCGCGGGCTCCGATGTCTGCACGCTTTGTCTGCTGGGATATGAACCGGCCAAGTACCATCCCGGCCGCGCGCCCCTCGAAGCTGCTGCTATGGGGCTTCAACTTGATGCGGAGCAGGATTGGGTCTTCCGCTGCAACCTCGTCACCATCATCGACGGCGTCATGATGGATCACTCCGCCGGCCACATCGGCGATAAGGAAGCACGCATCCTCCTCGATGAAGTCCGCAAAGTGCTCGCCCCCGATCCCGGCACCACGCCGCTGACCTTCTATCCTGGCGTCAGCTACCGCCACCTGATGACCTACCGCGGCGGCGATTTCACCGGGCTCAAATGCACCCCGCCTCACGACATCCCCGAGCAACCCATCAAGGGACACATGCCCAAGGGCAAGGGTTCTGAAATCCTCACCGCGCTGATCAACAAGAGCCACGAGGTGCTCAAAAATCATGAGATCAATCTGACCCGCCATGATCTCGGCGAAAACCCGGCCACCCACATCTGGCTCTGGGGTCAGGGCAAGGCCGCCAATGTGCCGCCGTTCAAGGAACGCTTCGGCAAACAGGGCGCGATGATCACCGCTGTTGATTTGCTCCGCGGCATCGCGAACCTTCTCGGCTGGCAAAACCTCGATTGCCCCGGCATCACCAGCTATCACGACACCGATTACGCCATGCAGGGAAAAGTCACCTGCGATGCGCTCGACAATTACGACATCGTCTGCTGCCACGTTGAGGCGCCGGACGAAGCCTCGCATGCCGCCAACTACAACGAAAAAATCGCCTCCATTGAGGCGATCGATACGCATGTGGTCGGCCCGGTGCTTAAGAAGCTACAGACCTATCCGGAATGGCGAATGCTGATCATGCCGGACCATGCCACGCAGTGCATGACACGGAAGCACTACGATGAGCCGGTTCCGTTCGCAATCGCGGGCACCGCCATGCCGCCCCGGCAAGACAAGGCTCTTCCCTATACCGAATCCGCCGCCCGGCAGAGTGATCTGCACATCCAGCAAGGCTTCGACCTGATGGAATATTTTCTTTACGGCAATCAGAAGAAGTGGTAAACGTTGCTACTATCGTAGATGCTTCCTCCGTGATCGTTAGGCGGAAGTGACGGCATTTACGTTTTGACACCGTCGGTTCACCGAATGTCCCTTGCCCGGAGGAGACGCTCATGGTGGAACCAGTGGGGCTGCCTGTACATCCGTACGATCCGTTCGTGCCGACGCAAAATGATCCCTTTGACAACCGTTGGTTGGGGCATCTGCTCCGCCGCACCGCGTTCGGACTCACCGCCGAGCGCATGGACCGCTTTGCCGGCAAGTCGCCCAGCGAGGTTCTCGATTGGCTCTTCGCCTACGACCCCAACGACGATCCGATGAATCCGTTGCTCGACCAGCTCGAAGGGTTCATGTCCCCGTTCACCAAGCCGGATGCCGCCCAGCAATGGTGGGTCTATCGCATGCTCCGCTCGCCGCGGCCTATGCAGGAACGCATCGCCCTTTTCTGGCACAACCATTTCGCCACCAGCCTCGGAAAGATCGACAACCCGATGCACATGCATCGGCAGATCGAGTTGTTCCGCCGACTGGGACTGGCCAACTTCCGCGATCTGCTCGTGGCCGTCGGACGCGATCCGGCCATGCTCATCTGGCTCGACGGACAATTCAACCGCAAGGGCAAACCCAACGAAAACTATGCCCGCGAACTGATGGAGCTTTTCTCCCTCGGCATCGGCAACTACAGCGAACAGGATGTCAAAGAAGTCGCCCGCGCCAGCACCGGCTGGAGCATCCGCGCCGATGCGGGGAAGCTCGATCCCAAGCTTTTCGATGATGGCGAGAAGGAAATTTTCGGCAATCGCGGCAAGTTCGGTTCTGACGAGGTGGTGGATTTGATCCTCGCCCGGCCCGAATCCGCAAAACACATCAGCCGCAAAATGCTTCGCGAATTCGTACATCCCGCACCGGGGGATGAGGTCATCGCCCACTATGTCCAGCGTCTCATCGACAGCAAATGGGAAATCAAACCCGTGCTCCGCGAAATGCTGCAGAGTCGCATGTTTTTCAGCGCCTGGGCGTATCGCAGCAAGATCAAGGGGCCATGCGAGCTGGTGATCTCCGCGGACCTTGCCATGTCTGCAATGGGCGGCAAGCCGAGTGTGGAGAACTCGCTCAAATCCATGACCACCATGGGGCAGCCCATCATGTATCCGCCCAGCGTGAAAGGTTGGGACGGCGAAGAGGCCTGGATCAACGCCAATACCCTGCTGATGCGTTACAACTTCGGCATGGCCATGGCCCACCAGCATGGCAAAGAGTTCACCCGCAGGAACGATGTGCGGGGATTCCTCGACCAACGAAAGATCACAACCTCCGAGCAGATCGTCGCTCATTTCTCGGCCGTGCTGCTCGACGGGCAAATCACTTCCGAAGAGCGCGAAAAGTTTATCGCGTTCCTCAACCGCGACGCCCACGGCAAGCCCGCCGCGTTCGTGTTTAACGCCGCCGCGGACACCTCCATTCGCAACCTGATTCATCTCATGATGGCCACGCCCGAATACCAGTTGTGCTGATCGTGCCACGTTCTGCCATGCACAAGGAGCCTGGGATGCAAACGACCCGTCGAGACTTGCTGAAAGTCGGCCTGCAGGGACTCTCCGTCGTAAGCCTGGCCGGATCCATGCCTGCGTTCCTACAGCGCTTCGCCTTCGCCGAGAACGCCGGCAATGCCGATGTCTCCAATGACAACGTGCTGGTCGTCGTGCAACTCTCCGGCGGGAACGACGGGCTCAACACCGTCGTACCCCTGGGCAACGACGCCTATTTCAAGGCCCGGCCCAAGATCGCCATCAAAGACCGCCTGCTGAAACTCGACGATCAACTGGCCCTGAATCCCGGCATGACCGGCTTCAAACAACTCTTCGACGACGGCAAACTCGCCATCGTCAACGGCTGCGGCTACCCCCAGCCCAACCGCTCCCACTTCCGCTCCATGGAAATCTGGCACACCGCCAACCCGAAAAAATTCGAACCCTGCGGCTGGCTCGGCCACTATCTCGACCATTGCCTGAAGGGCACCAATTCGCCCATCGTGGCGGCCAACATCGGCAGCGAGCTGCCCCAGGCCCTCGTAGCCGATGGCGCCCCCGTCCCCTCCATCAGTTCGCTGGAGGATTTCCGCCTGCGTATCGACGGGGCCAATCCGCTCGATGCGAAACTGACCGACGAATTCATCCGCGAGATTAACGCTGCTAGAGCGGAGTCTCCCGCCCTCCAATACCTCTCGCGCCAGGCCACGAATGCCATCATCTCGGCCGACAAAATCCGCAAACTCTCCGCCGGCTACAAGCCCGATGCCGTCTACCCCTACGGTGGCCTCGGGCCGTCGCTGAAACTCATCGCCCAGATGATCCACGCCAACTTCGGCACGCGTTTGTTCTATTGCCAGATCGGCGGCTTCGATACCCATGCCAACCAGGTCGCCGGCCACGAATCCCTGCTCGGCCATGTCGCGACCAGTCTCGCCGCCTTTATGAAGGACCTGGGCGCCAAGGGGCTCGACAGTAAAGTGACCGCCATGTGCTTTTCGGAATTCGGGCGGCGCGTCAACCAGAATGATTCCAACGGCACCGACCACGGCGCCGCGGCGCCCATGTTCGTTCTCGGCGGCAAAGTGAAGGCCGGCCTCTACGGCACGTACCCGTCACTCACTCAGTTGGACGACGGCGACCTGAAATACACAGTCGACTTCCGCCAGATCTACGCCACCATCCTCGACAAATGGCTCAACGCTGACGCCGAGAAAGTTCTCAACGGCAAGTTCACCGGACTGCCACTCTACGGATGACGCCATCAATACGAAACGCTGTGCAATGACACATCCATTCGTACGCCCTTCTCGGTCGTGCCAGCGCGGATCTCCAGCGGCTCACCGGCTTTCACCTCGCACTCCCCCACCGCCCAGCTCAGGGCGCTCCAGATCACCTTGTCGTAATTGATGCGTACAGGAATCTCTGCACCGGTCGAAGCGTTTCGCACCGCGAGAGTCAGGACTTTTCCCAGCGAAGTGCCTGTGGGACCCTTGCCGCCGTTGATACGTTTGGGCACGAAGACGTTGCGTGACCAGTGCGTCTGCCGCATGACGATGCGCAGGGTTCCGGTAAACGACGGCGTCAGGGTGGTCGAGGTGGCGAGGTCGGTTTGTTTGAACGTGGCCGCAACCGGCGCGATGGCTTTCACAATCCGCACATCCGGTTCGAGACCGAGATCACACGCGGCGTCGGCAAATCCGCCAACGCCCAGTAACACCATCTGTTCCGGTCCCAGCTTCACCTTACCGCCGCGAAGTTCCGGCAGCCGCTCATCGGCAAACAGAATTCGAGCGCCGGCAGGCACCGCGATCTCAACGAATTCCTGCGTGGGATTCACCCATGTCAGCAGCGTGCCGCGTTCATCCCATGCCTCATATCCGTAGGGCACGAAGTCGCCGGGCATTCCGCCCAGCAGGCGAATGGATTGCCGTTGAATCGCCGGCCAGAAGAAGGACTGCGCTTTGGCGGCCCAGCGTCCCTCCTCATCCGTGAGCAGGTCGAGATTCCCGTAGTAGGTGTTGCAGTTGCCGCCGCGCGCCAGCGACAGCAGCAGCATTGCCTTCCACGCCTCCTTGCCGCGGCAGTAGCAGGTGAGCGTCGTGCCTATCATGAAGCCAGCATTGTCGATGCGCGCCAGCGGATAACCGTTGAATTCGTACACCCGCACCATGTGATCGGTGTAGATATCCTTGGACCGCCAGAAATTCATCGCGGGCACATCGGCCGGGCGCGGATCGCCGCAGTAGAGCGAATCGAAAATATCGAGCCACTCGGTACTGATCGCCTTGCACAGCGGCACGCCGGTGCCGCTCTGAATGTCGCACTGTTCATAGCCGTTGTAGCCGATGTGCAGGCAGTCCGGGTGGCTGCGGCGGAACTCCAGCATCGCCGTGCGAAAGGCCGAAATGTTGGCCGCGCGAATTTCCTCCGGCAGCAGCGATCGCCGCATCGCGGGCGTCGCGGCGTCGAGCGCCGCGAAATCCCACTTGTACATCCGCACCCCGCGGCGATACCACATATCCAGCGTGGCAAAGAGATGCTCGCGGTAACCGCCCTCAGCGAACGTCAGGCGTCCCGAGGTCGGATCGAGCGAAGACTGCCACTCCGGCAGAACATCGATGTTGCACCAGGTCGAGTTCGTCGCCAGCCACAGCCCCGGCTTGATGCCTTCCTCCGCGCAGCGGCTCAGCCAGCGGTCCGGCCCATCCGGCCAGTGCGGCTTGCGAAAGGTGCGGTAGCCGCCGTCGCGTGCATACCAGAAGGCGTCCATCATGTAATAATCCAGGCGGGCACCGAGCTTTCGCAGCCGGATCATGTGCTCCAACTGCGTCATGGCAATCTCTTCGGTGAGCTCAACTCTATCGGAGAGCTCATCGTAAGCGGACCAGTTAATGTAGATTCCCACCGGATAAGTAAGCATGTGTTTCCTTTACCAATTTGAAAGCGCCAGCGCCGCACGGTGATGGCGAAGCGTCGGCGTTGCCGCGCCGTTCGGCCACACAATGGCCACCGCGTCGATCCGCGGCTTGAGCGTACGAATATGCCGGCTCGTCATCACATGCCGGGCCGCCCGCAGCATCGCCTGCTGCTTGTCGTGACGAATCGATCCTTCCGGCGTCAGAAACTCCTCGGAACTCCGCGACCGCACTTCCACGAAGACCAATTCGTCGCCCTCCACCGCCAGGATGTCGATCTCGCCGCCCGGACACAGAACATTCTGCGCCAAAATCTTCATCCCCTGCTTGCGAAGGTGTCGTGCCGCAAAACGTTGTCCCCTCTTGTCGAGCGATAGCGGCGGCTTGCGGAAAATCCTGAGGACTCGTTCAAACATGGCGAGAGTGTAAAGGCGCGATCAATGTTTAAGCAAGAAGAGCGTCGCTGCCGAAAGATAAACGGTCACCGTCGTGATATCGACCGCCGCCAGCGTCACCGGACCCGACGCAATCCGCGGATTCAGCTTCAGCAGGTAAATCAGCTTCGGAACGGCCCGGCCCAGCAGCCCGGCGAAGAGCATCGACACCGCCACCGATCCGCCAATCACCACCGGCACAATGAACGGCTGTTTCCAGAACAGCGAGATCCCCGCCACCAGCAGGCCGCACCCGGCACCCAGCAGCAGCGCGGTGAGCGCCTCCCGCATCAAGCCCGCCGCGGATTTTGATTTCGATGCCGCTGCTTCAATCGCCAAGGTCATCGATTGCACCGACAGCGACTCCGCCAACGTCAATATCATGGGAATGAATAACGCCAGAATAATGAATTGCTGCACCACCTGATCGAACAGCGCCCCCAGTCCTGCACAGGCCAATCCCCCCACAATATTGCACAACAACCACGGCAGCCTGACGCGCAAACCCTTCAGCGGAGACCCGTGTCGAAACTCCTCCAGATGCAATCCGATGAGCTGAAAGACTTCGTTGAGCTGGCGGTTCTGCGCCAGGTCATACACTTCGTCGGTATACGTGGACACATCGAGAATCCCCAGGAATTTCCCCGCACGATCGACCACCGGGATCGCCAGTAACCGATGCATCGCAAACAGCTCGAGCGCATCAAAAAGCGTGTCCGATTCCCGCAGCGTGATCAGACCCGGCGCCACGAGATCCCGAATTGCCGCCCCCGCCGGAGAGAGCAGGAGCCGGCGCGTCGGCAATACCCCGACCAGCATGCCTTGGGCATCAATCACATAGAAATAAACAATCTGCGATTCGCCCGCCATCGGCTGCCCACGCAGTTGCGCCAGCGCCTGATCGACCGTCATGTCATCCCGCAGCGTGATCGCATTGCTGGAAAGAAATCGCGACACCGGCTTGTCATAAGGCACATCGCTCATGCTGCCGATTCTAGGGGAGACCTCTGTTCGATGCCACGTCGCGGGCCCGGTCCATCAAAACGGCGAAGGCGCATGCCAAACCGTTATGACCACGGCCGGAGCAAGCACACCTGCCGAAAACGCGGCGATTACCCCCAGACACCACCACTTGCGATTCTGCAATGCCGGAAGAAATCCGACGATCGCCACCAGCGGCGCCGCCGCCAGAAGCGGAAACACCACCAGCGGCACCGCCTCGTTATAGTAGACCGCTATGGCACAAAGGATCGTCAGAAGAATCGCCGAAAAACCCACCCCGCCACGCACGACCGTCTCGCTGATCCGCAGCAACCCCAGCAAAGCCGCAATCCCCATCGCGGCCGAGAAAATCGCCAGCATCTGTCCCAATCGCTGATCGATCGCATAAAGCACGACAAACGCCGACGCTGCAGCCGCCAGACAAAACGCCAGCGGCACCGCCCCGGCCGTGATGCGGCTCCGCGCCAGCGGCTTGAGGGTCAGCAGCATCAACACCTGTGTGCCGACCAGCAGTGCAAACGTGAACCAGCGATGCTCAAAGTTACTGCGGCCCACGGCGATCAAGCTGCACACGACAACCAGAAACAACCGGATCGGCCCGGCCACGAGCTTCCGCGGAAACGCAATCGCCGGCACTGATGCACCGCCGATCAGCACCGCGATGAGCAGCGGCATCTGCCAAAGCTCCGCGAAGAACTTCCGCGGCATCTCGAAGAGGAGCAGATACCCCACGACAAAGCCCGCCGCCAATGCCAGCGGCATCAGCGAAGCCTGTCGCTCCGGCGAGGCCTTGCGCGTGGCCACCGCCGCGAGCAGCGTTACCGCGGCGACACACCCCATCGCAGCCAACAATGCCAACGCAAACTTGGTGGGATCCATGAATGCAGGTCCAATCTCACTCTGATCGCAAACCGGGCATCACCAATTCGTAGCCGTACGCCTTACTTCTGGTCCGCCTCCATGGCGACGGTGATACGCACTTCATCGCCCACGACACCGGCGAATTCCTTCATGCCGAAGTCGGACCGCTTGATCGTGAAAGTCGACTCAAAGCCGATGATCGGCTTGCCCTTCATGTCCTTGCCCGTGCCCGCCACTTCCAGCGAAATCGTCACCGACTTCGTCACCCCATGAATCGTCAGATCGCCCGTCACGTCCAGATGGGTGTCATCAGCCTTCTTGACGCTCGTCGACTTGAACGTCAGCGTCGGATATTCCTTGGCATTGAAGAACGTCGGCGACTTGAGATGGTTATCGCGCGCCGCCACGGCCGTATCAATATTCTCAGCCTTCAGCGTGATTTCAAAACTCGACTTCTCCGGCGCCGCCGCATCGTAACTGATCGTCCCCTCCGGCCCGTTGATCCGCCCATAGACGCACGAAGTGTTCATGTGCCGTATGCGGAACATGGCGAACGAATGCACCGGATCGACGGCATACGTGTCGGCAAAGACCAGCGAAGATGCCAGAACAACAACGGCCGCGAACACCGAAGCAGCAAGTTTCATGATTCTTCCTTCTACAAGAACAAGAAAAGGTTTGTTGATTATAGGCAGGCTACTTGACGTCGTGGCCATTGCGGGCCGCCGGAATGGTATATAATGGCGTTCCGAGTCACATGGGAGATCAACGCATGCCTTCGCCGGAACTGAGCGATACAAGTACGCAGGGCATCCGCGTCGGCGCCACCGCTTATTACCTGCCCGATGAATCCTCGCCCGACGACCACCGCTACGTCTTCGGCTACCGCATCGTCATCGTCAACGAATCCCCCCGCACCGTCACACTGCGCAACCGCCACTGGATCATCATCGACGGCACCGGCACCACCGAAGAAGTCCGCGGCGAAGGCGTCATCGGACAACAGCCCCGCCTCGCCCCCGGCGAAGGTTTCAAATACACCAGCTTCTGCCCCCTCCGCACCGAATGGGGCACGATGGAAGGCGAATACCAGTTCGAAACCGACACCGGCGAATTCATTGACGCCAAGATCGGCCGCTTCTACCTCGCCAAGAATAAACGCGAGTAACCCCCCCCGTATTCTTGCTTCTTGCTACCGCCCTACCACTGCGCCTCATCAAACGGCGTCAACGGCGTCTTGGGCTTCGGCTTGGGCATGCGATCAATCAGGTCCTTGGCGAGCTTCAACGCATCATCCGAATCGATCCGCTGATTGAATCGCGATCCCGCAATCGTCAGGATCTTGCCGCCATGCGCCAGAATCATCTCCGCGTCATCCACATAACTCGCTTCCTTGTCGCGCTTGGCATACGCAGCGTCCAGCGCCTTACGCGAAAAGATCTGCGGCGACTGCACCTCGCTCACCGCCGACATATCGATGTACTCCACCACCGCCTTTCCACCCCCCATATCCGCAAATCCACAACGCGTCGGCATCACGGGCACGATCCCCGCGACACCCTTGGCCTTCTCAAACGCCTCCTCCAGCGCATCCAGCAACGTAAACGGCACCGCCGGGCAGCACGCATCATGAATGATGACCGCCTCCACCTCGGGGTTCAGCTTCTCCAGCGCCCGCGCCACACAGGAAAACCAGTCCGCCCCGCCACCCGCCACCGAAACGCCCTGAAACCCCAAATGTGCCGCAAATTTCTGTTGGATCGTTCCCAGGTCGTCCGGCGGCACCACCACGATCCGCTGCTCGATCCGCTCCCGCGGCGCATACAACTCCACCGTCCGCAGGAAAATCTCGCGATTATCCACCTTCACAAACGGCTTCGCCGCCGATTTCGCCGCAAACGGCGGCGCCACCACCGGAAAAATCACAGCCAGTTTCATGTGTCCCTCCAACTGCAGTTGATGATGTCCCGGATTCTATCGTCCCCATCAAATACCGTCACCCCCACCATCATCTTCGCCTTCCTACATGAACTTCGCGTCATGCGGCGCACTTCATGCCCCCCGCATAGTGGATACTCGCCCTCTGCCCCTGTATCATTCTCGGTCAACCATTGAACAAGGATGGACGAATGGCTCTTTACGATTCTCAAGGCAAGTTGATCCTCCCCACACAGTCCCGGATTGCCGACACCCCCGGCGCCGCGTATCAGGTCGAAGCGCTGGGCAACATTGCCCCGCATCTCCTGCCGCTGGCGCCCGGCCACCTCGGCAACTCCCCGCGTAACGCCGGTGAATACCAGCGCTACCGCGAGATGACCGTCGACCAGATGCTTCTGGAAAACCGCGTTGTCTTCCTCGTCGGTGAAATCAACTACGCCTCCTCCTACAACGTCATCATGCGTCTGCTCTACCTCCAGAGCATCCGCAAAGACACGGACATCATGCTCTACATCAATTCCCCCGGCGGTTCCGTCGATGACACCCTCGCCATGTACGACACCATGAAGTTCCTCACCTGCGACGTCCAGACCTTTGTCATCGGCCAGGCTATGAGTGGCGGCGCCGTCGTCCTCGCGGCCGGTACCAAGGGCAAACGCTACGCCCTGCCGCACGCCAAGGTCATGATCCACCAGCCATTCGGCGGCATCTGGGGCCAGACCGAGGACATCGCCATCCAGGCGCAGGAAATCCTCAAGACCAAGAAAACCCTCACCGACCTGCTCGCCAAACTCACCGGCCAGCCCGCGGAAAGAGTCGCTGAAGACCAGGAACGCGATAAATATTTCGACGCCTACGAAGCGAAAGCCTACGGACTCGTCGACGACGTGCTCGGCGAAGATGACAAAACCAAGAAGGAAGCCATCGCCTCGCAGCAGCAAACGAAGCCGTGATGCGCCCTTACCCTTGCCGCGTAATCGCCATGTACCCCGTGCACATGGTGAGCAGCCGCGCGTGGTCGATCGGCTTTTCCAGGTAATCCGTGCATCCCGCCGCCAGGCAGCGTACGCGGTCCCCTTCCATAGCGTAGGCCGTGAGCGCAATGATCGGCCCGCGAAACCCCTGCTTCCGCAGAATCTTCGTCGCCGTGTATCCATCCATCTCCGGCATCTGAATGTCCATCAAAATGAGATCAAACGGCCTCTTGGCCGCCACGCTCGCCTCGACGGCCCGCACCCCTTCGGTACCATTGCCCGCAATCACCACTTCCGCCCCCGTTGTCCGCAACAGCAGATCGAGCAATCGCTGAATGTCCGGCGTATCCTCCACCACCAAGATGCGACCGTTCATCTGCCGCTCCAACGGCTTCTCTCTCGGCAAACCCTCCGCCCCGTTAAGCCGTGCATCTTCCATGACAACCTCAACGTCACTGATCTTCGCAATCCCCTCATTATAGGAAACCAGTGCAAGACATAGGCGATCGTCTCAAAGGAGAATGTCACGCTACGCACACATCCTGGCATTCCCGCTATTGAACCATTCGCCGTGACCAAGCAGCGTCATGCTGTTACCCGCACCACCCGGCATGGTGGCAATGACTCAATAAACTGCTTCCCGTACGCCTTGGTCGCGATCCGCTTATCCAGGACCACCACGATCCCTGTATCGCTCTTCGATCGAATCAGCCGCCCAAATCCCTGCTTGAACTTGATGATCGCCTCCGGCAGCGAGTAATCGTTGAACGGATTTCCGCCCGAATCCCGGATCGCATCCAGCCGCGCCTCGACCAGAGGCTTATCCGGCACCGTGAACGGCAACTTCGTGATGATCACATTCGACAACGCCTCCCCCTGCACATCCACTCCCTGCCAGAACGAATCCGTCCCCAAAAGCACCGCATTTGGCGTGCTTTTGAACCGCGTCAACAACTGGCTTCGCGTCAGTTGGCTCCCCTGCGAAAACATCGGATACCCCAACCGTTCCAGCGCCGGCTCCAGAATCTTCGCCGCCCGATCCAACATCGCATAACTCGTGAACAGCACAAACGCCCGCCCCTGCGTCTGCTCGATGTAATGCAGCGCCCGTTCCATCGCCTGATCCAAAAACCCCACCTCATCCGGCGCCGGCAACCCCGTTTCCAGATACAGCGTCATCTGCTTCTCATAATCAAACGGCGACCCCAGCAACAACTCGCTCCCCGTCTCCAACCCCACCCGCGACCGCAAATAACTGAACGGCGTCCGCCGCGCCACCGGCTCAAACGCCTCCTCATCAATTTCCACCCCGGCCCGCGTCTTCTTTGCCGCCTTCCCCCTCTGTCCCGTCGCCAGCGTCGCACTCGTCAGAATCACACTCCCCACCTCATCAAACAGATTCTCCTTCAGATGCCCCGCCACATTGATCGGACTGCACGTCCACTTCAGCCGCCGGCTCGTCCGCCCCGTCGACTCCACCCAATACACCGAATCCTTCAACTCCTGCGTCAGCAGCGTCGCCACCGCCTCCTGGATCCCCCCCACGCGATTGATATAACTCTGCAATTCGTACCGGTTCTTCTCGATCTCATATTCCTCAGGCCGCAACTTGTCCCCCTCCTGCGGATCATCTTCCACCGGCCGGGCCAACCCCTTCGACTTCGCCGACAACTGCAGCAGCAACCCCTTCAACGACGCCGCCAACTGCTCCAGCGCCCCGCCCAACTTATTCTCAATGATATTCTTCTCTCGCACCCGTCCATTCGATGGCCCGCGCGTTTTCAGCCATTCATCCAAATCCTCAAACATCCGATCGCACGCCCCCTCCACCGCTTCCACAGCCGCCACCGCCCCGAGCACCTCCAGATCGTCCAGCGTCGCGAGAAATCCCCGATGCGTCCTCGCCGAATGCAGCGAGTGCAACAGATACCGCACCTGTGATTCCGACACGCTGATCCCAAAATGATCCGATGCCACCCCCTCCACCGTGTGCCCTTCATCCAGGATCACAAAATCATACTTCGGCAAGATCGACCCGCCCGCACGCCGCAGCGCCAGATCACTGAAGAACAACGCATGATTGCAGATCAGCAACTGCCCGTTCGCGATCCGCCTCCGTGACGCCTGGTAAAAACACCCGTCAAAATACCGGCACCGCCGTCCCAGGCAGTTCCCGTGCTCCGCACACACTTTGTCCCACACCTGCCACGCCGGTTGCCGCGGCAAGTCCGACAGCGACCCCTCTTTCGTCGTCCCAGCCCACTCCTCGATCATCACCAGATCATTCACGGTTTTGGGATCGGGAAATAGCGTCAGGCCCTTGCGGCTCGCCTGTTCCAGCCGCCGCATGCACAGATAATTGGACCTTCCCTTGCAGAGCACGGCCGAAAATTCCTGCCCGCTCACCGCCCGCAAAAACGGAATGTCCTTCTCGATCAACTGTTCCTGCAAGCTGATCGTCTGCGTCGAAATGACGACCTTTTTTCCCTTGGCCACCTGGGCGATCGCCGGTATCAAATACGCGAAACTCTTCCCCACCCCTGTCCCCGCCTCTACGATCAGATGCTCCCCCTTCTCAAACGCGGCGTCCACCGCCTCGGCCATCTGCAACTGCTCCGGCCGCAGTTCAAACCCCGCCATCCGCCGCGCCACCGGCCCGGTCATCGAAAGAAATTCACCAACCTTCACACTCATCCCCCGAGCCTACCAGATGCACCACAAACTTGAAACGGCACAATCACCCACGCCCCAATCCGCAAGGTCATTGGTCATTGGTCATTGGTCATTCGCCCCCCCCCACTTACCAAGTCTCCAATGACGCAATGAATCAATGAACCGCTGACTCAATCATCCGCGCCACATCCCTCTCCAACTGCTCAGCCGCCGTGCGTTCGTGATACACCATGTGCCCACCCGCGTAATACGTCTGCGTGATGTTCTTCCGCAGATCCTTGGCCAGACCCAGATGATTCGCCGTGTAATCCACCCCAAAGTACGGCGTGGCCAGGTCGTACCACCCCGCCGCAATCAGCAATTTCAAATTCGGATTCCGCGTCATCGCATTCCGCATATTATCCCCGACATACAAGTACCCGCTCCATCCCCCGCTGTTGTAATTCCATGGATTCACCTTCCCCGTCAGCACCTCGTACGGCAAATCATTCTCATACTTCAGCGTCCCGCGCGCATACTCATTCATCGCTGACGTATACGCCGTCAGAAAGCCATCAAACGAAGGATCCCACTCCGCCGAATCATTCGCCGGATCGGTGGCCCAGCCCGTCAACCGACCGTCAAACCTCCCCACCACTTTCCCATCTCCGCGCAATAACTCCTTCTCAAACCGCGACGGCTCGATCCGCAGATCGCACGCCAGTACGTACTCTTTGGTCAGTCCGGTCAGTTCCGCGATCTTCCCCGCCGCCTTTCCCCGATCCTCCTCGCTCAGGCTGGCCCCCTTCGCCAGTGCCACCGTATACTCGTTCAATGCAAACCGCTCAGCCTCCTTCAGCAGATCCTCACGTTTTCCCTTGATCTTCCCGTGATACCACGCCACCGCCGTGTATGTCGGCAGATAGGTCAGGTACGGCAAATCGTTCCCCTCATGGGGCGCCAGCATCGCAAAATTCAGTACCGTTGAAATCAGCACCACCCCGCTGACATTCACCCCGACGTTCTGCTGCAAATGCTCCGCCAACCCCGCCGCCCGCGTGGTGCCGTAGCTCTCGCCCGCCAGAAAGATCGGTGAATCCCAGCGCTGATTTTTCGTCAAATACAATCGCACAAACTCGCCGATCGATGAAATATCCTCGTGGAATCCGTGAAATTCCTTCCCCTGCTCCGGCGTCGCCGGCCGCGAATACCCCGTGCTCACCGGATCCACAAACACCAGATCCGTCGCCGGCAACCATGACGCGTCATTATCCACCAACCGGTACGGCGCCTTCGGAGCCGTACCATCCGCTGGTATATCGATCCGCTTCGGCCCCGCCGCGCCCAAGTGCAGCCACACGGCTGCCGATCCCGGGCCACCATTAAACACAAACATCAGCGGCCGCGCGGCCGGTGCGGGAGCCGCCGCCGGGATCGTCGTCGCCGTTCCTATCTGGCCGCTGACCAATGTCAGCGAACCACTCGCCGCCGCCTGACCCTTGACCGTGCCCCCCGCCGTGTAGGCGACGAAGAACACGTTGGCCCTGGGCTTACCTGCTTCATCCTTGAGGGACATGTATCCGGCGGTGGCGGTGTAGTTCAGGGATTTGCCCGCGATGGTGAGTGTGCCGTTGGTGATGGCGAGTTTGTCGGAAGGCGTAAGTCCGGGTTTGCCCGAGACTGACTCGCTGGACACCGTGACGCTCGGCTGCGTCGTCTCCTCGGCCGCGACTGCCGCAGCCAGGACAAGAACAGCAAACAAGCAGGCCATGGGTTTCAAATACCGCATAGACAATTCCTCCACCGCCGAATTGTCGCTGGAAAAGAAACGAAACGCAAAGAGCCGCGACGACTCACGGTTCCACCAGTGGAGACGACTTTCAGTGGGGTTGGGCAGCGAGTTGGAGGATCGCGGCCAATTGAGCGTCACTGGTCGGGACGACCGAGAGCCGCCCGATGCGGAGAAGGTCCCAACCAGCGAAACGTTTGTCGCCTTTGATCTGGGCGAGAGTGACGGGGTGGGCCAGGGGCCGATCCGGGGCGAGATCGATGACGACCAGTTTGGGGTCGGATTGCTTGGGATCGGGGTAGGCGGCGCGGATCACTTTGGCAAGGCCGACCGCGGCCTTCTCAGATCCGGTATGGTAGATGATCAGCGTATCGCCTTTCTTCATGGCGCGAAGATTCTGCAGCGCGGTGGGATTGGCGACGCCATCCCACGTGGCTTTCTTATCGCCCACGAGATCGGCGAAAGAGTAAGTGGAGGGTTCGGTTTTGAGAAGCCAGGTCGACATCCGATCTATTCTAACCACGAGGACACGAAGGCGCAAAGAGTTTGATGGAAAGACATGATTGCAGCTTTTACTGTCCACTCTTACACCTCGCGCACGCTCATCACCCCCCAGGCGTCCAACTCCCGCTTCACTATCAGGCGGCCCGTCCCGTCCGCCTGGGCCTGCTCCTTTAATGTTGCCTGTCCGGCATGGCGCACGGCGTCGGTTTGTTCGCGGGACAATACGGCCGGCATTCCCATGGCACGCCATGTCGCCATCACGTCACCGTTGCCGCGACTTAGCGTTTCAATCATCACGGGGGCTCCGGGCCGGAGGCCGGTGAGTTTAAGCTCAACGAGTTCTGCGTGGCCGCGGGTTAATGTCTGATCGGCGATGTCACGCGTATCAAACGAGGCGGGGACCGCCTGTTTTACTTCTGCCGGATAGTTGTAGACCAGTGCCGCGATCTTGCCCGTGGCCTTCGCACGAGTGATCACCCCCCCCACCCCCCCGCCCGTGTGGCGTGCCAGCAACTCGTCGCCCAAGGTGTTCAGAAGCCGGTAGGCATGAAAACTCGGCTTCCAGATTCCCTGGTAGTTGATCATGCCAAATCCGCCGTGGAATGGGACATCTCCGGCACCGCTTTCCTCAAAGACATCGGTAAACGTCCAATACGCCAGCGAATCCACGAGGCCGATCGACTCCAGATTGACCTTCACAATGAACGTCGCGGCCTGCAGATAGTCATGCGTGAAATCCCTGGGCGATGGGCTCGAATTCCACTCCGTCAGATGAATTTCGGCCTTGGGAAAAGCACTCGCCCGTATCATGTCATTGAGTAGGGACAAATCCTTCCGTGTCGCATCCACGCCGCGGATGTAGGTGCTGCCGCGTCCCTTTTCATCCAGCGCCCAATCCGTCGGATAGGGATGTGTGGAAACAAAATCCACCGGCAGCTTTTCGCGAGCGCAGAAACTGAGGAACTCGTTTATCCAGACGGGCCGCCACGGCCGCGACTCCATATCTGTTCCTTCGCTTCTCTCGCCGGCGGCTCCTTCGGTCTCTCCATCGAAGCGTCCGTCGGAGACAAAATTGCTCGTGGCGGGGCCACCCACGCGGAGTTGGCTGTCCACGGCCTTGATCGCCTGCACACTCACGCGGTAGAGCTCAAAATACTCGGCCCGTGTCCCCTTGAAGAAGAAGCTCAGGTTCGGCTCGTTCCACACCTCAAAGTACCATGTTCGCACTTCCTCAATCCCGTATCGTTCCACCCAGTGACGCACTGTTCGACCTACCAGCTCCCCCCATTGTGCATAGTCTGTGGGCGGCGCGCCATTGGCTTTCCACCAGAACACGGTGCCTCGGTCGCGCGCGAGACTCGAGGGACAAAAACCCAACTCGACAAACGGCCGAATGCCCATCTCCAGCAACGCATCAAAAAGATCATCCACGTACTGAAAGTTGTAGACGACTTTGCCTGACACGATACGGTAAACAAACATGTCATCGTGAAACAAGCCGTGGAACCGGATATACCGAAAGCCGCACGCGCGGACTGCTTCCTTGAGTTGTTGCCGCCATCCGGCCCTGAGGCCTTCATTCGCCCGGCCCGCCCCCACGCACAGACTCCAGAAATGTGCCAGATTCACTCCTGCCGTTTTTGCATCCGCTGTTAGCTCAATCGCCATGCCGAAACCTTCCGACTCGCAGAAAGAAAAGAGCCATCATACTACGCGGTTTGTTGGGCAGTCGACTAGGACGGACGCACCAATCTTCATTGTTTCATCAAACATGGATATTGGGATCGTGTCGCTAGACGATTCTGGCTTTGATGCTTTTCTGTTCGAGGAAGGCGACGGTTTTCTGGGAGTGGTTGCCCTGGAGCTCGATATTGCGGGATTGGACGGAACCGCCGCAGCCGAGGGAGGATTTGAGTTCGGTGAGCAGCTTGGGGAGGTCGTTGGCGGGGTGCTCAAGGCCAGTGATGAGGGTGACTTCGCGGTTGCCTTTGCGTTTCTCGATGCGGATTCTGGCGACCTGATCTTTCGGCGGTATGGCGGTTTCGGGAGAGAGGGTGAGGCCGGTGGAGAGAGTGTTCTTCTTCTTGGGCGGAAGCGTGAGGCAGCGGCACTCAGGCTGCGGTTTGCCACAGCGATCGCAGATGGGTGGGCGGTCGAAGGATGTGCCGGAGAAGAGGCGGGACATAGGCGTCTTCCGAGAAGCAAGAAGAAGGAAACAAGAAGAAAGAAGTCCGGATGGACGGCGGCCTACGCGGCTTTGCGGCGTTTGGGTTTGGGGGCAGGTTTGGATTTTGCGGCGGGGTGGCGCGCGTGGTTCTTCTTCTCGGGGTGAAGGAGGGACTTGAGGTAGGTGATAGTTTCGCGATTCTTACCGGCCTCAGCATGTGCGACGAGGGAGATGCCGTGGGGGCCGGTGGCGTGGAGAACGTCGGGATTGTCCTGAATAAACGCTTTGACGAGGGCGGTTTTGCCGAGGGTGGCGGCAGCGAAGAGGTCGATCTTGGCGCCGTGATTGAGGAGAAATTCGGCAATATCTTTGCGACCGGAATGGCACGCGGCGCCGAGGGCGGTTTCGTAATCGCCGTTGCCCCAATCCCAGGAAGCGTTAATGACGGAGGGGTAAGCGCCGAGAATTTCGGTGACGCGGACGAGGTCATCGTGGGCCCGGCCGACGAATTCGCCGACGATTGCGGGGGGCAGCGGAAGGAGGCTAGCCATGTCGGGATCTCCAGGACAGGCGAAATGTTATACCTATTATGTTATGCAGGGCGCAGTGATTGGGGAAGCGAAATATTGGAGGAGTGTGTATGTGTCGCTATTTTGAATTCGCAAGGGGGGATTATCGGACGGGACCGCCCGGAAGGGCGGTTTCGGGGCGTCCGTGTACGGGCCTAACGGGTGTCAAATGCGGGGATTTTACGGAGTTGGGGAAGTCTGCGACGGGGGAAGCGCGATAGGTGGCGGAGTGATCGGATTGAATTCGCGGGGCTGAATCTGGGGAACGCGGGTAGCGGTGATGAGGTCGGCAGCCGCGATGGGAGATGTCTGCATGGAGGAGGGACTGGAAGGGAGGGCAAGGATGACGGCGGTCCAGGTGGGAAAAAGGTCGAGGCCGGGAATGAGCTCAAACAGGAAGGCGAGGACGAATTGCCATTTCCAGCCGCAGATGAAGACGAGGATGAGTGCGGTAACCAGGTCGATGACGTCGTCGAGAACATAGCCGATGCCGAGGAGTGGCAGAAAGACAATCTGCAGGAGGTCGGCGGCGCCGGCCACGGAAATGGCCAGGGCTTTTTGGCGATGCGAAAGAGGCGGCTTGGCAATGAACGGGAGCATGGGAACTCCGGGCGCGCACAAACACAACATGATGTGATGATAGGCGTGATAGAGCGGGAAAGTCCGCAAGAGAAATGGAGAGGGACAGTCGCGCAAGGCATGGAATTCGGGAAAATCCCGGTGCGTCTTTGGGAACTCGATCAGCTCTGCGGCAAGGCGATGTGGAAAGTGGTGCCGGTGTTGGGGGCCGTGGTGAACCAGACTTTTCCGCGGAGAATGCGGGTGCCGAGGAGCTTGATGGAGTAAGTGCCCAGGCCGCGGCCTTTCCCTTTGGTGGAGAAGGTGCGAATGAATACCTGGAGTTGAATATCTCGCGGCATGAATTGGTGATTGTGCACCCAGAAATCAAGTTGGCCGCCGCCGGCGGTGACGCCGATGGTGACAGGTTGATTGAGCGCATCAAGCGGGGTGGCTTCGAGGGCGTTCTTGAGCATGTTGCTGAGTATGCGATTGAGGATGCGGCGATCGACGAAAATGGTGCAATCGACGGCCTTGGGGTCGATGACGAGGGATTTGCCCGCGGCGCAAGGATGATTGGCGTAGAGCGAAACGATGTTATGGAGCGCGGCAAGCGTGGAACAGGGCTCGATCTGCGAAGCGAGTTCCAGGCGTTCGGCAAGCTGGAGATCGCGCTGAGCTTCGATTTCGTCGACGACGGTGCCGGCAAGTCGCGAGATGGCGTTGGTGATTGCCGGGGCTTCCTCGGGTCCGACGAGCGGCAGCAACCGGCCATATTCACGCAGCGAGCCGGCGGAGTTCAGGAGGTCGTGGAAGAAGATACGTTCAAGTTGGTGGCTCCATAATTCCGCGCTGATATCGGTTAGCGTGAGCACGGTGAGATTTTCGCCATCCAGTTCGATGGGTGTGGCCGATACGCGGTAGTCGAGGGCTTTCCCGGAACGGAGTTGAACGATGTGGCACTCCTGGACGGAGGCACAATGCTGTTCCGCTATACCGATGGCTTTGGCGGCACCGCAGACGGTGCATTCTTCGGAAGTACCGCAGCCGGAGCAGCCCTTGGGGACGTTCTGGCAGTCGAGGATTTCGCCGGGGCGGAGACCGTAGGGAGAGACGTGGCGTTCGCCGGCGAAGATTTCGCGCGCGTTGCGGTTGGCAAAGATGATTTGGCGGTGGGCATTGAGAATGACGACAATCACCGGCAGGGCATCGAGCAATACGGCGAGGTGTGGCAGTCTCTGCAGGTATGCGACTTGCGCGGCAATAGCCTCGGAGGAATCACGCTGGGCGAGGTGGGAGATGTCATTCATGAGCATGGCGGCAGTCCGGTCAATGACGAGCAGCAACGACGCGACAAACAATGCAAGTTGGCAGTACAAGCCCCAGTGTTGAATTCGGCTCTATTTTACGCAAAGTTGAGGGAGAAACAAACCCTTGTCAGGGGGGAAGGAACAAAGAGAAAGCTTCTGTCGTATGCGACGCTGACGCCAATACCGGATTTGAAGTCTGCCCGCTGAAGATTATATAAGCTATTGCGGAGCAAGAGCATAAGTGGCGGAATCATAAAAAGGTTGGAACGTTTCAAGGACAAATTTGCCAACCGCGCTTTCAGGCTTGAGCATGACAATCGCCATTCGCCAGCCGTGGGAGTCTGCAAAAGTTTTGTGTGGTGACATTAGGTCATCAAGTTCGTCGATGGGTTTTCCCTCGGAATGGAGCATGATAAACAGATTTGGGGGATCCGAAGAGTTCTTGTCGACAGTTAGAACCAAATATGCTGCCTTCACCGTTTTGCAGAGTGAAAGCGCTCTGGAGAAATCAACGTAAAATTGTGAGAAATCACCGGCGGGGGTTCCGAAAGAAATACCTTCGATTTCCATCACTTGAGTTTGTGATTTGTAGGGGCCTTCAATTGGGCGGTCGAATATGCTGGTCAGGACGGCCGAAGAAAGACCCAGCCCGTAGGGTTTGTGTGGTTCCAGAAAGAGTGACGCGCCCTTGGGTAGAATTGGGAAAAGATCACGCGCCAATAATTCGGCGAATGGCGAATTGGGGAGGTGTCTTTGCAGTGAGTGAAGAGTTGTATAGACAGGAACAGTTACTGCACCGTTATTCTCCCAGCAGCGTAACTGTAGGCGTGTCGAACCGTCCGGCAATTTTGCGGTGGTGGCCGATTTGAGGGGGACAAATATCTTGGATATATAGAGCTGATGGAGTACTGGGCTGACGGCGCTGGCAGGCCGACCGTATGCCTGTTTGAGAGCGGATTCCAGGTCTATATTTGTTGACGCTGTCGACTTAGTACGAAAGACGAGATAAATGCCCGCAACGCTAAGCAGCGCCGTGAGAAGCATGGCAACTACCGCAAGCAAACGCCAGTCTCTTAACTCTTCAGGAATTACGACAAAGGCGCCAGCTCCGCACAGGGCCTGCGTGGCGACCAGAAGGATATAGACGGCGAGTGTGATCGGCCGCCAGAAACCAGGATTCGAATGATACTTTGCGGTGGCAAGAATGAGGATTGGGATCGCTATCAAGACTGGCCCGAGTCGCACGCTCAATGCTGCCCATGCCTGCCAATATCCTTGTCGATGAATCTGAAACAAGTCCAATACAGCAGCCGCGATTTGTACGAAGGACAATAGAACGACCGTCGAGTTGAGTGTATTTATCTTCCGCGTAGGGGTCATTGAAGTATGTCGCTCCACGTTGACCTGGTGCCGCGATGTCAGTTCCGTATCAGTCGCCCGGTTCGAGGATGGCCATGAAGGCTTTTTGGGGGATCTCAACTCGGCCGACCTGTTTCATCCGCTTCTTACCTTCTTTTTGCTTCTCCAGGAGTTTGCGTTTACGCGAGATATCGCCGCCATAGCACTTGCTGGTGACATCCTTGCGGAGGGCGGAGACGGTTTCGCGGGCGATGACGCGGGAGCCGACGGCAGCCTGGATGGAGATTTCAAAAAGGTGGCGCGAGATTTCCTGTTTGAGTTTCTTGATGATGGCGCGGCCGCGGGAGTCCGCCTTGGTCTTGTGCACGATGAGGGAGAGGGCGGAAATCTTGTCGCCGGCGACGAGGATATCCATTTTGACCAGGTCATCGACTTTGAAGCCAAGGAGGTCGTAGTCGAGGGTGCCGTAACCCTGGGTGACGGTTTTGAGTTTGTCGAAGAAATCGAAGATAACCTCGGCCAGGGGCATTTCATACTCGATGATGACGCGGTCGGTGGTGATGAATTCGGTCTTCTTGTAGACGCCGCGGCGATCCTGGCAGAGCTTGGAGACGTCGCCGATGTTCTTGGCCGGGACGATGATCGAGGCACGGATCATGGGCTCGCGGATTTCCAGCAGCGCTGAGGGATCGGGCAGTTCCGAGGCGGAGTCGATCATCTTAACGGTGCCGTCAGAGGTGACGACTTCGTAAGGAACCGTCGGCGCAGTCTGAATGACTTCGATTTTATGTTCGCGTTCGAGGCGTTCCTGGACGATTTCCATGTGGAGGAGGCCGAGGAAGCCGCAGCGGAAGCCGAAGCCGAGGGCGTCGGAGGTTTCGGGTTCGAAGGTGAAGGAGGAGTCATTGAGGCGGAGTTTTTCGAGCGCATCACGCAGCTGGGTGTACTCGGTATCGGCGCCGGGATAAAAGTCGCAGAAGACCATCTGTTTCGGGGGGCGATAACCGGGGAGAGGTTCAGCGGCGGGTGCGGCGGAGTCGGTGACGGTGTCGCCGATGGTGACGTCCTGGATGGTCTTGATGTTGGCGATGATGAAGCCGACCTCTCCGGCGCCGATAGATTCGACGGGTTTGGCCTTGGGCATGAACTTGCCGAGGTCCGTGATGGCATAGATGGTGTTCTTGCCCATCATGCGGATCTTCTGCCCTCTGATGAGGCGGCCGTTGATGACGCGGACGTAGACGACGACGCCGCGGTAATCATCGTATTTGGAATCGAAGATCAGGGCCTGCAGGGGCGCATCAGACGAGCCCGCGGGCGCAGGAAGCTTCTCCGCGATCGCTTTGAGGAGTTCATCAATGCCGATGCCCGTCTTGGCGGAGATGGGCACACAGGCGAGGGCATCAATACCGAGGACCTGTTCCATTTCCTCCGCGACGGCATCAGGCCGGGCCGAGGGAAGATCAACCTTGTTGATGACGGGAATGATTTCGAGATCGGCATCGATGGCGGCATAGGCGTTGGCGACGGTCTGGGCCTGGACGCCCTGGGTCGCATCGCATAGCAGCAGAGCGCCTTCGCAAGCCTGAAGAGCCTTGGCGACTTCGTAGTGAAAATCGACGTGGCCGGGAGTGTCGATGAGGTTGAGCATGTACTTCTGGCCGGTGCCGGGGTGGGTGTAGCTGACGGTGACGGCGGAGGCCTTGATGGTAATGCCGCGTTCCTTTTCGAGGTCCATGTCATCGAGGAACTGGGCGTTCATTTCGCGTTGGGTGATGGCGCCGGTGCGTTCGAGCAGGCGATCGGCGAGCGTGGACTTGCCATGGTCAATGTGGGCGATGATGCAGAAATTACGGATGAGGATGTCGTCGGGCATGGGGGCGGATTACCTCAGAAAATAGTCGCGGACGCACACCGACTTACACAGGCGTTTTTCGCGATAGAGGCGGTGCGTGTCGAGCAGGGCATTTTATCGCATGGTGTGTCCGAATGACAGCGGAGCGCGGAAGTGAGCATTTCCGGCTTGCAGGTTCCCGTGGCACGGGAGAGTTCATTCAACGCAAGCAATAGCGGGCAGAATTGCGCATGACAGGATGACGGGGATTTGCGTTGCGATCTGCGAAATTTCTGCAGATTCGATTGCGGAGCATCGCGAGTACGGGTGACGCCGCCGCACGACTTATGGTGTTCACAAAAGTGACTTGCGTAGGTCGAGCGGCGGTTCGAGGAAATTATTACTTCCTAATGAGGCGCATGTCATGGAGATGAATTTACTAATGGAGGTGACTTGTGAATTCCACCTTGCGTACAGTGATCTTGATCCTCCTTGTGCTACTGCTTCTGGGCATGTTGCCGACCTGGCCCTACAGCATGAACTGGGGCTACTACCCCAGTGGCGGTTTGAGTGTGGTGTTGGTGGTTGTGTTGATTCTGGTACTGGTGGGGAGATTGTGAGTGGGCGTTGACGCGTCCGGAGCGTTACGGGCGCGAAGAGATAGAGAGACAGGGGCCGCGGTCGAATTGGCGGCCGCGGCCACGATTCGAAAGGAGCAATCATGAGATCTTCTTTTCTTGCCGCAAGTGTCATTGGACTAGGGATTTCTCTGACGGCACTGAATGGGTGCCAGAGTTCGGCCTCGCAGCCGGAGGTAAAAAATCTGCTGGGGACGTACTCGGTAATGCTGGACGCCTCGCCCGACAAGGTGACCAAGGCTGCCCAGCGGGCATTGGATGATCTGAAGTTCACGGACGTGCAGGCCACTCTGTCCAAGGTGGATGGCCACCTGACCGCTCAGACCGCGCAGAAAGACCAGATCAACATTAATGTGGAACAAGGTGGCGAAAATATCAGCAAGATGTCGATTCGCGTCGGCACGACCGGCGACGAGACGATCAGCAAGCAGATCGTCGAGAAGACCAAGAGCCATCTGCACTGGTTCTGATGGGAGTGACCGGCGGTCAGCTGTCAGTGGCCAGGGGAGGGAGGGATAGCGCATCCGATGGGCCACTGACAAATCAGTGCTGACCGCGTTAAGATACTCCGCACGAGGTGTAGTTATCCTTGTGCGGAGTATTTTTCGTATGGGTTATGCGTCGGAAATCAGCGTGGCGAATGTGGCGGCCAAGGTGAATGCCGTCGGGCAGGGGCATGTGTTGAAGTTTCTGCCGGAGCTTTCGCCGGGACAACAGCAGGCTTACCTGGAACAACTGGCGGGGCTGGACTGGGATCTCATCAATAAGCTGGTGCAGTCGGTGGTGAAGCATCCGGAGAAGTTTACGATCTCCGGCGATGTGAAGCCGGCACCGTTTTACGAGAACAAGCCGGCGGATGCGGCCAAGAAGCAGAAGTTGTGCGATGCCTTCGGCCGCGGCGAACAGTTGCTTCGCGAGGGGAAGATCGCGGCGTTTGTGGTGGCGGGCGGCCAGGGGACGCGGCTGGGATGGGATGGCCCCAAGGGGACGTTTCCGTCGACGCCTATAAAGAAGAAGCCGCTGTTTCAGTGCTTTGCGGAATATCTGCTGGCGCTGGGAAACCGCTACGGCAAGCCGATTGCGTTCTACATCATGACGAGCCCGCAGAACGATGGGCCGACGCGGGAATTCTGGAAAAAGCATCAGTATTTCGGGATGGACCCGAAGAACGTGATGTTCTTTCCGCAGGACCAGATGCCGGCGATTGCGTTTGACGGCCGCGTGCTACTGGAACGGAAAGATTCGCTGGCGCTCTCGCCGAACGGCCATGGCGGCTCGCTGCTAGCGCTGTGGAAGTCCGGCGCAATTGCGGACATGAAGAAACGGGGCATCACCCAGATCAGCTATTTCCAGGTGGACAATCCGATCGTACGCTGCATCGATCCGCTGTTCATCGGGCTGCACGATATGGATGGGGCCCAGATGTCGAGCAAGATGCTGCCCAAGGCGTATTCGAAAGAGAAGCTGGGAAATTTCTGCATCATCGACGGAAAGCTGACCGTGATTGAATACAGCGATCTGCCGGATGAGCTGGCGGAACAACGACTGCCGGATGGCGAATTACGTTTTCGGGCGGGGTCGATTGCGCTCCATGCGTTGAAGGTCGAATTTGTGGAACAGCTCAACAGCAAGGGCTTTGCGCTGCCGTTCCATCGGGCTGAAAAGAAGATTCAGTGTGTGGATTTCGAGACGGGCCAGCCGCTGAAGATCGAGAAACCCAACGCGGTGAAGCTGGAGACGTTTGTGTTTGATGCGTTGCCGCTGACGGGTAAGAGCATCATCTATGAAACCGACCGGCAGGATGAGTTCGGACCGATCAAGGCGATGGAGGGGAACGATTCGGTCGTGACGAGCGAGGCGACGACGACGACGCGGAATGCGGCCTGGCTGGAGGCGGCGGGCGTGAAAGTGCCGCGGAAGGCGGACGGAACGCCGGATTGCGTAATCGAGATCGCCTCGAGCTTCGCTTTGTATCCGCAGGATGTAGTGGACAAGAGAGTAGCTGAGATCAAGGCGGGGGCACACGTTTATCTGGAATGAGAAGTCTTTCATCACCAGGCGCCAAGACACCAGGGATTGCTAGGAAAGTTGTGGATACGACGTAATTGCCGGGAGACTATTCGTGGGCAAGAAGGCAGCCGGTTTGACTCCGTTGCAGGAGGCGCTGCGCAAGGCGGCTCAGGGGGAGCATCCCGCGCTCGCCACGTGTTATGACTTGATCGGGCCGGTGGTCTTCTCGCTGGCGGTGCGGATGCTGCGGGATCGGCAGGGGGCCGAGGATGTGACCCAGGATATTTTTGTGCAGGTGTGGCGCCAGGCAGGGGCTTACGATACGGGCCGGGGGAGCGCCGAAGCGTGGGTCATGATGATCGCACGAAGCCGCATCCTCGATCGGCTGCGGAGTCGTGCGGCAGGGGTGAAGGTGAAGGCGGTTGGGGACGCGCTGCCGGAGGCGCCGGATGCAGAGGATTGGCCCGAGGATTTGGCGATAAGCCGGGAGCAGGCGGTGGCGGTTCGCCGGGCCTTGGCAGAGTTGGCCGCGGACCAGCGGGTGCCGGTGGAAATGGCATTTTTTGATGGTCTGACGCATACGGAAGTGGCCGAGAAACTTGGAGTTCCGCTCGGAACGGTGAAAACGCGAATAAGGCTGGGATTGATGCGAATCCGCGAGGCGTTGGGAGACGTAATTGGAGATGAGGGTCAATGACCAAGGTTCAGGTGGGTGTGTTTGAACTTTGGACGAAAGGGTGTTGATGATGGACGGGAACATGGAACAGGATCGAAACGACCTATTGGATGCGGCAGCCGGCGAGGCCTTGGGGGCGAATTCGAAAACGGATTCAGAAACGTTTCGAGCGGCGCTGAACGAGGGGGCGAATGAACAGACCCTGCGCACGGAACGGGCATTGCGCGAGACCGTGGCGCGGCTGGCGGCAGTGAGTCCCTATATGAATCCTCCGGAAGCATTGCGCGGCAAGGTGCTGCAGGCGACGGCTCCACAGACGTTCAGAATGGAAGCGTATCGCAAAGCAACTCACGAGACGGGACGGTTCTATCGCTGGGGATTGGTGGCGGCGACGCTCTTCCTGGTGGCGGCGGCATGGTACAACATGAGCTTGCAGAAGACGCTCCAGGCCACTCAACAACAATTGGCCGTCGCGGCACATGCGGCCGATGCGCGTGGAGAGGTGCTGGCAAAATTGATCAACCCCAAGACGGATCAGATTAAGCTCATGCGAGACGGGAAAGTTGCCGCCACGGCGTTTGTGGATGATGCGACGAGTTCGGCGCTGCTGGTGGTGCCGGATGGGACGATCCCCGCGGGTAAGACGATACGGGAAATCACGCTCGAACGTGACGGCGTACCCAAGGTGTTTAAGACGATTGTGGTCGCGATGCCGGCGGATGGAACCGGGCCGAATAAAGCGATCGATGAGGGCATGCGGGTGCGCAATATTCAGCCGGCCGCCAAGCCGGTCTATGAAGCGACATTTCGCTGAGACCTCTCTACCGCTACCGCTCAACGGGAACACGAATTCAAAGCCCTGCATCAAGACGATGCGGGGCTTTGGCGTTTTTGCGCATCGAGGAGTGACTTGAAGGCGGCAGCCATCGTGTCTTTAACCTGCTGCATCGATGGAGTCTGATCGCCGAGGAGCTTTTGCAGGGACGTGACGGGGCGCGAGAGACCGCACGGGTTGATGAGGCCGAAATAGGAAAGATCCGTAGTGACGTTCAGGGCCAGGCCGTGAAAGGTAACCCAGCGACGGAGCTTCACGCCCATGGCACAAATCTTGGCCAAATCAGTGGTCAGCGGCTGGCGGCCAGAAGAGGACGAAGGCCTGACCCATACGCCCGTGGCCCCTTCAGAGCGTTCGCCGCGGACCCCGTAATGGCCCAGCGTGGTGATGACGATTTCTTCGAGCAGCCGCATGTACGCGTGAAGGTTGAGGTGATAGTGGTTGAGGTCAAGGATGGGATAGGCGACGAGTTGCCCGGGCCCGTGGAAGGTGATGTCGCCCCCGCGGTCGGTTTCGATAACTTCGACGCCGCGGGCGCGGAGGAGGGCTTCACCGGCCAGTAGGTGTTTTGCTGAACCCGGATGGCGGCCGATGGTGACAACGGGGGGATGCTCGACAAACAACAGCGTGCCAGCGGCGAATTTGCCGTCAGATACCTGGGCGTGGATTTCGAGTTGTTTATCCCACGCAGGCTTGTAGGCCATGACGCCGAGATCGAGGATTTCGAGGAACGCGGGATTGTTCATACTGGCACCACCGAAAAAACGTAGCGGCCCGGCGAAGCGATGAACTGGGCGGCGCTGCCGGTGTCGGAGGTGGGCGCGACCGGGAAGGTGACCGGCTGGAGACGCGTGTTGGGTGCATCGCGAGGGGGAAGGATTTCGGCAGCGGTGTTGGGAGGAAGATGCACTTCCAGCAGCGACTGCTGAGGATCCCAGAGAACAAACAGCAGGCCGGTGGGGACGGCGGAATGGCCGGCGACGTAGGGAAGTCCGGCAGCATCGGGAGTGATACGCAGCCGCGAGCCGCCAGGAGTGAGAATCTGGATGCCTAGGAGATGCTCGTGGAAGAAGAGCAACGGGAGCGCGCCCCAGCCGTGGGAGCCGGTTTCGTCCACGGGCTGCGTCGAATTGAGTTGGTCCGGCGCGAGGCCAAGGTCTTCGCGGCTGATCCAGTATTCCGGCAACGGGCCGCTGAACGGAGATTGGAGCGGCTCGGGCGTCAGGTTGCGATACGAGCCGGTCAGGTAGGGCTCGTATCGTTCGAGCAAGTGCCGGACGGCTCGATTGGAAAGGCCATTGTGCGCAAGGGCCGCCAGAGCGACGTAACCGGACGTCGGATTATTCCAGCGAACGACGCCCGGCGGCGGCGACCCGAAGGGCTCTGCAAATACGTAGTCACACTCGGCACGGGCTTCAGCGGGCGTGAGAAGACCGGTGACGATGGCGAGAACCTGCGCGCCCTGCGAATGGCCGCGGGTAAGCGCGGGGTCGTCAGGATCGGTGCGGTCGGCAACGTGAAGCGGGACGCCATCGCGAGGTTGGATGAGATGATGCGTACGGAATGCGGTGACCATGCGATCGTGAAGAGCCTGCCATGTTGCGGCCAGGTCGTGTGCGCCAAGCGCACGGGCGAGTTCCACCGAATGGCCGAGACGCTGAATGACCCGCGGCGTCACCATGCCGGAGGACTGACGCTCGCTTGCGGGCGGGAGGTTAGCACGGATATCGCACAGGACGTGATTGGTTCGCCAAAGGCCCACCGGATCGACAGGCCGCAAAACGGTTTGCCAGTATTTGATGAGATTGGGCCAGACTTGGCGAACCAGGTCGAGGTCGGCAGTCCAGCGGTAATGATCATAGATCGCGCCGACCCATTGCACGGACCAATCGTAATGCGCCGGGCCGAAAGGATAGTTGCTGGGAGCAAAGGGGTGGAGATCGCCGGCCTCATTTTGCTGCTGGGCGTGCGATCGGATAAGGAATCGGCGCAGCGCCGTATCGTTGAAGTAGCGGGCGGCGAGTTCCGCCCGCGGAACATCGTCTTCGATCCACTGCCCGTCTTCGCGTCCGGGCGTATCGACATACGCGTCGGTCATCGTGACACGGGCGTGGATCAGGCAGAGATCCACGATTTGTTTGATGCGATCATCACCGCACTCGAACGTGCCGACGGGAGTGACGGGGTATTGCGAGTCGATGATGCCGAGGGACCGGAATGTGACGGAGCCGTCTGCGGGGAAGGTGATGTGCAGAGTGAGCCAGCGGGCCGTGCGTTCATCGGGAATCTCGGCGTACTGGGCACCTGCGCGGGTGATGATACGATCGGCGTAGCTCTTGCCGACGACGCCCACGGTGTCGATCCAGCCATCCGGACGCATGTGCACCTTGCCGGAATACAAAGAATGCGGCAGCTCACCATAGCCCACGTCGATGACGACGCCGGATGTGGCCGCGGCAATATCCAGTGCGACGTAGCCATGCACGGGCCGGAAGAAATCGAACGTGGCATAGAGCGTCTGGCCGGCTTTGCCGGTGATGGTAATGGGCGAGCCGGAAGTCAGCCGGGCAATCGACCGGGCCAGTGCGGGTTGCGGCGTAAGGGCGCGCGCGCGGATCTGCGCGGCAATCTCCGCCGGCGCGGTAGTCCGCGGCTGTTCGGATGTGGCGATGCCCGCCGCCAGAAGCTTCGGCGGCGCGACGAAATATTCCCGCTGGCCCGGCGTCTCAACGGGCATCGGGCGCGGCAAACGACCGGTCACGTCAATGGCGGCAGGCCATTCAGGGAAAACGGTACGCGGATCGTGAATATCTCCTTGCACCTGGCCACGTGCATCGAGCACCACGACGTAGCGAAGCCGGCCAGCGCACCGCACTTCATGAGCCGGAAATTCCGGCGCGGTCAGGGTCTGCCATGATGTATCGCTGTTAACGAAACTCGAAGAAATATAGAGTCCTGCCTGCGTATTGCCGGTGCGCTGGAAACACACGATGTCGCCCCAGTTGTGGTGCAGCGCGACGATTACATTGGCGCCGACGCGGAGATAGCGTGCGGCATCGACGCACTCGGCGGTGATATGCGATTCGACGAACCGCGCGACCTTGCGGCGCACCACGTGGCCGTTGATGAACAACCGCGCAGTAGAATTGGCGGCAAAGAGAAGCGACGCCTCCTTGGGCAAGGCGTCGAGATTGAAACTCTTGCGGAAATAGGTGTAACGGTTCTTTGGGGCGGGTGCGCCGGCATCGGACCAGATCCAGCGGGCCGGCGATGGGGAGAGGGATTTCGATAAACCAGTCATGAAGACTTCTTCTCACGGGTCATAGAGCAACAGCTATCGATCCATACGAAAATTCGAAAGCTTCCATTGAGCATGCGCCAGCGCGACTTCGGGCGATTCCTGCATGGCGCGAAGGTAATTGCTTTGAAATTCGTTGCCATTCTCTGTGGGCGTGAGAATGGTTCGGGCTTGCGCCAGCAGCGCTGCGCCGCTGCGCAGATCGGGAGGCTCTTTTGAACACACGAATTCGTCAATTTGCGTAATCAACCCTGAAAGCACCCGTAGCCAGGCGAAGAAAGGGTCGCCCATGGCAAGCTGTAAGAACTCTCCCGGAGACTCTATGCGATGATGCACCTGCTCAAAGCGAATGCGTTCGTGATCGAGCAGTGCTTTGTGCGCAGCCAGCAGGACTTCGTGCAACTCGTTGAGTTGGCGGCGCATCTGGTCGTGCGGTAAGAGTTTTCGGGCGTCCCCTGGGGTGTGCACGTTCGCTCCTAACCGATCTTCGCTTTGGATTTGGCTTGGGATGCAGCAGACGTCGAACGCGGACGACCGTTCGTGTTCTTTGCGTGCGGCGGTGCCGTTGTGGCTCGTCTGTGAGGAGCATTCGGCGCCAAGGCCATTTGCAGGACCTCTTCGACGCGGGAAGCAAATTGGAATTTCAATTTCTGGCGGATTTCCTTGTTGATCTCCGGAAGGTCTTTGCGGTTGCGCTCGGGGAGGATGACCGTGGTGATGCCCGCGCGGTGGGCCGCGATGCATTTTTCCTTAACCCCCCCTATCGGCAGGACCAGGCCGCGGAGGGTGATTTCACCGGTCATGGCAACGTCGGGCCGGACAGTGCGATTAGTAAACAACGACGCGAGCGCGGTGTACATTGCGACGCCCGCGGATGGGCCGTCCTTGGGAACCGCGCCGGCGGGGACGTGAACGTGCACGTCAACCTTGGCGAAAAGTTCCGGATCGATACCCAGCGATTTGGCATCGTGTTTGAGGAGCGAGAACGCAGCCATCGCGGATTCTTTCATGATGTCGCCGATCTGGCCGGTGAGCTGCAGTATGCCCTTGCCCGGCATCTGGGTGGCTTCGATGAAGAGGATTTCACCGCCGAAAGGTGTGTAGGCCAGCCCGGTGACGACGCCGGGCGTGGCGGTGCGCTGGGCGAGTTCGGACTCAAATTTTTGCGGCCCGAGGTAGGTGACAAGATCGGACGGCAATAGCGAACTGGGTGGCGGCTCGATCGGCGCGGTTTTTCGCGATGATGCACGGCCGTTGGACGTTGTGTGAGCGGCGGGCGCTCCCTTGCTGTCGCGCTTGGGAGGGCTTTCAGGTTGCGCCTCGGCAATCTTGGCGGCAACACCACGAATGACCGACGCGATAGTCCGGTTGAGATTCCGCACGCCGGCTTCGCGGGTGTATTGATCGATGATCGCCGCGATGGTTCTGTCGGGAAGCTTAAGTTGCTTGGCGGAGAGGCCGTGCTCCTTGAGCTGCTTGGCGATGAGGTATTTGCGGGCGATGAGCAGTTTGTCGTGCGGCGTGTAGCCCGGGACTTCGATGACCTCCATGCGGTCCTTAAGCGCGGGAGGTACCGGTTCCATGTAATTGGCGGTGCAGATGAAGATCGTTTTTGAGAGATCGAATGGGACGCCGAGGTAGTGGTCGGTGAAGGTGTTGTTCTGCTCGGGGTCGAGAACTTCGAGGAGTGCCGAGGACGGGTCGCCGCGGAAATCGGCGCCGAGCTTGTCGATTTCATCGAGCATCATGAGGGGGTTGTTGGAGCCCGCCTTGCGCAGTTCCTGGATGATGCGCCCCGGCATGGAACCGATATACGTGCGGCGGTGTCCGCGGATGTCAGCTTCGTCGCGTACGCCGCCCAGCGAAACGCGGACGAAGTTTCGACCCAGGGATTCCGCGATGGATTTGCCCAGCGAAGTTTTACCCACGCCCGGCGGCCCGACGAAGCACAGGATCGGTCCGCGACCATTGGGATTGAGCTTCCGGACGGCAAGAAACTCGATGATGCGCTGTTTGATTTTTTCCAGGTCGTAGTGATCGCGTTCCAGAATGCGGCGGGCACGGGCGATGTCGAGGTTATCATCCGTGGACTTCGACCACGGCAGCTCACCTACCGTCTCCAAAAACGTGCGGATAACCGAATATTCGGGCGAAGCCTGCGGGATGACCGCCAGACGCGCCAACTCCCGATCCGTTTCCTTCTTGACGACTTCGGGAAGTTTGGCTTCGTCGAGACGCTTCTTCAGCTCAGCGACATCCGCTTCCGGGCCGCCATCAACTCCGAGCTCTTTCTGAATGGCCTTCATCTGCTCCTGCAGAAAATACGTGCGCTGGTTCTTGTCGATGGAAGAGCGGACCTGCGTCTGAATTTTCTCCTGCAGTTCAAGCAGCTCGATGCGCGCGGCAAGTTTTTCACGGACGCGCTCCAGGCGCTTCGTCACATCGGTTTCTTCGAGCAGTGATTGCTTCTCCTGAAAATCGCCGGAAAGATTGGACGCGAGGAAGTCCGCGAGAATACCCGGCTGATCGATGTTCGTGAGAATGTCCGCAGCCTCGTCGGGAACATTCGGAGAAAGATGAATCATGCGCTCCGCAGACTCGCGGACGGACTTGATGAGAAGTTCGAATTCGGGCGTCGCCTCGGGCTGCGTATCCTGCAGAACCTGCACGCGGGCGCGGATGTAAGGCTCGGTTTCGACGATTTCGAGGATGCGGAACCGCACGAGGCCGTGGGCGAGAATGTTGAGATGTCCCTCGGGCGAGCGAATCATCTTGAGCACCAGCGACGCGGTGCCCATGGTGTAGAGGTCTTTGGGATCGGGGTCTTCGACCGATTCATTGCGCTGCGTGATGACACCGATGATTTTCTCGGCAGTGAGGGCCTCATCAAGCATGCGTTTGGACTTGGGGCGGCCGACGGTCAGGGGCGTGACAGCGCCGGGGAAACTCACCGAACTGCGCACCGGCAGCAGCGAAAGCAGCTCAGGCACCTGAATCGACTGCACCAGCGGCGACGGCACCGGGGAGATGCGAACAGCGCCCGGGATAGCCGCGGGAACTGCCGGTGTTTCGGGTGCGGGTGGTGCGGAGGGGGGGGGATTTTTGGGTTCGTTGGAATCAGTCACGGGTTCTCGCTGGATGTTAGAGATAAGTGGTCAGTTCTCGACACTGGAAGCTGTCAGGGGGCGGGCGGCTTCTTGGGCAGCGTGATCCAGAGCATGCCGACGTGATAACGTGCAGCAATTTTTTCCTCGTCGACGGAGGCGGGCACCTCGACGGTGCGGCAGAATGTGCCGTGATCGATTTCCATGAGATGAACGGCAATGGCGCGGGCGCCATCCGGAGGAAGTGGCGATTGGCGTTTTCCGCGGACGACGACGTGGCCTTTTTCGATCGTGACTTCGATCTCGTGCTGGTCCATGCCGCCAAGATCGACACAGATGACGAACGTCTCCTGGGTTTCGTATAGGTTGACGGCCGGGCGGAATGCGTCGGTGGGCGAGAAACCGTGGTATTGGCGGCGCGTCTGGCGATCCACCATCTGGTTCATCTGCCGAACGAGATTGGAGAACTCGTCGAGCGCAAGCACGGGTATTTCTGGCATGGGACTTCCTCCGTTCAATGTCCCATTTTAGCGGAGGAAATGAGGGAAGGGTAATTCTGCGAAAAACCCGCAAAAATCCATAAAAAGAGGGCCTCCAAAGAGACCCTCTTCTGACTTCACATCAATTCCGGGACACATTCACGCAACTACTTATCGCCGCCTGGGGCCACGGTGGTGTCATAGCGGACGCCATCGGGCATCGGAACGGGAACATTGACCGTGGTACCATGCTCACCGGTGGTGCGGGTGAGCGAATCGACGGCAATGAACGCGGTGTATTGGGACATCAGACCGTATTCGATGGCGGTGTTGCGGATATCGCCGGTGACATCGCGGCCCGTGCGGATGAATTCGTCGCCCAGGTCGGCAATTTTCGTGCGGGCCCACACGGTGCGGATGCCCGCGTCGGCGGAGGTGTTGTTTTCCGCCAGGGCCATGTCGAAGTGCAGTTTCTCATTGCCGACTTTCCCGCTGACGGTCACCGATCCGCGTGGGGAACCGTCGAAACGGCCAGTGAGAATGACCGGCTGGCCAACGAAAAGATCGGGAATCTTGCGCGGGTAAACGTCTTTCACATTCATGCCCTGAAAGCGAACGTCAAGATTGGTCAGCGCCGGATGGCTGATGCGTTCGAAGTAACTCTGCATCACGGGTTCGGGATCGTCCTTAAGAGCCAGGTATGCGGCAGCGCCGTTGCCGATGGTAGCCATGGAATTCAGCAGGTAGCGATTGGTAGACGAGCCGACGCCGAAGCTGAAGACGCGGGAATCGGCAAGCTTGTCATGGAGGCCGCGAAGAATCTCGAGTTCGTTACCGATATAGCCGTCGGTGAGGAAGGCGACGACGCGGGTGCGATTTTCGTCGTGGGGAAAGTCCAGAGCCTTGTTGATGCCTTGGAGCATTTCGGTGCCGCCGCCTTCGCAGAGCGAATTGACGTATTGCGCCGCGGCGTGGCGATTTTCCTGTGAAGCCGACAGCGGCGAGGGGCTCATCTGCGAGGCGGAACTGGCGAAGTTGACGATCTGGAAAGTGTCGGCAGGCTGCATCTTGCCGAGGGCCACGCGAACGGCGCTCTTGGCCTGCGTGATGGGTTCACCGCTCATCGAACCGGAAGTATCCATGACAAACACCATCTCAACGGCCCGGCGCGGCAAGTTCTTGAGATTTTCCGGCGGCACCAGCATCAACGTAAAATATCCCCCGCCACCCTTGCCGCCCTGAGGATCGCTCTGCACGATGAGCGCCGATTTCACGGTGGCCCCCGCCACCTGATACCGCAGCACAAAATCCTTGTTCGGTATGGAATCCTTGGGATCAAGCTGAACCAGCGTGTGCGATTCGCCGCGGGGCTGCCGGCGAATCTGGTGATTGACGGAGACGAGGCTTTCGATCGTGACCCCGGCGTTGAGATCGACTTCCAGCGAAATGTCGTGGCCGCTTCGTTCGTTGGGCGCCAGGTAATGCACATCGGTCTTCTGGCCCGACGCTGCGGACCCGCGGGGCATAGCGCCCACGCCGTCGGCGGTGCCGGCGGGGTTGTAGCGGGGGCCGACGACCATGGGGAAAGCCCATTCGTACCAGCCATCCTGGTAGCGCAGCGTCTGGAAGTAGCGAATTTGGATGTCGATTTTTTTGCCCGGCTCGATATTCGCCACTTTCTGCGTAAAGATGTTGGGGCGTTCCTGCGTCATGAGCGAGGCAACGTAGCCCTGGTGGCGGGCTTCTGCATAGATTTTCTCGGCCTGCTCGCGCTCGCGGATGATCCCACGGATGTGGCGGTCGCCGATGGTCATGACGAACTCATTGATGCCGGCGTTATCGGGGAGAGGGAAAACATAGACCGCTTCGATCTTCTCGCTGTAAGGATTCTGGAATTGTTGCGTGACGGTGACGGAAGAGATATACGCATTGATCGCGGCTTTGACGGCGGTGTGTTTGAGGGGAACGGGGATCATTTTTTTGTCTTGCTGGACGACGAGGGTGCCGCTGGTGGGGACGGGTTCATCATTTTGCTGAGGTCGGATGCCTTCCACAGGTTGCGTAGTCGCAGAGCGAATTGACGTCACGCCACTTGAGAGGGGCGGAGGACTTTTTGCAGAGACGCCTCCAGACCCCTTGATGACCCAGAGTTCTTCGTCAGGCCGGGAAGGCATATCGTCCAGACCAAACGGTACCCCACTTAATTCCGAGGACCTAGGTGGAATGATTATGGGAGAGCTGGACTGTCGCGTAGCAGCATCTTTGGATCCACAAGCCGTCATCTGCAGCAGCGCCGCCAGAGCCGTGATGAGCAGGGCCAGCAGGATGCACAATCGCGTTTTCATCTTCCTTCTCCTGGATAACGGTTAACGGCTCTCTGCGGTCACAGCGATCTTTTCTCCGCCGGGACCAAGGGTTTCCATGATCTTGATCTGGTACTCGGGAACTTCCGCACCCGTGATCTGCATGTGGATGCGAGCCACCCGCGTCTTGCCGGTGGGCAGTTCCGCATCAATGCTGTACGCCGCAACAATGACGCGGTCTCCCTGCAGGGCGGCAGGATCGTAATACGGAGCGTGGGCAAAGGCTTTGTGCTCGCCACCCTCGAGACCGACGATCTCCGCGTGGCCGCCGGTGGCGAACAGCTCGAATTGATAGGCGGCCAGTTTGTGCGTCGAAGAATCGAGGAAGACATCCACCGATTCAAATCGAACCGCCTGCACATCGGAACGCGGCGCCGACTGGCCGTGCGCCACAACGGCCGCAGCAAACGCAAGAACCATAATGAAACAAGAGAGTGAAAGCGTGCGGGCGACTGGACGTTTCATCGCGTGGCCCCCCTACCGTCATCGAGATGCACCGCGGCATAAGCGACTTGATCGATGCGCTCCTGCGTGATGGTGTTATCGCCGGCAGCACGCTTGCGGGCCAGCGTGAACGCGTCGGCAATCGTGGTGCGGCCGTCATGGTTGATGTCATTGGAATTTCGGCCCGGCATGAAAGACCACAGCCCGACGACGAGAAGTACGCAAGCCGCCGCAGCCAGACCCACAGAGGACCGCAAAAACAGCCGCATCCGCCGACGGCGGGCAATGGCGGCGTGGGCGTCCTGCAGGATAGCACTGTCGATTTCCGCCGGGATGGAACGCTGGGGAGTCCCGGCCTGCCGAAGGCGGGCGAGCAAGGGGTCCGGAAGATTGTCACGTTCCTTGGCCATACATACCCTTCAGTGCGTAAGGGGCGGCTGACGTTCAAAGATTTTCAAAATATTTGCGAGCGCGCGGATCTTCGCGAAGCTGGGCGATGGCATGATGCAGGCGGCTTTTCGCGGTGCCAATGGGGATTTGCAGAGCGGTGGCGATCTCGTCCAGCGTGAAACCATCCACAAATCGCAGGAGAAGAATTTCGCGATGGTCGTCCGAGAGACCGGCGAGCACGGCGAACAAATCGTCAGCAGGGCCAATTGCTGCCTCTGCCGTCTCGGGAATGGCAGCCGGATCAAAAGCCACTTCCCGGCGTTTGCGTTTGAGCAAGGTGATCGAAGTGTTCTTCACGACGGGATACAGAAAGCTCGTCATCCCCGCCGTAAGCGTAAACCCCGGGAACTTGCGGGCCACGTACGCAAAAGTCTCCTGCAGCACGTCCAACGCATCATCGTGATGGTGCGTGAATCGGTAAGCGAGACGGTAAACCCAATCGCGGTGGCGATGGTAGAGGGCATCGAACGCGCCAAGTTCGCCGCGGTTGATGGCGGTGATGAGTTCGAGGTCGGTGCGTGGGTCTGATGTGGTCATGAGGTCGGGACCAGAGAGAGGATGATCGACGAATGAGCGTGGAGGGATTGTGGCGCAGGATCAGAAGAATATCCAGCGACAGATGCCGGGCGTTACACGCCGTAAGCTTCGGGGATGATTTTGCGGGTTTCGTCGCGCAGATAGCTGAGGATTTGCTGGGAGTGTTCGAAGCTCATGACGCGGCGGGCAACTTTTTGGGCATCCACAAGGTTGATGGAGCGGATGACTTTCTTGACCTCCGGGATCGAATGCGGGGTGATGGAAAGCGTGCGCAGGCCCATGCCGACGAGCAGCACCGTAAATTCGACATCCGCCCCGAGCTCGCCGCAGAGCGAGACGGAGATGTTGGCGCGGTTGCCGACGCGGATGACGTTGCGGATCAGCGCCAGAACCGCGGGATGTGCCCCCGTATAAAGCGATGCCACCTTCTGGTTGCCGCGGTCGACGGCCAGGGTGTATTGAATCAGATCGTTCGTGCCAATCGAAAAGAAGTCGCATTCCTTGGCGTACGTGGCGGCCATGAGCGCGGCGGAGGGCACTTCAATCATCATGCCGACGGGCAGATACGGGTTGTACGGGATATTGGCTTCGTCGAGTTCTTCCATGACATCGCGGAGGACCATCTTGGCCTGGCGAAGTTCCATCGGCGTGCTGACCATCGGAAACATCACGCGAACATCGCCCAGCACGCTGGCGCGGAGAATGGCGCGGAGCTGAACCTTGAACATGTCGAGATTCGCCAGGCACAGGCGGATGGAACGCAGCCCGAGGAACGGATTGTCTTCCGGATCCTTCGCCATCAGCGGAGTGTACTTGTCGGCGCCGAGGTCGAGCGTGCGAATGACGATCGGCTTGCCGTTGAGTTTGCGGATCACTTCGACATACGAAGCGTAATGATCTTCCTCAGTCGGTTCCTTTTCCGAAGCCAGGTAGAGGAACTCCGTGCGGTAAAGACCAATCCCCACCGCCCCGCGGTCGAGCGTATTTTCCACTTCGTAAGGAAACTCGATGTTCCCCATCAGGGCGATTTCGGTGCCATCCTTCGTGCGGGCTGGCAGATCGCGCAAGCGGCGGAGGTTCTTCTCGAACGTGATCTGACGTTCTTCGTATTTTTTGTGTTCTTCGATGGTGGCGGCATCAGGATTGATGATGACAATGCCGCTCTGTCCGTTGACGATGACCGTATCGCCCGAAGCAATTTCATGCGTGATGTTTTCCAGACCGACCACCGCGGGAATGCCCATCGAATTGGCGATGATGGCGGTGTGCGATGTCTGACCGCCCGCGTCGATGCAGATCGCTTTGATCTTGGTCTTGTCCAGCGACGCCGTCTGCGAAGGCGTCAGATCGTGGGCGATCAAGGCGATCGGTTCGGTGATGTCAGAGAGGCGAAGCTTGCGGTCCTTCCCCTGGAGTTTGGTGATGAGGCGCCGCTCGATGTCGTAGATGTCCTTGACGCGGTCGCGGAAGTATTCGTCCTTCTGCTGAAGGAACTGCTTGGCGTATTCGCGTAGCGAGCGCGAGACGGCGTACTCAGCGGTGAAGCGATTTTTTTCGATGCCTTGATAGAAGGTATCAAGCAGTTGCGGATCGTCCAGCAGGCCAAGGTGGAAATTGAAGATGGCGGCAATTTCGGAAGTGAAGCCGCGCGTCGATGTATCGCGAAGTTCGCGGATGTCGGCACGCGAAGCGCCGAGTGCCGCAGACAGACGCTGCTTTTCAGCTTCGATCTGGGAAGCATGAATGGCGCGGCGGCCAATGCGAAGATCGTCATCCGAGAGGATGAGCGCCTGGCATACGGCCACGCCGGAGGAAACGCCAATGCCCTTTTTGAGTTCCATGAAAGTGCTTTCCGCTGCGAGGCTCGCCGAGCTGCCAGAAAAGGGCTACGTCAAAAAGACGCAGGCCAACTCGTGGAGGTCAGGGAGCGTCGGAGCTGAAACGACCCCTCCGCCCGGGGGCGAACAAGTCGTCATACAAATAGGATAAGGTAGTGGTGGACGGCGGTAAAGTGAGAAATTACGGAATCAGAAGCCGGACGAACGAGGCGTGAGGAAAACGTTGTCGTGCCCGGGAATGATCAGATCGGCCACTTCGTAAAGCTCGCCGAGCGATTCCTTGGCTTTTTCGAGGTCCCAGCAATCGGGAAAAACCTGCCCGACGAGAAAGTGGCCGGCAGTGGCCACGGCATCACCGGCCAGGATCGTCGTCCGCGTCGGCTCGGAAAGCAGCAGGCCCGACTGACCCGGCGTATACCCGGCCAGCGGAAACAAATCGACGTTCTCGGCCAGTTCATCCGGTGCGGCGATCACGCGCTTCAACAGATTCTGCTCGGCAAGTATGAGCGCATCGACCGGCTGACTCTCACGCCGGGCACGCGTGATGGCGGCATCAAGCGCGTCACCGGCCGCCTGAATTTCCTCCGAATGCATCCACCACGTGGCATGCGAAAGTGCCTCAATGGCCCGGCGATGCACCGGACGCCAGTTGGTCAGAAACACATGCGTGATGTCCGCGAACTTGATGCCGGAACGTTCAAACAAACGCGCATCGAGGGCCTGGGCGGGCAGCGACGGATCGACGAGAAGATTCATCTCCTTGCCCGATTCATCCGTGGTGCGGATCAGCGTGGTGGTGGCGTGGGAAGTACGGATAGGCGCGCGTTCGTTCCAAAGGGGATTCTTGCTCAACGCACCGATGCTGACGACGATAATTTCCATGGAGAATTTCCGCAGTGTTCCGCGAAGTGCCGGCAGCGATCAGAAGTCCCGGGTGCCGCTTGAAACTACTTACCGGCGGGTTTGCCGGGCAACGCCGGTTCCGGAAGAAGCGTGGCGTTGCGCACATGGATGACTTCAACCTCGGTACCGGCCACCTTCTTCGTGGCGCCGCGGACACCAATGTACTGGCCCAGCAGTTTCGAAACATCCACATCGGAAGCAGGATCAATGTAAGCCACCACGCGGCCCGTGGCGGGATTGACCAACGCATACTTGCCCGCAACCGCGGTCGAGGACTGAAGACGCCCTTCCGCCAGATAAGCACTGGTCCGTTCATATTCCTCGATGGCCTTGTTGGCCGCCTCGTACTGCTGCTGCAGGGCCTTGCGCTGCTCTTCGAGTGATGCGGCGGAAGCAGTGCCTTCCTTCTGGAGACGCTGCAGAGTCGCCATCTTATCCAAGGCGCTGATGCGTGCCTCAGAACCCTGCTTGACTGACGGCGGAAGATTTTCCGTGGTCAACAGATCCTTGTACTGCTTCACGAGGCTGTCGAGATCGCGTTGCGCCAGCGGCTTGCGAAGCTCATCCTGAGTCTTGGTGTTCAGCTCGCTGAAACGGCTATACGCGCTGGGCGCGTAAGCCGTCGGCGTCGGCGGAACGACGACGGTCGTATGCGTCTCGGTCGGTTCCGTCGTGGCGGTAACGCCGGAACCGGTCGTTTCAGTCGTCTTGATGCCGTTCGACGGCTCCGTAGCCGGGGTGATCTCAACCGTGGAGATCGCTGTGTTGCTCGAAGAAGTAACCGTGGCGACGTTCGGGCCGACCGCACCGGCCGGGAGCCGAAGATCCGGAATCTTGTACTCCGTGCCGTCGGACGACTGGGCGACAAATTGCGGGCTGATGAAAACGTAAGCCTTCGCAGTCGGGGCAACCTTGTAGTATTTGTCGGTGCTGCCGACGATGGTCAGCTTCTCGCCCTTGCGCACGACCGTCAGCACGGCCGAGGGCTCGCGATTCTGATAGTAAGCCGTCCCCGCGCGCAGGTTGACGTAATCCGATTTCACCGTCGCGGTGGCGCCGGCCGAATCCGCATCAACAAATTCCTTGGCGATCAAGCAGAACGTGCCGTTCGGCGGCAGGATCTGATACCAGCCGAGACGCGAACCGACGACGCGCACGGTATCCCCCTTGCCCAACTGCCCAAGCTCATAGTACGCACTGCCGGGGCCGGAACGCACGTAGACTTTGTCAGCAGTGATGGTGCCAACGAAAGGCTGCGTGACGGCGGGTGGTGTCACAATGACTGTCGGGGCAGCGGGCGCCGTTGCCGCAACAACAGATGCGGGCGCAGAGGCCGGCGCCGGTGCGCTGGCAGTGGTCGAATCCGCCAGAAGCGGGGTCGCCAAAAGCGAAGTCAGCAGGGCCAGAGTGAAAAGAGCATCCTTGCGAGCGGCAGCCATCGCCATCTCCTTTTAGTTGCGGCGGGGTCAAAAAGCGTCAAAAACAGTATCGTTCCGGTGGCATAGAACGTCAAGAAGGGCGGGTGGGCGAAGGATCAAGGCTCAAGTTCCAGTTTTCAGATACCAAAGGCCGGAATGAGCGGCTTTCCTCAAATCTCCTGCAATATTTTGATTTACGACAAGTTTTACCTTAGCTTGACAGGTTTGGCAGTGCTCTTTGAATAAAGGAAGTCGTATGGCCAGTGCGTTAATTGTTCAAGGCGGGTGGAACGGTCACCAGCCGAAGGAAGTCTCGGAACTTTTCAAGAGTGTGCTCGAAAAAGAAGGCTTCAAGGTCGAAGTGAGCGACACCCTCGATGCGTTCACCGATGAAAAGAAACTGCTGGGGCTGAACCTGATCGTGCCGATCTGGACAATGGGAAAAATCACCGGCGAGCAGCGCGGACCCGTCAGCAAAGCAGTCCAGGCCGGCGTCGGAATCGCGGGTTGCCACGGCGGAATGTGCGATTCCTTCCGCGAAGATACCGAATGGCAATTCATGACCGGCGGCCAGTGGGTGGCACACCCCGGCAACGACGGCGTCAAATACAAAATCCACATCAAAGACCCGGACCATGAAATCACCCGCGGCCTGAAGGATTTTGATGTCGCCAGCGAACAGTATTATCTCCATGTCGATCCCGCCGTACGCGTCCTGGCGACGACGACCTATCCCACGCCCGGCGTCGAAGGCCCCCACACCGCCAACGGCTTCTTCGAAATGCCCCAGGTCTGGACCAAATACTGGGGCAAAGGCCGCGTCTTCTATAACGCCCTCGGCCACCAGGCGAACATCTTCAATATCCCCGAAGCCCTCGAACTGATGCGCCGAGGCTTCCTCTGGGCAGCAAAAAAATAACTGCAATTTCCTTGTGATCACTCATAGGAGCCCGCGCCCGCAAGGCCGCGGGCTCCTTTCATGTTGCGACCGCTACAGAATCCTCCCTGCCAGCCACATCCCCATTCGTGTCCATTCGTGCCCATTTGTGGACCGGTCAACGTCGTCTTCGTGTCTTCGCGCCTTCGTGGTTAGAACTCCCCGCGTCACCAGTTCTCCAGATCGCCGACGAGCTCTTCGATAAGATCCTTCATCGTCACCAGCCCGATCGCCCGCCCCTGCCGATCCACCACCACCGCCAGCGTCTGCCGCGCCTTCTGCATCAGCGTGATCGCCGACCGCACCGACTGCTCCGCAATGAGCGTCATCACCGGACGAACATGATCGGTAACTTTGAATGGGCTCTGAGGGGCTGAAAGGTTAGGTGGTTCCAAGGCATCGAGCACTTCAATGATGCCGAGAACTTCGTTGGCTGAATGCCCCATCACCGGCATGCGCGAAACGTTGTACCGTCTCACCAACGCCCGGAAGCCCGCCTCGGAAATGGTCGACGGCACCCCGATGACGCGGTTCCACGGCATCATCACTTCACGCACGTGAATGCGTGCTAACCGCAAAGCACGCTGCACCAAATCCTGCTGGGTACCCGTCAGTACCCCCGTGGCGGCAGATTCCTGGAAAAGAGTCAGCATCTCCGATCGCGGCCCTGCGATCTCCGCCGCCTGTTTGCCGCGGCTCATCACCTGCACACTCAAACGCGACAGGAAATTGACGATCGGCAGCAGCGGAATCCACGTGATGATGCGAAACGCCCAATTCATCACCGGCACCAGACGGTACGTCCACCGGTCCGCATACGTATGAAAGAGATCCTTGGGCACGATCTCGGCGAAGATGAGAATGAGCGGCGTGATCACCAAGGTGGAAATAATCGCCTGCGTCGCATCGTGGAAATCGTACGCCGAAAGAATCGTGGTAACGGCGGCCGAAAACGCAAAGGCCATGACATTCTGAATGATCAGCAGCCCCTCGAGTGCGTACGTCGGCCGCTCGAGCCACTGCGAAAGCATGATCGCGTTGGGCTCCTTCTTGTGCAGCCGTAACCTCAGGCGAACCTTGGACAGGGAATACAGCCCGATCTCGGCCCCCGAGAAGACGGCCGTGGTGATAAGAAAGATGATCGCCAGCGTGTACCACAGATAAAGCTGCCATTGCGAATCGATGGTAAAGCCCGCGCCTCCACCGGTGGCGAGCGACCGGGCAAAGAGCGGCATCATATTCCACCCCCCATTCCGCCTGCGGCATCATCCGGCGCACCCGAAATCGCCGCGGGATGCTCCGCCGGCGCAACGAGCTTGAGCCGCACCTTGTCGACGCGGCGACCACGCAGGGAATCGACGCGCATCAGCAGGTGCGCCAGCCGCACCTGATCACCCTCCCGTGGTAACCGTTTGAGCATCGCAGCGATGAGACCGGCCACCGTACTGGTATGCGTGGTTTCGATGCGGGCGCCGAACGCGTCCATCCAGTCGGTCACGGACAGATCGCCGGGAACGATGTACTCGTCCGGACCGACGCGTTGCACGGCCGGGGCGGCAGACTCATGAAGTTCGGAAATGTCCCCGACCATCTGTTCGACGACATCCTCCAGCGCCACCACGCCGACCACCCCGCCGAACTCATCGACCACCACCGCAATCTGCGAGCGCGTGTGCCGAAAGTGAACGAGCAGGTGATCGAGCGTCTGCTGTTCGGGAACGAAACGCACCGGCTGTATGAGCTTGCGGATATCCGGCCGCCGCAGATCGGGGTCCAGCAGCAGGGCCTTGGCGTAAATGATGCCCAGGACGTTATCGATCTGCCCTTCGAACACCGGCAGTTTGGCCAGGTGCGAGGCCTTGAAGAGGGCATGCAGTTTTTCCGGAGGGTCCTTGATGTTGTAGGCGAAAAGGTCGACGCGCGGCGTCATCACTTCGCGCACTTTCAGATCGCCGATGCGGACCACTTCCTGCAGCAGCTGGTTTTCCGAAACGTCGATGACGCCCGTCTGTTCAGACATTTCGAGCAGTTCGCGGAGTTCATCCGTGGAAAAGGCCAGCTGGTCCCGGCGGGCGCCGACGAGGCGATGGACGGGGCGCATAATGAACAGATCGAGCGTCCGGCTGACCACATAGAAGAGCCGCACCAGCGTTGCGACCGGCAATGCAATCACCGGCGCAATCCGTACGCTGTTGAGTGAACCGATGACCTTGGGAAACACATCCGAGACGTAAGTCACCAGCAACGGCGGAACGACCACCAGCATCGCAATAATGACCTTGATGAGCACCGCAGAAGTGTGCGCCCCCTCGCGCAAGGCGCTCTCAATGCGGCCCAGCAGGATCGCCGAGAGAACAAAGTTGATGATGTTGCACGTCATGTTGCCCATCAGCAGCGTGGTGAGCAGAGAACGGGGATCATCCAACAGCGACGCCGCAAGCACTTCCAGGCGGGCCCCTGATTTTTTCATGCGAGCGCGATCGTGCCGCGAAAGCGAGAAGAGCACCGTCTCCGCGCAGGAAAAAACCGCGGAGACCAGCAGCAGAATCGCCACCAGCAGGAATATAAAGATATTGGCAAGAATGAACGCCATGCCCGGAATTCTATAGGCGGTAGACCGTGGGTGGTAGAATGCAACCGTCCAAGAAGAGATTTCCCATTTTTTAACGGACAAATTGACAGGTGAATTGTGGGCAAATTGCGGTGGGCGTGGTTCGGTATACTGGGGCTGGCGGCTGCCGGCGCGCTGGCCGGTTGCACGCAGACGGATGATGCCAAGGTCACCGGCGTCGGCATCACCAATCACATCGCCACACGCGATCCAGCAAAACTACTGATCATCCTCGGTGATACGACCGCGCCGAAGGAAGCCCGCCAGGAAGCAGACCGGCGATTCGTCGAACAGAAAGGCCCCGCCGACGCCAAACGCCTCGCGACGCTCGAACGCATGCTCTTCGAACGCGGCCATTCCGAGGCTATGCAGATATACGCGATGGACCAGATCGTTGCGGCAGATCGGGCGCGGGCCGTCCGCTCGCTGGCATCCTATCTGCCCAAACTGCCGGAAGGCCCGGTGCTGGATCATGCGTGCGCCCTCTGCGTCGAATTAAAGGATGAGCAGTTGCTCGGGGCATTGATTAAATCGCTGGGGCGTGAACAGCGTGGGGAGGCGTTGGAGGGGCGGGCGGAGGCGAAGGCGATTGAAAAATTGACGGGTCGGCCGCTGGAGCGCGGTTTGGTGCGTGAATTTCAGACCGGCATGGATATTCCCACGCGGCTGGCAGCATTGGGGATGTTGCGACAAATTCAGGGGGACGATTCCACGAAGATGATCGCATTGGTAGTTGCAGACCAACGAGTAGAGGATGAATTCGAGAAGGATGTAAAGTGGGGCGTGGCGATGTTCGGCATGTTGCCCGCAAATCGAACAGAAGTGGATTGGCTACACGAATTGCAGGAGAAGAAGCATGAAGCGCTCGTGCGGGCGGCGAAGCAGCGGCACGAGTTGCTCAAGAACGAGCTGGATTATGTCTTTGCCCTGCGATTCGTACCCGTGCTGGCCCGGACCGATGACGCCGCAATAAAAATGAATCGCCAACAACTGATGGAAGATCTGCAATCGCGGCTCTCCCGGCTCGAACACGTCAAACGCGAGCCCCTCTATCAGAAGGCCGCAGACGATCTCGATGAATCCCTCGAAGCCCACCCGATGAAACTCACCCGCGGAGATCTGCTCGCCATGCGTCTGATCCTTCACGACCTCGAACACGGCACAATGGTCGCAACCGCCATGCAACAAGGCCTCGCCGATCGCGCCGATACCACCACCGAGCACGGCGGCCTCCTGCTGATCGACGCCCACGGCACCCTCGCCCTGCAGCCCTACCCGGCCATTATCAAAAACTCCGATTTCCAATACACCGGCAGCGATGAACTGACCCGCGACCTCCCAGGCGCGCTGGCCCAGTACCATTATCACTTCCAAAAACCCTTCAATGACGCCATCGCCGGCCCCGGCGTGGGCGATCTCTCCTACACCAAAAACGCCCGTTGCACCGGCATCGTATTTACCAGCGTCAAAGGCGACCGCGTCGATGTGGATTATTTCACCCCGGAAGGCGCCGTCGTGGACCTCGGCGTCTGGTCCTCGCAGAATCGATAGTCCAACGAAATCCCCAGTCGAGATGAGCGTTAAAATGAACATGAAGCTACATCAACTATCAATGGCGGCCTTGCTGATTGCGGTTGCATCCCTTTGTGCACAGGGCGCAGATCCCCCCCCACCGCAATCCCAACCGAAAAAGCCAACAGTCGCGGTACTCCCCTTCGTGGGCGGAAATGAATCGGAAAAAACGCTCGCCGAAAAAATGCGCTTCGCCGTCTCCCAAAAACTCAGCAACGACGCCGACGGCGGCAACAAATACGACCGACTGGATAACGTCCAGATCGACATGGCGATCTCCGCCCTCCAAATCCCCTGGCAAGGCAATGCCGGAAAACTCCCCGACGATGATGACATTCAAAAAGTGATCGAAACCCTCGCTGCCGACAAAACATTCCTCGGCCGCGTCGAAGGCCGAAAACTTACCGTCAATCTGTATGAAGGGGCCAAACTCACCCGAACCGCCACCGTCGAAATCCCCGGCGATCGCGAAAGTCCCAAGCTCACCGTGGAAAAGCTGATCACCGACCTGACCGGCGCAAAGTTCACACATATCCGCGAGGTCGAAGCCGACCATAGCGATCCGAAAGTGGAAGAGCGTTTTGCCCAGCGGCCGAACCTCGCCCCGGATGCAGGCTTCGAAGAAGCCGCCAAGAGCGACAAAAGAGTTGCCGCAAACTGGGGCGCGATCCTCGGCGCCAACCGCTATGCCCCGCCTCTCATCACCGATGATGAGGCCCGAACCCTCCCGAAGGATCGCGTGGCCATCGTCTCCAAGTCCGTCGCCGGCGACCCCAAGGAAACCCAGGGCCACTGCCTGATGATGCGCATGAGCAAAGACGTCGCCGAAAACAACGGCCTCGCCTGCGAATCCACCTGGATTCCCGTCGAACACGGAAAAACCTATCGCTTCCAGGTGCGCTATCACAGCACCGGCCCCGTCCCCCGCCTCTTCCTCAAGGGTTTTGCCTTCAAACCCGATCAGTTCGGCGATCAGAAAGACCCCGAAGCGGTCCGGCGAGAGTTCTACCGCACCCAAATCCTGCCCCGCCACAAAAACGCCGCCTTCGACCTCATCGAAATGGATTTCACCCCCAGCGTGGCCGAGGCCGGCAAAGGCGACGGCGGCAGCAAGGCCGTCGGAATGAAAATCGAATGGCTCCGCGTGGACCTGTACATCTATTTGTCGGCCGGCGACGTGTTTTTCGACGATGTCGTGGTCAAAAAAATCGCCGAATGAGGGGATTTGCACCGGTTTTTCCCGAAGCGTTTGCGTTGGGACAGGGTAATTCATAGGATGTTCGGAGCGCCGGGCGAAAATTGCGCGTACGTTGTCGCACCGGATGAGTTTCACGGAGTCGATTTGTGGACATTGTCAGTTTGCGCAAGAAATTTGCGGAGTTGTTTGTTGGTGGATCCAGCGGCGAATTGATCGAGGTCCATGCCCCCGGACGCGTCAACCTCATCGGCGAACACACCGACTATAACGACGGCTTCGTCTGCCCGATGGCCATCGATCGCCGCATGGTCATCCTCGCCCGTCGCCGAAACGATGGCCTCGTGCGCCTCCATTCCGCCTCTTCCAGCCAGACCGTCGAATTCCCCGTCGATCGCGCGGTACCCAAAGACGGACCCGCATGGGCCCTCTATCCCAAAGGCGTCGCCGAAATCCTTCGCCAGAAAAAACTGATCACCACCGGCATGGACGCACTGGCCACCAGCGACGTCCCCATCGGCGGCGGACTCTCCAGCTCCGCATCCTTCGAAGTCGCCACCGCCTTCGCCCTCCTGGCCGCCAACAACGCCCAGATGGACCTCGTGGACCTGGCCCTCGCCTGCCAATGGGCCGAGCACAACTATCCCGGCATGCCCTGCGGCATCATGGACCAGTTCATCTCCGCCATGGGCCGCAAAGGCTATGCGATGCTCCTCGATTGCCGCGATCGCAGCACCCGCCAGGTGCCGCTCAATGACCCCAATCTCCGCGTCGTCATCAGCAACAGCAACGTCAAACACGAACTGGTCATGGGCGAATACACCGCCCGGCGGCATCAATGCGAAACCGCCGTGAAACTGATCAAGAAAAAATTCCCGAACGTGAGCAGCCTCCGCGACGCCGACATGGACGCCCTCGAAGATTCCCGCCTTGGCATGGACCCCACCGTCTTCCGCCGCGCCCGCCACGTTATTACCGAAATCGAACGCACCATCGACTTCGCTGCCGCACTCGAAGCCCGCGACTACGCCGCCTGCGGCAAACTCATGTACGGCTCCCATCTCTCCCTTCGCGATGACTACGCCGTTAGCTGCGGCGAACTCGATGCACTCGTCGAAATCGCCCGCGTCGTACCCGGCGTCTATGGCGCACGCATGACCGGCGGCGGATTCGGCGGCTGCATCGTCGCCCTCTGCACCGCGGATGCCGTCGCCACCCTCACCGCCAAAATCGAATCCGAATACCCCAAAAAGACCGGCAAGAACGCCACGACCTTCGCCACCGTCGCCAGCGAAGGTGCGCACATCGTCAAGTAGCTTCGTCCGGGAAATGCCCTTCGTTATTTCTTCTCAGCCCCCCGCACCGTACAATTCCGGCATGAAAGAACTCCTGCAACAACTCGTCCGCGGCGTGCCCCTGACTGCCCAGCAGGCGGAATCGGCTTTCACTGACATCATGGATGGCGCCGTCGACCCCGCGCAAACCGCCGCCCTCCTGACCCTCCTGGCCGTCCGCGAACCCACCGTTGAAGAACTCGCCGGCGCGGCCCTGGTCCTGCGCCGCCATGTCGTCGCCATCGACGCCCCCGAAAACGTCATCGATACCTGCGGTACCGGCGGCGTCCATTCCAATATCTTCAACGTCTCCACCACCGCCGCCATCGTCGCCGCCTCAGCCGGTGCACCCGTTGCCAAGCACGGCAACCGTTCGGTCACCAGCAAATCCGGCTCATCCGACGTCCTCAAAGTCCTCGGCGTCAACATCGACACGACCCCCCTTCAGGAAGCCCGCTGTCTCAAAGAAGCCAACATCTGCTTCGCCTTCGCACCGCGCCATCACCCCGCGATGAAGCATGTCTCCAGCATCCGCCAGGGCCTGGGTTTCGCCACGATCTTCAATCTCGTCGGCCCGCTGACCAACCCCGCCGGCGCCCGCCGCCAACTCGTAGGCACCCGCTCACCGGCACTGGGCGACAAACTCCTCGAAGTGCTGGTCAGACTCGGCGCCGCAAGGGTCATGGTCGTCTGCGGACGCGATCCGGTCGAAGGCACGCTCTGCGAAATCGCCATCGGCGGCCCGACGCACATCGCCCAGTTCGACGGCACCACCACCACGCGCTACGAATTCAAACCCGAAGACGTCGGCCTTCAAACGCAACCCAGCGCGGGCCTGATCATCCATTCCCCCGAACAATCGGCCAAGATCGTCAAGGCGGTCCTCAACGGCGAAAAAGGCGCCGCACGCGATATCGTCCTGCTCAACGCCGCGGCCGCCCTCTGGGTCGGCCAGATCGCCGATTCCCTGCAATCCGGCGTCGCACTGGCCACCGAAGCCCTCGACACCGGCAAAGCCCGCGAAACCCTCGCCAAACTCATCAAATTGAGCCATGACGCAGGCTGAAACCCCATAACTTCCTGCCAAAATCCCTCGCGTCCACACCCCCTTCGACATGCCACGGCAGCCCCTACGCTGCGCAGTCGATACTCCGCCACCGTCGATACGCCGCGGTAGCGGCGGCGGATTTTAGCCCATGGCGAGAGCCATGGGACGGCGGAACGTCATCAATGTATCACCTCCCGAGCCGCAGCCGCGGCGACGGAATCGCACCTGACCTAAACCCCCGCCTCAATCAAACACAAATCGCGGATCGTATTCGATCTCATGTTTGCGCAGGAATGCCAAATATTCTTCCTGAAACGTCCGTTTCCTATGATGCTCTTCCTGTTGCTCAATGTACGTTCGCACGGAATCCAACCCGCTCTTACTGACGCTGAATGCGGCGTAACCGGTCTGCCATTTGAAATCTCCACGTTCTGGAAACGTTTCCTTGACCCAATTGGTGGAGTTGGCTTTCAGGTCGCGCATGAAATCTGCAATCGCCAATGTTGTCGGAATTTCGGACAGGAGATGAACGTGATCTTCGATGCCGTTCACGATCAACGCAGTGCCGTTCATGCTGCGCACGATGCCGCCCAAGTACGCGAACAGGCGCGGTTTTAATTCCTGGGAAATCAGGGGCAATCGACCGGCGGTCGAGAAAATGATGTGCAAATGGATGGCGGTGAAGGTGTGGGCCATGGGGGTTCCTCCATATTTACGTCGAATTGTTTCCTTTGCCGTTGCCGCGACTCAATGATGGCCGTCATTTGGAATCCCACGGCTCTCGCCGTGGGCTAAAATCCGCCGCCGCTGCCGCGGCGTTCGACGGGTCAAATCAGTATCCTATCCTGCCATATCTGATCAATGTCTCGTTACGAACTTCCCGTGACCGCATAGAACGCTGCCTTGGGACGCAATTCCCGATCAAACAGCAACGGATGATTCGTGCGGCCCTTCGTCGGCCAGTTATTGCGCCAGGACCGGCCGTCGTGCGGATTCCAGAACGTGACGCGGGTGATCTTGTCGCGATGCTTGCGAAACAGCGAAAAGAGCTTGGCATATTGCTCGGCCTGGCGCAAGAGCAGCGGCGCAAGCTGTTCCGGTGAAAGCGGCTGGGTGATTTCCGCCTCCGGCCCCACGAACGGCAGCACGTCCAGATCAAGCTCCGTTATCATCACCTGGTAGCCTTCGCGGGCGTAGATTTCGATCGCGTCTTCAACATCCCCAAACGGCACCTTGTCAAGAAGAAAGTGCCCCTGAAGCCCGACCGCATCGACCCGGCAACCCGCCTCCCGCAGCGAACGGAGCAGCCGCAACGTCTTGTCGCGCTTGATCGGATTCTCGTTGTCATAATCGTTGTAATGCAGCAGCACGTTGGGATCCGCTTCGTGCGCAAACCGGAACGCCTGCGCGACGAAATCGTCGCCAATCGTCTCCAGCCAGTGGCTGGGGCGGAGATATTTTTCGTTGTCGGCGATCACTTCGTTGCAGACATCCCAGCCGGCAATCGTCCCCTTGTAACGCCCAACCACCGCATGAATGTGCGCCCGCAAACGCTTCAGCACGAGTTCGCGCGACGCCTGCTTCTCGCCATCCTTGAAAAACCATTCCGGACAGTTGTTATGCCACAGCAGCGTGTGACCAACCATGTGAAGATGATGCGTGCGGGCAAAATCGGCCAACGTGTCTGCATCCTGAAAAGTAAAGCGCCCTTCCTCCGGCTGCACCCGCCCCGGCTTGAGGCAATTCTCCGCGGTCAGCGTGTTGAATTGCTGCAGGAACAGGGCTTGCTCGGCCGGGTTCAGGCGATCCGGAATGGGCCCATCGAATGCTGCGCCAAGGAGAAAATCGGAAGCGAAAAAATCCTTGAGCGCCACCATGCGTGAACCTTTCAAGCGTTCAGAATTCCGTCCAGATCAATACGCCTGTGCAAACAGCACTTGCGTCGTGGTCTCCTGCCCGGTGTATATGCACTTGCCCGCAACGCCCTGCCCGTCAAACGGAATGCACCGCACCGTGGCCTTGGTCTCGTCCTTGATCTTGGCTTCCACTTCCTTATTAGGAATAAAGTGGCAGCGTACAAACCCGCCATGCTCCGCCAGTGTCTTCTTGAGTTCGTCATAGCTCGCCGCGGCCCGGATGTTCCCATCGCGAAACGCCCGGGCCTTATCAAGCATTTCCTGCTGCACCGCATCGAGCTTGGCCCGCAGCCAATCCGGCGCCACCTGCGTAAGCTGCACGATTTCCTTTGAACGATCCAGCCGCTTCTTGAGCACCAGCGCCCCGCCATCTACATCCCGCGGACCGACTTCCATCCGGAACGGAATCCCCCGCTGCTCCCAGTGATACTGTTTGTCGCCCGGCCGCGCATCCCGCCAATCCACCAGGATCTGCTGATTCGCCGCCTTGTCGAAGAAATACCGCGGTATGCCATTGCGCGCCGAACGCGTCTTGGCCGCATCCACTTCCGCCTGCCCGCACAGCTGCACCAGCAGCGTCTCGATGAATCCCTTCACCTTAGCCTCTTCCTCCGGGCTCCGGAAGATCGGCACAATCGCCACCACCGTCGGCGCCACCTTCGGCGGAATGATCAACCCTTCATCATCGGAATGCGCCATGATCATCGCACCGATCAGCCGCGTCGAAACGCCCCACGAGGTCGTCCAGGCATGCTGTAATTTCTGATCGCGCCCCAGAAACTTGATATCAAACGCCTTGGAAAAATTCTGCCCCAAATTGTGCGATGTCCCCGCCTGCAGCGCCTTGCTGTCCTGCATCAGCGCCTCGATGCAGTACGTAGTCACAGCCCCCGGAAATTTCTCCGCATCCGTCTTGGCCCCCTTGATGACCGGAATCGCCAGCGACTCTTCCGCAAACGCCGCATACACGTCCAGCATCCGCAGCGTCTCTTCCTGCGCCTCTTCGGGCGTCTCATGCGCGGTGTGCCCTTCCTGCCACAGAAACTCCGCCGTGCGCAGGAACAACCGCGTGCGCATCTCCCATCGCATCACGTTGCACCACTGATTGATCAGCACCGGCAGATCGCGATACGACTGTATCCACTGCGCATACATGTGTCCGATGATCGTCTCCGACGTCGGCCGGATGATCAGCGGCTCTTCCAACTCGCCCGCCGGAACCAGCTTCCCATCCGCCCCCTTCTGCAGCTTGGAATGCGTGACGATGGCACATTCCATCGCAAATCCCTCCACGTGCTCCGCTTCCTTCGTGAGAAAGCTCTGCGGAATCAGCAGCGGAAAATACGCATTGACGTGCCCGGTATCCTTAAACCGCCGGTCCAAGTCGCGCTGAATCGCCTCCCAGATCGCGTACCCCTCCGGACGGATCACCATGCACCCCTTCACCGGCGAATAATCCGCCAGTTGCGATGCCGCAATGACATCGAGATACCACTGGGCATAATCGGTAGCGCGCGGTTTGATATTCTTGGCCATGCTGGCGTTCCTTATGAGCACGAAACGAAACCCACTCTTGTATGACGGGCAGCCAGCGGATGCAAGCGGCCGAAATTCGCGCGTCATTCCACTCGGCGAATCCGCTCTGAATACTCCCCCACCGTTGCCAGCGCATCGACAATCGCGTAGGCTCAATGACTTGCACATGAATCAGGAGCAGGTATGGCGCGGATTGCAGTAGCACAGCTTCGGGACGCGGACTCGATCGAACAGGCTTTCATGCTGGTCTCCAAGCAATTGGGCACCACCAGCACCAATAAACTCTTCATTAAAGCCGAGGTCGGCGATGCCACCGGCAAAATCCACTGCCGCGCCTGGAACGCCAGCCGCGACAGCTACGACCGCCTCCCCTCCGCCGGCTTCGTCCAAATCCGCGGCCGCATCGAAATGTACCAGGGACACCTCCAACTCGTCGCCGACTCCATCCTCCCCATCGATGACCCCACCAAACTCGACCTCTCCGAACTCGTCAAACACACCAGCAAAAACGTCCCCGAAATGCAGGCCCGGCTCAAAGAAATCGTCGGCAAACTCCACGACAAACAACTCCGCGCCATCGTCGACGAATTCCTCAATGACGCCGAACTGATGAAAAAATTCTCCATCGCCCCCGCCGCGATGAACATGCACCACGCTTGGATCGGCGGCCTCCTCGAACACACCATCAGCCTGCTCGAACTCGCCCTCGTCATCTGCCCACGCTATCCCGACATCGATCAGGATCTCGTCATCGCCGGCCTCTTCCTTCACGACATCGCCAAAACCGCCGAACTCACCTACTCCGCCGGCTTCGACTATTCCGACACCGGCCGCCTCATCGGCCACGTCGTCCTCGGCACCATCTGGATCGACCAAAAGGCCCGCGAAGCCGCCACCAAGCTCGGCGAACCGATCCGCCGCGACCTCCTCATGGTCCTTCAACACATTGTTCTCTCGCATCATGGCGAACCGGAATTCGGCGCTGCCGTCCTCCCCAAGACCCCCGAAGCCATTCTCGTCAACCTGATCGACAATCTCGACGCCAAGACGCAGATGGCCATCGACGCCGTCGCCGCCCCCGCCGAAGACGAGAATTGGACCGAATATCACAAGGCCTTCAACTCAAAACTCTATCGCCCCAGCATCACCATCCGCGACTGACGCTCGCCGTCACTCGCAGCCTGTTGCCCCCCTAGCGGAATCTTACTTCGCCGGCTGCGTCGCGGGAGCCGTCGCCGGACCCGCCACCGAACCGGTAAAGCGGCTCCAATACGCCTCATACGCCGCCCGCGCCGTCGCAAATTTCCCCTCCTCGATTTCCTTCGCAATCTGCGTGGTCAGTTCCGTAATCCGAACCACCGCCTCCAGCCGCGCGTTCATGTCCTTTTCATCCGTTGCCTTGTCCAGACCGTAGATCCCCGCCGCTTCCAGTTTCCACTGGGCGCCGATCTTCTTGAGCTTCAGCGTCCCTCCTTGTGCGCGATGACCGGCATCCGCGGGAATTTCAATCGTCGCCGTATCGCCGGCCACCGTCAGCTTGGCATCGTCAATCGTCTTGAGCCGCTTTGCGAAATCGTCGGCGCTCATCACGCCGAAGGCCTTCTTCCCCTCTTCGCCAAACTTCGCCTCCGCTGCCTTGCCGATCGCCGCCGTCGCCAGTTGCATCTTCAAAAAAGTTTCGACCGCCGGACCTTGCGCTTCCGCAAACGTCAGCGAATCGCGTAGCGCCTTTTCGTCCCCCGACAGCGCTGCCTGCAGAAACGCCTTCGCCGCGCTCCGTGGCTCGGAAAGATCCGCGTCGGCCATGACTGACCGCGCCGCCAATCCCAAAACCACCAGCATCGCCGCCGAAAAAATCCGCTTCATAGCACCCTCAAAAAAAATCGATCGCTCTCGCGTCTATCTCAATATCCGGCTTCGCCTCTCAGCCCAGATCCAGTTCCGCCACCACCGGGTAATGATCGCTCGCATACCGTCCGATGGCCGGCGTAAATACTTCACACGAGACCACCTTCGGGCACAAGTCCGGCGAGACGAAAAGATAATCCACCCGCGCCGCCGGATACGCCGTCGTAAAACTGCACCCGAAAGTTTCCGCCGGGTGATGCAGACTGTGCGCGTCGACGTAACCCGCCTCCAGCATCTTCCGCACCACCTCCCGTGGCAACTGGTCCTTCTGCCCTGCAATCCGCTTCCTGCTCGACGGCCGCAGCCGCGCCACATCGATCATCTGCTCCGGATGATACGAATTAAAATCCCCTGCGATCACGTGCGGCCGGCCCGAAAACACCCGCCCGATCTCCAGCACCCCCGCCAACTCCTTCAACCGCTCGTCCTCATCGGCAAACGTCTCATACGGATGCAGATGCACCCCAATGACCGGCAACGAAACTTTCCCCGCCTCAACAATCGCATGAAACGCCGCCCGCGTCAGCCGCGCATCGAGCGGCCCGTAGTTCACCGCCTCGCGAATCTTCCGTTTGCTAAGCAGACCCACCCCGCCCTGGGCATTCGTCGGATGCGCCGCCAGAAAACAATCCATCCCCAAACGATCCGCCAATTTCTCAAACAACCCCCGATCCCACGCCTCCTGCACCACCACCACATCCGCCCGCGCCAGCCGAATCGCTTCCGCCAGCGGATCGATCCGCCCCTCACCCCCCTCGAGAATATTGTAAGTCATCAATCGCATCGCCCCGCAGCCTACCACGCCACCGAACCCCTGTCAGCCCACCCATCATTCGTGTAACATCCCTCCACCGTGACGCCAACCCTGCACGAGGTACGTGGGCCATGAAACGCAGTGAACTCATCTTCGACCTCATCACCCTCTGGGTGACCATTGACCCCATCGGCACCCTCCCGCTCTATCTCTCGGTCACTAAAGACATGACCCCCCAGAAACGCCGCGCTGCCGCCATCCGCGCCTCCATCATCGCCTTCATCATCCTCGCCGGCTTCCTCTACCTCGGACAATACCTCCTCGAAGAAATGCGCATCGAGCTCCTCTCGTTCCAAATCGCCGGCGGAATCGTCCTGTTCCTCTTCGCCCTCAGCATGATCTTCGAAAAAGAAGGCCCCCCAAAAACCGCCTCTGACGACACCCGCGATGTCGCCGTCTTCCCCCTGGCCATGCCCTCCATCGCCACGCCCGGCGCTCTCCTGGCCGTCGTCGTCCTCACCGACAACAACACCCATAATTTCCTCGACCAAACCGCCACCTGCGGCATCATGCTCCTGATCCTCGCCATCAACCTGACCATCATGCTGCTCGGTGAAAAAATCGTAAAATTGATGGGCCGCGCCGGCCTCAATGTCCTCAGCCGCGTCATGGGTATGATCCTCGCCGCCGCCGCCGTCCAAATGGTCTACAGCGCCCTCCGCGGCGAACTCGGCCCCGGCTAACACCCCACTTCCCCCACTTCCTACCCGTCATCACTGCGGAATATCCGCCGTCCGCATCCCCCCTCACGCACTCAACATTCTGTAACCGCCGATGAACGCCGATAAACGCCGATACGTCTTACCCCATTCACGCCATCTGCGTTCATCGGCGTTCATCTGCGGTTTCTATTTCGCTGGCCCCTTCGCATCCGGCGCATGCCAGTTATGCGGCACCGGCTGCAGCATGCTCCCGCGATTCCCCTCCGTATCCGTGAACGATACATACTGCCCCACCCCCGGAATCGCCATCGGCTCGCCATGCACCTTGCCTCCGGCCGCAGCAACCTTCTTCATCGCCTCGCCAATATCCGTCACCGCAATCACCACCAGCGGCATGCCCCCGCCATCCGCCTTCGGAAAGAATCCGCCATTGATCGAGCCCGCCCGTTTCGGTCCCTTCTCATCCATCTCCGTCGTCGTCGCCAGCACGTAATCGCCCATCTCCTCGCCCAGCGATTTCATACGCCAGCCAAACGCCGCCGTATAAAATGCCGCCACCCGCTCCCGATCGCCATACGGCATCTCAAAATGCACCACCGGATCCATAAACCACCCTCCAATAAAGACCCAACCCTCTCCGCCAGGAACATCCCAGCCGCATTCGCATCCCATCATTATAATGCCCGCCAACTTTCCTTCAGCAAACCGGCACCATTCCCCAAACACCTTTCTCCCCCCGCCAACCCTTCGCAATTTCTAACCCCTAACCCATAACAACCTCCCCCTCCTCGCGTGACAACTCCCCCCCTCATCCGCCATACTAATCCCATGACTCACACAGCATCATTCGCCGTCATCATCCCCGCCGCCGGCAGCGGCTCGCGCTTCGGCGGCGGAGACAAACTCCTCGTCGACCTCGGCGGCCTCACCGTCCTCCAACGCTCCGTCGCACTCTTCGCCCATCGCCCGGACGTCCGCCACATCACCCTCGTCACCGCACCCGATCGCTTCGAAGCCTATCGCTCCCACCTGCGCAGCATCGTCTCGCCCGACAAACTCCACTTCGTCCCCGGCGGCCGCGAGCGCTGGGAAAGCGTTCTCAACGGCCTGCGCTCCCTCTCATCCCTGACTCCCCCACCCCTCTTCGTCGGAATTCACGATGCGGCCCGCCCGCTGACACCCCCCGCCATCATCGATGAAGCCTTCCGCGTCACCGTCGAACGCGACGCCGCCCTCCCCTGTCTGGCCGAACCCGCCACCCTCAAACGCATGGGCGAAAACGGCTGCGTCGCCGCCACCATCGATCGCCGCGGTCTCTACCAGGCCCAAACGCCCCAGTGCTTCAACGTCGCCAAACTGCTCGCCGGTTTTGAAAAACTTCACGCCGCAAATCAGCTTGCCGATGTCACTGATGACGCCCAGGTCTTCGAGCGCAACGGCTGGCCGGTGCCCATCTCGACCGGATCACCCCTCAACTTAAAGATCACCACGGCCGCCGATGTCGAACTCGCACGCGCCATTGTGGCCTCCTCAACCAGCACCGACAGCTCACACGCCCGATAAAACCGCCGCCAGTGAGACTGAAACCGCCCACCAGCCCCAACCGGCGAAAATTGCTCAAAATCGCGTCCCGTAATCTTTCGCCAAGTTAATCTGATACCGATTCGCGCCGATAGATTTCCTGTCAGGATAGGCAATTTCTGCTTGCCCGTACAAGGAGGTCAATCATGGCCGACAAGGAAAAAGAAAAATCCGCCAAGACCGCAGAGCCTGCGGAAGCCGCGGAACCCAAAAAGAAAAATCCGATGGTCAAGCTCATCGGCGTCGCCGCCGCTGTGCTCATCCTCGAAGGCGCCACCGTCGGCCTCACCATGATGATGGCCGGCGGACCCAAACGCGTCATCGCCGAAGTCCCCGCCACCGCCCCGAAAGAGGTCGTCGAACGGGATGCCGAGGTCAAAATCCTCGAAGCCAAGCTCCCCAACAACCTCCGCGGCCGCCTCTTCCTCTATGACCTCCAGGTAGTCGCCAAGGTCGATGAGAAGAATAAGGTCAAAGTGACCGAGCTCTTCGCCGAACGCGATGCTGAAATACGCGATCGCATTCGCACCATCATCGCCAGTTCCGACCCCAAGAGCCTCGAAGAACCCGGTCTCGAGACCCTCCGCCGCCAGATCGGCTACCAACTGGAACAGGACCTCGGCAAAGACCTCATCAAGGAACTGTTAATTCCCAAATGCACGCCATTCCGCGCTGAGTTCTAACCGGCGCGGCCATCGCTTGTGACTCAAACCCCAGCCACAGGGCCGGTTTACCCTTCACGGGGCACGCCGTCTCTGTGGCTTTCAGGCTTTTTGCCTGACGAAAATCGCCCCTCCGGGACGATGTAGAAGAGGATACGGCATGGAGGCCTGCAATGACTGATGTTCAATCCCCAGCTACCGACGTTCCCGGCGGGTTCGACGCCCCCAGCGGCACCGCGGGAAATTTCACGCTGCCCAGTCTCAGCAAAGTGCTCGGCAACGTTCCCGCCGGCGCCATCGAACTGCTCCGCGATGTCGACCTCAACGTGAAAATCGAACTCGGACGCACCCGCATGCTCATCGAAGATGTGCTCAAACTCTCCGAGGGCAGCGTCGTTGAACTCGACAAACTCGCCGGCGATCCCGTCGACGTCTTCGTCAACGACCAACTCGTCGCCCGCGGCGAAGTGCTCGTGCTCAACGATAATTTCTGCGTCCGTATCAACGAAATCATCACCACCATCGAAGAATGATCCCACGCCCGCATAGGGGTGATGGTGATGCCCATTTAGAAAAGATGATTCTGGAGGGTGACAAACGATTCGCGTGTGGTAGAGTATCCCTCGTACCGGTGGAACCGGGACCTGTCGTGCCGGCAGTTAAATCGGCATCGCATTCCGCAGGTGGACCATGGATGGTCGAAATCATTTCTCCCCCCGGCAAAGCCTGTTGCCCAACTTCTTCACCCCCATCAGTTCCCTGGCCATCATTATATTGCTCGTTCTTCCCCACGTTTGCCTCGCCCAAGCCATGGGCAAGGTGGCCGTCGATCCTCCTTCGCCGGCACTGCCGACAACGCCCGCAACCGCCGCTCCGAAGCCCCCAACGCTTCCGCCCGGTGAGTCGCGCATGGCCGCCCACATCGAACCCGTTCGCAGCGACACCACCGATCGGCCTGTAGTGACTCCGCCCGTCGCCCAAGCAACCATCCCACCTGCCGCTCCGGCGCCGACTACGCCAATCACGACCACTACTCCCAACATTGCTGAGGCCACAACGCCACCCACCGCCACCGCCCCCGCCCCGGCATCTGAAACCAAGACGCCCGGCAGCGCCTTCGAACACCGCCCGATCCGTGCCCAGGCACTTTCGGAAGAACCCGCCGCCGCTCAAGCGCCTCACGCCCCTGCGGCCCCTTCCACACTTCCTTCGGGAATAACTTCTGCCCTCCAAGTCGCCGCGGCACTCGCCGTCGTCGTCGGCCTCATCTTCATCGGCAAAGCCGCTGCACGAAAATTCGTCCCCGGCGCCCGCGCCGGCAACGGCAAAGGCGTCATCGAAATCCTCGCACGCTATCCCCTGGCCAAAAATCAATCGCTGGTCCTCGTCCGCATCGGCTCCCAAATCGTAGCACTCAACCAGGGCAAAGACGCCAGCCACTCCGTGCTCGTCATCAATGACCCTCTCGAAGTCGCCCGCCTCATGGGCCAGATCGAAGGCACCAATCCCAAATCCATCCAGGCCGGTTTCTCAAAACTGCTCTCCAACGCGCGCATGGATCTGGAAGATCCAGCCAACGCACCGGAAGCAGACGATGCCGAGAGCCGCGCCATGGAACCCGAAAATCTCGATTCGCAGCTTGAAGAAATGGCCGCCGCCAAACGCCAGTTGATGGAACTTCGCCAGCAGGTGCGCTCCGTGCGCGACCATATTCCGCGGATGTAATGATCGTCCGCCTCCGGCAGGATGCCGGTGATATATGTCAGGATGACACGATGAACGCTCTATTTTGCTCACTTGGGATCCGTCCCGCACTGCTCGCCCTCATGGCGTCATTCCTCCTTCTGCTGAGCATCTCCGCACACGCCCAGACCCCTTCGGCCACAGCCTTCGGCCCCCCTACCGAATCCGACGCCCGCAACCAGAAAGTCCGTGAAGTCCTCGGCAACCTTGGCATGCCCGCAACGTCCCTCACCCCCGGCGCCACCGGCAATAACGCCCAGGCCATCGCCCTGCCCGACCTCACACGCACCGTCCCCACCACCACGGACCCCAAACAACTCTCCAGTTCCCTTCAGATCTTGCTCCTCCTCAGCGTCCTGACCCTCGCCCCCACCATCCTCCTCATGACCACCTGCTTCACCCGCATCATCATTGTCATGTCCCTGCTCCGCCAGGCCCTCGGCGCCTCGCAGTTGCCCCCCAACCAGGTCCTCATCGGCCTCTCCCTCTTCATGACCTTCATGGTGATGGGCCCCTCCTGGAACCGCATCAACAAGACCGCCATCATCCCCTACAACAACAACGAAATCTCGCAATTCGAGGCCTTCGACCGCGCCAAAGGCGTCTTGCGGGAATTCATGATTCGCCAGGTGGAAGCCGCCCACAACGAAGATGATGTCTACCTCTTCCATCACTACAGTTCGCCCGACGCCACCCCGCCCAAAAACTGGGATGAAGTCGCCACCACCACGCTCATCCCCGCCTTCATCCTCAGCGAGCTCAAAGTTGCATTCCTCATGGGCTTCCGTATCTACCTCCCCTTCCTCATCATCGACATGGTCATCAGCTCCGTCCTCATCAGCATCGGCATGCAGCTGCTGCCCCCCGTCATGGTCTCCCTCCCGTTCAAACTGCTCCTGTTCGTCCTCGTCGACGGCTGGCACCTCGTCTGCGCAACGCTCCTCGCATCCTTTAATTAGGCTCAAAACGAGAGGTCCGAAATATCACATGATTAGCGTTGAACAAGCCATCGATCTCCTCCGCGACGCCATCATGGTAACCATGGTCATCGTCGCCCCGATTCTGATCATCGGCATGTTCATCGGCCTGGTGATCAGCCTCATCCAGGCCGTCACCCAGATCCAGGAGGCCACCCTCTCCTTCGTCCCCAAAATCTTCGCAATGGCCGTGGCCATTGTCCTCGTCATGCCGTGGATGTTCCAGCGGCTCCTCGACTACACCCGTCACCTCTTTACGACTATGAACTGACGCGATGTTTTCCGATCTGATGCCATTCTATCCCCTGCTGATCCCGTTCCTGCTCGTGGCTTTCCGCGTGCTGGGAATCTTTGTATTTGTCCCCTTCTTCTCCAATCTCGCCCTGCCCGGAAATGTCAAGGTCCTCCTGAGCCTTGCAATCACCGTCTGCATCTGGAATGTCGTCCCCAAACCCACCGCCCTCCCGCTCGACCTCATCCACGCCGTCGTCGCCGTCGCCATCGAACTCTCCGTCGGACTCATGATCGGCCTCATGGTCGCCATGGTCTTCATGGGCATCCAACTCGGCGCCCACATGATCAGCCAGCAGATGGGCCTCTCCATGGCCACAATCTACGACCCCATGTTTGAAGACCAGTCGACCGTCATCGAACAGGCCGCCTTCTGGGTGGCGCTGGTCGGTTTCCTCGGAATGGGCGGCCACCGCGAGATCATCAATGCCGTCGTTTATAGCTATAATACGGTTCCGATGGGCGGCTCGCAGGCCGGCGGCGGCATGTCACCCGAATACATGCTCAACGCCACCCTCGGCGCCATGGACGCCTCCTTCCACGCCGCCGCCCGCGTCGCCATGCCCGCCCTCGTCGCATTCTTTCTCGCCACCCTCACCAGCGGTTTGATCTCGCGCGCCATGCCCCAAATGAACATGATGACCCTCGGCATCAGCATCAACCTCCTGATCGGAATGGTGATGATCGCCATCGGTCTCACCGGTTGGTCACTCGTCGCCCAGGACAGTTTCCACGGACTATTTCGCGCGATAACACAAATTTTCAATCTTTAAAGGTCATAGAAATCAACTGTCGAATACAGATAACGCCCCCTAATGATCGCCCCTCATTGCGTTCTCATAAACCCAATCTTTAAGCCCCGGATCACGATATGGCAGAACATTTTGACGACAAGACCGAGCCGGCAACAGCACGACGCCGGGACGAGGCGCGGGAATCCGGCCAAATGCCCAAGTCCCAGGACCTCACCTCCGCCGCCCTGCTCCTCTTCGGCATGGTGGCCATTTCCCTGACCTCCACCAACTTTATCAACGGCTTGGCCGGCTTAATGCGTGCCCTCTTGGGAAATCAGTTTTACGGCGATAATGCCGATGTTCTCGGCAATTCGATGCGTATCTCGCTGCCCGTGATGGTGCGTATCCTCAGTCCGATCCTCATCACGGTTCTTGGGGTATCGCTGATCACCACGTACATGCAGGTGGGATTCCGAATCACGACCAAACCCCTCATGCCCAACCTTGCCAAATTGAACCCAGTCCAAGGCTTCGGACGCCTCTTCGGTGGGCAGAACTGGTTCCAATTGGCCATGAACCTATTCAAAATGATCCTGGTGGCAGTGATCGCTTATAACCGCTTCAATCTTCACTTACCTGAAGTTGTGTCGCTCAGTGCCGTGGACTTCCCTGCAAACTTTTCTATCGCCGCCGGCATCATCTACGATCTGGCCTGGCGCATTGCCGTAGCACTGCTCATCCTCTCGCTCGTCGATTGGATTTACAAAAAATGGAAATTCGAACGCGATATCCGCATGTCCAAGCAGGAAATCAAGGACGAAGCCAAGATGATGGAAGGCGACCAGGCCATCAAAGGCCGCCGTCGTCAGCTCGGTCGCAAAATGATCATGCAGCGGATCCACCGCGACGTGCCCCGCGCCGACGTCGTCGTGACCAACCCCACTGAACTAGCGGTAGCGTTGAAATACGATCCGAAGTCCATGAATGCACCACGGGTAGTGGCCAAGGGCGCTGGCTTCCTCGCGGCGCGCATCCGCCAGATCGCCATTCAAAACGGTATCCCGCTCGTCGAACGCAAACCGCTTGCCCAGGCGCTCTACAAAACCGTCGACGTCGGCCAGGAAGTTCCCGCAGAGTTCTACCAGTCCATCGCCGAGATCCTCGCGTACGTCTACGAACTCGCAGGCAAAGGCCTCCGCCGTCTTCGCGAAGCCGTCTGACAAAACTTAACTCACAATATTTTCAATTCTTCCAGACGCGCAAAATATGCACAACATCATATTTTGAAATCCCCTCGCAAAATAATCTTTACCTTTTTCTAAAACTCGACGAGAAATGTCTTGCGTACACCGCGTTCGAAGGTAGAATCCCAAGTGATGTGCTACTTTGCGTCGCACGTCCGCACGCACTGAAGCAGGATGCTTCAGACCACGCCCGGTTCTCCGGGGACGAATGGAGTCGTCATGGCCAGCGCCGCCACACTAGCAGCCAATCCCGCCGCCGGCGCGCCCCTCGGCCTGTCCTTCCTCAACAACCGCTACCTCCAAATGATCCACAAGCACCGCGGACTCATCATGCCCGCGGGCTTCATCACCATGGTCATGGTGTTGCTGGTCCCGCTTCCCCCATTCGCGCTCGATCTGCTGCTCGTGGCGAATCTGGCCATGGGCGCTATCATCCTCATCAGCGTCATCTTCGTGCGCACGCCGCTCGAACTCTCTATCTTCCCCTCGCTCCTCCTCGGCACAACGCTCTTCCGTCTCGTGCTCAACGTCGCCTCCACCCGGCTGATCCTCACCGCCGGTGACCGCGCCGGCACCGCCGAAACCGCCAGCGCCGCCGCCGGACACGTCATCCAGACCTTCGCCGAGTTCGTCGCCAAAGGCTCCCTCACCGTCGGCATCATCATCTTCATCATCCTCATCGTCATCCAATTCGTCGTCATCACCAAGGGTGCCACGCGTATCTCCGAAGTCGCCGCCCGCTTCACCTTGGACGCCATGCCCGGCAAGCAGATGGCCATCGACGCCGACCTCAACGCCGGTCTCATCAAAGAAGATGAGGCCCGCCGCCGCCGCTCCGAAATCGCCCGCGAAGCCGAATTCTACGGGGCCATGGATGGTGCCTCAAAATTCGTCCGCGGCGACGCCGTTGCCGGCATCATCATCGTCTTCATCAACGTCCTCGGCGGCGCCGCCATCGGTATGCTCCAAAACGGCTGGCCCGTCGGCAAATGCATGGTCGTCTTCACCAAGCTCACCATCGGCGACGGCCTCGTCTCCCAGGTCCCCGCTCTCCTCATCAGTCTCGCTGCCGGCCTCCTCGTCACCCGCAACAGCTCCAAGGAAAACCTCGGCGAAGAATTCCTCCAGCAGCTCACCGGCCGCACTTCCGCCCTCGCCGTCGTCGCCGCCTTCCTCTTCCTCATGAGTTTCACCGGCATGCCCATCTTCCCCCTCTGGACCCTCGCCATCTGCATCGGTGGCATCGCCTGGATCATGTCGCGCAACCAGAAAGCCGTGGCCGATGCCGCCACCCGCCACGATCGCGCCGCCGCTACCGCCGCCCAAAAGAAACCCGAAAAAATCGAGAGCCTCCTTTCCGTCGACCCCATGGAACTCGAAGTCGGTTACCAACTCGTCCAACTCATCGATACCACCAAGGGCGGCGATCTCCTCGAACGCATCAGCCTCATCCGCCGCCAGATCGCCATCGAGTTCGGCGTCGTCGTGCCCCCCATCCGCATCCGCGACAACATGCAGATCGAACCCACCGCCTACATCGTCAAACTCCGCGGCAACCCGCTGGCCAACGGCCACGTCTACCCGGGTCAATACCTCGCCATGGACTCGGGCACCGCCTCCGGAAAGATCGCCGGCATCGAAACCCGCGAACCCGCCTTCGGCCTCCCCGCCTGGTGGATCCAGGAAAGCCAGCGCTCCCAGGCCGAAATGATGAACTACACCGTCGTCGAAGCCAGCGGCGTCCTCGCCACGCACATCACCGAAGTCGTCAAGTCCCACTCCGCCGAACTCGTCACCCGCGAAGAAGTCGCCGCACTCATCAAACAGCTCAAGGAAAAATCCCCGTCCCTCGTCGAAGAAGTCATCCCCACCCAGATCAAGCCCGGCGAACTCCAGAAGATCCTCCAGAACCTCCTCCGCGAACGCGTCCCCGTCCGCGACCTCGAAACCATCCTCGAAACCCTCGGCGAATGGGCCGGCAAAACCAAAGACATCGACGTCCTCACCGAAGCCGTCCGCCACGGCCTCGCACGCACCATCTGCAATCAGTACCGCGACGAAAGCAGCGTCATCCACTGCGTCACCGTCGATCCCCAGCTCGAAGACACCATCAACAGCTACATCGAACGCAATGAACGCGGCAGCTTCCTCACGCTTCCGCCCCAGCTCGCACGCCAGGTCGCCGAGAGCATCGCCGCCAACGTCAACAAACTCATGCAGCAGGGATTCACCGGCGTCGTCCTCTGCTCGCCGCAGGTGCGTGCGTTCGTACGCAAACTCATCGAGCAGTCGCTACCCGCCGTCGCCGTGCTTTCGTTCAATGAAATCGTCAAGGGCATCAATGTGGAATCCGTTGGCATCGTGGGAGTAAATGGATGAACGTAAAAACCTTTCATGGACCGTCGATCGCTGAAGCACTCGCCAAGGTCAAACAGGAGCTCGGCTCATCCGCCGTCATCCTGCACACCCGCAGCTTCAAACGCGGCGGCATCATGGGCCTCGGCGCCCGCACCATCGTCGAAATCACCGCCGGCACCGGCGCCGCACAAAAGAAACGCCCCGTTGCCGCTGCGGCAAAATCCCGTAACGGCGACAGCGGCGTCTTCGCCAATGCCGGCGCCGCCACCGCCGTCGCCGAACGCCACGTCCTCCGCAATGCCTACAGCTCCACCCGGCCCGCAGCATCATCTGCCTCCACCCCTGCCCCTTCCACCCGTGACCTCGCCACCACCCTCCTCAAAGAACCCGTCTTCGAACTCCGCAATGAACTCTCCTCGCTTCGCACCATGGTCGAAAGCCTGCTCCAACGCACCAGCCGCGTCGCCGGTCAGCGCTCCGACCTCCCCGAACAGCTCGGCAAACTCTACGCCCAGCTCATCGAACAACAGGTCTCCGACGAAATCGCCATCCGCGTCATCGACGACGTCAAGGCGGAACTCGCACCCGAACAGCTTTCCAACGCCAACGCCGTCCGCGAACGCCTCCTCCAGAAAATCGAACAGCTCATCCCCGCCAACCTCGCCACCTCCGCCGCCCGCCCCAACACCGGCGCCGGCTGCCGCAGCATCTGCCTCATCGGCCCCACCGGCGTCGGAAAGACCACCACCATCGCCAAGCTCGCCGCCGCCTTCAAACTCCGCCAACGCAAAAAGGTCGGCCTCATCACCATCGATACCTACCGCATCGCCGCCGTCGATCAGCTCCGCACCTACGCCAACATCATCGGCGTGCCCCTCAAAGTCGTCCTCACCCCCGCCGAACTCGTCACCGCCATGAAGGAAATGTCCGACTGCGACGTCATCCTCATCGACACCGCCGGCCGCGCTCAGTCCGATCAACCCAAACTCAACGAACTCTCCCACTTCGTCCACGCCGCCCAGCCCTCCGAAGTCCACCTCGTCCTCTCCTCCACCACGCACCCCGAAGCCATGGAAGCCGCCCTCGAAGAGTTCGGCCGCGTCCGTGTTGACCAGATCATCTTTACAAAGCTCGACGAAGCGGTATCCTTCGGCGTATTGCTCAACGTCGCTCGCAAGGCCAGCAAGGCCCTCTCGTACATCACCACCGGGCAGGATGTGCCCGACAACATCGAAGTGGGGCAACCCCGTAGGCTCGCAAAACTCATTCTGGGTGAGAAACTCTAACCCGTCTCCCCCTTCGCCCCGCTCAAACCGGGGCCAGTGGAAGATCGGAAAAAATAAAAGGATTGCACATGACGGTCATGGACCAGGCCACCCAACTCCGCCAAATCGCCCGCCGCGCCTCCTCCCGCGCCCAGACCATCGCCATCACTTCCGGCAAGGGTGGCGTCGGAAAGACCAACCTCTCCGTCAACCTCTCCACCGTCCTGGCCGCCATGAAACGCCGCGTCGTCCTCATGGATGCCGACCTCGGCCTCGCCAACGCCGACATCCTTTGCAACGTTCAGCCGCGCTTCAATCTCGCCCATGTCGTCGCCGGTCAGCGCCAGCTTTCCGAAGTGCTCATGCCCGTCCCCGCGGGCTTTTCCTTGATTCCCGGCGCCTCGGGCCTGGCCAAAATGGCCGACCTCGCCGAATCCGACCGCACACGCATCGTCGCCGACCTCGAATCCATCGCCGACAACACCGACCTGCTCATCATCGACACCGGCGCCGGCATCGGCCGCAACGTCCTCTCCTTCACCAGCTCCGCCGATCACGTCTTCATCGTCACCACCCCCGAACCCACCGCCATCACTGACGCCTACGCCGTCCTCAAAGTCCTCGTCCGCTGCGGCACCGCCGGCAAAATCTCCATCATGGTCAACATGGCCAAGAACCGCGATGAGGCCAAACAAGTCCACGAACGCATCGCCTCCGTCGCCCGCCAATTCCTCAAAACCGATATCGCTTTCGCCGGATATGTCGTCACCGACGTCGCCGTGCAGCAGGCCGTCCGCAAACGCGCCCCCTTCGTCCTCCAATATCCCAACTGCGGCGCCGCCCAATGCATGCAGGCCTGGGCCAACCGCATCGATCACCACGTCGACGTCACCGCAGCCACCACACGCCCCAGTTTCTTCACCCGTCTGTCATCCTGGTGGAAGTGAAATACTTAACTTGAAAGCAGTCGACCGCATTGTCGGCCGCTGGCTTTCACCCCTGACTCCTTGGAGTGGCCATGAAACTCAGCCCCTTTATCGCCGGTGCCTTCGGTGTCGTGGGCTTTGTTCTTTCCGTACTCGCCGGCCTCATCGCCGACAACTCCTTTGAGAGCATCCTCCTGAAGGCCATGCTCGCCGCCATCGTCTGCTACATCGTCGGTTACATCGTCGGCATGATCGCCGCCCAGGTTTCCACCGAGCACGCCCAGCGCATCGCCAAGAAAGTCGCCGAGGCCGACGCCGCTGATGAACTCAAAGCCCAGGAAGAAATGGCCAAGCAAGCCGCCGAGGCCGCTGCAGTGGCCCAATCCGGGGAGGTCGTCATCGGCGAAGTCGCCACACCCCGCCCATAATCATCACAGTTTTTGCACGTCAACATGTCTGACTTGAACTTTTTTTGAAATTGTCAGAAAAAATTTCGACTTAGCCCTTTTCAAATGGGCACAGTTGGAGCAGAATACTACAAGTGGTTGTCCGATAACGCAGGCCAAGGATTGGCCTCTCAAGGACGAGCCGCTGCCGTGAGTGGGACAAACCCGCGGCAGCTTAAAGGTCAAGGAGCGACCCATGGCGAAAACGCATACCACTACATCAGCTGTTATACAAGATATTAACGACGTCTGGCGTGCCTTCAAAAAGCACAAGTCAGAAGAACTGCGCAACTTGCTCATGCTGGAATATCTTCCCATGGTCAAGTACAACGCCGAGCGCATCTTCCAGAAACTCCCCGACGAAGTCGAACTCGACGACCTCATGCAGGCTGGCATCTTCGGCCTCAAAGACGCCATCGAGTCCTTCGACCTCGAACGCGGCGTCAAGTTCGAGACCTACTGCGCCCCCCGCATCCGCGGCGCCATCCTCGACGAACTCCGCTCCATGGACTGGGTCCCGCGCCTCGTCCGCTCCCGCTCCCACAAACTCGACCAGATCACCAAGCAACTCGAAATGGAACTCGGACGCACACCCAGCGAAGATGAAATCTCCAAACGCCTCGGCCTCCCCACCGGCGAGTACGACAAACTCATGAAAGACGCCACCGCCGTCACCCAGGTCTCCCTCTCGCGCAAATGGTTCGAAACCGACGGCAACAAAGACGTCCGCGAAATCGACGTCCTCGAAGATCGCCGCACCACCGACCCCACCGATGAAATCCAGCGCCGCGACCTCAAAGGCCTCATCACCAAAGGCCTCACCCGCGCCGAACGCCTCATCCTCATCCTCTACTACTACGAAGAAATGACCATGAAGGAAATCGGCGCCACCCTCGACCTCTCCGAGTCCCGCGTCTCCCAGATGCACTCCTCCATCATCATGCGTCTCAAAGCCCAGATGGCCAACAAAGACAAAGAATTCGTCTCCGACGCCGAATAACGATGCCGCCTCAGATACCCGCACTCATATCCATAAATTCACAAAGCCCTGGAAGTTCCAGGGCTTTGTTGTTGTTGTAGGTGTCTCGACTGGGTTTGAGGCCCTCCCCCGCCCCCACCACCGCCCGACCATCACCAGATCCCACTGACATTAATAATGCCCGGCGGACCGGCACACTTCCCAGTATTCACCGCGCATATCGCTATAATCGCCAGCATGCCGTTAACCCCTACCGACACTACCGACAACCCCGAGTTCCTCGATCGCATCAACGCCATCGTCACGGCGACGGCCCAGCGCTATCATCCCCCAGAATTGCGCGTCTTCCGGATCGACAACTGGTTCGACGCCAAATGGTTTGGCTTTGCCGGCAAGACGTTGGGCGCTCTTGGCGTCTGGGGCCGCACTCGCCCCATCATCCCCCCATTCGTCCGCAACCGTCTCACGGCACGAAGTTGGTTCACGTACCGCCAGGAAAGTGCCACCTATGAATATGCCGGCGACGGGCCGGAAATCCATCACCAAGGCAGCTCCGGAGACAATCTTCAGCGTGCTGCGAAAATCATCGCGCCCGGTGCGGCCCTCTACTGGTACAGCGGCAATTCTCAAACCAACGGCCGCGGAAGCCTTATGGGTTACATCCCGATTAATCCCCCGACCTACTGGGGCTTCTATCTCGGCTTCGAGCTTCGTGAGACCTGGCAAGTCGCGACGCTCCTCAACCTCAATCGCACGGAGCTGCTGCCTCTAGAGAACTGCTGCGACCGCCTGCATTCCCCTTAACGCGTCTCTCCCTCCCCCACACTCTGAATTCCGAACTCTGAATTCTGAATTCCTCTCTTATCCAAACCGCCCCGTCACATAATCCTCCGTCTGCTTGTTCGTCGGCGTCGAGAAAATCTTCTCCGTCGCGCCAACCTCTACCAACCTCCCCAGGTAAAAGAACGCCGTGATGTCCGCCACCCGCGCCGCCTGATGCATGTTGTGCGTCACGATCACAATCGTCACATGCTTCCGCAGCGTCTCCATCAACTGCTCGATCTTGTTCGTCGCGATCGGATCCAGCGCTGAGCACGGCTCATCCATCAGCAGCACTTCCGGCTCCGCCGCAATCGCCCGCGCGATGCACAACCGCTGCTGCTGCCCTCCCGACAGCGCATTGGCCGAACCGTGCAGCCGGTCCTTCACTTCATCCCACAACCCCGCCCGGTGCAGCGACCGCTCCACCGTCTCATCCAATATTGCCCGCTTATGAATCCCATCGATCCGCAACGGATAAATCACGTTTTCATAAATGCTCTTCGGAAACGGGTTCGGCTTCTGAAACACCATCCCAATCCGCTTCCGCAAACTGATCACATCCGTCCCCGGCGCATAAATCTCGCGCCCATGAATCTTGATCGATCCCTCAATGTGGCAGACGTCGATCAAATCATTCAAGCGATTGATGCACCGCAGCAGCGTCGACTTCCCGCACCCCGACGGCCCAATGAACGCCGTCACCTGCTTCTCCGGAATCTCCAGATGAATCCCGTGCAAAGCCTGCGTCTTGCCGTAATGCAGATTCAATCCGCTGACACTTACCGCAATCGGTGCCGCAGCCTTTGCCTCGCTCCGGCCTGCCGGCACGGGTGCCGTCATCACTTGCGGAGCCTTCACCGATGGTGTGATCAGCGCCTGGCTGGTCGGCGACGCCGCCGCCGGTTGGGTCTCTATTTCAGTTTCGATCATCGTCATGTCACAATCCTTTCCATCGATACAACTTCCAGGAAGGTCGAGACTCCCGCAGACCGCCATCCCACATGCTGCTCAACGTGCAGTCTTCCCTCTATGTAAGCCTCCCCTCGGCCCAACGTAAAGCATTCATTCACAACTAGAAGGAAGTTTAGCGCCGCCCTAACATTCCCCCCCCGCCCCCACCCCATCTCTACATTCCCGCGAAATTCCGACCCCCAGTTATTCCCGCCCTATTTCACACCCAATTTGTGTTCATTTGTGGCTAATTTACCGTCGTCGCCCCCCGCAAAAGCACTCCGCGCCCCCCACTGCCCCTCTTATCGGACAGCCGCCGCCCCATAAGTAACCCCCTGAATGATCGCTGCTTACATCGAAAAAATGATTTGCCTCTCCGCAAATTGGAGCAATACTTCTCACAACACAAACAGCGCCGCACACCAACTGCATCGCCGGGAGAGAGTACTCGTGAATTCCACACCCCATAACTCACCATCCCAACCCTCTGACCCCAAGCGCCACAACCGCTTCGCGCCCCTGTTCGACCCCTCCGCCACCCCCAGCTCACACGACAACAGCCCCCTCATGCAAGATCCGGCCATTCCCAATACCGCCAACTCCCCCATCGAAATCGCCTCCCCCCTGGCTCATCACGCGCTCCCCGAAGCCCCTTCAGACGCCCAGGTCCGCTTCCTCCTGTCACTTTATGAACACCTCCCCGTCATGGTGGCCCAGCTCACCTTCGACGGCCACGTCCTCCGCTCCAACCCCGAATTCACCCGCATCACCGGCTACTCCCCCGCCGATCTCGAAGGCAAAAATTTCTGGGCCCTCCTCTTCCCCGGCCGCCTCTTCGCCCAGGTCCCCCGCTTCGTCTCCGCCGTTCACCCCAGCCCCCTCCTCCGCGACATCCCCATGGTCATTCGCACCAAGCGCGGCCAGGAACGCACCATCGCCTGGACCCGCTTCGTCGTCACCTCCGCCAACGAATCCCCCTGCATCGTCTGCGTCGGCTCAGACCTCACCGACCGCCTCATGGATTCCGATCGCCTCCCCAACGTCGTCCTCCCCGCCAACACCCCTTGCAAACCCACGCTACCCGATCTCGAATCCCTGGCGAGCACCGATTCCATCACCCCCACCGAAAATCCCGCCGACACTCCCGAAATCGACGGCACATTCGTCACACCCCTGGCCGTCTCCCCCCCCGCTCTCAAAATCGATGATCGCGGCGGCAAAGCCATTCAGGACGTCCACGAATTCCTCACCCAGGTCGAAACCCGCCTCCATGATCTTCAAATGGCTTTCCACCAAGGCCAGATCCGCCACGTCGCCAATCTCGCCGACCAACTGAAAACCGGCGCCTACGCCTGCGGCCTCCTCGCGTTCTCCTCCGCCGCCCAAAACCTCCACTCCGCCGCCTCCACCGGCGCCGTCGACCTCGTCACCACCCGCGTCCACGAACTCGTCACCCTCTGCAACCCCGCCACCAAGGCTCATAACCCATAACCCATAACTCATATCCCGCCCCCTGCTGCCTACTTCCTGCCAAATCGCTACAATACCCCAATGAACTAAAACTCCACTCAAAAGAGGTCCCCGCCATGCCCACCGATGAAGAATTGAAACACGCGTACAAAGCCTTCAAAAAGCGCCTCAAACTCACCCGCCTCGACGATGAATCCCGCCTCGGCCGCAGCCCCCTCACCGGCGGCGCCACCGGCGTCGAATCCATCATCCCCCCGCGCGAATTCTCTCAGGAAATCTGGGATGAACTCGTCAAACGCGGCCGCCTCTCCCGCGACTCCGACGGCTTCTACCGCATCGGCACCTTCAAGGGCGGCGTCTAACAACGCAACACATCGCCCGCGAGATAGCCGTCAGCATGCGCGCTGCCCTACATCTTTATTCTCACTCATTTGTGTTCATTAGGCTTTGTTGAAACCCTCGTTAAAGCTTATGAAAGTAACGATTCGATATACTCGTGATGGATACCACACGACCCATGACGCGGTCGCCGGTGGCGTTGGCCAGGAAGGCCTTGGAGATCTCCCAAAGAGCCTTTCCTGCCTATTCCAGCCGGTTCAGCCGCCGCGATTTTACCCAGCAGCAGATGTTCGCCCTGCTGGTCTTGATGACCTTTCTCAAGACCGACCACCGCGGCATCGTGGCGATCGTCGCCGAATGGTCGGATCTGCGCGCGGCCTTGGGACTGACCAGGGTTCCGCATTATTCGGCCCTCTACAAGGCGCAGCAGCGCCTCTTAAAAAAGTCCTTACCAGCGACTTATGGACGCGGTATTTGGCGAAGCACGAAGCCGCCAGCTTATCGAAGCACGCCCGGAAGCCAGCATCGACTCGACCGGCTTCGACGCCGGTTCGCGTTCGTCGCACTATGCCTGGCGGACCGGGCAAAAACGCTACCAACTCCGCTGCTGGCCCAAGCTGACGCTGGCCTGCCACAATGCCTCGCATCTGCTGATCGACGTGGTGGTCTCGGACGGCCCGAGCCAGGATGCGCCGTTCTTCCGCCCCATTCTGGAGAAGGCTCATGCCCGCCTGCCGCTGGACCGTGTGCTGGCCGATGCCGGCTACGATACGGAGCATAACCATGCGTATGCACGCGAAAATCTGGGCATTCGCAGCAGCGTCATTGACCTCAACCGACGGGGTGGCAAGCGCTGGGCCAAGACCAAGTATCGCCGCCAGATGTACCAGCAGTTCCAACGCGTCGTGTACCGTCAGCGGGTGCAGATCGAAAGCGCCATCTCGCGGCTCAAGCGCCGCTTGACCAGTTCGTTGCGCGGCCGAAGCCGCGTGACCCAGTGCCATGAAATCCATCTTCGCGTGCTTACTCATGATCTGCTGCTCTTGAGTGGATGAGGGTTTCAACAAAGCCTGTCCATTCATGTTCATTTGTGGCTATTTGTTGCCCTTTTGCCATCATCTCAGGAGAGGGGGATGAGGGGAGGTAGCAGAGGTCGATGGAGATTTCACCATGGCCTATGGTGATGCGCTCCGTCAGTGATTCCGTGACTTTTCGTTTTTCTTGATATTCCAGTGTTGGCCATCGACTGTATAGGTCGCGGGCGTTGGTGACCACCTGATCCTTGGAGTGGTAGGAGATCTTCAGAAGGTCCACTTCGGCTTGCAGCCGGGGTATCTCTTCGTCCAGTTGCTTGAGACGCTCTTCCAATGGGTGGTACCGGCTAGCCTCGTCGAGACGCTCTCCAGCGATCCACAAGGCATCGGCTTTGTGGAAATCAACGTGGCCCAGACCCAGTCCCAGGTCGTCAAGACGCTGGGCATCAAGAAAACGCCGGTCGCGGAAGAAAGCAATGGCCCCTGGCTGATCCGCCAAAACATCTCGCCAGACGAACCCCTGACCGATCTGCGTTTGACAGAATTCATCGCAGCCAATCCGAAACTGACCAAGCTCACCAGCAAAGAGCTACCCAACACGGCATTGCTCAAAGACCTGCGTTCATTGTTCCACTTGCCGGCGCTATCCGTGTTGGAACTTTCAGATGCTTCGGGGCTGTCGGATATTACAGTGCTGGGCAAACTGACCGGCCTGACGAAGCTGACATTAGCAGGTGTGCGAACCAAGAATCTTGGACCATTATCCACACTCTCGCATCTGACCACGCTGGACTTGAGCGGTTCTGGTGAAGTCTCTGATATATCTCCCCTGCGGTCATTGACCGCGCTCAAAGGTCTGACGCTGACTGGCTGTCCCAAGGTATCGGAATTGAAATCCTTGGTGGACCTGCGGGAATTGACCACATTGGGCTGTGCTGGCTGCATCGGCATCACCGACGTAACGCCACTGAAATCCTTGCCGAAGCTGACGACGCTGAATCTTGCCGACTGCACAGAGCTCGTAGATATCGCACCCCTCGCCCAATGCGCCAAGCTCCGCCAACTGGATCTTCGACGATGCGAGAAAGTCCGGGCCGACGATCTTCAGTGGCTGCAAAACACCTGCTGGATTGCAAGATATTGGCCGGTGAATAGACACACCAGGAATCCACTTAAGCACATTCCTGGGTCTGTTGGCCCTGGGCTCATCGGTCTGCTGAGCCGCCGTCGTCGCCGCGTGGCGCGAGAAGAAACGATGCCTAGGTGAGGGAGAACCGAGAGAAGTTGTTGCAGTGAGGACTTCCATGGCTGCACTCGAAAAGGATGCGGCCCGTCCTGTACAGAATTGTTATCACGGGAGCGGCTGAACAGAATTTGGCAGAAGCGAGAATGGCGTCATGAGCTGAGCGGGTTGTGTACAGGGAAGAGGTTGAATTGGGTTCGAAGATCACCCGGCTGAGTTTTCGTAGAGGGGAATTATTAAAAAAGCACCCCGGGGAAGGCAGAGGTTTAGGAGGGTACCAAAGGCGCGACTCTTGAGCACGGATGTGGATTATTTCGTCGTCGAGCTACTACCTATGCCATGCGTGTCCCCGGGGCACTTTATTTGAATCGCATCTCTCCAGTTTGCCGGACCATGTGAATCTCGGCCCAATGATTCGCCTCGCAACCGAATCATGGCGAAGGAGCTTCCGGCGCCCGCAAACCCGAACGAAGCAGATGCGGTTTCCTTCTCCTTCCCCAGTTGCTCCTGGGCTGCAACTTCTTCGCAAGTATTCGCACACCTGCTGCCGTTGCTTGAGGGGTTTCTCCCTCCCCCCACTCATACCTACGTCATGCCAGGCCAAATCCTGCGCAAAACACATTGCTTTTTTTTGGGGGGGGGTGAATCATGGGCACGGCAACATGGCGTCATCTTCAAGGTGTCGCGAATTATCCCCCCCCACGAGCTTTACGCCGCCGTTGTTCTACTTGGAATCCCTTGAGACGACCGATCAAATCGAATGCCGGCCCAGCCTATCGCTGATGAACTGGAGAATATATAGGTAACTTTGCTAGACGTGAGAATGAAGCGCATAGCACGCACCCATCCTGCGTATTTAACTATGGCGATTGGAACTCTCGGCAGCGAGGTAGGGATGCCCTTATAATACTGGCATGATGGATGCGTCTAACACCAGCTTCCCCAGCACCGCCTGGAGCCTGATTACCAAGGCCGGCGTACCCAATGATGAGGGACGGCGCGCCTTGGAGGAAGTGTTGACCCGCTATCTTCCCGTGTTGCAAACCTATTTAAAACGCGTGCATCGAATCCACCCGCAAGAAGCTGAGGATCTCCTGCAAAGTTTTTTGGCGGACAACTTCTTGAAGAACGAACTGGTTACGAAAGCGGACCGAACGCAGGGCAGATTTCGGTCGCTTCTCATCACGAGCCTGGATCGATTCCTCGTCAGCCGCGTGCGTTACGACTATGCCCAGAAGCGTGACCGCCGCTTGAACGTGAATGTTGAAAATGCTTTCGACGTACAAGGCCGAGAACCTGAAGCCAAGGATATTATTGAGATCGAGTGGGCTCGCGCCACCGTGGCCGAAACCTTGCGCCGTATGCGCCTTGAGTGCGAGGTGAGCAATCGGCAGGATGTCTGGGGCATCTTCAACGCACGACTTCTTTCTTCGATTTTCGGTGGAACCGCCACGCCCTACTCCGCACTTTCTGTGGAATATGGACTGACTTCGCCCAATCAAGCGGCGAATTTGCTGATCACCGCCAAGCGGATGTTTGCACGGTCATTGCGAGCGGTAATCGCTGAATATGTGCCCGACCAGTCCAGCGTCGAGGAAGAAATCACGGAATTACGCAACATCCTCCGGAACGCAGGCGGCGAATAGCACCTCCAAATGGATCTGCACACAAAGGACAGTGAATCGTGACACAACAAAGCAATGATACGCCCCGCACCGATTTCAAACTGCAGTTGGAGGATCTGAGCACCGAGGAACTCACCGTCTTGTGGCAGGCAGAGTCGGTTGAGTTCGTTTGGGATCTATCCGATCTGACCGCGTTGTGGCAACAGCAACTGGATGCGTCAATCATTGCGGACCTTTCCTTGAACGTGGCCGGCGATACACTTCAATTCAAGAGTTTGTGTTCTGACGCCGTACCCCCCATTGCCACCTTTCGTGAGTTGTTGAATCATCCGTCGGCACCACCTCATCTTCTGGATGCCGTGCGTCGGTGGACTAAAATTCGCGCTGCCGCGCCAGAGGGCACCGGCGTAGGACCCATCGCGGGCGTTCTTTACTATGTCACGATTGCGGTCGGCCTTCGGCTCGCATACCCGCGTCCCACAAAACTCACGCGGGAAGCCTTGAAGATCGGTTTCGAATGGGCTTTGGAGCAAGGTTTCCTGGACGCCCAGACTCGCAACCTATTGGAAAGTGCGCGGTTGAGGTGCATTGAAAAGTCGTGACGGTCTTCCGATGCAAGCTATGACATTCTGGCATCGTGACTGAATGTCGCAATGTAATAAGACTTTTAATATGTATATCATCGCTTCTTGAGGGTAGGTCTGAATTGAGGGCCGCCCTGCCGAAATTTAGTCTGGTATCCGCTCATCTGTCCGTTTATAAAGGGAGATGGTACGGTTGTTTGTGCCCCGAAGCGTTCGAGGCCGGCCTCAATTTGTCCACTGGCCCTGACTACCACTTGGTTGCAAGGTCATCTGACGAGGGTGTCGCGTGATGTTAATCCACGCCCTACCGTCGAGGAGGCAGGCATTCACCCTTCTTGAATTGTTGGTGGTGGTAGGAATCATTGCACTACTGATTGCCGTACTCTTACCTAGCCTGAATCGGGCCCGTGAAAATGCCAATCGATCAAAATGTGGTACTAATCTCCATGCCATCGGCAGAGCTTTGACGCTCTATGCTGCGTCCGAATCGGATATGTTTCCTGCGCAACCGCCACCAGACAGCTCAATTTCGCTTGGGATCGGACTCTGGAATAACCCGCCAAATCCTTTTCAATGGCCCGACACCGTAGATGAAGCCATTCGCAATGATTTCGATACGTCGAGCGGGGGATGGTTTCCACAGATGGGAGATCCGGCAGCCAATCTTTGGCTGCTGGTGCTGCGTGGGAATGTCGGTCCAAAGCAATTCATCTGCCCGTCCGATTCAACAATTCCTCGGGTTTCGGTAGTGAGTTTTGGTCCGCCATTGAGTCCAAACGTCGTTTACAACGACAATTTTGGCGCTGCCGACGCGGGTGCGTTGGTCGGCAATTACGCCAACACACTCAGTTACAGTTTTGCCTATCCGTGGTATGCGGAGCTCACAGATCCCGGGAAATGGTGGAAGAGCACAATGGATGCCAGTCTTCCGATCGGATCGGATATGGCTCCATCAGGCGTGGACGCGGCCAATGATCCGACCGGGCCGCCGGGCCAGAGCATCAGCAACTCCAAGAACCATAGCGGCGGATTGGGACAGAATGTCCTGTTCGCAGACGGGCACATCGACTTTTTGAAGACCAATCGGGTCGGGCAATCAGGCGACAACATCTTCACGGCGCAGAACGACACCGACTATGTATCCGCAGGTGGCACCGGATTCAATACCGTTCCAACATTGCCGCAAGTCGGGCCGTTCGACATCATCATGGTTCCGGCAAGGCCCTGACCAGTGTGCGATAAGCGCTGAGATTGAATGATACCGCGATATTCTCCGGGAGATCACGACTGAAAAGCGAACGTACCGACGATGAATCGCCTCTGCAGAAATACCGCGTCGAAGCGGCTCCGCCTGTGCTGTCGATCGATACGGTCTTCGAAAACATTCCCGACTCCTCTCCGGTCGATTCCAGTACGGAAACTCCGCAACAAGTCGCGACCTTCAAAATCCGCTACATCCTCGGCGAGGGCAGTTCGGGCGTCGTTTATTGCGCCGAACAGGATTACCCGCGCCGATTAGTGGCCCTGAAGGTACTCAAGTCGAACCGCATCAAGACACTCCATCGATTTAAGAGAGAAGCTCAGACTCTTGCGCGGCTCCAGCATCGCGGCATCGCTCAGATCTACACCGCCGGTGAAACCAAGGGCCTCGCGGGCAACACGCCTTTTCTGGCGTTGGAACTCGTGGAAGGCCGACCGCTCACGGTATATGCTTCGCACGAAAAGCTGACCATCCGCCAGCGCCTCGAACTGTTTCTCAAGGTGAGCGATGCCGTCGCCTACGCGCACGAGCGCGGGGTGATTCACCGCGACCTCAAACCTTCCAACATCCTCGTTGACGCCAAGGGCGAGCCGAAAATTCTCGACTTCGGGCTCTCGCAGATTTTCAGCGATGATGAAGAAGACGCGTCGATGTTGACCGAAACGGGACAGGTGCTCGGCACGTTCGCTTACATGAGTCCGGAACAGGCGTCGACGAAAGAACGTCCCGATGTTCGCGCGGATGTCTACGCGCTCGGTGTCATCGCGTATGAACTCCTGGCTGGGAAACGTCCTTATGAGCCGCCGGCAGGAATGCCTCTTGAGGCCATCCGCATCATCTGTCATGAAGATGCAACGCCGCTGAGCTCTATCGATCATCGTTTCCGCGGTGATGTCGATACGATCATTGCCAAGGCGCTGGAAAAGCAGACGTTGCGGCGCTACCAGACGGTGGCCGAATTCGCTGCCGACATTCGACGGTATCTGAGCAACGAGCCGATTCGGGCCCGTCCCGCCAGTGTTTGGTATCAGTCCAGTAAATTTATTTTGCGGCACAAGGCAATCGTCAGCGGCACACTGGCGGTCATAGTGGCTTTGATCATCGGTTTGATCGCGACCAGCTATGAGGCGGCGGTTGCCACGGCCAAGGCACGCGAAGCAGAACTTCGCCTGGCCCAGTCGCAGATTTCACAGGCGGATGCGTTCCTGGTTGCGGCCCGTCATGAGGATGCGCGCAAGTTGTATCTTGAAGCATGGGATCGTTTTTCCGCCCTTCACGAATCGACGCTGCCAGCGGAGTTGGGCGTATGGGATGTGGACCAGCGCCTGCGGCGGCCAATCGTGGAATGGAAAGCCCACGAAGGAAGCATACATGCGATCGCTTATGCTCCGGACGGCCTCAGTGCGGCAAGTGCGGGGGAGGACGGCATTGTCCGTGTCTGGGATTTGGTCACGGGAAGAGAACTCTATCACCTCTCTCATGGAAAGAGCGTCTGGAGCGTTGCGCTCTCACACGACGGAAAATACGGTGCGTTCGGCGCTGTGGACGGCACCATCACGGTCTGGGGTTTTGCGACGGGCAAGGAGTTATGGCACAAAGATTCGGAAAGTACCATAATCACTCTGGCATTCTCGCCAGATGATCATGTGCTGGCATGGAATGAGTCAGACGGGACAATGGCATTGCAGAACATTTTGGCTCCTGGTGCCCCCCCGCAAAAGATCGGAGCACATCTAGGCATCTCCGGCTTGGCGTTCTCCACTCAAGGTGATATAGCGACCTGGGGCAGTGACTCCGCAGTGCGAATTTGGAGTTCTTCAGGTACGCTTCTACAAACGATTCCCAAGCAAGATACAGCGATTTCGAATATTGCGTTTACATCTGATGGGAGGAACTATGCCACTATGGATTCATCAGGTCATCTTTGCTTAAGAGACACCAAGGGCGAAATGATTCGCACATTCAATTCGAGCCCTGCAAATCAGCTAATTTTCAGCGATCCCAATTCACTACTGAGTATTAACGGATCAGGATTGCTGAGCATACTTGATATTTCAACGGGAAAAATCCACGAGCATATATCGATGCACGAGGCGGATGTGATTGCCTCGTCACCGGATGGCCATGGAATTCTTGAAGGCCGTAAAGATGGAATACTTGCGCTCTGGAATGTAGCCCCCCCATTGGGTCGCGTTCAGTTTTCAGGTCACGACAAACTGACGAGCGCTGTGGCTATTTCCCCGGATGGCCACATTTTCCTCAGCGGCGGAAACGACCGAAGAGTCTGCCTATGGGATACTCAGACCGGCTATAAGTTAGATTCCCACGAAGTCTCCTCGGAAGTCAGCAGCGTGGCATTTTCTCCAAGCGGCGATGAGGCCTATGCCGGACTTACTGACGGGTCAATCATCATTTGGAGTCTCTTGACGCACCAACAAGTCGGCGTGCTGAACAATTCCCCTGGACTTGTGAGTTACCTGCTTCCGCTTCCGGACGGTAAGACTCTGCTGGCGGGAAGCAATTCATCGACAGACATCAAAATTTGGAGCATTTCAGACCACAGGGCGATTGGCCATTACACAAACGGACTCGCTCCAGTTCAATGTCTGGCACTTCAGTCAGACGGATCAATCTTCTCGGGAAATGATGATGGCTCTATCCAGTTGTGGCACGACGAGAACACTTCTCCCACAGCCATGCTGCGCCACGCGTCCAACGTTACGGGAATGGTCTTGATTCCAGGCACCGAGCGAATGGTAACGGCGAGCGAAGATTCCAGCATCCGCATCTGGAATACCGTCTCCAATACCGTTCTTCAGACATTCCCTGCACACACGGGCCCCGTCATGTCATTGACACGCTTTGTCGGCAACTTTTCAGTTGCATCGGCAGGACAAAACGGCGAGTTGCGCATCTGGGATATAAGTAATAGGTCTGAAATCCGCCAGTTTGATGATACACCACCATTTTCTACAACCATTGCCTCAACACCGGACGGATACACAATTGCCGCCGGTAGGGAGAATGGTACGATTCGACTTTGGCGCTTTGATCGTCCTGTCCAGGAACGCAATCTCATGAAAACGGTGCCAGACGCCTTTCATGCCGCGCAGACTGGGAAAGCGACCGCCGCAGATCTGCTCATCATGGGCAAGTGGTTCAATTTCTGTGGAACGCAGGGCCTGGCAGCCGAAGCGTATCATCGGGCACAACACTCGGGTGCCGCAGTTAGTCCTCTTACGCTTGCTCGCTGTTTCGCGGCGGCTGGTGATACTAAACGCGTCAAACAAGAGCTCCGTGCCGCTAAGACTCCAGCAAGCGATCGAACTTTGGTGGAAAAATTATGGTTTCATTCGATTGAGAATGGCGATTCGAAATGACATCTTCCGATATGTCGTGCCTTCAATCGGCGGAAACCACGAAAGAAATTGCTTCGTTCGCGCAGGATATCCAACGTGCATGCGTATAAGACCATAGGAATCGCCATTGGTCGTCAGTGACCTTTCGTGCGACATGGGGATCATCATATTTTTATGAAGGAACCAATCATGGCAACATTTTCTGTGGCAAGCTTTGCTGGCAATGCCAGTGGTAACAATCGGGGCCAAAGTTTCACTCCGAACGTCGCTGGGCCTGATGGCAGCGGAAGTCCCGGCAGTGCCTCCACCGTCTATCTGCAAACCGTGAGTATTGGGTATCCCACGTCGGACACAACCAATCGCCAAACTGTCATCTATGTCTATGACACATTGCCAACATTGGTGGATCTCAATAACAACGGCTCCGGAAGCATTTATAAGAGTATTTCTTACGCTGATGACACCGGCACCTTCGGCGCCAACACTTATTCAAGAATTTTTAGTTTCGCCAACTATTCCATCGATCCCACCAAAACCTACTACCTCCTCTTTGCGGCCAACCAGGTTCTCCGCTTCAAGACCGGCAACCCGTACAGCGGCGGTTCGCTCTATTCCACGTTGTTGGCAGCAGTCGCGAATGACGCCCAGTTCAAGGTCGTGATGGCGGACACAATCTAAGCGAGGAATGTCAGCTCATCAGGACCTCCGCCAAGAGTCGTCGATTGCTTCAGACGGCAATTAACGCACTTTAGGTAGGGACGAATTCCAAGAATTGCTGGAAGGCTTCCGTGCGCCACAGATCATTTCTGTAATGCTCATCCGCACTTGATCGCCTTTGTAGGCCACCGCGGTCTCGGCAAAACCACCTCACTGCCACCAGTCGCTGCCTCGTCTGCACATGCTTCATCGGCCCTAAAACCACCGTCACCCCCGAAAAATGCCTCTCGGCAAATGGTAACAATAGGCCAAACCCGTATTTGACGCTCCGCGTATTGTCCCGCGCAGAATTTTCTACCTCCTTGCGTATAGATAAGTGTGTGTTGACATATATGGTGCGCGCATGCCCATGCCTTTCGTGCCGTCCCCGGGCGCGAAAGTTGTTTGTTATTGCAAACAGTCTGCCTTCTTTACCTCGGAGTTCGCCATGCAATCGCGGCAATATGCCCATTGGCATCAATTCTTTGAAGACATTCCCGTTTCCCCCACCGAGTTCTATAACACCCTCGAACAGAGTCTCGAAGCCCGCAAAGTGCCCGATATCTCCCTCATGCACGTAGAATTCCCCGAAGGCGGGGCCTTTTCACCCAAACGCCTTTACCTCGAAGTCCGACGCGATTGGCTCACCTACCATACCCTAGGAACTCAATCACTTGTTTCAAGTGTCCTGCACGGGGCCAGAATACGTCTTCTTCCCATTTCTGGTAGGAAGCTTTCCCGACTCGGAAGACTTTAGTTGCGCCCATTTGACCAAGGCCCAGTTCCTGCCGCCGTTTCCATAGATTATCGCCGAGCGTCACCGCCCGGGTCGGCATGTTGGCGCTTGTTTTGTACGGAACATTTGTAATAGGAGTTACGTGCGTCTTGACTCGCCAATGGCAAAGTGACACATTTACCCGCAATATTCGATGGCTGATCTGGTTCATCATGTATGCGAAATCATCGCTTGCTACCCTTCGCTCGAAGTTGGCGGTATCTTTCGTAGATCGGCATCCGGATTGCCCTCCAGAAACTCCTGGATTTTGCCGAGGTTGCCTTGTTCAGGAGAGAACAGACCAAGCCCCCAGTTTCGGAGCGTCGATCGGCCGATTTTGAAACGCCGGGCAAGCTCCAGATCATGAATGTGCAGTTCCAATCGTCGCTGCCGTAATCGCTTGCCAAGAGCCACTGTTTCAGGGCTCATATTCCGGCTGATTGTGTTGTAACTCTTGTTGCTACTGGCTGTTAGTGTTGTCTTCACCCTGAAGTGGCAAAATGGCAACGCAACGCTGGCTAATTTATTCTCGTCGTCCATCCCTAAGGATTAGGCTATTTCCGCAACGACCTGCACAAAGCCTTACGCACGCCCAAATACGTCTCCAGCGCCGCCGGCGTCATATCATGCGTAATCCCCCCGCCGATATTCGCCACGAAACGCGGCGCACGCGACCCGATCTCCACGCACCGCCTCGTCGCCTCCTCTATCTCCCGCGTCGACCCATGCCCCACCACTCCCGAGTTGATATTCCCGATCAGAATCTTGTCCCCGTGGCGTTCCACCAGTTTTTCCAGATCCACCAGGTACTCAAAATTGAGCCCGTCCGCCCCCGCCTTGAAAATGTCCTCCACGAAAGCCGTGCAATCGCCGTCGCTGGTGAAGATCAGCGGAATGCCCGCCCGTTTGAACGGCGCGAATATCGCCGGGTAATGACAGAAAATGTGCTCCCGATACCACGCCGGCGCAAACAGCGGCCCGGAACTCATCGTCAAATCATCGTGCAAAATAAACCCGCTCAGACTCGGCACCTCGCTCCACGCCGTCGCCACGCGCCGCGAAACCTCCGCGAACCGCTCCATCAGTTTGTGGAATCGCTCCTCCTCCATCCCCGCCTCGCACAGCAACTCAAATCCGAAAATCGCCAGCGGCCAGTGAAAGCACGTCGTGTAGTGATGCGGAATCGGCAGGCACGTATCGCCGCAAGACTGCAGCATCGAAGCATACGATGCCGTAAATTCCTCTCGATACTGTGCGACCGTTCTGGGAAAATAACGCAGCGGATCAAAATCAAGCGCCTCATCAATCGATGCCGGCTTGGGTATATCCACGAAATGCCGCCCATCCTCCTGATGCGTCGCGCCGAAGATGCCCCATTGAACGACGTCCTGCCCCCCGCGTGTCTTCTTGGCACGCTCGCCATCCGACCAGTCAAAAATCTCTTCGCCACCCAGGGCACTCTGCGTGTCCCCGGAACGGGATGCACGCTCCGGAAGACCCCCGCCCCAAAGCAGGTCGATCTCCAGCGCCTCGGAAAGCTTGCGAAAAGCCTCGTTGATTCGTTCGGGCTCTGCCAGCGGATCGATCCCGCTGAAATGCCGGATCACCTCCCGCGAAGCCCCCCGGCAGTGCTCCATCACCGGAATCCGCACCCCGCAATACCCCGGCTGCAAAACTTCCAGACCACGTTGTGCGGACATGCCAGGCCTCCGACAAGAACGACCTTCCATCAGCCGATGAAATTATCATCAAATTCATGGCCATGGGAAATGATACGGCTTGCATTCAATACACGCCTGGCCCCCCATTCATCGTTCATCGTTCATCATTCATCGTTTTCCCCCCGCCAGCAGCCCTGCGTCTTAAGAACAAACATCAAGCCAGCGACGCCAGCGGACGGCACGCCGCCGCAAGATCCGGAAGTGTGTACTGTCGCGCCAGATCGATCGGCAAAAACACCCCGTGATTATGGCACGAATCAATGATCAACATGCGATCCCCGATGGTCCCCTGCCCCCCATCCTGCGACTGATGACCGCAGACAAACAACTCCGCCCACCACAACCGCGAAAGCGTGTTGAGCACCTCCTGCGTCTGATTGCGCCCCCAGATCAGCTTGTAAATCGACCCGTTTCGCTCGTAATCCGCATCCGTCAGCGGCCGACGCAGAATCGCCGGGTCGAAGCTCGCCAGATCGCGCGGCCCCGGCAGCGAATGCGAAATGAAAATTCCCGTCACCGTGATGGCCGCCAATACCTGTGAATAAAAATATTCCCGCAGCGCCAGGGCCACACTCTCCGCCTGCTTGCCGAAACGCAATTCGAGGTTGCGATTGAACCGATCGGTCAGATCGTACCCGTCCTTCATGATCGCCAGGCCCTGCACCTGCGCCATGTCGTGATTGGCCAGCAGAAAGTGCACCTGCCCCGGATGCTTCAGCGCGAACTGCAGCGACTGGATCAGCAAATTCAACGAAAGATCCTCACCGCTCGCCCCCAGCAGCCCCCCATGGATCACTTCCTGCAAGATGACATGCCGACCCGGAAATCGGCTCAGGTTGGAAAGCGTGACGATCCGCTCAAAATTCCGCGCGTGATTATGGAGATCCCCCACCACGATCAATTCGCCCTGCCCGGCAAAACAGAGCGTCTGGGCATTGCGCAGCGGGTCACGGCGGTTAAGCTCAGCGGCACTCTTCAGAAGGGCGATAAGCTTGTCTGACGACATACACCAGGTTCCGTGCGATGGGATTGACCCGCTCAGGGTTTCTGCACCGGGGGAAAATCGTGGCTTTCATCCCGACTGTCATCGGTGGACTCTGCAACGGGCATCGCCATCGTCGCGGACTGACGCGGATGCGGATTCTCCGCCCGCGCCACCGACATCGCCAAATCCAGCCGCGGCAGAACCGATCCGAATTCCTGCGGCCGCGCCGCCGGACGGTTCTCCACGCAGTCCAGTATCAACCGCGACAGCGGCATCGGGATCCGCGGGTTGATCTCATGCGGCGGCGTCAGGTCGCGATTTTCCAACGCCACCGGACCCGCCTTGCGCTTCGGAATCAGCGTCGGAATATGCCGATCCGTCGTGCACCAGTACAGCGTCGCCCCGAAGTTGAAAATGTCCGTCGCAGGAATCAACGGCCCGCGACCCACCTGCTCCGGCGCAATGTAATCCGGCGTCCCCTGTATCCGCTGCTTGATCGTCCCGATCGCACACGACTGCCCGTAATCAATAATTTTGACGGCCAACGCCTCGTTCACCAGAATGTTGTTCGGCTTGATGTCCGCGTGCACGAACCCAAGCTTGTGTATCGCTTGCAGCCCCTGCGCCACTTGGATGAATATCCGGATCAATGACGTGAGCGACGTCGGCCGCTGTGCGTCCAGCGAAGTCCCGTCGAACAGTTCCATCAGCAGAAACAGCTCGGAAACCTTCAACAACTTCCGACGCTTGATCAGCCGGTACGACCGACGCAACGCCGGATGATCGAACTGTGACGAAATCGCGTATTCCTGCTCCGCCTGTTCCAGAAAGCGGTCGTCCTCATGGGAACGACGGATGACACGCTTGAGAGCGTAAACCTGATGCGTACGCCGCTCTGAAACAGCGTAAATCGTGCTACGCGCACCGTAACCGATGCACGAAAGTATCTCAAAATCCGGGAGTTCCGGTAGTTGTTCCATGGCTGCCTGAACCAAATAACAAAAAAACATACTCATCTGCAAACATGCACGAACATACCGAATGTTGCGGCGTGGATGCAAATGAAGGGATCGGCGGGAATTGCAACTGTTATCAGACTCGCTGTCCGCAGAAGGCGCGGCACGTCGACATCCCAAGCCAAACCCTTGATCCGAAGGCACTGTTATATGCTTTCGAACCAACTTCAGCACGGCTTGATGTCAGAATACCCACAAAGGTCTGATATCCGAGGATCTTCGGTAGCTCCCGTCGGCAATTCTCACCGAATCGAAGCCCGAACACCCTGGGCGTAGGAGACTTGGAACGGCGTCGCAGAAGAAGCGTTCGGTTCGAGTTCCCATTGGAACAGGACGCGCTCGGCGGGAATGTTGAGACGGTCTTGGAGTTCCCGGACAAGTTGCAGGAGATTTCGATGTTGGGCTTCGCTGAGTGGTTCCCGCGTAAGATCACCGATCAGGCAGATCCCAACGGCGTTCTTATAAGGGGAAATTGTATGATAGCGATAATCGGGCCAACCAGCATAGGGAGCACCGGCCGTTTGATTCTGCCAGGCGTTCGAAACCTCGAGATCCCCATCCACCGCGCCTCGTCGACTACGGGCACTGTCGATGACAAAATGGAAATTCGCTTTGGGCCGCACTGAATTTTGAGCGGGGTCACTGCCTCCTACCAAACGACCGTCAGCAAGACTGGCCGAACTGCCGGCCAAGTCCCCCGATTGGTAAATGATAATATAGTTCCATGCCCCCCGCTGCAATGGGGCCGTCGGATCGAGTTGCGCAGTGATTGGCGGTCGGGCAAACGCTACCGGGCTTGTGCCCAATGCGCCGCCTTCCATCAACAGAAGGACGCCACAACTTACAGTGAGGGTACCGACGAGAGACGCCAGCACCAATGCCACGCGTTTCTGACTCACAGGCTTCTTCCTGGTAGCGCGAGTTTTATTGGCCATAACGGCTAACCTGTGTATCGGTAACGATCTACCCGCTCGTGCACTAATTTTGCATAAAGTCCGGCGGCTGCACGAAGTAGACCACTGAACTCTCTCGCCCTCACCCGCGTTGTCAGGTGGGAACGAGACTCATTATACACATTCCTACGTGGTTTCAACCTCTCCAATGATCGGTTCCTCAATTGTCCCGTCCGCGTTGAGCGCCAGCGGCTCCAATGACGCCGCCCTTCCCGCAGATTCTGCCTCGGCATTGGCCTGCTTCCGCTGCGCCACTTCGGTCCGGCGGTAATCCACCATGTCCGATGCCAATACGACCGCCCCTTGGCCGATACTGCGCAAAACGATCCCCCCCATCACCAACGCCCCGCCCCCCACCAGAACCCAACCGGTTGTATCCAGAATCTGCATACCCTCGTCATCGGCTCGTACCGAAGCCGACTTTCGGCTGAAATCCGATGCTCCACCCGCCCATAACCAACCCTCCAATAACCTCCGCCAGCACGCTCCCATCCACAAAAAATCACACCAACATTTTCGGAATTCGGGATATTTCTTGACGCTCACGCCTATACCGACGTACAGTGTATTCAGACACATCTTGTGGTGGTGAGCGCTGACGGCAGGATTGCAAACCACCAAAAACAAGGTCGTTGACATACGTGAGGAGAAGTTACATGGATCTGGAAAAACTCGCTGCTCAGGCGCGTGGGATACTCTACGCAATCCTCGTGCTCGGCGTCGTTCTTGTGCTGTCCGGTATCATCCTGGCTTGGTCCACGTTGAACGCCGCGTCAGCGCTCGATCTCAACTGGACCATGTCGGTCGAACGCGCTACCCCCGGCTTCGTGCTTGGCGCCATCGGTCTGCTCATTTCAGTCTTGCCCTGCATGCTGCTCCCGCTAACCGCCGCGCTCTTCCGCCGCGCCATCGATGCCCGCTATCGCTTCGAACAACTCATGGGCTCCATCGAAAACCAGCGCCAACTTCTCGAGTCGATCCGCCAGACCGCCTCCCTCTCCGACGCCGCCAAACAAATCGCCTATCGCCAGAAGGATCTCGAAGCACTCCGAGCCGCCATCCGCGAAGACGCCGAGAAAGGCGACTTCGAAGCCGCCACCATGCTCGCCAATGAAATGGAACGCCGCTTCGGCTATTCCCTCGAAGCCAACAAACTCCGCGACCATATCCAGCAGACCAGCAAAGCCGCCATCGACCTGCGCGTCCGCGAGACCATCGAACATGTCGAACTCCTCTTGAATCGGCACGATTGGACCGACGCCCAGCGCGAATGCGACCGCCTCCTCCGCTCCTTCCCCAACCATACCGAAGCGCGGCGGCTCCCCGACCGCATCAGCCAGGCCAAGGACAACCACAAGCGAGAACTGCTCAAGATGTGGAAAGATGCCGTCGCCAAGGATGATGTCGATCGCAGCGTCGAACTGCTCAAACAGTTGGACCCCTACCTCGCGCCCAGCGAAGCCGAAGCCTACAAGGAAGCCGCCCGCGACGTCTTCAAGAAACGCCTCCAGCAGCTCGGCGTCCAATTCGCCCTCCACGTCCACGACAAGAACTGGAACGAAGCCCTCCGCATCGGCCGCCAGATCATCGATGAATACCCCAACACCCGCATGGCCGCCGAAGTCAAAGAACGCATGGTCATCCTCGAAGGCAAAGCCCAACAACCCCTGGCTGTATAACACCGTGCGCCTCGGCAACCGCGACCGTCAGGGAGCGCCAATCTCGCTTCCCCCAATGTTGGGAGGTTCGCCAGTAGCGCACTGTTCCGTGCGCTCCACACCAACACATCATGCATAGCAAGTCCCTGCCCCCTCCCCTATATTTCAGAACTCAGAATTCAGAGATCAGAACTGTCCCCTCCCCATTCTGAATTCCGAACTCTGAATTCTGAATTCCGCTCTTGCCCGGGTTTTTTCATGCTCCAAATCTGTGCTACCATGCACCCTCAAACACTACCTCTAGCTCAACATTTGTGTTCATTCGTGTTCATTTGTGGCTAATTTACGTCGTAACCCCTGTTAGACGGATCACTAAGCGGAGTCGCCAAAAATGCGGATTGCCTTCCTAGGCTCAGGTGCTTTCGGCCTGCCTTCACTGCTGGCCCTGGCCACCTCGCATCACGAAATCCTCCACGTCATTTCCCAGCCGGATCGCCCCGCCGGCCGCGGCAAAACCCTCACCCCCACCCCCGTCAGCACCTGGGCCCTCGCCCGCGGCCTCCCCCTCACCCGCACCGAGAATGCCAACGCCTCCGACGTTCTCGCGCTGCTCCGCGCACTCCAACCCGAATGCCTCGTCGTCATCGCCTTCGGCCAAAAACTCTCCGACGAACTCCTCACCATCGCTCCCCGCGGCGGCATCAACCTCCACTCCAGCCTCCTCCCACGCTACCGCGGCGCCGCACCGATCAACTGGGCCATCCTCAATAACGACCCACTCGCCGGTGTCAGCGTCATCACGATCACCCGCATCATGGACGCTGGCGACATCCTCGCCACCGCCTCCACCCCCGTCGAACCCAGCGAAACCGCCGGCGAACTCCACGATCGCCTCGCCGATCTCGGCGCCCCCCTTCTCCCCCGCGTCCTCGATGCCCTCGCCGCCGGAACCGAAACCCGCCTCAAACAAGACCCCACCCTCGCCACCCGAGCCCCCAAACTCCACCGCGACATCGCCTGGGTCGATTGGACCCGCCCCGCCGCCGAAGTCAGCGCCCGCATCCGCGGCCTCAGCCCCTGGCCCGGCGTCCAAGTCGAACTCCTCACACCCGATGGCAAAGTGCGAACCCAGGCCACCATCCTCAAATGCCTCGCTCACGATGGCCCCGCGCACTCCCCCGAAAAATGCGGCTCTGTCCTCCCCGATCGTACCATCGCCTGCGGAACCGGCTCGCTCGCCATCCTCACCATCCAACCCCAGGGAAAAAAGCCCATGGACCTCCCCTCCTTCGCCAATGGCTACTCCCTCCGCGAATCCCTCCGCTTCCGCAGCGTAGTGACTCCCCCACCACAAGCGTTATGATGGTCCCCATGACCACCACGAAATTCCGCATCCGCCAAGCCTCCCCCACCGATGCCCCCACGCTCGGCCACATCGAGCTGGCCACCAAACTCTCCTGCTACTCCTTCCTCCCTGAAGAAAAACGCGCTGCCATGCACCCCCGCCAATGGCGCCAGTGGATGCTCAACGTCGCCCCCTTCCATCACCCTCAAACCCCGCGCCGTGCCTTCGTCGCCTATGACTGGAACAACATCTGGGGCTTCGCCGCCGTCCGCCACGACAGCAACTTCGCCGGCTTCGGCGCCGATATGACCGGCATCTTCGTCCTCCCCAAATATCAAAAACTCGGCGCTGGCCGCGCCCTGCTCGTCCAGGTGGCACGCTGGCTCGCCATCGATGAAATCTACACTCTCACCGTCGATTCCTACGCCTCCGGACCCGGCGGCGATTTCTTCGAACACCTCGGCGGCCGCCCCATCGAACGCTGGGGCGATGATGAAGCCTGGATCACCTACGGCTTCAACAACCTCCGCGAAATCGTCCTCCACGCCGACGAATAACCCACTACGCAAACGCCCGTGCTTCGGTTCTAGTCCCCAAGCCCAGGGATTGCAGTCCCCTGCGGCCCACCCAGTAGTCAGCCTCCCCTACCCAATCTATACTGTCCCCCTATGAGCAAGAACACCGCTATCCGCGTACTCGTCGTCGATGACGAAATCGATCATGCCGACGTCATGGCCGAGGCCGTCGCCCGCATCCCCGGCGGCGGATATTCCGTCAAACAATCCCACAACCTCGCCGACGCCAAACGCTTCTTCACCGAAGACGAATTCGACCTCGTCATCACCGATCTCAAAATGGATTCCCCCAACGACGGCTTCGACCTCCTCCAATTCGTCAAACGCTCCCGCCCCGCCACCGAAGTCATCGTCGTCACCGCCCACGGCGACGTGAACACCGCCGTCCAGGCCATGCGCGACGGCGCCTACGACTTCATCCAGAAACCCCTCGACCTCGAAGTCATCCGCACCCAGGTCCGACGCGCCACCGACAAAATCCAACTCACCCGCAAAAATCTCGAACTCACCGCCGCGCTCGACCAGCGCTACGGCATCCACGGCATCATCGGCAACGCCCCACAAATGAAACGCGTCCTCCAACTCATCTCCCAGATCGCCCCCACCGACATCCAGGTCATGATCCTCGGCGAAAGCGGCACCGGCAAAGAACTCGTCGCCCGCGCCCTCCACCAGAACAGCAAACGCAAGGCCGACCGCTTCGTCGCCCTCAACTGCGCCGGCCTCAACGACAGCACCCTCGAAGATGAACTCTTCGGCCACGTCCGCGGCGCCTTCACCGACGCCCGCGGCGACCGCCAGGGGCGCTTCGAATACGCCGACGGCGGCACCCTCTTCCTCGACGAAATCGGCGATATGCCCCTCACCATGCAGGCCAAACTCCTCCGCGTCCTGCAGGACCGCGAAATCACCCGCCTCGGCAGCAACGAACCCATCAAGGTCGATGTCCGCTTTCTCAGCGCCACCAACAAAGACCTCCTCCAGGCCGTCCGCGAAAAAACCTTCCGCGAAGACCTCTACTTCCGCATCAAAGGCGCCGTCATCGAACTCCCCGCCCTCCGTAACCGCCGCGAAGACATCCCCCTGCTCATCGAACACTTCATCAAACGCTACGCCGAACGCCACGCCAAAGGAACCCCCACCGCCGCCCTCGGCATCGACGCCGACGCCCGCAACACCCTCGTCGCCTATCCCTGGCCCGGCAACGTGCGCGAACTCGAAAACGTCATCGAAAACATGGTCGTCCTCTCCGCCGGACCCAAACTCACCATGGCCGACGTCCCCGCCAACATCTCCGGCGGCGCCACCTCCGCATCCACCATGGCCATCGTCCCCGCCAACCTCGGCGGCACCACCCAAAGCAACGCCCTCCTCAGCCTCGGCGGCATGAACCTCGCCGAACTCGAAAAACAAGCCATCGAAAAAACTTTAGAGATGGTCCAAGGCAACCGCGAACAAGCCTCCAAAATCCTCGGCATCGGCGAACGCACCCTCTACCGCAAAATCAAAGAATACGGCCTAAAGGAATAACGCCCGCAAGGAATAACGCCCGCAAAGAACATCCGTCCCAAAACGGCCCCAAAGGGGCCCACGTAAATAGCCTGGGGTGACCGAAGGGAACCCCAGGTAACGAATGCCAAATATTCCGCTGAGCCCCAACGGGGCGATCGAACCGCCCATATCGAACCACGTCATCAAGGAGCCCCACCATGCCACAATCCTTCGGTGCTCTCTACTTCCATCTCATCTTCTCCACCAAAAACCGTGCCCCGCTCATCACCCCCGATCTCCAACCCCGCCTTTACGCCTACATCGGCGGCATTCTCTCCTCTCGCAAATGTTCACTCCTCGCCGCCGGTGGCATTCCCGACCACGTTCACCTCCTCGCCTCCCTCACCCGAGAATCCTGCATCGCAGATACCCTCCGCGACATCAAATCGCTCTCCACCGGATGGATTCACAACGAGTTCCCTCTCTCCCAAGACTTCGCCTGGCAATCTGGCTACGCCGCCTTCTCCGTCTCGTACTCCTCCCTTGATACCGTAAGGAGTTACCTGGCCGCGCAGGCCGAGCACCATCGCGCCAAATCGTTCCAAGAGGAATACCTGGACTTCCTCAAACGCCACCACATGGAGTACGATGAACGCTACATCTGGGACTAACCCTTGCGCCTGGTCCCGACGCCCTCAAAACCCGGCCCCAAAGGGGCCCGCGTAAATAGCCAGGGGTGACCGAAGGGAACCCCTGGGCTGGAATGACGCACAAAAAATTGTTTGAGCCCCAACGGGGCGATCGAATTGACCATAACCCAAACTGGAACCCGCCATGTCCAACCTTCGTATCGGTCTCGGCTACGACCTCCACCGCACCATCGCGGGTCGGCCATTGGTGCTGGCAAATGTAACGATCCCGCATGAAAAGGGATTGGACGGCCACTCCGACGCCGACGTGGTTATTCATGCGCTGATTGATGCCATCACCGGAGCGGCAGGATTGCCTGATGTCGGCCAGATGTTTCCGAACACCGACCCGAAATACAAGGGCATCGATTCTGCCGAACTGCTCAAAGGGATGATGACCGAATTCACCAAAACCGGTTGGAAGATCGTCAACACCGACATCATCGTCCTCGCCCAAAAACCCAAGCTCTCTCCCTACAAAACGCAAATGATCAAACGTCTCGCCGAACTCCTCGCCATCCGCGAAGACCAGATCAACATCAAAGGCAAAACCGGCGAATCCGTCGACGCCGTCGGCGAAGAAAAAGCCATCGCCTGCCACTGCGTCGTCCTCCTTGAACGCGACTAATAACAACTTAATTCGTGTTCATTAGTGTTCATTTGTGGCTAATTTACGTCCGGCTAATTTACAGCGGTTCCTCAATATGCTCATCCTCGGCATCGATCCCGGCCTCCACATCACCGGCTACGGCCTCGTCTCCCTCACCGCGCGCGGCGGCGGCCAACCCCTCCTCCAGGAAGCCGGCGTCCTCCGCATGAAACCCAAGGGTGACCTCGCCACGCGCCTCCGCGAACTGCATCAGCAACTCACCGAACTCATCGAAGAAATGTCCCCCGACCGCATGGCCGTCGAACAACTCTACGCCCATTACAAACACCCCCGTACCGCCATCCTCATGGGCCATGCCCGCGGCGTCATTCTCCTGGCCGCCGCCGCCGCCGAAATCCCCGTCACCAACATGCCCAGCACCCTCGTCAAACGCACCATCACCGGCAACGGCCACGCCTCCAAAATCCAGGTCCAACGCTCCATCGCCAACCTCTGCCACCTCGACACACCCCCCGAACCCCCCGACGTCGCCGACGCCATCGCCATCGCCTGGTCCCTCGCCACCCGCATCCGCACCACCCCATAACCACCGCCCACCCATACACCCCCGCAGAGCCGTGCGGCTCCGCCGCCGGCCCGCACACCCCGCAAATTCCACACAACTCCCCCTCCCCCAAAAAATCTCCCCTCGACCCACTATCAAGCAAGAATCAAAACAAATGGAACCGCCGATGAACGCCGATCAACGCCGATTTATGTCCGCGTATCTCAGGCATCTGCGTTCATCCGGCTTTGTTGAAACCCTCGTGTTTGGGCGATTCTTAGGGTGCCCAATTCCGTTGAGATACCCGTATTTTCGCGGATTCGATAGTGCCCAATCTCAGTCAGTTTCTGTATTCTATGAGGGTTTCAACAAAGCCCGTTCATCCGCGTTCATCGGCGGTTTCTTCCCACCCTTAACCCCTAACCCATAACTCATAACCCATAACACCTTCCCTTTCCCCCCACCCTCCCCGATAATCACCCCCGCCCTTTCAGGAGTAACAAATGCCCGCATCCGGTCACGAAAGATCCCCCGAGCAACTCGCCCAAATCCAACGTCTCGGCCCCCCTATCGCCATCTCCTCTCTCGTCATGGGCATCGCCGGCCTCATCATCCTCCTCCGCGGCACCTCCGACATCCACCACCCTCCCTCCATCTGGGGCGTCAACCTCTCCTTCTGCGCCATGCTCATGGGCATCGGCATCATCCTCTGGGCCAAAGGCAGCGGCGTCATCCGCTGGGCCCTCTGGATGTCCACCGCCGCCGTCCTCCTCGGAGCCGTCGGCCCCTTCCTCTTCTTCAAGAGCGGCGTAGATGTCCGCGCACAAATGGAACAAAAAGAACTCGCCAACGTCGCCGCCATCGCCAAAGCCGCCCTCACCTATGCCGTGCAACACAACGATCAATTGCCTCCCACTCTCGAAGTCCTGCGCGATCAGCGTCTGCTGACCACCGACGATCTCCACTCCCCCTACGGCAGCGATGATGTCGTCGACAAACTCAAACTCGTCGCCGAAGGCAAACTCTCCCAATCCGATTACGAAGCCTGGCACGCCCAGGAAAGCGACTACTCCTACCTCGCCCCCGACCTGCGCATCATCCCCCCCTTCGCCCCCTCCGCAGCCGCCACTGCCGCCGCCGCCACCATGACCTTCACCTCCGCCCCCGCCGGCCCCGAAGAACGCGCCCTCATCCTCGTCGCCAGCGCCAAAAACCCCGTCATGCGCATTCGCCTTGCCGTCGCCTTCGCCGATGGCTCCTCGCGCTTCATCACTATGGACGAAGCCGAAGCCGCCCTCAAAGCCAGCAATCAAGCCCGCGCCAAACTCGGCCTCCCCATGATGCGCCCCATGGATCCCCTCAAGCGCGCTGAAGAAGCCGAACGCCGCCAGTTCACACCCCCGCAGTAACCCCCGCCACCCGCTTCTCCTCCGCCGTTGTGCGCTTGGTCATCAAACTCACCACGATCAGCACCACAAACCCCAGCGGAATCGTCACCAGAGCCGGCTGCGAAAACGGAATGATCGACCGCGCCTTGTCGATGTGATACACCTTGTCATAAGTGTCCGCCGAAAGCAGAATCCACCCGAGCGACGACCCCAACCCCACCACAATCGCCGCCGCAATCCCCTTGGCCGTCGTCCGTTTCCAGAACAGCAACATAATCAGCGCCGGCAGATTCGCCGAAGCCGCAATATTAAACGCCCACCCCACCAGCACCGACACATTGAATTCCTTGAACAATATCCCCAGCACCACCGCCCCCATCCCCAGCATCCCCGCCGAAATCTTCCCGATCAGCACCTTCGTGTGGTCGTTGTTCTCAATCCTGAATAACGTCTCCACCACATCATGCGCCACCGCACCCGCCCCCGCCATGATCAATCCCGACACCGTCCCCAGCACCGTCGTAAACGCAATCGCCGAAATGATCGCAAACAAAATCGTATTGAACGACTTCGCCAGCAGCGGCGCCGCCATATTGTTGTTCGTCGGATCCATCGCCCCCGAGGTCATCGCCCCCAGCCCCAAAAACAACGTCAATATATAAAAGAACCCGATCGCCCCAATCCCCACAATCGTCGACTTCCGCGCCGCCGCCTGATCCTTCACCGTGTAATACCGTATCAATATGTGCGGCAACGAAGCCGTCCCGCAAAACAACGCCAGCATCAACGAAATAAAATCCAGGTGATCCGCAAACTTCTCCGACTTCAGCCCCTTGAAATACCCCCCCGGCGCCAGCACATCCGCCCCCTTCCGCGTCACTGGGTAATAAATATCATGCGTCGTCCCATCCGCCTCCTTCAGCGTCTCCTTCGACCACGTCACCACCGACGAATCGTGCAGCGTCTGCAAAAACGCCGTCGGCCCCAGCGGCCCCGTCTCCGTCTTCCCCTCCGGCAACTCCGCAATCGTCCCCACCGGATGCAGATCATTCTCCGCCGTCTGCGGCAATCCATTCACCAGCCTCTTCCCCCCCGGCGTCGCCGTCAGCACCTGCGTCTCAATCACCGTCGGCTTGTCCGACGTCTTCGACTCCACCACGCGATACACCAGCGTCCGCCCATCAAGCGTCTTGTAACGCACATACGGCTTACCCATCCACCCCGTCGCATCGATCTGCACCGCCCCCTCCGGCGGCCTCGCCGCAGCCACCGGCCGCGCCGTCAACCCGCGATACAAAATCAACCCCACCAATATCGTACAAAAAATCACCAGCAGCGATCCCTTGATGAACTGCACCCACGTCGTCGAAACCATCCCCGCTGTCACCACGATGATCGTCACCGTCACCCCCACCAGCACCACCCCGATCCAGTGCGGCAACCCCAGCAGCGGCGTAATCAGCGCCCCCGCCCCCACCATCTGCGGTATCAAATAAAATACCGAAACGATCAGCGTCGACAACGCCGCCGCCAACTTGATCCCGCTCGAATTGAACTGCGAATCCAACGCATCAGCAAACGTGAACTTGCCCAGCCGCTTGATCGGCTCAGCAATTACGAACAACGCCACAATCCACCCCGCCAGATATCCGATCGAATACAAAAACCCGTCGTAACCAAAAAACGCAATCAGCCCGCAAATCCCCAAAAATGACGCCGCCGACAGATAATCCCCCGCGAACGCAATGCCGTTCGTAAACCACCCGATCTGCCCGTGCGCCGCATAATACCCCTTGGCCGACTTCGCCTTCCGCCCCAGATAAAACGAAAGCCCCAGCACCGTCCCCACAAAAAAAAGAAATATGCCAATGGCAATCGGAGAAGTGGCGTAAAGCATCGATTCCTCACCCAACAATAAAGTTCACTCTATTTTCCCAACGATTTGTGTTCATTCGTGTTCATTTGTGGCTAATTTACGTCGTCGTCCCATCGCCCATCAAAAAAACTCTGTGCGTCCTCCGTCACTCTGTGACTTGTATCTTGGGAATATCTATGTTCAAGACCTCTTCTATCGAGTCTACTAGGCCCCGCCGCGTCCGC
>CAIMWO010000091.1 GCA_903845195.1 uncultured Phycisphaerales bacterium
CGTGTCAAAAAAACCAGGCTAAAGGCCGTGAGGAACTCCAGCCTGGGGAGGGAGAGAGAGCACTTTCAATATCCCGTGGTCCGTCTTGTTGTCTTCGACCTATTCACTTGTCTGCTTGTCACCGGCAGGGCCGATGCTTCAGTTCGAAAAAACCAGGCTAAAGGCCGTGAGGATCTTCAGCCTGGGGAGGGAGAGAGAGCACTTTTCAGAGCCTCTCCCGACCCGCGGTCGGGATCAGCCGGGGGACTTGGCAAGTTCCGGACTTTCCTTTGTTGCTTCCTTTATCAGGATGACGGCACTCGCCGGGACAATGATTGGCAGGAGCACACCTTTGACTTCCACCACCGCGAAAGCCGCTTGTTTGTCGCCGGCGTCGCTGAGCAGTGTGATGTGACCCTGAAGTTCCGTGTCTTCTGTCATTCGGTTGAGCACTTCAGTGAGTTCAGGGAGATGAATGTCTCCCAGTCTAAATTGCACTTTCTGGCCGGGTTTTAGAGTTGCGTTTTCCACAGTTTCGTTCCTTGTGTTGCCTCTTCCCGTCCGAATCCAGTGGTTGTTTGTTACGACGCTCTGGATATAGCGAGGCCCGTGCCACTGCATGTATACCCATGAGTAATTTTTGCCGGTTCTTCTCAAACCCCACGCTTTCAAGGGTTTACCAGCACAGCAATTTTTTCTGGGTGAAAACCAAGCATGTGCCAACGCTTGGATCGGTGTGCAAGATCTTGCAAGCTTTCGCACACCGCGTTGCACAGCATGGGCCGAAATGCAGGAAATCGCGGGCAAAAATGAAAAAGCCCCTTGTTGCACAGTGTGTGCAACAAAGGGCACAGTTTTTCATGAAAGACGCTCAGCCGATCTTTTCCGCCAGGAACGAACGCACTTGCGCGATGTTCAATCGCTCCTGCTGCAGCGTATCACGGTGACGTACGGTCACCGTCTGATCCTGCAGCGTCTGCGAATCGATCGTAAAGCAGAACGGCGTCCCCGCTTCATCCATTCGCGCGTACCGCTTGCCGATGTTCTGCTTGTTGTCGACCTGAACGTTCCAAGTCGTGCGCAGGTCCTGGTACAGCTTGGCGGCAATCTCCGGCATGCCGTCCTTGTCGACCAGCGGGAAAATGGCCGCCTTGATGGGCGCCATACGCGGGTGGAACTTCATCACCACGCCCGACGGCCTGCCCGGATCGTCCGTATACGCCTCGCAAAGCAATGCCAACGTCCCACGGTCCGCCCCCGCGGAAGGCTCGATGACGTGTGGGAAGTATTTGCAACGCTTGTCGATTTCTTCCTTGGCCAGCCCCTGGGCCTGAAGCTGCAGTTGCAGCTCCTGGTCGAAATATTTGAGCTTGTCGCCAAGGCCCGAATGCTGGGCATGCTGGCGAAGGTCAAAATCGGTGCGGTGGGCAACGCCTTCGAGTTCGCCATAGCCGGGGTCGGTGAACGGGAACTTGTATTCGATGTCCGACGTACCTGCCCCTTCCTTGGCATAGTGGGCAAGCTCATCTTTATCGTGCTCGCGAAGCTGCAGGTGCGAGGAGGTTAAACCGATGCCTTGCCACCACTTAAAGCGGCTATCCCGCCAGAATTTGTACCATTCGTGGGCCGTATCGGGGCGGATAAAGAATTCGATCTCCATCTGCTCGAACTCACGGGAGCGGAAGGTGTAGTTGCGCGGAGTCACCTCGTTACGAAAAGCCTTGCCGATCTGGGCAATGCCGAAAGGGACCTTGACGCGCGAAGTGTCCACGACGTTGCGGAAGTTGGCGAAGATGCCTTGGGCCGTTTCGGGGCGCAGGTAGACCTTGCTGGAGTCGTCCTGGACGGCACCGGCATAACTCTCAAACATGAGGTTGAATTGGCGGGGCTCGGTGAGAGTTCCGGGCTTATCTGTGTCAGGACCGATGACGAGTAGCTGTTCCTCGCGGGTGAGATTGGTGTACTTTGCAAATGCGTCAATATTTACGGGAAAGACTTCTCCACCACCAGATTTTTTGGCGAACTTATTGGCTCTTTTGAGCCAGTCCGTAACGGAAGTATCCCCGTCGAGAACCGCAAGATTTCCTAGCGAATCACGTTTGCTATTCCTTGAAACAGTCGCCTCTGCAACAAGAATATGATCCGCACGATAACGGTTCTTGGTTTCGCGGCAATCCACCATGGGATCAGAGAAGCCGCCAACGTGGCCGGAGGCGACCCAGACTTTGGGATTCATGATGATGGTGCAGTCGAGGCCGACCATTTCAAGAAATTCGTTATCCGGGCCAATCGCGGGGCAGCGGACGATGTCGTGCCACCACGCGTCTTTGAGGTTCTTCTTGAGTTCGACACCCAGCGGCCCATAATCCCAGAAGCCGTTGATGCCGCCGTAGATTTCGGAAGATTGAAAGATGAATCCCCGGCGTTTGCAGAGAGCGACCAGGCGATCCATCTTGGAGCCTGTCGGTGCCTTGGGTGCGGGAGATTTGGAGGGGGAGGGGGAAGGGGTTTGCTCGGACATGCCGAACTCCTTGTGAGTGTTTGCTCTACACACTGCGCATTGGCATTGCGCCAGCGAAAGCAAAGGAGATTCATGATATCGGATGATCGCATCGGGAGCGAGAGCCACCAAAAGTCTGGAACTCAATGCCACACAGTTGTGAAATCTCCACGCTCCCCCACTTCTTCGCCGTCAATTCTCCTTACAATCCTTCCTGAAACCCTCAGCTCCGCCCGAATCACCCGCCCTCGCCGATAATCAATTAAAAATCTATTAATCTCCCGCATCTCCCCGCCGCATATCGCATATTGAATGTGAAGCACTCGTTCTGTTGCCCAGGAGTTACCCCATGAGTCCTTACGCACGTCGACGTCGTTGTCGCGGGACTATCATCATCTTCTTCCTCGTCATGGTCAGCATCCTGACCACCAGCCTCCTCACCACCATGGCGCTGACCTCAGGCGTCGGCACCCAGATGGCGTCCCTCACCCTCAAACGCGATCAAGCCTATTACGCCGCCGAGGCCGGCATCCAAAATGGCTTCTGGGTCCTCCAGAACAACAATAACTGGCGCGCCGCCGCCAACGCCCCCTTCGTCCGCACCATCGGCAACGCTGCCTTCTCTCTCTCTGCTGTCGGTGATTGGAACAGCCCCATACTCCTGACCAGCGTCGGCACCGTCAGCGACTCCGCAGCGACTACTTGCTCTTGGTCTTGACGGGCTTGGGAGCGCTGTGGGTCGACTTGACGGGCGTCGTCGGGACGGCGGGCGAAGTCTTGGCGGCCGGCGCGTCGGGGGCCGGCGAGTCGGAGACGGGCGCGGCGGGCTTGGCCGAGACCGCCGTCGGCGGGACCTTGGTGGTCGCGCTGAGGAGCCTGGCGAAGCCGGGCGTCACGTGCCACGTGTGCTTTTCGGCCGTGCCCACCAGCACCATCGCCTCGACGCCGGAGGCCGAGGAGATGAGTTCCAGGGCGGCCGGGCCTCGGACGCACAGGATCGTGTACCAGATGTCGGCCAGCA
>CAIMWO010000092.1 GCA_903845195.1 uncultured Phycisphaerales bacterium
AAATAACTATTTGCAAAGAGATGTGGCTCAATGGGATGTGAAAGCCGGGTGATGTATTTACGAATATCCAATCGTGTCCTAGTTTCGGCTCGTATAGGTCTCAGATCTACACGATCATCAATGAGAATGAGTATTCTGAGAAACACCTGCGGGCTTGAGGGTCAGTTTGCGGAACACCCAATCGCGGTTCACGGTAAATAGCTGTTGTCCGTCGGCTGAAAATCGCATCGTGATGATGTCCCCTGCCTGCTTAAAGACACAACACGCTTGCTTTTCAGCAGCTAGATTCCAAATTTGGATGTGGCGATCATTCGTCGTCGCCAGAAGCAGACCATCGGGGCTGACTGCTACTGGCAGTAGACCCTGCTTCTGAAGCGGAAAGCGATGGATGAGTTTTCCTGTCGAGATATTCAACTGATCGACGTAGCCATAGCTAAGGGCCATCAGGTGATGGTCACCATCGAACCATAGGCATCTCGTGCCCGATGGCACGATGGGGAGAATATCCCCGGTAGAGGTGTCCACGAGGCGCATGTACTGGTTGGCCTCCACCGCCAGCAGGCGATTGTCGGGGCTGAACTTGAGACTCTCAATGAAGGTCTTTCCGGGCTGATTGCATGTAGCATCGATGCGGCGGAGTATCGTCGATCGAACCAAGTCCACAATCACGATTTCACCTGTTTGCTCCTGGCGATGCAGAACCACGGCCGCTTGGCTTCCATCTGGAGCAATGGCCATCGGGCCAAACAGCATTCCGGCTTCTTTGCTGATTGCAAGAGCGGCAGTTTGGTGACCACTCTCCAAGTCCCAGCATCGCAGCAGGTTGCCCGAATCCGCCGTCAGCAATAACCGGTCATTGGACGGAGAGGACTTCCACTCGTCTAGCGTTTGAATGCTTCTGATCTGTTTTCCTGAGCGTACGCTGAAGACATGAAGATCGGACTCGGGTACTCGTATTGTCTTAGGCGCATAATTCAGGCGATCACCCATCGCGGATGCCGGATTGATCAGGATGTCGAATGTTGCACTTCGATGATTGGGTTCTTGATACTCGTACCCGCTCCCAGCGACGATCACACGTTGCCCATCACTGGTGATATGTGCTTGTGTGATCCATCCGTGAAATCCGCCCAGAGTTGCCTGCTCCACCCGAGAATCCCCCGTGTTACTCATCGGAGCCAGGCCCGACGGGCGGATGGCTGGAACATGTTCGCAGCCTGCCGCGATTAGCGCCATGACTACGGACAATAGAGTGCGCCATTGCATGCTGTAAACCTTCGTGGCCGCAAACTCAGGTGAATTCCGTCTTACATCCACTGCAAATCCTCGATTACGTTGTCCTGCGAAGATGGATGAGCTGGGACGGGAGCAGTCTTCAGTGCTTATTCTTGGCGTCGCGGTGGGGCACGGGGTCGGTGAGGGTGAAGAGGAGGACTTCTTCGCCGGTGAGGGTGCTGATGTCGTGATGCAGGCTCAGCACCTTCACACCGGTGATCTCTTCGACCAGTTTTTCCATGGCCGGGCGCGCGGTTTCGATGAGATGGGTGCGTACCTGCTTGAGGAGATCGCGGCCTTTTTCCGGGGCCACGGCCCTGACGAGGTGTTGTTCGGCGGCGGTGAGCACCCCCTCCAGTCGCACAACGAGAAAATCTCCCAGCAGATGCGTCTGGATATTTTTCGGCCCCCGGCCCATGTATTCCTGCTCAAAACGATTGATTCCTGCGCACATGGCGGCTTCGATTTCGCCTTGTGACTTCATGCAACGCCTTTCAAACGAGAACATATACGGTAATGCGACGCTGATGGCGGAATGCGCGAATGCCGCGTGCAACTGCCGTCTGCCTGCAAAATTTACGATGTGAAGTATAAACATACATAAAAATAATTCCAGCAATTGTATTGCTATCCGGCGGATGAGAGGTATAGTTAGTTATTGGTCAGGGCGAGAGTCTCATATTCTCGACTCTGATGTTGGATGACTAATCGAAGGGCAGCCCGGTAGTTCGGGAGGCCCATCAAAGAGTAAGCCGACGTGATTCGTAGCTTTCGAGCTCAGGATCACGTCGGCTTTTTTTGTTTTGCTGTTTTGTGGTTTGCGATGGTTCTTGCCGGTGTCGATACGGCGTTCCATCCACGAAAGAGGCGATCATGAAAATGTGTCATGTAAGTATGTGGATCGGGATGGGCGTGGTGGGTCTTGCCACGTCCGGGTGCGATGTGTTTGTAGGCGGGCGGCATCGGGAAGAACCGGTGTACGTGACGCAGCAACCGCAGTACGTGGAACAACAGCCGCAATACGTGGTGGTGCAGGAAGCGCCGCCGCCCGTGATCGTCGAACGCCGTCCGGCCCCGCCGGCGGCGGGCTACATCTGGATCGACGGCTCCTGGGATTGGAACAATCAACGCTACGTCTGGCAAGCCGGGCGCTATGAACGGCCGCCGCAGCCGGATGTGGTCTGGATCGCCCCCCGTTACGAACGCGACGCAAGCGGCTATCGCTATTCACGCGGACAGTGGGGAAAGCAGAACCACGGTCACGACCACGACCGGCACTGAATTGAACCCGCACTCCGCCTTCGGGCGAGCAGCCTGAGGGCGCGACCGCCGGAATATGTTGGCGGCATAGAGAGCAAGGATGAGTCTCATGAACGATATCAAAGCAACCATGGCGCAGCAGGTGGCCACGGCGGTCAGCGAATTTCAACTGGCCCGCACCGGCCATGCCCCGCGTTCCGTCACTGTGGTCCTGGGCGAAGGCACGCTCGTTGTCACCTTGCACGGCGCACTTTCGCCGGCTGAAAGAGTTCTGGCCCAAAGCCCTGCCGGGGCCGCCCAGGTGCAGGAATTTCACCGCCAGCTTTTCACCTCCTCTGCCGACGAACTGCGGAAGAGAATCCGGCAGATCACCGGCGTGGAAGTGTGCGAAGCGGCCGCAGAAGTGGAGCCGACCACCGGGACGGTGGTGCATGCCTTCGCCAGTGGAACGATGGTGCAGATATTTTTGATGGATCACCACATCACCGCTGAAGTCTGGAATGGCGTCGGACTTGCCGCCGTCACGTAGGAGAGAGCGAGAGTAGTTTGTCCACCGGGGCCAGGGAGTAACGGGCCCCGGAGCCAAGAAAAGTCAGCGTGCGCCGTCCGGAGGGGCGGCGCACGCTGGGTACGGGAGGCTGGCGATTTCGCGGAGCCATCCCGAAGGTCTCAGCCGGGCATCATTTTGGTGCGCGGCGTACGAAGAAAGAAGCAGGTGTCATCATGGGAACAATCCTGATCGTCGTGTTAGTGCTACTCCTTTTGGGCGCTATTCCCGTCTGGCCGCACAGCAAATCCTGGGGGTATTACCCCACGGGCGGGCTCGGACTGGTTTTGACCATCCTCGTGATCCTGATTCTGCTCGGCCGCCTGTAAGCGTCGAATGACCATTACCCGCCAGGGCCGAGATGCGTTCTCGACCTCGGCATTTTTTGAAAGGAAGCACAATGAAGACTCTCAACACACCGGTCAAAAAGGCCGCCATCAGTATGCTGGGCCTGTTGGGGCTGCTGGCTTTGGCGGCGTGCAATACGGCGCCGGCCAGTCCTGAAGGGAAAGCCGAAATGCGCCGCTCATCGGCTGACGCGCTGGCCCAGGCCCAGAATAACGATCCCTCGCTCCGGAACGTCATCGGAGATTCGGCCGGTTATGCCGTCTTCCCCAGCATTGGGAAAGGCGCCGTCGGCGTCGGCGGGGCCTACGGCAAGGGCGATGTCTATCAGCATGGTGCGGTCATCGGCTACTGCGATATGACGCAGGGCTCCATCGGATTCCAGCTTGGCGGCCAGGCTTACACCGAGATCCTGGTCTTCCAGACACCGGATGCTCTGGAACGCTTCAAGACCGGCAATTTCCGTTTTGACGCCCAGGCTACTGCGGTGGCGCTCAAGTCGGGTGCGGGCGCCAATGCCAAGTTCGTCGACGGGGTCGCGGTCTTCACGATGGATGAAGCGGGCCTGATGTACGAGGCGTCGATTGGCGGGCAGAAGTTCAGTTACCAGGCGCGGTAACGCCGGCGCCATCAGAATTGTTATACGAAACGGCGACCGAGCGTCGCCAGAAAGAAGTTGATTATGTCACCACAACGTCTCTTGGGAATAGTCCTGCTGGTTGTCGGCGTGGTTCTGCTCATCACGGGCATGAATTCCTCGCATTCATGGAACGACCAGCTCAGCAATACCTTTACCGGCCACTTCACCGACAACACCCAGTGGTACATCGCCGGCGGGATCGTGACCGGGATCGTCGGGCTGTCGATGTTGTTCTTCGGCCCGCGTGGAAAAAATGCGTAACAGGCAAGCGCTGGCGAAGCGATCGACCGGGATTCTGGCTCCTCGACCAATTTGTTTCGCCAGCCTGCCGATACAAAGTTTTACCTGACCGATACGAATGTTTTTGTTCCAACCCCCAGGAAAGAAGGAAGCACAATGAAAGCTGATGAGACCAAGGAATCTTGCACTGCCGAAAGCATTGCGAACGCCGCCGGCGAACGTGCCAAGTACTGCGTCGATGCGGGCGTAAACGCATTGAATGTCGCATCGGGCAAGGCCCGACAGATCGGCAAGACGGCCGACAGTTATGTACGCGATAACCCGTGGCTGGTGATCGGCGTCGCCGCCGGCGTCGGCGCGTTGGCCGGATTTCTGCTTCGCGGCCGGCGCGAATCCTGAACGCCATGTCCATTACCCAGGGCACCCCTTGTAGGTTTGCCTGATTCGTAAGTCCCTTTTTTGGAGAAAACCCATGAAAACCACCATCATTCGTACCGTGTGCATTACCGCCGCCGTCATCACTCCGATGATTCTGGCCGTGGGCTGCTCACAGAATGGAAAGGTCGGCACCTCGCAGCAGATCTCGCATAACGAGAGCGACACGACCGGCTGGTTCGGCGGCCAGACGCATGCAGCCAACACCGTCTACAAGAACTCGGATGGCAGCACGAGCATCGAGACCGAAACCACGACCACCAAGGGCAACACCACGACGATCACGCGCGAACGCAAGACCACCAATCTTGACGGAACGGTCAAGGTCGATCGTGAAACGCGCACCATCGTCAAGGGCACGGACAGTGTCGTGACGGAATCGAAGACCAGTAAGTAAGGGCTGAAGGAAGCCAATTCTGCGGGCTCGCGGGTGGGCAGGATCGTCGGCGGTTTGATACCGCCCGGGACCCGCCCATCCCCCGACCTCCGGAAGGATGATCCGCAGACCGATGATCACTTAGGGCAGGAGATTTCAGATGAGAACCGGAATGTTTTCACAAGTGTTGTTACCCGTGGCGGTGGTGGTGTTACTGGCCTTTTCGGCGGCGTGTTCGCACGAAATTTCGCGGACCGAGAAGGACAAACAGAACTGGAACGGCGGAACGACGCACGAAGAGACGACCGTGTATCAGAATGCCGACGGTACGACGAGTACCTCGCATGAGAAACGCAGCACGAATCCGTGAACGGATGTGCCATACGCAATAGGAGATCGATCATGATTTGCAGGAAATGGATTACGGCGGCCCTGGCCGCACTGATGGTGCTGCCGATGGTGATGGCGCTCAGTGGATGTTTCTACGATCGCCATGACGACCGCGATGACCGGGATCACCAGCGGAGTCATTACGACAATGACCGCCATGATCGCGATCATGACGGCAGGTAGCTGCACATTTGTGCGGCTGGAGATTGGCCGGCGCGGGGGCGTGATGGCTGTGAATGGCCCGGGAGTTTCCGCCGGTGCTGGCGGCGGCGACCGAAGACCACTTGGATCGGATAGGGATACGGAAGTTTACCTGTGGGAGTGTGACTCATGAGTCGATTTGTTGTTGCGGCTGATGTGATGGGGATTCCGACGACGCAAGTACCGGTGCCTTTGCTGTCGGACCTGGCGAAGTTTTTCCCGGCCGATGAGATTGTGGTGACCTATCACCACGCGACGAATCACGTCATGGTCAAATTTCCCGGCTGGGATGCGCCGGCGGTGCAGAGACTTCTTGATGAGTTGAGCGTCGAGACGGACCCGGCATTTCAGGGGTACGTGACGTGGCCGGGTCTGCATGGCGCCGCGGATGGCGCGCCGGCGGAAGACGCAGAGCGGGCGGGGAAGAGCAATCGTTTTATCGAGAGTGATTTCGTCGAGCGCGATACGAAGGAGACTGGGCATCGCGCCACGTGCGATGTTCTGGGGGAAATACGGGAAGTGATGGAAGAGATGACCGTGAGCCAGCAGGACAAGTTATCCCGGCTGGTGTGCGGTTTGAAAACGGCGCTGGCAGCGGAACGTATGTGCTTCGATAAGCTGTTCGAGTCGGCACCGGATGGTTACGTCGCCACCGACATGAACAGTGGGATTCAGCATGCCAACGGGGCCATGTATCAACTGCTGCAGGTGAAAGCGCCGCACCTGCAGGGGGTGCCGCTGGTGATGTTCTTTACGCCGGGTTCGCAGGTGCTGATTCTGCAGCGATTGCGGCTGCTGCGGACGGGGATATCGGAGCGCCAGCCATTCACCGACATTCAGGCGAAGATCGTGCTGGGCGACGAAAAGAGGGCATCAGTTTCGGTACGCTTGATCGCCATCAAGCTTCCAGATGAGGCCAGGTCGTCGATTCGGTGGCTGATCCGCCAGACGGCCTAAGCAGCCTTGGGGCGAGGGGGATGGGTTTGAGGTTCAAGAGGGGAAGTCTGCGGCGAGGCAAGGCCGAAAAAGGCCTCCAGGAAGACATATTTTAGATTTTGTTGGACGCTGGCCCCAGCGCATCGTTATTCATTGAGAAGACATGAAGCCACGTTCCACCATTGCGACCGAGCAATTTCTCCTGGCGCATAGCGCGAGACTCCGCGCTTACGTCCATGTGTTGCTGGGCAATGGTCACGACGTGGAGGATGTTTTGCAGAACGTCTTCGTGAAATACCTTCGATCGGGGCCGGCACCTTCGGAGCATGCAGAGCGCTGGCTATTTACGGTGTGCCGCAATGAAGCGGTGGACTTCCGCCGCGGCGGGCGCCATCGGCAGGAACGTGAACGGTCTTTTGCCGAGGGTGCGATTTCGCCGGGGTCCGATCCCGCGCTGGATGCCGGGCGTCAGGACGATGTGGATCGTATGAGTTCATGCCTGGCACGATTGCCGGAGGAACAACGCGAAATGGTGTATCTCAAGTTTGCAGAAAATCTCTCCCTTTCGCAGATTGCCGAAAGCACGGGAGTGGCGCGGTCCACGGTGGCGCTGCGCATTCAAGAGGGATTGGCGCTGTTGAACCGTCATTTTCACGGAGATGCCCGTGCGAGCTGACCTGGCCACGCCTAGGGAACTCGAAGCCGCCCGTCGATTGATCGATGCGGAGGGGTCATCGATGCAGACTGCCGATGCCGCGGGACTCGACGAGTTGGCGGTGGAGCGAACGCTGGCCCAAATGTCTACGACCATCTCGGCGTTGCGTGTGTGGCGCGACGCACACGCGGCGGCCACGGCTCTGGAGTTGCCTGCCCGCAGATCGCATCGCCTTCATTGGTTTGCCGGCATTTCCGCGGCGGCAGCGGTGTTTATTGTTGCGGCGATTCTGGTGGTCGTCATAGCGCAACAGCGGGGCGACCTGCCGGGGAACAGGTCGCGTGCCGAAGAATTTACATGGACTGCCCTTCTCCCGGCGCGTGATGCCGCACCGATACAAAGTGTTGCCATCCGGTCTGACCCGTGGCCGGAACGCGGCACCGTCGGAGGTGGCGCCCCCGGTGGCATTGACAGCGCAAGCGGCCTGATTGGGGGCCATGCGTCAAATGCCGGTGTTTCGGAAGTACCGGCGCTCCGGGCGTTTCAACGGCAGTTTTCTTTCGCGTTCAACATTCCGCTCGATCTGCCCCCAGACTGGGCTTTCATACGCGGGCGCGCCGTTTCGCCGACGGTTGTTCAACTCATTTACCAAGCGGATGCGCATCAACTGGATGTCTTCTTGACCGCGGATTCAGGCCCGGATATTCCGTTCAAGGAAATCCGGCGCGACGGGGCATCGCTGGTCGCAGGCCGGCGTCATCACACAGCTATTGCTTTCCGTGGAGGTACTGCCTCGGCGGAAATGTGGGCCAGGATTGTTGACCAACTCACTGCTCAGAAAAAGGAAGAACCATGAAACTGACTGTTTTCGTTGCTGCCGCTCTGCTGGCGGCGACAGCTTTCACGTTTGGCGACGTCGCGCCCGATCCGCTCGTGACCGGCGGGGCCGGCCTTACGGCCAAGGACGCCAAAGACATTACGGTCGCCATGACGGAAGAAGTCGTGGACCTGACGCCGTCGGCAGAGAAGAATGTCGTCACCGCGGTGTTCACGCTCAAGAACAATTCGGACGCGCCGGCGAAGCTCGAAGTGGGGTTCCCGGATTATTTCAAAATGTCGCTGCAGGATTTTGCGGTGGAGATTGACGGCCAGAAACAACTTGCCGAGGTCAAGAAAGAATCGCACAGCGACGGCGGGCATAAGATCCTGTTTGAATATTGGATGTGCTGGCCGATGACGTTTGAAAAGAACCAGGAACGCACCGTCAACGTTTCTTATTGGGTGAAGACCGAGGCGAGCCGAACCGGTCTCTGGCAGGAACGGCTTCCAGACGACCTCAAGGCGAAGGTCAGCACGTTTGAAAGCGGATACGTTCTGCGTACCGGTGCTGCATGGGCTGGAAATATCGGCAAAGCCACGATCAACATCCACTACAGCAAAGACCTGAAGAAGTCGCAGATGATTTCAACCAACCCCAAGAATGGTTGGAAATACGACGCGGCCAGCGATACCGATACGCTGGTCGCCAAAGATTTTGAACCGGTGGCCTCCGACTATGATTTGCCCGTATCCGTCCGCAGTTCGGGTGGCGTCACGGCGACGGCCGAAAAACCCAAACCCGGCGCCATCGGTGATATCTCGTATACGTTCCGGCTTTCATCCGAGAAAGAAATTGCCTCTCTGCTCGAAACGGCGATCAAAGAGCAAAAACTTGATCCGTGGGCGATGGAATATCTTCTCGACGCAGTGGAAAAGAAGAACGTCCTCAACCTGCCGAAAGAGGAGCAAGCGCAGCGTGTTGCAGCCATTCTGGAATGGACTGTTCCGCCGCTGGGGCCCACATTCAAACAGCAAGTTGCCGAGGGTGCGAATAGCTATAAGGATCACACCATCATCTCGGCGGGGGCCGAAGCCATTCTGGAGAAGCTCTACGATCGGGTCGCGAAGCATTACGATGCGACCCACCAGGCGGAGAAATCTCTGGCGCTGGCCAAGGCACGGCAGCAGTTCTTCAAAAACATCGTGGATCGCGAGGCGTTCTACTTTGACAGCGGACGCTGGCCCAAGAAGGGCTCTTTATGGGGCCAGTATCAATCTCATCGCGCGACGTATAAAGGAATTTGCGAGGATGTCGCGCGGCGTGAGGCTGCACCGGCGAGCGTGCCGGCGACTGGGCAGTAAATGCGTGTGGCGCCGGGGTTTTGCCGGTCAGCGCTGTGCAAAGATAACGATACCCACGCAGGAATCCGGCACTCGGTTCGACCCCATCGAGTACGAAACGTAGTGGATCGGACCGGGCGAAAATGAGGGAAGGTAAAAAGAGCAACCCCGGCGGGTCTTCATTGAGCCGCCGGGGTTGTCATTATTTTCGGGAAGGGGTTAGGGTTTGAGAAGTTACGCTTTGCGGCGACGGCGAGCGAGGAGGCCGACGGCGCCAAGGGCCAGGAGGCTGAGCGAGGCGGGTTCGGGAATTTCCGAGACGACAAGGGCATTGAGCTGATAATAGCCTGAATTAAGAACGAGGTTCTGTGTCGTGGCGTCGGCCGTAAATGTACCGAGCACATACCCACCGAGCGGGCCAGTTTGAAAGCTATACAGCTGGGAATCAGAAACATTCACGCCGTCAGAGCCTTGCATGTAAATCGGAGCACCATACGGCGGGTATTGGCCGAAAACACAAAGCATCAGAACTTGATAGGTGGTTCCGGAGGTGAGACCCTTGAGCGTGATGTTCCCATCACCTTCGTTACTATACATTGCGGAGTCGAGGATGGCATCGTAGTTCGCATCTCCGGAGGTTCGGCCGCCGAGCCAGCCACCCGAGTCGTGCTGGCGTGTTATGTCGACATAGGCATCCGTGTGTGCATAGGCGTATTCGTTGCGGTAGAGAAAGTCGATTCCAGCCACGGTGACGTCGGCACTGTTTCCGCCGGAGATCGCATACAAGACATTGGCCGCATCAGGCAGGATGCTCGTGTCGCTGAAGGTGTTATTGGACCAGGTAATGGCGGCGGCATTTGCCGACGCGGCCATCACTCCCAGCACACCGGTTACCGCAACTGCCATCGCCAATGCACGCATGCTCGTCGTTCTCATACACTCTCCTCTTCATTAATTTGAGCCGGGGTTCAATCTCACCCACACAAACCAAACGAATAGCCACATTGACTATCCGCGGATGTCCATAACGCAGCCTTTGGCGCATCAACAATGCGCGAAGGATACGGATCAGCTCACGCCATAAATTGGCGGAGACCGTAACTCTCTCTCTTGCTCTTGGAAATTGTCCCGACGCACGAACGACATGAAGGCGGGAGTTCACCCGCCAAGCCGCTCTCCCCCTACAGCGTTCGTCTCACAGAAATGGCTTCAGACGGAACGCTCCAATGCTCAATTTCACTATGGCTCAAGAATTCGCCAAGTCAAATAAATTTCGTAGAAAATCTGATTAAATGGTGAGATATCGAGATTGAGGGCCCGCCATACGCGCCAGCGCGGCGTCAGAATATTAATCTGGCCGTGTCACCGTAGTCGCCAGCTTCCTGCCCCGCTCCCCTTGGTCAACAGCCCCCCGCCGTTTCACGAGCCGCTATCTTATTTCGCCGCCATCCCCAGCACCTTCATCACCTGCTGCAGATCGCTCCAGACTTTGCCGCGGTTTTCGGGGGTGTAGGCGCGGAGGACGAAGGCGGGGTGGTAGGTGGGCATGAGGGGCAGGCCGCGATATTGCCGCCAGGTGCCGCGGATTTTCATCACGCCTTCGGTTTCACCGATGAGGTATTTGATGGCGGGTGCGCCGAGCGTGACGATGACTTTGGGGCGGATGATTTCGATCTGGCGGTGGAGCCAGGGGAGGCCGCGGGCGGCATCTTCGGGGGTGGGCGGGCGATCCTTCACGCGGCCGAGGGTTTCATCCCATTCGGCACAGCGTAGTTTGACGATGTTGGCGATGTAAATTTGCTGGCGCTGAAAACCCATCGCGACGATCATCTTGTCGAGCAGTTGGCCGGACCGGCCGACGAAGGGGCGGCCGAGGCGGTCTTCTTCGACTCCCGGGCCTTCGCCGACGAAAACGATGGGGGCATCGACATCTCCTTCGCCGGGGACGACTTTGGTGGCGAGATCATTGAGGAAGGGGGCGGAGGCGGCACGGAGTTCCGATTCCCATTGGGCGAGGAGGGCGATTTTCTGATCGCGTGAGAGCGGGGGGAGGTCGGCGAGATCGCCGGCGGGAATGGGGGGAAGTGCAACGGCAGTGCGCGAGCGTGGGGCCATGGAAGGTGTTTCCAGATTGGGTCGCGTGGCAGGAACGGGCGGGTGAACTGCCGGCCTGGATTGAGGGACCGCGCGCTGTGGGACTGGGTGGGCTGGGGTTGCAGGCGGGCGGGCGACAGGAGCGGCTGGGGGGGGGGGATTTTTCTTTGGGGCAGGGATTGGAACTTCCGCCGCACCGAGTGCAGCGTCAGTTTCCAGCCATTGCCGAACGATCTTGCGACTATCCGCCATGAACGCACCGCCGGACTAGTTTGGAAGGCGACTCAGGCCTGTTTGAGGCGGCGACGGGGATCGAGTTCGATGGTGCCGAACTGCTGTTCGAGCCGCTGGACGACCTGCGAGAGATGCAGGGCGAGTTTTTTGGCGGCGAAGGGGCTCATGTAGACGCGACTGGAGAGGTCCATGATCATTTGATCGTTGCGGGCGGGATCCTGCATGATGACGCCGATGTCGACGATCACTTCTTCGGCATTGGGGCTGACGCGCACGGCGGCCACATTGCTGTAGACCGTGTGCATCTTGTCTTCGCGCACCTGGACCTGCACCTGCTGCTGGGCGGGGGCGGCTGCGGGAGTCGGGTTAATTTCGGTCATGTCGTTTCTCCTGAATTTGGGTAGCCTGCAAATCGGGTCAAGGTGGTGGAGAATAAACGAGGCAGGCAGGAAAGTACAACATTCGCGGCTATTGCGCCGCGAAAAAATCGAAAGAATTGCCCCCGATTCGCCTGTGCAGGAGATAGGCCTTTGCGAGCGCTCCACAATTTATTTTACTTCCCCTATACTGCTGGGCTGGCCTTGAACTTCGGTCTTATTTCTCAGGAGTAGTCTCATGGCAGGCAATGCCGTCATCGGTCAATCCGGCGGACCCACCGCGGTTATCAACCAGTCGTTGGTGGGCGTCATCGAAGCGCTTTCCGCAGCCCAGAAGGCGGGGAAGATCGGCAAGATTCTGGGCGCCAAGCATGGCGTGCGCGGGATCGTGAATAATGATTTTCTGGCGCTCGACAATCTCTCGAAAGATCTGCTGGAGCGGGTGGCGCAGACGCCGTCATCGGCGCTCGGGTCGACGCGCGACAAGCCGGACGAGGCGTACTGCCTGAAAATCTTCGAGTCGTTCAAGAAGAACAACATCACGAATTTCTTCTACATCGGCGGGAACGACTCGGCGGATACCGCCCGCATCACCGCGGAGATGGCCAAGGCGGCGGGCGTGGCGCTCAACGTGTACCACGTTCCGAAGACGATCGATAACGATCTGCGTACGACGGACCATTGCCCGGGCTACGGCTCGGCGGGCAAGTTCGTGGCGCTGGCGCACCAGGGGGATGATGCGGACAACCGTTCGCTGCCGGGGATCAAGATCAACTGCATCATGGGGCGGGATGCAGGGTGGCTGACCGCGGCGGCGGCACTGGCGCGGGTTGAAGAAAATGACGGACCGCACCTGATCTATCTGCCGGAGGTGGATTTTTCGGAAGAGCGTTTCATTGCGGACGTCGATCGCGTTTTCGGCAAGCTGGGGCGTTGCATCATCGCGGTGTCGGAAGGTGTGCGTTACAAGGCGGACGACAAGAAATCGCTGCTGGCGGAGAAGATCATGTCCGGCGGCGAGGTGGATGCGCACGGCAACCGGCAGCTTTCGGGATCCGGGGCGCTGGCGGACTACCTGACGAACCTGATCAAGGAAAAGCTCGGGAAAGTCATCGAAGGGCGGACGGGCAAGGCGCCGAAGCTGCGGGTGCGGGGTGATACGTTCGGATACCTGCAGCGGTCGTTCCCGACGATTGTTTCGGAATCGGATGCGTTCGAAGCCCGTGAGTGCGGGCGGCGAGCGGTGCAGTATTCGCTGACCGCACCGGAAGGTCTCTCGAGCGGATCGGTGGCGATGAAGCGGACCTCTGATAGCCCATACAAGATCGATTTCTTCCCGACGGCGCTGTCCAACGTAGCGCGGCAGACCAAGCACATGCCGGTGGAATGGATCGTCAATGGCAACGACGTGTCGGCGGCGTACATCAAGTATGCCAAGCCGCTGGTCGGACCGGTGCCGAAGCCGGGGAAGTTGTTCTGACGGAAGCAAGAAGTTAGAAGTAAGAAGCAAGAAGGGCCCGGGAAGTCGCATTTCCCGGGCCCTTTATTTTTTGCGGGGTCGCTGCATCGGAGATGGAACACATTGACCCTGACCAACGAAATGCGCGTTACATGCCTGTCAGTTCGTGATCGACGGCGGCCATTTCTGAAGTCTCGGACTTGCTTCGCGCGATCGCCCAGATCAGCACGATGAGGCAGACGGCGACGATCACCCAGCGTACCCAGCCCGGGGGGGCGTTCTTGGTGAGGTCGTCAACGAGGGGCAGATGCAATGCCGCGGCTTTAGCGAGGAAGCGTTGATCGAACGGCATCACCAGGGGGAGCACGAGCAGGGCGACCATGTTCATGACTTTGATGAGGGGGTTGAGGGCGGGGCCGGCGGTGTCTTTCAGGGGATCGCCGACGGTATCGCCGGTGACTGAGGCTTTGTGGCGTTCGGATCCCTTGCCGAGATTCTTTTCGGAATCGCGCGGTTCGTCTTCGATCATTTTCTTGGCGTTATCCCAGGCGCCGCCGGAGTTGGCCATGAAGACGGCCATCAGTTGTCCGGAGAGAATGGCGCCGGCGAGGAAGCCGGCGAGGGAGAGGGTGCCGAGGCCGAAGCCGACGAGTGTGGGGGCGAGGATCGCCAGCAAACCTGGGCCGATGAGTTCGTGCTGTGCGGTGGCGGTGCAGATATTGACGACGCGGCCGTAGTCGGGCTTTTTGGTGCCGGCCCAGATTTCCTTGTCGCGGAACTGGAGGCGGCATTCCTTGACGATGAGAAATGCCGCTCGGCCGACGGCGCGGATGGTCATGGAACTGAAGAGGAAGGGCGCGGCTCCGCCGATGAGGAAGCCGACGAAGAGGCGCGGGTCGGCCAGCGAGAGGAAGCCGGAGACGGCATCGTAGGTGACGGTGGAGATCTGCGCGTGCTCTCTGCCGGTGGCCATGACGGTGATGAAACTGGCAAACAGGGAGACCGCGGCGATGACGGCCGAGCCGATCGCAATGCCCTTGGTGACGGCCTTGGTGGTGTTCCCGACGGCGTCGAGGTCGGCAAGAATCTGGCGGGCGCGTTTGTAGGAGCCGGGTTCCTGCTGGTCCATGGCTGCGTGATCGTAGCCCATTTCGCCGATGCCGTTGGCGTTATCTGCGACGGGGCCGAAGACGTCCATGGAGATGGTATTGCCGGTGAGGGTCAGCATGCCGATGCCGGTCATGGCGACGCCGTAGGCCACGAAAATGGGCGAGCTGCCGGAGAAAATGAGGATGGAGGCCATGAGCGCCGAGGCGATGATGATGGCGGCATAGACGGATGATTCGAGACCGACGGCGAAGCCTTGAATGATGTTGGTGGCGTGGCCGGTGCCGCAGGCTTTGACGAGGCTCTTGACGGGTGAGTATTCGGTGCTGGTGAAATATTCGGTGCAGAAGTTGAGGATGAGTGCGAGGAGGATGCCGACGAGGCAGGACCAGGCGGGGCGCATATCGAGGGTGAATCCGCCGGAGGTTTGTCCGAGCGTGACCCATCCAGGCAAGTCGGCCAGGTAAGCGTGGACGGGATCGGCAGTGCTGAAGCGGAGATAGAAGAAGCCGATGACGAGGAAGCCGATGGTGCTGAGGATCGCGCCGAGGCGGAAGCCGTTGTTGAGGGAGGCCATGGCTTCCTTGACGCCGCCTTTCTTGTCGGCGCGGACGGAGAAGGTGGAGATGATATCGGAGCAGCAGCCGACGGCGCGGACGAGCAGGGGGAAGATGACGCCCTGGTGGCCGAAGGAGGCCCATCCGAGGATCATGGCGGCGACCATGGTGACTTCGTAGGACTCAAAGATGTCGGCGGCCATGCCGGCGCAGTCGCCGACGTTATCGCCGACGTTGTCGGCGATGGTGGCGGCATTACGGGGGTCATCTTCAGGGATATCTTTTTCGATTTTGCCGACGAGATCGGCGCCGACGTCGGCGGCCTTGGTGTAGATGCCGCCGCCGACGCGCATGAAGAGGGCCAGCAGTGTGCCGCCGAAGCCGAAGCCGAGGAGTGCGGCGGGGGCCATTTCGCCGAAGTACATGAAGATGAGCGTGCCGCCGAGGAGGCCGAGGCCGTCGGTGAGCATGCCGGTGACGGTGCCGGTGCGGTAGCCGAGCTGCATGGCCTTGCCGAATCCTCTGGGGGCGGCGGCGGCGACGGCGAGGTTGCCCTGGGTGGCCATGCGCATGCCGATGGTGCCGACGAGCAGCGAGAAGATGGAGCCCATCAGGAAGGCCACGGCGCGGCCGATGGGAACGTGCCAGCCAGCGGGGGAATGGCGTTCGGCGGTGATGAGCAGGACGATGGTGATGACGCCGATGAGCGGGATCAGGGCCTTGCGTTGGCGCGCAAGGTAGGCGATGGCGCCTTCGCGGATGGCAAGGGCGACATCCTGCATTTTGGGGGTGCCTTTGTCGGCGGCTTTGACCTGCTTGACGAGGAGGGCGGCATAGCCGAGGCCCATGAGCGAAATGCCCAGGACGACAAAGAGCGCGATGCGTTCGGTATCGGAGAAACGTGGATCGCTGAGGAAGCCAAAGGGGGTGAATTCGTGATCCTCGGCAGAGGGGGTGCGGAGGATCTGGCCTTTCAATTCAAACTTCGGGCCGCTGGTATCCGGCGGCGATGTGGCCGGTGCCTGCGACCATCCCACCTGCGGACAGGCTAGAAAGAGTCCCAGCGACAGGAGCAACGTCAGGACAATTTTGGAATACCCGCACGTGAGACGGTCCAACCACGAGGGTTGCGGCATACACGAACCTCCTCAAAGCGCAGCGCTGGTCACGGCTGCTGTATGACTGACGAATTCTCGAAACCCTAAAGCCATCCACTGCTCCCGGCATAAACACCGGCGAACCACACTGATATGCATGTCCCACTGAATGCGTAACTTCCCCGCGATCTTAGCGCTTGTCAATGCGCAATTTCCAGCGGAATCGGATAACCGACAGGTATTACTTTTTCTTGGCTTTTCCCTTGCGCGGCGCCCCTGAGGCCCTCTTGGGTTTGGTCGATTGTGCTTGGGCCAAAGCCACCAGGGCCAGAAACCGGCTATCCATCGGCGCCATGTTCAAGGCAGTAATGGAGTGGAAATTCTTCTCTTTTCGCATCTGGTCTTCGAAAACCTTGAGCAGATTCTTGTCGACCTCGCCGATCGGATTGGCGATGGCGATGGCCCGGATCAGCGGGCGGAGGTGGGTGAGAATGTTGGTGAACTGGCGGAAATCGGTGGTGTAGATTTCGTGGCCGCCGTCATCCACGAGCGTGACGCGCTGATCGTTGGCGCCGAGATAGAACATGATTGGTCCTCCCACGTCGTTGTTCAGAGCATGCCTGGCAGTTTACAGCTTGAATGCTAATTCCGCTCGAGCTGGCGGAGTTTATCGCGCAGTTGAGCGGCTTGCTCGTAGTTCTCGGCGTCGATGGCCTTCTGCAGTTCCTTCCGCAACCGCAGCGAAGCGACCTGGCGATCGACGGCGTCGGTGCGATACTTCGCGGGCACCTTGCCGACGTGCTGGGTTGCTCCCTCCTGCGCGCGTTTGAGCAGCGGAGAAAGCTTGGCTTCGAAGCGTTCAAAATCGTGCGGACATCCCATCAGGCCCGCGTGCTTGAACTGGCTCCAGGAGAGGCCGCAAATCGGGCACTCTTCGACCTCGGGAGTGCTGGAACGTTTGATGACCAGCCCGCCTTCCTGGGGTTCCTGTGGAATGATTGCCGTGGATTCCTCGGACGAGTCCGCGGCAGGAGATGGATGCGGTTTCTTGGAAATGACCGGGGTGGCGGTAAGCATCTGCGGCAGGACTTCTGATCCGGGTGCGACGAGTCCGGCCTCCACGGCGTGCGCTAAGCAAAGATGGACCTCCACCGACCGCTTACCACCCGAGGGGTCGGCGATGACCTCCGTCAGGTGGACCACCGCCGGTTTCGCGCACTTCTGGCACTTCATAGGACTGCCTCACACCACTGCCATACCACGTGCATCATTTTAACCTACCTAGGACGCCGAGCGAAATCAGAAGCATGAAGAGTGCGTGCCCTTTTTATGTCTGCGTGCCGCTTCTCATGCCGCGTCGATCGCCTGTTCCAGGATGTCGAGCGCTTTGCTGAGCGTCGGTTCATCAATCGTCAGCGCCGGGGCGATACGCAGAACATTTTTTTGCGTGGCGTTCACGATCAAACCGCGAGCCAGTGCGGCCTGCACGACGGGTGCACCATCGGCCGCGGCAAGTTCCACACCGAGAAATAATCCCTTGCCGCGAATCTGTTTGATCTTCGTGGCGGCGTTCTTAAAACCTTTGATCCGCCCCACCACGATCGTTCCCAGCCGAGCGGCCCGATCATGGAGCTTATCATTTTCCAGAGTTTCGAGCACCGCGGCAGAAACGGCGGCGCAGACGGGATTGCCGCCGAGGGTGCAGCCGTGCGTACCCGGTTTGAAGAACGCGGCCTTTTCGGGGCGTGCGAACATGCAACCGGTGGGCATGCCGCCGCCGAGGGCTTTGCCGAGGGTCATGACGTCGGGCGTGACGCCGTAGTGCTGCTGTCCGAAGTATTTGCCAGTCCGGCCGCAGCCGGTCCAGACTTCATCGAAGATGAGCGTGAGATTGTGCTGATCGCACAGGGCGCGGACGCCCTTGAGATATCCGTCATCGGGCATGTTGATGCCGCCTTCGCCCTGGATCGGTTCGACGATCACGCCGGCGGTTTCGTCATCGATGGCGGCTTCGAGGGCAGCCAGATCGCTGTAAGGCACGTGGATGAAGCCCGGGGTCAGCGGATAGAAACCTTTCTGGTATTCGGGCGTGGGCGTGGCGGAAAGCGCGCCGAGCGTGCGGCCATGAAAACCCTTGTGCATCGAGATGATCTTGAAGCGACCCTCGCCGGCGCTGATGCGCGCCAGCTTGATAGCGGCTTCGTTGGCCTCGGCGCCGGAGTGGCAAAAGAAGGCCCGGCCGTCGAACGCCAGACGTTTGAGGCGCTCGGCCAGGCGTATCTGTGGTTCGCTATAGAATTGATTGCCGACGCACCAGAGGGCTTGTGCCTGGCGCGTGACAGCGGCGACCAGGGCCGGATGGGCGTGGCCCAGAATGGTGCCGCCGAATCCGGCGAAGAGATCGAGGTATTCCTTGCCGTCAGCATCCCAGAGGTGCGATCCTTCTCCGCGGATCAGCACCGCCGGCTGCTTGCCGTAGTTGCCGACGAGTGCGGATTGGTGGCGGGCGATGAGTTCCTGATTGGTCATGGGTTTACGTCACTCCTTCTTTGTGTGGCGTAAACGATACGAAATGGGGGGGCGGCTCACAAGGGATTCGCACATTTCAAATATTCGCGGGGAGAGCATTCTGCAGGAAGTGCTTGGATCTGTATCGGGCATTGGGCCGGCGGCGGAGCCGCACGGCTCTGAAGGGATGCGTGATTTCTGGTTACGGAAGTCGGTAGAAGAGGGATGGGATCTACCCACCATCCTTTTCGGGGTTGACGACTTTGACGAGCATGCCTTCGCGCACCAGGCCGGCGAGTTTGAGAGCGTCCCAGTTGGGCAGGCGGAAGCAGCCGTGGGAGCCGGTTTTGCCGATGAGTTCGGGTTTGGGTGTGCCGTGCATGCCGTAGCCGGGCTTGCTCAGGCTGATCCAGGCCAGGCCGACCGGATTGCGCGGGCCAGGGGGGATGATCAGGACGCGATCGACGGTTTTGACTTCGGGCCAGTTCTTGGGATCGAACGTGTAGTTCGGCTCCGGGGCAGCGATGTGCACAACCGTCATGTCCTCGGCGGGGAGCTTTTCCTTGTTCTTGGCGATCGAGCAATGAAACAGTGCGATCTGCTTATTTTCCTTGTCGTACACACGGATCGCCTTTTGCGCCAGGTTCACTTCGATGAAACCCGTATTGGTAGGCTTACGCGGCACGACGACTTTATTGTCCGAGGGCAGGGGGCGGAGATTCGGGACATTGAGTTCCTGGCCGACATCGAGGGCGGCCATGTCGACGCCGGGATTAAGCATGGCGAGCAGCGCCCGCGTGCAGTGGAATTTCTCCGCAACCATCTCCTGCAGGGTTTCGTAGGGGAGACGTTTGAGTTTTTCTTTTTCGTTCCAGTCTTCCGGGAGCATGCCGACCTGGGCGGCGTCATCGGCGGTCACGAGGTATTTGGCCAGTGCGTGAGCGACATCGACCTGAAGGGCTTCGTAGACTTTTTGATCGAAGGGAGAAAGCCCCGGGAAATTGGCCGCGGCATACTCCGATACGGCCATATTGCCTTTGCGGACGAAATGGCCGTCGAGCAGTCCGGGCGAAAAGTCGACCGCATCCAGCGCGATCTGCCAGGCCAAATTGATGCGAATCTGTTTGGGTAATTCCACCGCCGGCGCCGGCTTGGTCGCGGCGGCAGGCTCATTTTCCTGCGCTGGCGCGGAGGCGACTCCGAAACCCAACCCCAGCACCATCACCAGTGTCATCAGCCACGACTGCCGCATCATTTTCATCCGGTGCCTCATTCTGTGCAGAACCACACGATCTATCCTATCGATTAACGACCAACTCGCTGTTTCTACTGCACATTTCCCCAGCCCTTGCGTGACGGTGCGCTGCTCGCGACCGCTGGGCACCGAACGCGTATTTTATGCGCTTGGCTCGCTTTCGCCCCGAACCGTCCCGCCCTGCTCCCCGAATTTCTCTTTTCGCTCCTTCTCGGCGACTTCCAGGGGCGAAGGCTGACCGGGGTGCATTTTTCGCCACACTTCATCGCGGTCGACGGTGACCTCCCGCGGGGCCTGGATGGCCAGGCGAACGCTGGAGCGCGACCACTTGACGATTTTCACCTCGATCTTGCCGTCGATGATGATGCTTTGTCCTTCAGTGCGGCTCAATGCCAACATGGTCGCATTCCTTGCTCACGAGTTGTCGCCTCACCGGCGCGGCATCACAGCCTCCGGCGTTCCACCACAAACCGAGGCATTCTACCACCGTCCCGGCAACAATCACTCGGAAAAATCCGCAGTTCCCCACCCTACCCCGCGACGGACCCTCTTGTGCCAGCAAAGCGAAACCGGTCCGCGCAGGAAGTGCCGCGCGGACCGGTCGCAGAGCGTGGTTGCCGAGAGCGAAATCTGAATCAATAGGTCAGGAGGGTTGTACCCGTGGTATCGACGGCCGAGATCGTGCAGGTGTTGCCGGAAACCGTGTAGACCCAGCCGACACCGGCAGCGGCGGCAGCGCCGACGGCGGATTGGCCGTTGGCGGGATTGACCGGGGGTTGCTGGAGGTAGGGACCAAAGACGCCGGTCGCCACGGGGGTTTGAGTATCGGTTGTATTGCTCTTGCCGGTCATGATGGCCCACATACCGGTAATGGTCGGCGGGGTATCGGCGTGCTGGATTTTGAAGAGTTCAAGCTGGCTGCGCGCCGTTTGGAGCGTGGAACTGACGGAATTGTTGCGTGCGTCATTGCTGGCGTTGGTGAACTGTGGGATCACAATCGCCGCCAGAATGCCCAGGATGATCACAACAATAAGAATTTCGACAAGGGTAAAGCCACGAGTGTTCCGTTTCATGCCAATTTCCTTTCATAAACCGCCAAACGCCGGCGTAGGCAACACCGACGACCACCACCCAAATATTTTCGGCAATCACGCGAGATTGCTTAATAGCCCTTGCCGACCTCTAACAATCCTTTAGGAATTGGCGGCAAGTTTGGTTGGCGCGGGTAAGTTTGCGATGGGAAGGCGTTATTTATGAGCCGCACAGAGACTTCAGTGCGCATCGGAAGTGGTGGCCGGGGGCGTCGTATCGGGAAGGTTGCGCTTTTCCACCTTGATGCGAACGCGCGGAGGGTTGGCCGCCGTTACGGTCACGCCTTGGGAACGGAAATAACTCAGTCCGTTCAGCATGGTTACCGTATCGATCGAGGGGTCGGTCAGCGGGGCGGCAAACGTGAGCTGCTTGAATTCATGGTTCTGCGGCGAGGCGTTCAGGGACATCTGGTAGATCTGATCGATCTGGCTCTTGGCGCCCTGAATGGTCGCCACGATGTTGATCGTGTCGCGATAGCGGTCGTCTATCGGATCGTATCCCAGCACGACTTGATCGCTGGAGGGTGCAAGGAGCTTGACGCTGAGGCGGACGTTGTCCTGCGTGGACGTGAACTGGGCCTCCGCATACATCCAGATGAGGATGGTCAGGATTATCGTCAGGGGAAGAGATTTGAGTCGATCGAGCATAGTGAGTAACCAGTGGTCCGTGGATTCGACGTTTGGGTTTGTTGGGCCAGTCATTCTTATCAATAGCCGAGGCCGGCGATTGCCAGGCTAACGGTCAGACGCGAGAAATTCCTCCCGGGAAACGCTGAGGCGGCGCGAGGAGGCAGCCGTACTCGTCTTGCCGAGAAGCTCGGTCAGCAGCGATTCGAGCCCCTCGGGAGTCAGGTTGCGTATCAGGCGGCCTTTTTCGGCGACGGAAATAATTCCAGTTTCTTCAGAAACGACGACGATGACCGCATCGGTTTCCTGGGAAAGACCCAGCGCTGCCCGATGGCGGGAGCCCATCTCCTGCGAGAGTTCGCCCCCTTCATCGAGGGGAAACTGTACGCCTGCTGCAGCGACTTTTCCACTGCGGATGACCACGCCCATATCATGAAGAATGGACCCGGGCCAGAAGATGGTATTGAGCAGCTCGGGAGTCAGGTTGGCGTTCAGCTGCGTACCGTTTTCGATCAAGCCGCCGAGTCCCACATCGCGTTCCACGGCAATCAGCGCGCCGATGCGATTCTTGGAGCAGTAACCGACGGTCTGGCAGAGGGCCATGACGGTGGGCCGGATGGGGTTTCCGACGACGCGGAAGAGGCGTGCTTCACCGAGACGCAGCAGGGCGCGGCGCAGTTCGGGTTGAAATACGACGATCAACGCGAAGGTGCCGAAGAAGAGAAGGCGGGAGTAGAGGAACTCAATGCGGTTGAGGCGGTCGCCGCCGAGCTTGATGATGACGTAGGCGATCACGAGGAAGAGGAAGGCGCCTTTGACGAGACGTGCGCCGCGGGTGCCGCGGAGGAACTCGATGACGGAGTGAACCACGATGCCAATGAGCAACATCTCCAGGAGGATGATCCACCAGGAGTAGGAGGCAATGCGGTTGAGATAACTGGCAAAAGCGTCCGACATCAAAGGTAGTATACGATTCCCACCAAATCCTAAAAGCGGAAATTATGTGCAACGGGTAGAATCACGACCGTGCGGATCTGTCCCAGCCTGTCAAAAGACGAGGATCACGCTCATGCAGGAAGACATTCAGGAAATTTTGATCGACCGGTACGCCATCCAGGCGCGGGTCTACAAGATGGCCCAGGAACTGGCCGCGACCTATGGGGAGCGGGAGTTCGTGATGATGCCGCTGCTGACGGGGTCGATCATTTTTGTGGCGGACCTGGTGCGGCATCTGCCGCTGCGGATGCGGATCGATGTGGCGGCAGTGTCGAGTTATCCCGGGCGGACGACGAGCAATCAGGGGACGCAGGTGCTCTATCCGACGGCTTTTGATGTGCGGGGGCGGGATATCCTGGTGATCGATGACATTCTGGACTCCGGGCGGACTCTTCATGCGGTCTGCATGCTGCTGCGGGAACAGGGGGCGGGGTCGATCCGGAGTTGTGTGCTGCTGAAGAAGAAGCTGCCGCGGCCGCCGGAGATGGAGGCGGACTTCGTGGGGTTTGAGATTCCCAATGAGTTCGTCGTGGGGTATGGGCTTGATTACAACGGTTATTATCGCAACCTGCCCGATCTGGCCGTGCTGCATAAGCGCGTGTTTGGCGGGACTTGAGTTTGCGGGAGCGCAGGTGGCAGGCTGGGCACGAATCCCTGACCCCCCCTACCGGGTTTGCGTGTATAATCCCGACATGGTTCGAGAAGTCAGCACAACGGCAAATCTCAAGCGCTGGCGACCTGCCACAGAGCACGCCACCGAAAATGCGACGCCCGTTTCCCGTGAAATGGTGGCGGCGGTGGTGCCGCAGCACATCCTTCATGGCGATGAGATTGTGCTGCTGCTGATCAAGCCGTCGCTCTGGTTCATCGTGCTGACGAGTTTTCGCTTTTTGCTGGCGACGGTGCTGGCGGGCAGCCTGTTCCTGCATTTCGGGTTCGGCTCCAGCGGATGGGTGTCTCCGCAGAACATCGCGGCGGCGACCACGCTACTGTGCATCGGCCGGCTGATCTGGGCGCTGCTAGTCTGGACCAGTCACATCTACATTCTCACCAACTTGCGGATTTTGACGATCAAGGGCGTGCTGAACGTCAATGTTTTCGGCGCACCGCTGCGGAAGATCCAGCGTACGGTGCTCTACAAATCGCTGCTGCTGCGGATCCTGGGCCTGGGCACGATTGGCTTTGCCACGGCGGCGACGACGGGGTTTGATTCGACGTGGGTGATGATTCCCCGGCCGTTGCAGACGCACGAGCAGATCGTCGCTGCGATTCAGAAATCGCAAAACGGCGGCAATCCCTGACACTTGAGAATCGAAACTTGAAACGTTCCCGCCGCAGCCACAGGGAATCCGCTTGCATCATGGATTCGTGTTGGCCTGTTGCTGTGCCTGCCACTGGGCAAACGTCATCCGGTGAATCTCGAAATGATCGGTCGAGCGGCAATACCAGGAGGGCGCGCCCATGCGTCCGATGGGTGCGAAGTCATGCACGTTGTGCCGCTCGTCGACGACGCCGTCGGCCGTATGCAGGGCCAGCACCTGGCCGATGATGACATTGTTCTGTCCGATGCGCTGCGATTGGACGAGCTCGCATTCCAGCGATACCCGAGCCTCGGCAATGCGGGGCACCGAGATGCGGACACTGGCGGCCGTATGCAAACCTGCCGCGGCAAGCTCGCTGAAGCGGTCGGGAAAATCGATGGCGCAGATATTCATCGCGGCCGAGAGCTCTTCCGTCACGAGGTTCACGACGAACTGGCGCGTCTCGGCAATATTGCGGGCGGTGTGCTTGGGCAGTCCGGAAGCATCATTGCCGACGCCGAGCACCACCAGCGGCGGGTCAGCACCGATCAGGTTGAAGAAGGAAAAGGGCGCCGCATTGAGGTGTCCATGGGCATCGGCCGAGGTGACCAGCGCGATCGGCCGGGGAACGACCAGATTCGTCAGTAATTTGTAGCTGTTGCGGACCCCCAGCTTATCGATATCCAGGTACATGCGGACCTTTCCGAAAATGCAAATTCCACGAATTGTGCCCCAACTGTTCGCCACAGGATACCGCGGGATGGGAACGGCTGCACGAACACGTCAAGGTCCCATGGGGCCGGGGAAACGGATCGCCGGTACGGAAGCCTCGATCGCGCTGCGCTGAGACTCGAGACCCTGCGGCAGCATCAGGTGGGTGCCGAGCGCTTCGGCCGGCTCATTGAGCGTGAAGCCCGGCCCTTCGGTGGCGATTTCAAACAACACCCCGCCGGGCTCGCGAAAATAGATCGAGTGAAAGTAATCGCGATTCATCACCGGCGAAACGCGGCGGCCCTCTTTCAAGAGCAGTTCCAGCCAGTGTTGCTGTTGTTCATCGTCCGGCGTGCGAAAGGCGACATGATGCACTTGACCGGCGCCAGTCGCGGGAAGCGTTTGGGCATCGGTCACCACAACATCGACTGTTCGCGCCACGCCGGTCTGCCCGAGCACGTAGCGTACCCGCGCGCCATCAATGGCGGCCTGGTGGTAGCCGAAACGATCGACCAGGATGGCTGCCGGATCGGCGTTATCATTTTCCAGTAGCGCCACCGAATGAAATCCGCGAATGGCCCATTCGGCGGGCACTTCGGAATGATGCCAGCGGTGGAGGTCCGCCAGGTCGGGCGTTTCCACCAGCGAGAGCGCCAGGCCATCCGGGTCGCGGAAGGTCAGAATAGGGCTATCGAAGCGGGAGGACTGCTCTATCTCCGTCGCGCCCGCGCCGGCCAGGCGCTGCTGCCAATAATTTCGCCCCCCTACCGGAATGCCCAGCGCCGTTTCGGAAACCTGTCCCACGCCGGTGCGGCCCGGGCGTCCGTGGGGCCAGGCGAAGAAGGTCATCACCGTTCCCGGCCGTCCGAGTCCATCGCCATAATAAAGATGATAGCTGGAGGGATCATCGTAATTGACCGTGACCTTAACCAGCCGCAGGCCGAGGGCGCCGGTGTAGAAGTCGATATTGCGCTGGGCATCGGCCGTGATGGCGGTCACGTGATGGAGGCCGCCCACGGTGGGCTGGACGCGGGGGGAGGAAGTTGACGCGGTCGCGGTGGTCACGAAGTGATGATATGCCGGTCGCCGGCAAAAGTGTGCCCGCGCTTATTTTTTCGGTTCGATGCGTTCCATGTTGTTCATGTACGGCCGCAGCACGTCGGGAACCGTCACGGAGCCGTCGGCATTCTGATAGCACTCGATGATCGGGATCAGGATGCGCGGGCTGGCGATCACGGTGTTGTTGAGGGTGTGGCAGAAGAGCGTTTTGCCGTCGGCGGTCTTGTAGCGGAGATTGCACCGGCGGGCCTGGAAATCGTAGAGACGGCTGGCCGAGTGCGTTTCGCCGTAGCCATTGCGCGAGGGCATCCACGTTTCGACGTCGATCATCGACGCGTTTTTGACGCCCAGATCGCCCGTGCAGCACTGCAGAAGGCGGTAGGGCAACTTCAGCCGCTTGAGCATTTCTTCCGAGAAGCTGAGCATCTTGCGATGCCACTTACGGCTTTCTTCCTTGTCGTTTTTGCAGATCACCACCTGCTCGACCTTATCGAACTGGTGGATGCGGTAGAGGCCGGAGGTGTCCTTGCCATAGGTGCCGGCCTCGCGGCGGAAGCAGGTCGACACTGTCACGTACGTCCGGGGCAGGTCGGCCTCGGAAAGAATCTCATCCATGTGGAACGCGGTCAGTCCGACTTCGCCGGTGCCGGTGAGGAAGCGGATATCCTCGGCGAGTTCTTCGGGTTCGCCGACGCGGTAGGCCTGTTCGCGTCCGGCGGGGAAGAAACCGGTGCCGCGCATCGCGGCCTCGCGTACGAGGACGGGCACGCTCATCGGCGTAAAGCCCTGCTCGTAGATCATGAAGTCCTGGGCCAGTCGCAGCACGGCATTGTGCAGCAGTGTGCCGGCGCCGGTCAGAAAATACGAACGCGAACCGGCCAGTTTCACGCCGCGATCGACATCGAAGAGTCCCAGCAGCTTGCCCAGTTCGATATGCGTTTTGGGTTCGAAATCAAACTTCCGTGGCTCCCCCCATTTGAGCAACTCGACGTTGTCTTCGCTCGACTTGCCGACGGGGACATCCTCATCCGGCGGCAGCGGAATCGTCAGCAGGAGTTTTTCGATCTCGGGATCGAGCGCTTTGATTTTCTCTTCCAGGGCGACCATTTCCTGCTTGATGGCGGCCGGGCGCGTTTTGGCGGCCTCGATTTTCTTTTCCAGCTCCGCCTTCTTGGCCGCGTCCTGTTCCTTCTTGAGCTGCCCCATCAGCGGGCCGAGTTCTTTGGAGGCCTTGTTCTGCTCGGCCTGCAGATCCTGCAACTTCACCTGTACGGTGCGTTTGTCGGCATCCAGCGAGAGCAGCCGATCGACATCGACCTTCATTCCCTTAAGCTGGGCGCCCTTCTTCACGACATCAGGATTTTCGCGGATGAATCGAATATCGAGCATGGAAGCACTCTCAGTCAGAATGAATTGCTGCAAACAGGAGGGGTTGACCAATCGCCAAGGGCGGCGGGCAAGAGGCTGCCGCCTGCGCAGATCGTCCGTCAGCCTGCCGCTCAGCCATCACGCTTGGTTACGCAACGGGCTTACTGCGCCGGAATCTTCAGCACCGTGCCGAGTTCCAGGTCGTCCGGATCTTCGATCTGCTGGCGATTGGCGCGCCAGATCAGCCGCCACTTGCTTTCGGTGCCATAGGCGGCCTTGGCGATCTTATGAAGCGTATCGCCCCTCTTGACGGTATAGGAGGTGCCGATGAGGCTGGAAGAGCCGCTGCTGGTGGAGCTGGTGGAGGACCGCACCGTCGAACCGGGCCGCGTCGTGGTAACCGGGTGAGAGACCGTTGAGCTGTCCGACCCGGCGGCCGGCAAGGTGATCTTCTGCCCGATCTTGAGATGGCTGGAATCGACGCCGCGATTGGCCTCCTGAATGGCCTTGATCGTCAGGTGATTGGCCTTGGCCAGTTTGCCGAAGGTATCGCCCTTCTGAATGGTGTACGTGGTGCTGGAGCCGGTGATCGAAAGTGTGCCCAGGCTGGGCGAATGGGTGAAATCCGAACCGATGAGGCTGCCGGGCCGCGGAACGGGTTCTTCGGCGACCATGGAGCCGGGGCCCGTGGCCGGGGCCGAGGTGGTGCCGGGGCCGATCAGCGATGGGCCGGTATAACCCGGCGTGGTTGTTGCTGGGCCATTGATCACCAGGCTCGGCGTTCCGCCGGAACCTGGGGCAGTGGCTGCACCCGGCGGCAGGATCAGCGGACCACCCAGCGATGAAGGCGAGCCGTAGGCACTCGATGGCCCCAGAATGGTGGGCCCGGCGCTGCTGCTGCCCGAAGCGATCGACGGAGCCGGTGCAGTGGCGACCTCCGGGGGCGCTAGCGAGCCGCCGGGAGTCGGGGAATTTCTTTCAGGTGTCAGTGCCGGCACGGTGGGGCCGCCAGTCTCGGTGGTCTGGTTCTTGTTCTGGTGATTGCTCCAGGCAAAGATTCCAACGACGCCGAGAACCAGGACAAACAGACAGATAAAACCGACTTTCACATCGGTACGCATGGGGAATCTCCAGACCAAGCCGGGCGCGCGGGCCCAAAATAGGAATTTCACTGCCTACAGGGTATCGCAAGATTATCGGTTCATCCAGAGAACGGCCATCAAAGGTGAAAAATGGACGGCCGGAGTTCATCTGCTGTACGGGTGGGGCTGAACGGCGAAGGCACCAAGGCATCGATCCCGGATCGACGCCTGCTCGTGCGATTTCCACGCCATAAAAAAACCGCCGGAGGGTTGAGCCGTCCGGCGGTTGGAGAAAAACTCTTGAATGGGCCCGGATCAGGTGGGATCGGGACGTGAAATAAACGGATTGACCGGCTTGATCGCCATCGTTCCGCCGGCCTTTTCCTTTTCTTTCATCGAAAGGAGCGCCGGGCTGGCGATGGCCAGGGTCGAGTACGCACCAGTCAACACGCCGATGAGCATCGCAAAGGAGAACCCGCGGACGCCTTCGCCACCCCAGATGTACATGATGAGCACGACGATGAAGACGGTAAAGGTGGTCCAGATCGTGCGGCCGAAGCACTGGTTGATCGCGTCGTTGACCAGTTTTTTCGACAGCGGCAGATGACTGCGGCCGCGGAGTTCGCGGACGCGGTCGAAGATGACGATGGTGTCGTTGACCGAGTAGCCGATGACGGTGAGGTAAGCGGCGATCATGGTGAGGTTGATCTTGAAGTCGGTGATCAGCAGGAAGTTGGGATGGCCGCCGAACACCTTGTTGTAGACAAACCCTGAAAGCACGGTTGCGGCCAGAGCCACGACGGCGTCATGGGCCAGCGAAAGAATGGCGCCGATGCCGTAACGCAGACCGCCGAATCGAATCCAGACGTAGATGACGATCAGGATCAGCGACAGGACGATCGCGATCAGGGCTTGCATCTTGGCCTGTGCGGCAACCACGGCATCGAAGCTGGTGACGCCATCGAACTGGCTGGCGGACTCGAGCGCCAACTTGAGCACCTGCCACTCGGTGGCGCCCACGCGCGCCTGCCACAACGCCGCATCGGTTTCATAGGGCACCAGCGGATCCACCGAGACCATCACCGCCCGCGTCAGGGGGCGTTTGTCTTCCTCGCCGGCGGAAACCGGCTTGCCATCGGCCATCGCCGTGACGGGAATCACTTTGAATGCACGGTTGGGGATCAGATTGCTGATCTCCGGTGAAAGCCGCGCTTGGCGGATACGATCGGTGAGCTGCCCGGCACTGAGGGGCGGGCTGATGCCGTCCAGCACGATGGCCGCACCGTTCAAGTAGTCGGTCACGTCGCGGTTGGGCATCTCGGTGTAGGGCGTGTCGGCGAAAACCTGGTCCAGCGTGTTGCGCGTGATCGGCACAACGATGCTGTGTTCCAGCAGCGTGCCGATGTCCTTGTCCGCCAGCTGGCTGTCGCGCACCGTCAGCCGCGGCTTGACGTTCAGCACATCATGGAATTGTTGGGCGAGGAGTTCGAGGAAGCGCGTCTTGATTTTCACCGTCGAGGTGTCGGCAATGGTCGTCTGCAGTTCGAACTTGTTGCCCTCGGTGCCGATGCCGTAAACGCGTGCCTGCGCCACGTCCTTGAGCTCGTCGTGCTCAGCGGGAGTCAGATCGGGCAGATTGGGGATCTCGTAGACCCGCTTGCGGACCTCGTCCACAGGCATCTTGATGCCTTCCTTGAGCTGGAAGGTCACCTGCGTGCCGCCGCGGAACTCGATGTCATACTTGTCCTCGCCGCGAACGACGAAGGCGGCGATGCCGGCGATCGTAATGACTGCCGAAACCACCCAGAAAATATGGCGTTTGCCGATCCAGTCGAAATTGGTGATGGTAATCACCCGCATGAACGGCCAGTGGCCGCGGCGGAGCCAGGTGAGCGTGAGAATTTCGCGCAGGTATTCGGCGATCGAATGATCGTCGATGGCCCGCAAGACTCCCCACTTGATCGCCGCCATCATCAACGTCCGCGTCACGAACAACGCGGTGAACATGTGAATCACCAGGCCGATCAGCAACGTGATGCCGAAGCCGCGGACTTCTTCCGATCCCACGTAGATCAGCACGATGCTGGTAAGACTGGTGGTCAGGTTGGCGTCGAAGATGGTCCAGAAGACCTTGTCGTAGCCTTGGCGGACGGCCATCCAGAGCGATGCGCCCTTGTGGATTTCTTCGCGGATGCGCTCGTTGATCAGCACGTTGGCGTCCACGGCCATGCCCAGGGTCAGAACCAATGCGGCGATGCCGGGCAAGGTAAACGTCCCGCCGATGAACGCCATCACCGCCAGCACCAACAGCAGGTTCACCATGAGCGCCAGGTCGGCAAACACGCCGGTGATGGTGTAGTAGACGAGCATGAACGCGATGACCGCGATCAGCGCGTAGACGGCGCTTCGCGTGCCGGCTTTGATGTTGTCTTCGCCCAGGTCCGGCGAGATGCGCTGCACCGAAATCGGATCCTTCTGCAGCGTGGCCGGCAGTGAACCGGCTTCCAGGATCTGCACGAGCGTGTCGGCTTCCTTGCGGATCAGTTCAATGGGGCGCGAACCGCCCGAGCCGAGCGTGATTTCACCCGAATCAAAAATCGCCGATTGAATCCGCGGCGCCGAAATGGCCTTGTCATCCAGGAGGATCGCCATCTGGTGTTTGAGGTTGTTGGTCGTCAGGTCTCCGAAGTAGCCGGCGCCGATGGCATCGAGTTTGAAACTGACCGCCAGATCGCCGTTGGGCGTGGAGGTCTTGCGTGCGTCGACGAGTTTCCAGTCCTTGCGCGTCGGGCTGTGCGTCAGCGCGCGGCTGGGATCGTCCCACAGCAGCACGTGCGGCTCGCCGGCCCATTGCGCCATCACGTACCCGCGGGCGAAGCTCTCGCGGCCGTTCGGATCGACCTGGAACCAGCGCATGTTCTGGTACGACTTCCGCGGCCCATACTGCTGCAGGCTGCGAACCGCCGCATCGTATTGATCCTGATTGATATCCGTCGGATCGACGGTGATGCGGAAATCGAGCACGCCGGAGGACGTCACGAGCCGCTGCAACTCCGCCGGATCGATATAACTGCCGCCGCTGGTGGCCTTGAGCTTGTTATAGGCGGCAATGACCTGATCGATCTCGGTTTTCTGCGAGGGATATTTCGCGGGAAGATCTTTCAGTTCGTCGATCGCCGCGGTGTTCCGGACGTTGTCCGACGCGGCGAGCAACCCGAGGAGCTTGTTGACGTCGGCATTGGTGCGGTCGAGGTCCGTCTGCGCGACACGATACGCCTCGCGCGTCTTGGCAAGGCGCTCCACCAGGGGCGTCGGCAGGTTCATCTGGTCGGGGAAATTCTTTGCTTCGTCCTCGGCGGCCTTCCGGTCGTCATAGGCTGTTGCCAGCTTCTGCATCAGTTCATTCCGCGGCGCTCCCGGCGCCGCCAGCGCGTTGATCGCGGCGGTGCGGGCCTCGCCCGTGTGGCTGATGGCGGAAAGAACTTCGGAATTGCGCAGCGTGGTTTTGGTCAGTGACTCAATGGCATCATCGTACTGCGCGCGGGCGTCGCGTGTGGCCTTGTCCGCCAGGGGCATCTGAATCTGGATGCGCTTGTTGCCCAGAACGCGCCAGATGAGATTTTTCTGACTGCCCGGGTCCACGCGTTTCTTGAGCACGTTGACCACGCGCTCGGCCAGTTCGGAGGAATTGTTTCCTTCTAGATTCTTCGTGTCCAGTTCATACAGCAGGGATGTGCCGCCGGCCAGGTCGATGCCCAGGTGCAGCGGGAACAGCCAGACGATCACCGCGGCCACCAGAACGGTGCTCAGGATGATCGTCAGTCGCCAGGATAGAGATTGTTTCATTATTAACTGGAGTAGACGGTAAACAGTAGACGGTAGACAGTAGCAATTGCCTGAAGCATCTACCGTCTGCTGTCTACCGTCTACCGTCTACTGCTCCTCCTTACTTCGCCTTTTCGTCGCCGCCAAGAACCTGCTGGATCGACGATTTCTTATACGTTGCCTTCACATTTGCCGATTCGTCGATCTTCAGCACGACTTCCTCGCCATCGATCGACACCACGCGTGCCACGAGGCCGCCAATGGTCATCACCTTGTCCCCCTTCTTCATTTCCGACACCATCTGCTTGCGGCGCTTTTCTTCCTTCCGCTGGCCGCGGAAGAGGATGAAATAGAGCACCACGAACATCAGAATCAGCGGCAGAAAGTTCAGAATCCCCGAAAACGGACTCGGGGGCGGACCTTTGGGCTGACTGGCGGCGGCGGCCTGCGAAGTCGGGGCCGCGCCTTCTGTGGTGGCGGTCATCACGGGGCCGCCCGTGACAGGGGGAGCGGCGTCGGTGGTGGGAGCCGGCCCTGTGGTATTCGCATTGATCTGTCCCAGCGGCAATAGAGAGAGAAACTCCTGCATTGCGTTCCTCGTGTAAAACAGTGAACTGGTAGTTGCGGTTCCGGCCCGCACACAGCTGCGCAAGCTGGTTTTGACACCCGCAAAGACCCGGCATTCTCCCTGATCCCCCGCGCCATGTCCAGCCATCCCCAGATGCTGACGGGCTTTGTGACTTTGGTTTATGAATCCCTACTATTCCTATATGGATCAGGGGGAGATTGCCAACCTATTACACTTGCTTGGCAATCTGCCCCCCCCACCTCCCCGGCCACTGAACACCGATCCCGGACCACGACGCTATGGACTTCTCCCCCAAAATCGCCGATAAAACCTGCATGTCACAACTCCTGTGCTTCCAAGAGGACCCAAGATGGAAAACGAACTGCTCATTACCCCCTACAAAGATGTCACCGTCGTCAGCTTTCAGAATCTTTCGGTCCTCGACTCGGCAAACATCGAAAGCCTCGGACGAAACCTTCTCGACCTCATCCAGAAGCAGGACACCCGCAAACTCATCCTCGAATTCACCGCGGTCCGCTTCATGTCCTCGCAGGCTCTCGGTGTGCTGCTGCAGCTTAAGAAAGCGATGGATCCGCTCAAGGGCCAGATCGTGATCGCCGGCATCCGCCCGGAACTCTACAAAGTCTTCAAGATCACCAACCTCCATAAACTCTTCATCTTCCACGATGACCTCGACAAAGCGCTCACCGAATTCAACGTCTATATTCCGAAGAATTAGTGCACCCGGCAGCGTTCATAGCCTTGGCATGTGAAATACGCTGAGCCCGGACCCGGTGCCTTAACTCTCGCCGCCATCAGAGTGGAATGATAGAATGGTTTAGGTCCTATGTTGAGGGATTTAGTATGACTGCCGGCACGCTCAAGATTGAAGGTAAAAAGTTCCGGATTGTTCCCGAGGCAGACTATCAGGCCATGCGGACCGCGTTGCGCCGACAACAACTGCAGGCCGCCGAAGACCACGCAGACGTAATCGAAGCCGTCCGGCGATTGGCTGATCCCAACGAAAAACGTATCCCTTGGACCCAGGTGAAAAAGCGTGCGGGCCTGGCATGAGTTACCGCATTGAATTCACGTCATCGGCCCAACGAGAGTACCTGCGTCTGCCCAAGCCGGAGAGACAGCGCGTCGGCCAGCGCATCGATTCATTGGCTGAGAATCCGCGTCCCGCCGGTTGTGTGAAACTCGCAGGAGCCACGAGCCTCTGGCGCATCCGTTGCGGGAATTATCGTGTGGTCTATGCCATTGAAGACTCTGCGCTGATTGTGTCGGTGGCCAAGGTCGGGCACCGTCGCGACGTGTATCGCGGGTTGTAATTCCCAAACCCGAGCCACTGCTGCACTGGCGCCACCTTGGCCCTCCCCGCACTCCGCTTTATAATCATCCTAATGAAGATGACAAAGACCGTTTCACCTGCCGCGCCCGCACGTCCCGATCCCGCACAACTCAAGCTGGTGGTTTATCCCGCGCCTGTGCTGAAGAAGGTTGCCAAGGATGTAACGCTTTTCGATCCGTGGCTGGGGGCGGTGGTGGCGCGGATGAAAGAGGTCATGGTCGAGAACAAGGGCGTCGGCCTTGCCGCACCGCAGGTCGGCCTGCAGCTTCGCATCTTTGTCGCTTCGCCGGAAGGTAAGGGCGAAGAAGCCAAGGCTTACATCAACCCTGTGCTGACAGATGAGGCCGGCTCCGAGGAAGGTGAAGAGGGCTGCCTGTCACTGCCCGAGATACGCATCAAGGTGACGCGATTCACCAAGCTGCGCATCGAAGCCGTCGACGAACACGGGACGCCATTTTCGGAAGACCTCGAAGCCTTTCACGCCCGCATCGTTCAGCACGAGAACGACCATCTTGAGGGCATCCTGCTTCTGGACCGCATGAGCCCGGTGGCCAAACTTGCCAACCGCAAACAGATCAAGGAACTTGAAGCTGCCGCCCCGCCGCAAGCCAAGCCGAGCAAAAAGAAATAGATTCCGATATCGCGCGGCTACGGATAACATGTGTATTGCATCGTGGCAGCAGGTCGGGCGGGCAGAACGACAAACAATCTGAAAATGAGGTTCACAATGGACGGAATCATCATTCTTGCGTTCTTCGGGATCTTGATTTCCATCGCCATCATGGCGTTCTGGATCCCACAGTTGGTCGATCTCATGGGTCGCCGCGACGATGACTTCCCAGGCCGATTCGACAAACTCGTTTGGGTGGCGATCATCGTCTTCATTCCGTTGGTAGGCGCCATCGCTTATTCGATTTCCCGCAAGCCGCGAGTATTCACGGACCGGGCGTCTTCCAAGCTTGAACAGGAATGGCTTGCCATCCAAGCCGCGCGTCGAAAATCGAGCCCCACTCCCGACCAGCCTTAACCTTCTCGTTTGCCTGATTCAACTCACCCCACCGTCCCCTTGTGCCGTGGGATCACCGTGATCTGGCCGCTGTTTTCCAGCACTGCCACCAGCACTTCCTCCGGCGACGTGCATCCGCCGGCACGCAGCGATGCGTTCAGCTCATGCGTTGTCATCTTCACCTCCTGCATCGCCTTGTGAATGATCTTCCCGTTATGCACCAGCACCACGGGCCGGCCTTCCACCAGGGCCTCCAGGCGTTTGCTCTTGAAGGTGAACCAGCTCACCAGGAAGTTGAGCCCGACCAGCGTGGTTGCGGAGATCACTCCGCCCAGCACCGTATTGTCGCCGCCGTTCATCGAGTTCTGCACGGCGTTGCTTAACACCAGCAGCAACACCAGATCGAACGGCGCCAACTGCCCCACCTGCCGCTTGCCGGTGATCCGCAGCAGTACCAGCAAAAATCCGTAGACGATTCCGGCTCGCACCACAAATTCCCACCACGGCAAACTCAGCATCCACATGATCAGCTCCTGTTCGTTTCCCGAGTGTCACCCCACACAGCCCCATTATTCCCGGCGCGGCAAGAAATGCGAACCGTTACTCATCGCCATCCATCGCCAGCAGGAAAATGAAACGAATCAGGCCCAGGCTGAACAGGATTTCCGCCGCCAACGTGATCATCCCGCGCGACAGAATATCCCAATAGCCTGTGATCTTCAGCGCCATCACTGTTCCACCCGCCGCCATCATCAGGAACGGCCAGCCAAACGCCCGCAACCACCCCGGCAGATTGAGTTCCCCCGGCTCGCGCCGCGTCATCCACACGGCAGACGCATCGAACGGCTGATCGCACCGCGGACACTTCGTCACTCGCGTATCTATTTCATCCAGCGAAAACTTACAGTGCGGACACCGGCAACCCGTGAACGTAGTGGGATCTCCCATGACTGGCTCCCGCGGACTACTCCGCCTCTGCCCACACCCGCGGCTCATCCCACGCAGGATCGAACTCAATGTGAATGATATTCGGATGGCAGCACACCGGACAGTCTTCGACGTACTCCTGCTGGCGGCCTTGTGATGCATCCAATGGAATGACGATCTGCTCGCCGCAGGATGGGCACACGTACCCGCCTTCATCCGCCCCCCTCCGCCGCACCTTACCCCGCTTCTTTTTCATGCGCTTGCTCCCTTGCGCCATTCCCCTGTCGATAGTGTAGCCTCAACAGAGAACGCCCTTCGAATCCGTCCAAGCGTACCCACCCATCTGCTACCTCCCTCTAGCCTTGCATGGTCCTCCCCTGCCAACGCGGCAGTATCGGAAGGTGATTTGGCAGGGATATCCGATAAATATCCTTCTCGATGAACGATTCTATCTACTTGCCATTGCTGATCTTACACAAATACACAATCCCGAACACCCTTCGGTACGGACCTTGCATTATGCCTCGCTGTTACGGCTCTCGCCCTGCGGCGAAAGCCTCACATCGACGCTCAAAGGGAGTTTCTCATGGGAAGAATTATTGGAATCGATCTCGGCACCACCAACTCGGTCGTCGCGCTGATGGAAGGTGGCCAGGCCAAAGTGCTGGTCAATTCACAGGGAGCGCGTCTGACCCCGTCCGTGGTGGCCTTCACGGATAAAGGCGAACGCCTCGTCGGCCTTCCCGCCAAGCACCAGCAGGTGACCAACCCGGGCAATACGGTCTTTTCGATCAAGCGTTTCATGGGCCGCCGGCATAGCGAAGTCGGCTCGGAAGAAAAGCTCGTTCCGTTCAAAATCGAAGGCGGGCCGGAGGAACTGGTCAAAGTGAACATCCGCGGCAAGCAGTACACGCCGCCGGAAATTTCCGCCATGATCCTGCAGGATCTCAAAAAATCCGCGGAAGATTATCTGGGCGAAAAAGTCACCGACGCCATCATCACGGTGCCGGCGTACTTCAACGATTCCCAGCGCCTGGCCACCAAGGAAGCCGGTGAGATCGCCGGGCTCAATGTCAAACGCGTTCTGCCCGAGCCCACGGCCGCGGCACTCGCCTACGGCATGGACCAGAAGAAGGGCGGGAAGATTTTCGTTTTCGATCTCGGCGGCGGCACGTTCGACGTATCGGTGCTCGATGTCGGCGAAGGCGTTTTTGAAGTTCTCTCCATCAACGGCGATACGCACCTCGGCGGGGATGACTACGATCAGGTCATCATCGACTACATCGCCGAGGAATTCCGCAAGCAGCAGGGCATTGATCTGCGTAACGACGCCATGGCCCTGCAGCGTTTGAAGGAATCCGCGGAAAAAGCCAAGATCGAACTGTCCAATGCGATGGAGACGAGCGTCAACCTGCCGTTCATCACGGCCGATGCCAGCGGTCCCAAGCATTTGCAGATGTCGATCACGCGCAGCAAGTTTGAATCGCTGACCGCGGCACTCTCTGAGCGCTGCCGCCAGCCGGTGTTCAAAGCGCTTGAAGACGCCAAGCTCAAAGCCGGACAGATCGACGAGATTCTGCTGGTCGGTGGTTCGACGCGCATGCCCCGCATTCAGCAGATGGTCAAGGAAATCTTCGGCAAGGAAGGCAACAAGTCGGTCAATCCGGACGAAGCGGTGGCCGTCGGCGCCGCCATTCAGGGCGGTATCACCACGGGCGAAGTCAAAGACATACTCGTGCTCGATGTCACGCCGCTGTCCATGGGCGTGGAGACCTACGGCAACGTCATGACCACCATGATCCCGCGCAACACCACGATTCCGACCAGCAAGAGCGAGACCTTCTCCACGGCTGCCGACAACCAGACCAGCGTAGAAATCCACGTGCTCCAGGGCGAGCGCGAGTTTGCCAAGGACAACCGCACGCTGGGGCGCTTTGAACTCAAGGGCATCCCGCCGGCAGCCCGCGGCACGCCGCAAATCGAAGTGACGTTCGACATCGACGTCAACGGCATTCTGCACGTCAAGGCCAAGGACAAGGCCACCGGCGTGGAGAACAAGGTCGAGATCAAGGGCCATTCGGGTCTCTCGAAGGATGAGATCGAGCGGATGAAGAAAGATGCTGAGGCGCACAGCGCTGAAGACAAGAAACGCCGCGAGTTTGTCGACCTGCGCAATCAGGCCGAGGCACTGACGTTGCAGGTGGAAAAGGAATTGCAGGAGCACGGCGGCAAGGTCGGTCCGCAGGAACGCGGCGATATCGAGCAGGCGCTCAACCGCGTCAAGGAACTCATCAAGGGCGAAGACAAGGAGACGCTGCAGAAGGGCGTCGAGGAACTCAACAAGGCCCGCATGAAGCTCGGCGAGGCGATCTACAAGGCCTCTGCCGCCCAGCAAGGCGCTGGCGGCCCCACCGCCACCGATGCCCGCGCCGCAGGCGAACAGCCCCCCACCGACGGCAAGAAGCCCGGCGGCGACGATGTCATCGATGCCGAGTACGAGGTGAAGTAATAAATCTAACTCCGCCCCCCCACTGACTCGGGGCCGCGAGCAATCCCCCGCGGGCCGATGTTTCAACGCATCGGCCCGCTTTGTTTTGGCGAAGAAGCTCCCACGAAGAAGCTCCCGCCTCTTGCACATCCGGCCCTTCGACCGGAACATACCGGCTTTCCTTTTTCTCCGGAGTTCTTGCAATGGCCCAGCGTTTCCCCGCCCTGAACCCGACTTTTCCCGTCCTCCTGCACGGCGGCGATTACAACCCCGACCAGTGGCAGAAATTTCCCGAGGTACTCTCGGAGGATCTGCGTCTCATGACCCTCGCCGGGGCCAACGCGCTTTCCGTGGGCATCTTCGCGTGGGCGGCGCTCGAACCGGAGGAAGGTCGCTTCACCTTCGACTGGCTGGATCGCACCATGGATTCCCTTGAGCGCAATGGGCAGAAAGTCATTCTTGCCACGCCTTCCGGAGCCAAGCCGAACTGGATGGCCGCCAAGTATCCGGAAATCCGCCGCGTCAACGATCAGGGCCGTCGCGATCTCCAGCAATCCCGCCACAATCACTGCTATACCTCGCCGGTCTACCGCGAAAAAGTCACCATCATGAACTCCAAGCTTGCCGAGCGCTACGCCAAACATCCGGCGCTGATCATGTGGCACGTCTCCAACGAATACGGTGGCGATTGTCATTGCCCGCTGTGCCTGGCCGCATTCCGCGAATTCCTCAAGGCCAAGTACAAAACCGTCGACGCGCTCAATGATGCCTACTGGGCCCGCTTCTGGTCACACACCTTCACGGCGTGGGAGCAGATCGAGGCCCTCGATTCCTCAGTTCACGGCCTCAAACTGGACTGGATGCGCTTCATCACCCGCCAGACCACCGACTTTCTCGACCACGAAGCCCGCCCCCTGCGCAAATTCACCCCCAACATCCCGATCACCATCAATATGATGGGGACCTACTACTTCCTGAATTATCCCGCGATGGCCAACCATATCGATATCGTCTCCTGGGATTCCTACCCCAGTTGGCACGAGTGGGATCACGATACCAACGTGGCCATGAGCACCGCCTTCACGCATGACCTCAATCGCGGCATAAAACAAAAACCGTTCCTGCTCATGGAATCCACGCCTTCGGCGGTGAACTGGGCGGGGGTCAGCGTGCCCAAGCGTCCCAACCTTCATCGCACCGCCAGTCTGCAGGCCATCGCCCATGGCTCCGATGGCGTGCTCTACTTCCAATGGCGCAAGAGTCGCGGTTCATCGGAAAAATTTCATGGGGCCGTGGTCGATCACGTCGGGCATGAAAACACCCGCGTCTTCCGCGAAGTCGCGAAGCTCGGCGGCGATCTGTCCAAGCTTTCCAACGGACCTGCCAACGGCGTCATGGGGATGGATACCCCGGCTGAAGTCGCGTTGCTGTTCGATTGGGAGGTGCGCTGGGCCATCGACTTTGCCCAGGGCCCGCGTAATCAGGACAAGAATTACGAACCCACCGTCCAGCAGCATTACCGCCCATTCTGGAATCGCGGCATTCCCGTCGATGTCCTCGATTCGACGCGCGACATCTCCCGCTACAAGCTGGTCATCGCGCCCATGCTTTATATGCTGCGGCCTGGCGTGGCCGACCGTCTCAAAGCGTTCGTCGCCGCGGGCGGCACACTCGTGTCGACGTATCTCACCGGGATCGTGGACGAAAATGATCTGGTCCATCTCGGCGGGCTGCCGGGAGAAGGGCTCATGGACCTCTTCGGCATCTGGGCGGAGGAAATCGATGTTCTGCCGCAGTGGATGAAGCAGAGCGTTGAAGCCGTAGCGGACAATCCGCTCGATCTGGCCGGCAGTTTCGCCGCACGTCACTACGCGGAAGTGCTCCACCTGCGCGGCGCCACGCCCATCGCCACCTACACCAAGGAATACTACGCCGGGACGCCGGCCGTCACCGTCCACAAGCACGGAAAAGGCCGGGCCATCTACATCGCCTCGCGCAATGATGATGCCTTTACTGATGCCCTCATCGCCTCGCTGATTCAGCAGCACGCCATCCGCCCCACGCTCAGCGCGCCGCTGCCTCCCGGCGTTTCTGCGACTTACCGAACCGACGCGCAACATGACTACGTCTTCGTGATGAACCTGACCACGGATGAGAAATCCGTTCCCCTCGACGCACATCCCTACCAGGATGCCCTCACCCTGGCACCGGTGTCCGGTCCACTGAACCTGGCCTCTTACGAGACCCGCGTCCTGATCCGCCCTTCCCGAAAATGATGCGGCCGGCCGGGCAATTTTCGGTCACTGGCTTCCATCCGTGGCCATCTGGTAAACTCCATGAGCGCTTGACCCGAAGAAGAGCCCATGCGCCGATGTAGCTCAATGGCAGAGCAACGGTTTTGTAAACCGTAGGTTGCGAGTTCGACTCTCGCCGTCGGCTTTCCTCTTTTCCCCCGACAAAACACATAAACCTCACATTGATGGAGACTTCTGCGTCTTCACCGGCACGGCCAGTTTGTCCGCCCGACACCGCCGGATTCCGTATTAGGCCAACCCCTGTCCTCTCATGGATTCCAACCTAGAATGGAGGGGGCACTGTAAGGAGGCAGATATGCTGCGGATGATGAGCGTGGCGATGTTTGTACTGCTATCACTGAGCGGATGTTCGACCTACCTGCCGGATTATCATTACTTGCCGCAGCCGGCGTTGGTCGTGATTCCACAGGGATTCCCGCCAGCGGCGACACAGCCCGTGCAAACTTCGACGACATTGCCGACCGTCGCTGTGGAACCTCCCGCCATGAATGTGCTGGGCACGGTGTTGGGTGTGCGACGTGGAGACGAATGGCACAACATTCCCGAAGCGGTGGAGATCCGGTTGCGGCTGGAGAACGGACCGACGCCCGCAATGTTTGATCCGAGTCAGATTCAATTGATGACGGCAACGCTTGTTCCGCTGGGGTCTGGTCAGGCCACTCCCAAGCAACCGGTTGAACTGTCGCCCGGCCAGGATTATGGCGTAACGGTGATATTCCCACTTCCGGCGGGTGCTTCAGAGGACACGCTGGATCTGCGAGGATTGCGGCTCAGCGTGCCGCTCACGATCGACGGACACCCCGTCCAGGCGGCCATGAATTTCCAGCGGATTCTGACCTATACCATCTATACGCCGATGTACGAGAGACCCTACTATGAACCCTATTACCACCGTTATCCGACGTACTATGGGCGGCCGTTGAACCGCTTCAGGTAATCACCCTTTAAGCCTGGCTCATGTCCCGAAAATGGTGGCAAAAGGGAGCGACTACACTAAAAAGATGACTGGATAGAGGGCGCTGCCCACCTGTTTTGCGTCATGATCTCAGAATTTTTTTGCGATCAACCGTTGGCCACGATCATCGCTTGATGCGCGCTATAAAGGTACCGGACGTAGCCCCATCGAACGACAACGAAGCCTCAACGAATAGCGGTTTCAATCTGTCTGTCAGACCGAAAAACCACGCTGGAAGGCATTCCAACGCGGATGCATAGCCATATTATGGACAATTTAGTCGTCTATTATGCTGGACTGCCCACACCGCCCTGTCAATTCGTGCAAAACTTCACAACCTCAAAAACCATTACCTCATATAGCACAGATAGTTACATTAAAAACTATGTGAAAAGATTCCCAATGTATCCACTTGTAAAAACTATATCTGGATTATACGATCCGAATATATCCATTGCGGCTCTCACTCGGGAATACACCTCCAGCGTTCGAAAAACCCAAGTATGGCCGCCAGAAAAATCGAATCGCCTGGCACCTTGGATATTCAGCCTCAGCACCCTCTATGTCATGCGAAGAGTTGGGCAATTGGCAGTGAAATCTCACGTCGAAAGGGCACTTTATATGAGCGACATTGTTTCTGTGGCCACCGCATCGGAGCACAATTCAGCGCTGGCTGCTACCGTTCCCGCCAAGCACCTGCAATTGCCCGTTTACGTCGATCTGTTGCCGCCATGTAACATCACCTGTCCGGCCGGAGAGAACATCCAGGAATGGATGGGTCTGGTGCAAGTCGGGCGCTATGAAGAGGCCTGGCGTGCCTTGGTGCGCAATAATCCGTTCCCGGCGATCCATGGCCGCGTCTGTTACCATCCGTGCGAGAACGGATGCAACCGCAAGCGGCTCGAGCAGCCGGTGAGCATCCATGCCGTCGAGCGATTTCTAGGAGACATGGCCGTTCGTGAGGGCTGGTCGATTCCTGCCGGCAAACCCACGGGCAAACGGGTGCTGGTCGTCGGTTCAGGCCCGGGTGGGCTTTCGGCAGCGTACCATCTGGCACTGCTGGGCCATGAAGTCACGGTGCATGAGTCGAGCGCCAAGCTTGGCGGCATGATGCGTTATGCCATTCCCGAGTACCGGCTGCCGCGTGACGTGCTTGACGTGGAAATCGGACGCATTGCGCGGATGGGCGTCAAATTCCAGACCAATACCAAAACGGAAAATCTCGAGGCGTTCGTCAAGGAACAGCGGTTCGATGCGGTGTACCTGGCCTTCGGTGCGCAGAACAGCAAACGCATCAATATTTCCGCGGCCGATCCCAGTCGCATTGTGGATGCCCTGGAGTTTCTGCATGACGCGGCCGAAGGGCAGGCGTCGGCGTGTGCGGGACGACGCGTAGCCATCTACGGCGGAGGAAACACAGCGATGGATGCGGCGCGCACGGCGCTGCGTCTGGGCGCGCGGGAGGCGTTCATCGTTTACCGGCGCAACCAGGCGCGCATGCCGGCCCATCATTCAGAACTCGAAGAGGCCCTGCTGGAAGGCGTGGCCGTACACTGGTTGCGCACGATCAAGCAGTTCGACGAGAATGCCCTGCAGGTCGAAGTCATGGAACTCGACGCCAAAGGCAGTCCGCAGGCGACCGGGCAATCGGAAACCCTTCCGGCGGATATGCTCATCCTGGCGCTCGGTCAGGAAACGGAAAGTGAATTTCTCAAGGATGTCCCGGGAATCGTCGTGCGCGACAGCGGCGAGATTGAAGTCAGCGGTTCCATGATGACCGGACATCCGGGCATCTTCGCCGGCGGCGACATGATTCCCGCCAACAAGACGGTGACGACGGCGGTCGGGCATGGCAAGAAAGCCGCACGGAACATTGATGCGTACCTGCAGAACCAGACGTACACGCCGGCGCGCAAGCATGCGCCGGCCCGGTACGACCGTCTGCACACGGAGTTCTATCGCAGTGCATCCCAAGTCGCACAGCCCGTGCTGACCACGGCGGTGCGACTCCAGAGCTTTGCGGAAACCGTGGGTGGGCTCGATGAAGCGTCCGCCATTCAGGAAGCCGGCCGATGCATGTCGTGCGGCAACTGCAACGAATGCGATGCGTGTTACAGCGTCTGTCCGGAGCATGCCATCATGAAGCTCGGCCCCGGCCAGCGTTATCAAATCAATGCCGCGTACTGCAATGGGTGCGGCCTATGTGTCGAGAACTGCCCTGCCGGCGCCATTGACCTGGTGACTCGTTCGATCGAAATGGGCGCGACCCACGCCGCAACGCCACCGGTCACGCGCGATGTTCTCTGTGCCCCGGTTGCGAAGGTCTCAGTCGTCGAGACGGCTTTGCAGACGACAATGCTGGCGAAGCCGGAAAGCAACACTGCACCGAGCGACAGCGCGGCGACAGTGCGTTGGGGGATGACGCCTGCTGAAACGCGCGCCGCGCCATCGGATTTCTGGGACAAGTGCGGCTTGCCGGAACTGATCGACCAGATCGAAGCCAATTATCACTCGCACCTCAAGAAAGAATTGCCCCGGCTGGAGCGATCGCTGGAGCGTCTGGCGAAGAAGCATGGTCAGGAATTTCCGGAGCTCGTGAAGCTGCACGAGTTGCTGGGCCAGTTCAAGGCGGATTTGATCGTTCACATGTTCAAGGAAGAGCATGTTTTGTTTGTGCTGTGCCGCCGGCTATCCGAAGCAGCCAACTCGCCGCTGACCAGGGCGGGCTCGGTTCGCCGTCCGGTGGAAGCGATGATGCTGGAGCACGATCTGGCCTCATCGGATCTGGCCCAGATGCGTCAACTGACGAACGGCTTTACGCCGCCGGCAAAGGCGCGCAAGGCGCATCGCACGATCCTGGCGTCGCTGGCGGCTCTGGATGTGCAGATGCAAGCCCACATGAAGAATGAAAACGAGATCCTGTTTCCTCGGGCGCTGGCCGCGGAAGCCGAGCTGGAAAAACGGGCGAGTGATCCGCCTTCCGTAGCCCTCTGACATGATACAAGCCGCGGGAACGTTGATCGCGGGCAGTTGCCCGGTGGGGCAGGCCTGCGCCCCTCGACAATCGGCGGCATTTCTGAAATGACCTAAGAGCCTATCCGGATAACGCTCGCACCGTCTGCTGGTCTGCCGACCCATCTGCGGCGTCCTCGGACCTCCGAATATTGTCGAATATGCGTCGGTCCTGCGTCCTAGCATCTGGGCCGGCATCCTGCGCATCCGGACGCGACGGTTATCCGGATTGGCTCTAAGCCAAATTATCGAACGATAGAAATACGCTCATCCGGGCACAAGTGGGCGACTTCGAAATATTTCCGGAAATGCGACTAATAATCTCGACTTCTGCGGCGTTGACCGCATAATATTCGGGTACACCAAGTCCATGTTGCTCAATGCAGGATTGAAATAATCCGGATCACATTTGATTTCCGCGCATTGCGGTGTCGGCACAAACGGACCTGACCAAGTCGGGCACGAGGCAGATCCGCCGCCAACCATCGATGGCGGCTTCTTTCAGATCGTTCCAGGTTTTATAGAGAC
>CAIMWO010000093.1 GCA_903845195.1 uncultured Phycisphaerales bacterium
CGGCGCCTTCACGTCCAACGCCCCGAAGTACGGATCGCCGCCCTCCATCATGATTCGCGTCGAGACGATGCGCGTGCGCAAATCCGCCCCCGGATACTTGCTCAGATCCTTGCAACTCTGCAAAAACGCAAACAACGCCACGAGCGCCGCCAGCAACAACGCCACCTTCTCCAGCGGCGACGATTCTCCCGGCTTACTCCCCACCAACGCCTCGTATAGCGCATCACAGGGGTTCTTCTTATCGCGCAAAATCATCGGACTCTCGTTCATCAACGATTATCTCCCGCAGTCTGCAGCGTGATCGGCCGCTTCTGGTCCAGCAGGGACATATCTTCCGTCAAATGATGAAAATAGCCAAAGAGGTTCAGGTGCGTGCGAATAAACTCTTTCTGACGCTTCAACACCGGCAGCCGCCGCTCATACTCCTCCCGCCAGTTGTTCCAATCCACCTTCTCAACATCCGCCGACAATAGATAGGAACCCGGTACCGCATATACGTCAATGTTGGGCGCACCATCGTAAATCGGCACGGCGTTGCACAGGATCGCATCGCAGAATTTCTCGGTGATGTAGTCATCCGCCACCGCCCGCTCCAGCGCCAGATAAAAGCAATGCTCTTGAATCCCCAGGTACTTGTCATTGCCCACATCGCTTCCCGAGGTCTTGTGATATCCCCCCAGCGCCCGCCCCGACAGCTTCCCGAAAATATCCACGCCCCCGATGCGCTTGGCCAGATCCGCGATCATCTCCGCCCGCCACACGTACTGCCCGTTGTCCACCACCGAACACTTCGCCTTCTTCACCGCCTCCACCGGCGGCACCCACAAGCACAGCGTCGGCGAATAACGAATGTAATTCGCATCGTCCCCCGCCTGTGGCCCCTGCACGAAACTGAAACACTCCGGCAATCTCGGATGCCGCGATTCCTTCTCCCCCGAAAGCAGAAACATCTGCCCCTTCAACGCCGCAAAACTCTCGCGGATCGTTCGCTCCTCCAGGTACACGCCCACAACAAAATCGCTCGCCTCGCTCGGCGAAATCCGCTCGTGCTCCGGCAACGCCCACGGCAAAATGTACCGCTCCAAAAATCCCCGGTCGTGTGTGTATTGAAACACCCAGCGGATCGTCTTCTTCCCCATCCGAATGCCGATGCTGTTCTGCAGCAAAAACTCCGGCGAATAAACCGCCGGCTGCGGACGCTTCTTCGGGAACATCGCATACTTGATGGACCGCACCATCCCGCTCAGCGGGCTCCGCTTCCGCTCGATCAGCCACGCCTCGCCTCCCTTTTCCTGAGACGCCGTCAAATCCACCCCGCGAAACTTCCCGCGCCCCGCTTTCTCAAACTCCACCGTGCGCTGCCCATTGCGATGTCGCAGCACCAACTTGCCCCCCTCGATCTCCCACGCATGTTCATGAATCGACGGTGCCCCCTCCAGCCGATGATCCGCCCGCAACGTCATCCGCGCTGCCGACCGCCCGCCGCACGAATAGCGAAACCGCCGCCCCGCCACCTGCTCCTCGCGTATCGCCTCGCCCTGCGTCATCAGCCCCTCATTTCTCACAACCGGTGATACAAACCGTAGTACGCAACTTCCCCGACGGCAACACCTTGTTCTGCACGACAAACGTCGGCCCGACCTCCGGCCGCTTGGCATCGAAATCGTGGAACAGCAGGTATCCGCCCACCTTCACCCGCGGCGAAAAATTCTCGAAATCAAACGCACACCCCTCTTGCGAATGATCCCCATCGATAAACAACAGATCCAGCTCCGGCACCTTCCCCACAAACGCCTGCGAGTACCCCTGCAAAATATCAATCTTCCCCAACACGCCGCGCGATTGCATGTTCTCCTTGAACTCCTCCACCAGCGGCCGCTGCCCCTTCTGCTTCGCATAAATATCGCGCGACTCAACCTCCCCCGCCGCATCAAACGGATCGATCACATACACCCGCCCCTCTCGCAATCCCGACGCCAAACAATACGTGCTCTTCCCCTTCCAGCATCCGATCTCCAGGATATTCGCGCCAGCCGTCCCCGCGGCCCTTCCCGATACCCGCGACGCCAGCCGACACAACGCCGCCGCTTCGCTCTTCTCCAGCCACCCGTCGATCTGCTCGTAACTGCCGATCCGCTGCAAAATCGAGCGATCCGCGATCTTGCGATACACCTTCCGCATTTCCCGAACCAAACTCATCGATACCCCTTGGCGTTCCTCGGCGGCTCATCGGCGTCGCCTTCGTGTCTTCGCGACTTCGTGGTTAAGATGCCATCACGCGCGTCATGGTAGTCTCTACCAGCAGCCTCGCATACTATCACGCTTGCCCATTCCCGGCACGCAGGATTAAAGCATGACCCTCTCCATCCTGATCCCTACCCACAACCGCAGCGAGCTTCTGGCCCGCACGCTCGAAAGTCTCCGCGCCGTGACGCTGCCCCCGTCCGGCCCCGTCGGTCTGGAAATCGTCGTCATCGCTAACGCCTGCACCGACCAAACCCGCGCCCTCGTCGACCAAATCGCCCCCACCATGCCCATCCCCACGCGCTGCGTCGATGAGCCCACCGTCGGCCTCAACCCCGCACGCAATCGTGCCCTGTCCGAAGCCCGTGGCGAGATCCTCGCCTTCCTTGATGATGACGTCTGGGTCGAATCCCCCTGGCTCATCGAACTGCTCGCGCTCTTCGACACCCAGCCCGCCGACATCGTCGCCGGCACCGTCAACCTCTGGTGGGAAGCCGTCGAACGCCCCGCCTGGCTCGATACCCGCAGCGCCCATCTGCTCAGTTGCGTCAACTACGGCGATCAGATCATCGAGCTGACCAAGCCCGGCCAGGCCGTCGGCGCCAATTTCGCCTTCCGCCGCCGCGTGACCGGTCACATCGGCGGTTTCACCGTCGGCCTCGACCGCACCGGCGACACGACACTCGCCGGCGGCGACACCGACTTCCTCGCCCGCGCCCTCGACGCCGGCTACCGCATGTTTTACGCCCCCCGCGCCGTCGTCAAACACTGGGTCTCCCCCCAGCGCATCACCCCCGAATACCTCGGCCGCGTCGCCTACGCCAACGGCCTCGCCCGCGCCTTCCTCCGCAAAAACTTTTCCGTCCCCCGCGCCCTCCGCACCTTCATCGAGCACGGTTTCCGTCTCGCCGTCTACAACGCGGTAGGGGGGCTCACCGCCATTTTCGGCCTCCAAAAAGCCCACATCCACAACCGCATCCGCCTCATGACCAGCCGCGGCAACCTCACCGGCGCATACCGCCGCCTCCGCAACCGCTCCCCCTCCGGCGCACTGCGATGAGTCTGTTTCACCACCAAGACACCAAGGCACCAAGACGACGAACTGCTACCACCGAGACGCCAACAGTTCTCTACAGAAAAATCTTGGTGCCTTGGTGGTAGAAATCCCCCGCGCCTCACTCCCCAATCCGCCTCAAGAACTCCTTCTCATCAATCACCTCCACCCCCAGCTTCTTCGCCTTCTCCAGCTTGCTCCCCGCCTCTTCGCCCGCCAGCACAAACGACGTCTGCTTGCTCACCGATTCTGTCGCTTTCCCTCCCAGCTCCTCAATTCTCTGCTTGATCTCCGTGCGCGAGAACTTCGCCAGCGTCCCCGTCACCACGATCGTCTTGCCCGCCAGCGGCCCAATGGGGAGAGCGTTGAACGGTGTTGGTGGCCGCTCTAGATCGGAATGGGTAACGGTTACAGGTGGCACACCAATTTGGTTCTGCGCGCGAAGCATTTCAAGAAACCTTGCTTCATCAATAATCTTGATCTTCGAGCCGTCGGCAGATAGCTCTTTTGCTTTTTCCAATTTGCGTGTGGCGTCTCCCCTGTCTTCTGACCGTGCCAAGACATTTTCGCCAACAACGAGGTAGTCGGTTTTTCCCGATACGTAGTTGTTTGCCTGACCATCTTGTTGTGTTACCTGCTGCACTGCCTCTGCCCTCGTCAGGTGTCCAAATTCGCCGGTAAAAGTAAAGTGCAGACCAGAAAAGCGGTGGTCTGGAGGGGCGGCTTCGACCAAGTCGATCACACAGGAACCGTTCTGTTCATCCAGAACGTCGGAGTCATCATCTTGCCCGGGAATAATCTGGGTATGTCCGTTGCCTTCGAGCCCGTTGATAGTCGAATGAGTCGCAATCGCACACGAGTCGGGATACCTGCGAAAGAACGAAGTGAGGTTTTCAATCCCGATAAGGCCACCGAGCCGAATAGCAATTTCCGCACAGGCAATGGCATCAGCGCCGGCATCATGGTGCCTTAGTTGAAGACCAAAAAGGGAAGCAAGAGTTCCCAAACGGTGATTCGGCAAGCCAGGGAGGGCGTATCTGGCGAGTTCCACCGTGCATATCCAATCGCATACAGGTTGGGGAATCACGTGGAATTCGAGGCAGGCGTGGAGGACTCGCATATCAAACGCCGCGTTGTGTGCGATGATCGGAAGTCCCGTGAGTCGTCCTGAGAGGCTTGGCCATATCTGGCCAAAGTTTGGACTTTGAGCAACGTCCGCTGGCTTGATGCGGTGAATCGAAATATTTCGCTGATTGAACGCCATTGTCGGCGGACGAATGAGATCAGTGTAGACGGCGTCGATCGCACCATTCTTGACGATGGCGATTCCAACCGCACAGGCGCTGCTTGCATCCGAATTGGCTGTCTCAAAATCAATCGCGGCGAAATCTCGCATTCAATTCTCCAAAATCTCAGGTGCTGGGCGTGCTTTCTCGCTATTGCTCTCCAATTCTTTTCAAGAACTCTTTCTCGTCAATTACCTCGATCCCAAGCTCTTTTGCTTTGTCCAGCTTAGTGCCCGCATTTTCACCTGCAAGTAGAAAACTCGTATTCTTGCTTACGGAGCTGCCGACCTTGCCGCCAAGTTCTGGAATCTTGTGCTCAATTTGATGGCGGTCAAAATGCTCCAATGTGCCAGTTACAACGATTGTCTTTCCCGCAAGCGGCATGGTTCCTGAGCGATGTGGTCGGTCCTCAGTCGTCTTGATTCCAAGCGCAATGAGGTCATCCAGCATCCTTTTGCCAGCGCTGGAGTGAAGGAACGAATAAAGCATGCGGGCGGCCACGCCTTTCTTACGAACTCCGGCGATGCGTTCCCAAAGAGACTTCTGGTTAGGGTGCGACAATGGAGTGTGCTTGATTTGTTTTTCGAGTTGTGGCTCAATTTCCTCCAGATCGAAAATCTGCCCTAACGTCAGCTCGCCGGAGATGGGGTATCGCCGTCTAATTCCCTCCACTTCAGTAAGGACGCCACTTCCCATTCCGGGTGCTTCCAGAATCTCCCGGAAAGATGCTTGGCGAAGTTTGGCGAGTGTGCAAAAATGCGTCGCTAGCAATTGCGCTGTCTGATGGCCAATATCCGAAATGCCCAAACCCGCAAGAAGTCTGGCGAATCCACGGCCCTTTGATTCGGCGATAGCGCCGATTATGTTTCTTGCCCGGGTATGCGGCGGCTTCTTTCCGATCGTCACGAGAATGACCTTGGGAGGGTCCTGAGCTATAGTGCGATCCCGTTCATGCGGTGACGATTCATTTCCTGTGGCAAAGAGCGAATCTGATATCTGGGTATGCGTTGCCTTGGCAGACTCGGGCTTCTTACGAGACTTAACCGGGTTTACGTGTTCGCTGACAACCAGATCCTTAATTCCTTCGACAGTTAGACGATAGATGTCGGGAATGGACTTGATCAGGCCGGCTTTGACTACTGCCCGAATCACGGCATCTCCCAGTTCATCAATATTCATCTGGTTTCGTCCGGCAAAGAACAGGACGTGTTTTTCAAGTTGAGCCGGGCAATCTGGATTGCGGCAGCGTGTGAAACCTCCCTCGTCTTCGATCATCTTTGACTTGCACACAGGGCATTCCTTAGGTCGTTCGATCTTCGTGGCATGTATTGGTCGCTTCTCCTTCACCACGCCGACTACGTACGGAATAATCTCTCCTGCCTTCTCCACCACCACACGGTCGTGCTTGCGGATATCTTTACGCTCGATCTCATCAAAGTTGTGCAGGCTCGCCCGAGACACCTTCGTCCCGCTGATGAACACCGCCGGCTCAAATTCCGCCACCGGCGTAATCGTCCCCGTCTTGCCCACCTGGAACACCACCCGCGCCAACTCCGTCTCCGCCTGCTCCGGCTGATACTTGTACGCAATGCACCACCGCGGCGCCTTCGACGTCACCCCCAGCATCTCCCGCTGATCGAACCGATCCACCTTCACCACCACCCCGTCCGTATCGTACGGCAACCCTTTCCGCTTCTCCGCAAACGCATGAATGAACGCCAGCACCGCCTCGATATCCTTGCACACCGCAAAATGCTCGCTCGTCCGAAACCCCATCGCCGCCAGTTGCTCGTACCACTGTGTATACGTCTTGATTTTCAGTCCCACAATCTGCCCCGCCCCGTGCGGCAAAAACTCCAGCTTCCGCGCCGCCACCACCTTTGGGTCCAACTGCTTCAGTGTCCCCGACGCCGTATTCCGCGGATTCACATACGCCTCTTCCCCCGCCTCCTCCTGCGCCGCATTGATCCGCGCAAACTGCTCCCGCGCAATAAACACCTCCCCGCGCACCTCCACGACGTCTGTCTTCTCCCCCTTCAGCCGCAACGGAATATTCCGTATCGTCCGCGCATTGTGCGTCACGTCATCCCCCGTCACGCCATCCCCACGCGTCGCGGCCGACACCAGCAGCCCATTCTCATACCGCAGCGACAGCGACACCCCATCAATCTTCGGCTCACACGTATAGGCAATCCCCGCCGCCCCGCCCGCCTCCGCCAGCAGTTTCCTCACCCGCGTGTCGAACTCCCGCACTTCCTCTTCCGAGTACGTATTGTCGATCGACATCATCCGTTCCGCATGCCGCACCGTCTTGAAACTCTCGATCGGCTTTCCCCCCACGCGCTGCGAAGGCGAATCCGCCGTCACCAGCTCCGGATGCGCCTCCTCCAGCCCCACCAGCTTCTTCATCAGCGCATCATATTCCTGATCCGAAATCTCCGGCTTCGCCCGCTGGTAATACAGCTCATCATGATGCCGGATTTCTTCCCGCAACGTCTCGAGTTCCGCCGCCAGTACTTTCTTGCTCATGTTGATCCTCGCTCCCCAAATTGTAATCCGTCTCGCATCCCACGTCTTGAGCGGCAATCCGCAAAGCCTTGCACGAAACGTGAGCCTTGGTCCTTGCGTCATTGGTCATTGCGTCATTGAGCATTGCGTCCTTCCCCATTCTCCCTAAGATGCCCGCATGAACGCCGATTCGCCAACCAATCCGCCGACCGAAGGCGGGTGCCATGCCCAGTGGGGCAGGGGCCCCGCTGGGCATGGCACCCTCGCCATCCTCCTCGGCACACTCCTGCTCCTCGTCGGCCTGCGCATCTGGCTCACCGCCCGCATCGCCTTCGCCCCCGGCCAGGAAACCGAATCCGCCACCCTCGTCTTCCTCCGCACCCTCGACGCCTACACCGGCTGGGCCGCCCTCCTCATCCTCTCTCTTGTCGGGTGCCATGCCCAGCGGGGCAGGGGCCCCGGTAGGCATGCGTCGCGCGTCCGCAATGCCCTCATTCCCCTCTCCCTCCTCGCCGGCATCCTCGCCCTCACCGCCTCGATCTTCCTCTCCGACGTCGTCACCCGCTCCCAACTTGAAATTGCCCTCGCCTTCTGGCTCGCCCTCTGCGGACTGTTCCTCATTATCCGCCAACTCGTCGCGCTCGCCGCCCACTTCTCCACCGGCCTGAACATCGAACAGCTCTGGCGACTCATCGCCGCCCAATGGATACTCGTCTGGCTCGCCGCCGAAATCTTCCTCCGCATCAAACTCCGCGGCGAAGGCGTCACCGCCAATGAATCCGCGCGCAACATCCTCTTCCTCCTCCCCACCGCCTGCGTCCTGCCCAACATCCTCATGGCCCTCGGCATCCGCTGGTGGATCGCCCTCCGCCCTGCGACTCCCCCTCAACCCGCCCCCCACGTCCGCGCCTGGCTCCTCGCCATGCTCCTGCTCAACCTCGGCGCCGTACTCCTCATGATCCCCCTGCCCTGGCTCGGCATCCCCGGCGCCGCCCTCATGATCGCCGCCACCCTCCTCTACCTCGCCGGCTTCCGCCGCCCCGGTCTCTGGACCACCCTCGCCTGGACCTCATTCATCCTCGCCCTCCTTCTCCTCGCCGGCCAGCGCCTCATGCAACTCCACGACACTCCCATTCGCAACGTCTACTCCGCCGCCTGGCGCTATCTCCTCACCGACGGCCTCCTCCTCACCTGGCTTCTCTCCCGCGGCCTCCACCACCTCCGCACCCACCTCGCCCCCAACCTCCAGATGCGCACCCTCACCCGCCTCATCGCCTTCCTTCTCATCCTCGGAATCCTCACCACCCTCCTCACACTCCTCGCCGCGATCTCCCACAGCGACGCCCTCCCCTATCTCCTCTACGGCACAATTCCAGAAGCCGCCGCCCTCCTCCTCGCCACCGCAGTAACCCTCCGCACCACCCACCTCCTCCGCCACTCAAAAATTGAAAACTGAAAACTGAAAATTACCGGATCACCCAATCCTCATGCGGATTACGCTCAATACACGCGCCGCCCCCCATTCATCGTTCATCGTTCTACATTCATCATTTACCTCCCGCCAGCGCGTAAATGAAGCGGAAACGCGCCTCACATCCTCACCACCCCCACCCTCTGCACCATCTTCACCGTCTCCCCCGCCGCCACCTTCACCGCATCCGCCCCCACATTGCACGTCTCCACGCAGATCATCCCCGGCCATTCCTCATCACCAAAATCCGCCATCGCCTTCGACTTGGCCACCCACGGATTCCACACCACCGTATTCGTCGACCCCTCCTTCGCCACCACGATCCGCCGCATCTTGTCCGGGTCTTCAATCGTCACCGTCCCCGTCGTCCCCACATACACCCGGTCCGTCTCCGCCGTAATCGTCACCGCCCCCTCCTGCGTCTTGACCTTCGATCCATCCATCTTGTCCACGTATTTCACCCCCTCCAGCCCCGTCAGTTTTACCCGCTTCACATCCGCCACCGTAAAATACGTGTGCAGCGCTTCCTGATACGCCATCGCCTCGCGCCCCGTATTCGTCAATTCCAAACTCATCACGAGCTCCCGCCCGATCGTCACCCGATGCCGCAGCACATACTCCCCCGGCCACTGCTTGCGCGTCTGATCATCGCTCTTCGTGCTCAGCACCACCGTCACCCCCTCATCCTCCTGCGTCACCGCCTCCAACGTCCACGGCATCAAACGCACAAACCCATGCCCCGGCGCCGCCTTGTCATCCGCCTTCGGCCCAAACCACGGAAAACAGACGGGCACCCCACCCCGCACCGGCTTCCCATCCGCCCAATAACTCTTCTGACTCACCCACAGCACCTCATCCTGCCCCTTCGGACGCCACTCGGCCACATGCCCCCCATGCAGATACACCAACCCCTGCGCCTCCCCCGTCTCGACACGCACCGCCGCCAACCCCCCGAGTCCCGCCACCACCTGCACCACTCCCGCAATCCCAAACTTCGTATTCAACATTTCAATCGTGCTCATCATGCCATCCCAAAAATAATTTAGAGACACAAACTAGATCGACTTTTCTCACAGAGGACTCAGAGAACACAGAGAAATTCAGTATCTTCGCCTCTGTGCTCTCTGTGTCCTCTGTGAGAACCCATTAGCCTCTTGATCTTGGCGCCACGCGCCGCAATCACCCAATTATGCCCCCTCCCGCCCCCCTCCGCCACGTTTCCCGCTTCGCCCATTCATCTTCCGCCTCTCTCCCCTTCGTTCCCTGATGCCTTGGTGTTGAATCCCCCCTCGTTCGCCCGCAGCTTCGCCGTCGGATGCTCCGTCCCAAACAGATCCAACTTCACAATGTCATTCCGAAACAGAATCGCCACCGTCCAATCCATGATCACGCGCAGCCGCCGTTCCCACCGCATCATCTGCATCACGTAATACGTCCGCCACACCCACCACGCCAGCAGCCCGTACACCTTCACGCCCAGCAGCTTTCCCACCCCGTCATAATGCCCCAGCGACGCCATCGTCCCCAGCGTTTCATACCGAAACGCCTGCAACTCCGCATCGCGTCCGCCGCGCTCCACGACAGCCGCAATATTCTTCGCCAGCACCTTCGCCTCGCGCAGCGCGTGCTGCGCCAGCGGCGGATACGGCTTCCCCTGGGCATCCGGAATCACCGCGCAATCCCCCAGCGCCCACACCTCCGGCCGCGACTTCACCCGCATCGACCCCTCCACCATCGCCCGCCCATTCCGCGCCTTCTCCAGCGGCAACTCCCCCAGCAACGGATTCGCCCCCAACCCCGCCGCCAGCAAAATCGTCTCACTCTCAATCCCCGTCTCTTCCCCCGCTCCGTCATTTCGCGTTTCGCCTTTCATGTTTCGCGTTTCCACCACCACTTTCCCCGCCTCAATCCGCTTCACCGGCGTATTCGTCAGAATCGACACGCCCCGCTTCCACAAAACCTCCGCCGCATATTCCGCCATGTCCCGCTCCATCTCCGGCAGCACCTTGTCGCTCGCTTCCACCAGCACAAACCGCAACCACTCCCGGCTGATCCGCGGATAGCTCCGCAACAAATTATCCGTAAACTCCGTCAGCTCGCCCATCAACTCCACGCCCACCAGCCCCGCACCAATCACCACAAACGTCAGCAACTTCTTCCGCCGCTCCGGGTCCTCCTCCACATCCGCCTGCTCGAACAAATCGATGATCCGGTTCCGCAGAAAAATCGCATCCCGCAGTGTCTTGAATCCCAGCGCATGCTCGCTCCCCGGTATCAATTTCCGGTTCGTCACCCCGCCCAGCGCCAGCACCAGCTGGTCGTACTCCAATTCCCAAATCCCCTCCCGCGGCCCATGTCGTGCCAAAATTTTCCGCCCCTCCAGATCGATCCGCTCCACCGTCGCCTCGACGAACCGCGCCTTCTTGAACAGCGGCCGGATCGGATTGACCGCGTGCCGCGGCTCCAGCACGCCGCTCCCCGCCTCAAACAGTAGGGGGGTCATCAAGAAATAATTCTCGCGCGATACCAACGTGATCTCCACCCCCGCATGCCTGCGGAAAATCCGGTCCAGATGATACGCCGTGTATATGCCTCCAAACCCGCCCCCCAGGATCAGCACCCGTTGCGCCTTCCGCGACCGCTCCATTCGCGGCGCCCTGCGTTCCGCCTCAGCCCCAATGATCGAAGTCGTCTGAACCTCATTCCGAGCAGCCATGACCCACTCCTTTACATCGTACCTTTATTCACAATGTTACGCGTCGGCCCTCCCAAAGTCCGCACCTTCTTGTCCAGAATTCAAATATTCTAGCCTCGCCGCTACCCTCCAAAACCATCGATTTCCCCCCAAATACCGGTTACAATGCTCCCGCCCGTGACGCAATCGCTTGGGTACGTACCCCTGTTCCTGCGTCTAACCGCTTTCCCGCACAGGAGTTATCCATGCAGGTCGCCAAGGACGCCGTCGTCTCTATCGATTACACCCTCACCGGCCCCGATGGCGCCGTCATCGACTCCAGCAGCGGACGCGAACCCCTCCCTTACCTCCACGGCGCCGGCAATATCATCCCCGGCCTCGAAAAAGCCCTCGAAGGTAAATCCGTTGGCGAAAACATCAAAGTCACCGTCTCTCCCGAAGAAGGCTACGGCCAGCTCGATCCCAAAGCCGTCCAGGCCGTCCCCAAGTCCGCCTTCCAGGGCGTCCCCGAAATCAAAATCGGCATGCAGTTCCGCTCCCAAGGCCAGCATGGCATGCAAGTCGTCACCGTCACCAAAATCGAAAACGACACCATCACCGTCGACGGCAACCACCCCCTCGCCGGTGTCACCCTCAACTTCGATGTCACCATCAAAGAAATCCGCGCCGCCTCCAAGGAAGAACTCGATCACGGCCACGTCCACGGCGCCGGCGGCCACCACCACTGAGATCGCGCGCGAGAAACCTCTACAACCGCGACCGTCAGGGAGCGCCAATCTCGCCGCCAACCATGTTGGATGGTTCGCCAGCTCTCAAGGCCCAAATTGCTTGAACCCTGAATAATCGATAGGTCGCAATGCGCGCATAAAAAAAGCGCGAAGCATCACTTCCCGCCTTGAAAATTGATAATTGTAAATTGAAAATTGAAACTCAGGCCAACACTTGCCGCATCGCCTGCACCCGCGCCTGAATCGCCGCCCGCTTCTCCATCGCCGGCAGATCCGTCCCGGTGACCGTCTCCAACTTCGCCTCTTCCGCCGTGATCAGCGCCGCCGTGATCTTGTCTTCCGGAATCGCTTCGTTCGTCAATATCGTCAGCACATCATCTTTCATCTGTGCATATCCGCCCGCCACCACATACCGCTGCGTCCCCTCCGCCCCGTCCAGCCGCAGCACGCCCGTCCCCAACTTCGCCAGCAGCGGCGCCCGCTGATGCATAATCCCCACCAACCCATCAAATGCCGGCACCTGCGCACCGGTCACGTCCGCCTCAAACAGGATCGATTCTGGGGTAATCACGCTGGCTTTAAACGCTGTGGCCATAGTTCCTCCGAACTTCTTTTCAGATCCGCCAGTCTAGCCCATCCCCCCCGGTCATTCAAACGCTGCTATTAGGAGAATAGGTGAAATACCGGGTGCCATGCCCAGTGGGGCAGGGGCCCCGCTGGGCATGCCTCGTTGGGCGGGCCTCGCTGCAATGCTCAGCCACAAGATTACGCCAGCATCGCCGCCTTCTCCCGCGAAACGCTCCACTCCAACCGCTCGCCCCGCAGAAACCGCCCCAGCTCCCCAATCGCCGACTCCCCCATCCGCTTGCTCTCCGATTCGCACGAACCCGCCACGTGCGGCGTCAAAAACACATTCCCCAACTCGTATAATGCCGACCCCGCCTCCGGCGGCTCCGGATACGTCACATCCAGCACCGCCACCAGATCCGGCCGCTGCCGCAACACCTCGATCATCTCCGCCTCCCGCACGATTGCTCCGCGCGACGTGTTGATAAACGTCGCCCCCTTCTTCATCGCCGCAAAATGCGCCCCGGTGATCATGCCCACTGTCTGCGGCAGCCACGGCGTATGCAGACTCACCACATCCGACCGCCCGAACAACTCCTCCAACCCCACCAGTTCCACCTTCAACTCCCGCGCCACCTCCGGCTTCACAAATGGATCGTACGCCACCACCTTCAATTCATACGCCTGCAGCATCCGCGCCACCCGCTGCCCGATCATCCCCAGGCTGATCAACCCGACCGTGCTCGTCGGCATCACCCCCGCCATCGGCAACCGCCCGGGCCGCTCGGTCCCCTTCGCCCCATGCATCCGCCGCATGTGCATCCAGGTCTGCTTCATGCTCAGCACGATTTGCGCCACCGTGTACTCCGCCACCGGTACCGCATTCATCGCCCACGCCGATGTCACAATCAGACCCCGCTCCCAAAATGCATCGCTGACAAATCCGCGAATCGTCCCGCCCGCATAAAACACCCCCTTCAGCCGCGGCGCATGCGCCAGCATCGCCGCATCCAGCTTCGGCATGCCCCACGCCCCGATCACCACATCCGCCTCCCGCAATATCTCCGGATTCGCCTGCACCATCTCGGCCGTCTGCGGCGGTGCGTAAAACTCCACCATCTCGCCCAGCCGCCCCTGCTGCTCCGCCGTAAATACGTGATTCCACATCCCGCCCATACCCACAAATAAGCCCTTCATCCGTGCACTCATCTGATTCGTCCTTACTACACGCCATGGCGGTGGGCATATACATGATCTTCAGGTTCCGCCAACTCGGTCCCTATCTTACTCCCATGAACCCAATTCGTCGGCGCACATGCATCGTGCCCGGCTGAATCCTATACTGATCCAGCGGCCTCTTTTCCGCGCCGCACCTCCGGAGACCCTCTGGCCATGTTTTTCCAGCCCCACATCCAGGAACAGGAAGTCCCCTGCCAGCGCCTCGCCCCCGCCTTCGACGGCCTATCCATCCTCCACCTCTCTGACCTCCACATCACACGCTGGACCCAGCAACTCGCCCGCTGGCATTCGCTCCTGGCGAAAATCCAACCCCACGTCCTCGTCATCACCGGTGACCTCGGCCACCGCTCCTGGCGCTGGAAAGAATCCTTCATCAACCTCCAACGCCTCCTCGAACCCCTCACCCCGCCCCTCGGCACCTTCTTCATCCTCGGCAATCATGACTCCGCCAAACTCGGACCCGCCCTCGCCCAAACCACCGACTCCGCCGGCCACCCCCGCATCCTCCTCAAAAACCAGGCCGCCTTCTTCTCTGCCTCCCGCAAAAAAATCAGCGTCGAGCTGCCCGATGAAACTTCTGACTCCCGATCCGCCGCCCCCGTCTCGTCAAAAACTCCCCGCCTCGCCCTTATCGGCCTGCACCAGCACCGCCGCATCGATACCGACATCCCCTCCGCCATGCGCCACGTCCGCCCCGCAGACTTCAAACTCATGCTCCTCCACTACCCCGACCTCGTCCACCCCGCCATCGCCGCCGGCGCCGACGTCTGCCTCGCAGGCCACACCCACGGCGGACAGATCTGCTGGCCCGACGGCAAACCTCTCTTCCGCCAGGACACCCTCGACCCCAACCAATGCACCGGCATGCACCGCATCAACGGCGCCTGGATGATCGTCAACCGCGGCCTCGGCGTCGCCGGTCTCCGCGTCCGCCTCTTCTGCCCCCCCGAAGCCCTCCTCCTCACCCTCCGCTCCACCAAACCCTAAACGCTACGTCACGCATGAACTTCCGGGTGCCATGCCCAGTGGGGCAGGGGCCCCGCTGGGCATGTTTGTCGCTATTAACCGCAAGATGGGAACCCGCGGCGCAACGGACCAGCACGCTCAAACGGTCCCATCGATCCCGCGCCAACGTCGCCACTATCCTTGTCTCGGCGCTCGTCCATGTCATCCCGCGCAGGCCTATCTTCGATCAAGACCGTCTTCTTCAGCCCTTCCGCTCTTTCGCCGCCGCATTGAGCAACTTTTGTACCGCCCTCGCCTGCGGGTCTTTTCGGCGGGCAGCACGGTCGATCGCCGTCAGTTGCATCCATCCCGCGATCGTCGGATCAGCCCCCGCGCGGATCAGCCGCTCCGCCATCGCCGGCGAGCACTTGCCAGCGCAGCTGCCCAGCGGCGTATTGCCAATGACGCGCTCATCATGCGCATTGACGTTGGCTCCCGCCTCGATCAGTCGGTCGACGACTGCCGAGTGCTCACCATCGGCCGCGTAATGCAGCGTCGTCTTGCCCAGCTCATCGAAGCGGTTGACCGGATAACCCCGCGTCAGAAGGTCTTCCACCTTCGCCAGATCCCCGTGTTGCGCAGCAGAGTGCAACTGCTCCCGCTGAAACTGTGCCGCCAAGTCATCTTTCATCGTTAACTCGCTCATACGGTGAATACTCGAATGCTTCGTAACGTACTACTATTCGCGTACGCTGGTCAACGCCCACCATTCCCGCGTGTCATACGGGGTACAGGCCCCCTCAGGCATGCGTCGCACCCTCCACCCATCACGCCTGATCACCCGCCGATGCAGTGGACCGAGCCGGCGCCTAAGATCCTGGTGGTTCGAGAGCCGGTGGGGTGCCGGTGCCGCCACTGATCGGCGTTACGTGAGGCGGTCAGAGCGCACAGAAAGGAGATTGCGATGGGAAATGAACAGGCCGCACCTGAGACGAAAGGTGTCACGGTGGAGCTGCTGGCAGCGCTTGACCTTGGCCCTGAAATCGAGGGCATGGCAGGGCGCCAATTTCGCATGCGGTTGGTGACCATCAAACCTGGTGGCGTTTTCGGCCCGGTTCACGACCATAAAGACCGGCCGGGCATGGTCTACATACTGCAAGGAACGATCACTGATCATCGAAATGGAGTGGCCAAGGACTATGGGCCGGGAGTGGGCTGGCCCGAGGATAGGAACACCACGCACTGGCTTGAGAACAGAGGAACAACGCCGGCGGTGGAGATCTCGGTCGATATTGTCAGAGCAACCTGAGCCCGACACTTGATCGACATCCCATATGGGCCAAGTCCGCTCCGCCTGATGAGCCTGATCACACCTCCACCGTCTGCCCGCGCTCCGCAATTGTCACACTCCCAAACCCCGCCGCACCCAGCGCCTTGCGATGGGCCTCCGCCGCCTCGATTTCCCCATGCACCAGGTACACCTTCGCACCCTTCAGCGGCCGCGTGTAATTCACCAGCTCCTCCCCGTCCGCATGGGCGCTCAATCCGTCGATCTGCTCCACATGACACCGCAGCGGAATCATGTCCCCCAAAATCGGCACCTCCGGCAAGCGATCATGGATCTTCCGCCCCAGCGTTCCCGCCCCCTGGTATCCCGCCAGCAGCACCGTGCACCGCGCATCCCGCAAATGATGCTTCAAATGATGCAATATCCGTCCGCCTTCACACATCCCGCTGCTCGCAATAATCACCAGCGGCCCCGACATCTGATTCAGCTTCATGCTCTCCTGCACGCTCGCCGTGTACGTGAGAAACTCCTCATCGAACGGCTCAAACATTGCCCGCGTCTCATCGTCCCACAGATTTTCATACGTCCGGAACACCTCCGTCAGCCGCGTCGCCAGCGGAGAATCCACAAACACCCGCAACTTCGCCGGTATCTTTCCCTGACTTCGCAACTCGTTAATCTGCTGCACCATCGTCTGCGTCCGTCCCAGCGCAAACGCCGGAATCATCAGGATCCCACCCCGCGCCGCCGTCTCGCCGATGATCCGCGCCATCGCCTTGGGCACATCCGCCACCGGCCCATGCTTCCTCCCGCCATACGTGCATTCCGATATCACCGCGTTCGCCTGCGTAAATGGAATCGGATCCTCCAGAATCGGCGCATCCGGCCGCCCCACGTCGCCCGTGAACACCAGCGACCGCCCGCTGGCCGTCTCCACGATCCGTATCGCCGCGCTCCCCAGCACGTGCCCCGCCTCGTGCAATTCCACCGTGAACCCGCCAAAATCCCGCGGCTGCGCATACTCCAGCGGCGCAAACAATCCGATCGTCTTCTGCGCATCCTCCTGCGTGTACAGCGGCTCGATCTTCCCCTGCCAGCTCCTCTGCGTCTTCTGATTCAAATACGCCGCATCTTCTTCCTGGATCTTCGCCGAATCCATCAGCATCAATGCCGACAATGCCGCCGTCGCCTTCGTGCAGTAAATCTTCCCCTTAAACCCCTGCTTCACCAGGTTTGGCAAATTCCCCACATGATCCATGTGCCCATGCGACAGCAGCACCATCTCCACCGTCTTCGGATCGAAATCAAATTTCGTATTGATCTGCCGCGCCAGCGCCCGCGGTCCCTGGAACAACCCGCAATCCAACACGATCCGCCGCCCCCCAATCTGCACCTCATGCAAACTCCCCGTCACCGTCCGGCACGCCCCGTGAAATACAATCTTCATGCTCGCCTCTGAAAAATGGAAAGTAGAAAATGGAGAATAGAAAATAGAAAAACGTGGAAGCCCTCGCGGCTCCTTTTTCTATTTTCTATTTTTCATTTTCTATTCCCAGTACACGCGCCCAATTCCCCCACGCAAACCGCTCGATCTCCTCGTCGCTCCAGCCCGCGCCTGCCAGCGCATCGCCGAGCGCATCGACCTTCTCCGCCGAATCCAATCCCTCCGGCAGCAGCGTCGCATCAAATCCTCCATCCATATCCGATCCTAGCGCCAAAAAGTCCCGCCGCCCCGCAACATCCTCAAAGTACGCGATGTGCCGCAGCACATCCGCAATCGTCGCCCGCTGGCCGGTGGGGGGGCTGACTAAAAATTTCTGAAACAGCACCACCCCGATCACCCCGCCCTGCGCCACCAGCGCCCGTATCTGCGCATCCGACAAATGCCGCTCCGGATGTTGTTTTCCCGGCAGCAGCGCACGCGGGTTCGAATGCGTCGCCACCTTCAAATTTTTTCCCCCCTCCATCAATTCCCAAAACGCCTGCTCGCTCAGATGCGACACATCATGGATCACGCCGCGCCGATCCAACTCCGCCACCAACTGCCATCCCGCCGGCGTAATCCCTCCGCCGCTCTGATCCCCGCCCGCCCACTGCGAACCCTCCGCCCACGTCAAACTCACCACCCGCACCCCCGCCTCATAAAATTCCCGAAAATCCTCCACCCCCCGCAAACAAGCCGCCCCCTCAATCATGAGGACAATGTGTGGCAAATCCTGCCCGCCGTTTCGTGTTTCGCGTTTCGTGTTTCGCGTTTCCCGATACCACTCCAACTGCCTCACCCCCGCCTCATGCGCCTCTTCCCGCGTGTCATAACTCCACGGCCCATCGCAAACCTCCACCCCGCGCCGCTTCGCCTCCTCCTCCCGCACCCGCTTCTGCACAAAGATCGTCCCCAGCGCCCCGCGCACCCCGCCCGCCGCCATCGCCGGGAACGTCACCGCCGCCGGCAATTGATCGCCCCCGCATTCCCCCAGCCCCTTGGTCATATCCCGCCCGCGCGCAGCCAGATACGCCAAATCCAGATGCCCATCAAACCATCGCCGCCGCGCCATCCCTGCCTCGCCTGCAATCTTCGCTTACTTCTTCCCATACGTAATCTGCACGATCGTCGTATTGTCGTCGTTGCCCGTCGCCGTGATCGTCACCGTACGTCCTTCCTTCGTGCAGATGAGTGTCGTCGTCGCTCCGATGTTCACCACGTTGTCTTCCTTCCATCCCTGCCCCGGCAACTCCTTCTGATAATACTGAATCACGTCCGCCCCAACCTTCCCCGATGCCGTGAACATCGCCATGCCCGCCTCCCGCGCCTTGTCGCTGTAGCTCATCGTCGGACTCATCCCGCTGAAGATCGGCACATCCGACGGAAAATTGTCCGGCAGCTTCGCGACCGCCCCCTCTGTCACCCCGCCCATGCTCATCCCCTGACGCCGCGCGTCTGCCTTGGCCTGCTCTTCCATTTTCTCCATGCGCATCGCCACCGACTTGGCCCCAGACCGCGCAAACCAGTAACAGGTCGTCAGACCCCCGCAGCAGCACACCATCAGCAATACTGCAACCCCCACGAGGATCCACACCAAGTTCGAATTCTTCTTCCCCGGCGGCGTCGGCGTACCACCCGTTCCCGGCATATTCTGCTGCGTCATGTCCCACGCTCCTTAAAAGCGGACCACGAACTACTGACAACTGACCAATGCCTACTTAATCAACGTCATATGCCCAATCAGCGGCAAACCCTTCTTCTGACCGTTGGCCGCTTGAATGATGCCGTAAATCGTGGCCGCCAGCGCTCCTATCAACAACGCCGGCTGCACCAGCCGGAAAATGCACGCGAAGAAATAAAAGACGATCGGGATATTGGAAGAGAAGAAATGACTCACCATCCAGTACAAGCCTTCCAGTACCGCCACGCCGATCACCGCGATAAACCAGATAATGAATACCATCAATCCCTGGTTCGCATGATACCGGGCAAACTTCGAGTTCGGCGCCGCCAAGAGCGGGATCAAAAACAAAATGTATCCCAAAATCGCCATCGCCTTGTTGGCTTCTACATCCGGATCCACCGGCTCCTTCGGCGCCTCCGCCTCCTCATCCGCTTTGATAATCACCGGCACCGGCGGCACAAAGTCCGGATCGCCCGGCAACGGCTTCTTCGCATCCGGTTTCAGATCGTAACCCCCGTCCTCGCTCATACTTCACCCTTTCAAAAACATCACCTTCATGACACTATCCGTATAATCCCCATTTGGCAATTCCTTGTTCACCCATAACCCATATCCCTTCAGGAGCTCCCCATGAATCCCCCACCCCTCTCCCCCCCCCTCTCCCTCGGCCTCTGCTCCTGGTCCACCCGCCAGATCGAAGAGCCCGCACTCCGCGCCGCCTTCCAACCCCTCGGCATCAACATCCTCCACCTCGCCCTCAGCCCCCTGGCCGAACTCGACCCCTCCGAACAAACCCACGCCCTCGCCCAGTTCCGCGCCTCGCCCCTCCAAATCTCCGCCGGCATGATCAGCTTCCCCGGTGAAGATTACCGCACCCTCGCCACCATCCGCGCCACCGGCGGCCTCGTCCCCGATGACCTCTTCCCCCAACGCCACGCCCTCCTCACCGCCTGCGCCCACCTCGCCCATCAACTCAACCTCCGCCTCGTCTCCACCCACGTCGGCTTCATCCCCGCCCAGTCCGACCGCCCCAACTTCGACCGCCTCCGCGACCGCCTCGCATCCATCGCCGACCAGTTCGCCGCTCTCAACCTCACCCTCCTCTTCGAAACCGGACAGGAAACCGCCGATACCCTCGCCGACTTCCTCACCGTCCTCAACCGCCCTAACGTCGGCGTAAACTTCGACCCCGCCAACATGATCCTCTACGGCAAAGGCGACCCCGTCGCCGCCATCCGCACCCTCGCCCCCTGGATCCAGCACGTCCACGCCAAAGACGCCCGCCTCGTCTCACCTCCCCCCAACGATCCCACTGCCTGGCGCGCCCACGAAGCTCCACTCGGCCAAGGCGACGCCCACCTCCCCCAAGTCCTCACCGCCCTCAAACAAATCCACTACCCCGGCCCCCTCATCATCGAACGCGAAGCCACCTCCTCCCGCACCCAGGAAATCCTCGCCGACCTCACCTACCTCCGCTCCCTCATCCCAAAAAATGAAAATTGAAAATTGATAATTGAAAATTATTCTCTCTCCCCCTTCCAGCGCTCGATTTCACGCAACTATTTCTGATGCCTTGCACCACGCCCCAACTCTTCACATCATTCACCCAGTCCCTTCCTCGCTACAGGTGCCCACATGCCCCAAATCTCCTTCGACTCCCGCGCCATCCTCATCGACCAACAGCGTATCCTCCTCCTCTCCGGTTCGATCCATTACCCCCGCTCCACTCCCGAAATGTGGCCCCACCTCTTCCAAAAACTTCGCGCCGCCGGCCTCAACACCGTCGAAACCTACGCCTTCTGGAACCTGCACGAAAAACAGCAGGGCCACATCGATTTCTCCGGCCGCCTCGACCTCGCCCACTTCTGCCGCCTCGCCCAGCAGCACGGCCTGCACGTCTTCCTCCGTATCGGCCCCTACATCTGCGCCGAAACCAACTTCGGCGGATTCCCCCCCTGGCTCCGCGACGTCCCCAACATCCAGATGCGCACCGACAATCAACCCTTCAAAGCCGCTATGACCGCCTGGGTCACACGCCTCTGCGATTACCTCCGCCCGCTCTTCGCCCCGAGCGGCGGTCCCATCATCCTCGCCGGCATCGAAAACGAATATGGCAATATCTCCCAACACTACGGCGCCGCCGGCATACGCTACCTCGAATACTGCCGCGACCTGGCCAACTCCCTCCACCTCGGCATCCCCCTCACCATGTGCAACGGCGATGTCCCCGGCGCCCTCACCACCCACAACGCCCTCTGGGGTCACGGCAAACTCGATGAACACTATGCCAAACACCCCGACCAACCCGTCCTCTGGACCGAAAACTGGCCCGGCTGGTACGACACCTACGGTTACGCCCGCCATCTCCGCTCCACCACCGATATGACCTACCTCCTCGCCCGCTTCTTCGCCGGCGGCGGCACCGGCGCCAACTACTACATGTTCCACGGCGGCACCAACTTCGACCGCGTATCCATGTACCTCCAAACCGCTACCTACGATTTCGACGCACCGCTCGACGAGTACGGCCTCGAAACCACCAAGTACCACGCCCTCGCCAAACTCCACCACCTCCTGGCCGAGCACGCCCCCGAACTGCTCGCCCAAAATCCCCCTGCCCCCCTCACCCTCGGCGAAAAACAACTCGCCTTCACCTACGCCCCCTCCTCGCCCAACCCCCTCACCTTCCTCTGCAATGATGAGGAGTCCGCCCCCGCCCATATCACCTTCGCCGGCGAATCCTACGACCTCGCGCCCTACTCCGTCCAGATCCTCTCCGGTTCCCGCCTCCTGCTCGACACCGCGCAACTAGACCCCGCCCATATCATCACCCGCCACATGGAACCCCTCGCCACGCTTCCCCCCTTCGAAGCCTCACCCGAACCGCTCCCCGCTCACCGTTCCGCCGGCCTCGCCGCGCCCGAACCCCTCGAACAACTCCGCCTCACCCAAGACCGCTCCGACTACTGCTGGTACTCCTCCACCTTCACTTCCACCGCGCCCACGACGACTCTCACCCTCGATGGCGTCGCCGATTTTGTATCGGTCTACGTCGACGGCCAGCTTCATGCCACCACCGCCACGCCCCTCGTCGAAAACCGCACCCTCCAGGACCACAAAGATTTCACCCAAACCTTTACGCTCCGCTTGCCCCCCGGCCATCACCGCCTCGACCTCCTCTGCTGCGCCCTGGGCCTGATCAAAGGTGACTGGATGCTCGGCTTCAAAAACATGGCCGAAGAACGCAAAGGCCTCTTCGGCCGCGCCCTCATCGATGACCAGCCGCTCTCCAACTGGACCATGCACCCCATGCTCCAGGGCGAACTGACGCCCCCCTCATCCTGGACGCACTTCGATCCCCACAACCCGTCACCATGGTCCCCCCTCTGGCTCCGCACCACCTTCCCCCGCCCCGACACCCCCCATCCCCTGGCGCTCGATCTCCTCGGCCAAACCAAAGGACTCATCTTCATCAACGGCCGCTGCCTCTCCCGCTACTGGCTCCTCACCGCCACCATCGCCAATCCCATCTCACCGTTTCCCCCCATGACCCCCGCTGGCCTGGGCGAACCCACCCAACGCTACTACCACCTCCCCCAATCCTTCCTCGCCCCCCACAACACCCTCACCCTCTTCTCCGAACTCCCCACCCCCGCCCCCACCATCCAACTCTGCCGCCGCATCTAAAACATTCGCCGCCCAACCCTTGAAAATTGAAAACTGAAAATTGGAACCCGCCCCTCCACCCTCCTTCTGAATTCCGAACTCTGAATTCTGAATTCGCCATCCCCTTCCCTTCACCCGATCTTATCAAACGTCACCTGTGTCCTCTTCTCATCGGCGAACCGCGCGTAGTAAACCCGCACGTTCAGTCCAAACTGCGAGAGCAACCGCGTGAAGATCCCCGGCAGATTCCCAAGATCATGAAGCATCTGTTCTTCGTGCTCGCGCCCCCCGGTGACACGGTCGGTAAGCGTATGATAAAAGCCACAGTCTTCATGATTGATCAAGACGATCTGCCGGATCTCGCCGAAGCGTTCGAGCAGCGATTCGATGCGCCCCACTAGAAACGCAAAATCCTTGGGCAGGCGTTCCGGATGCGAAAAACCCGCCGCCCCGCCCCGAATCACCACCGGCACGTATTCGCCGTCCTGCAGGTGCAGCTCGTCCTCAATAAACTTACGAAACGCAATCTGAAACCGCGGATCGCTGCAATGCACGACCAGCGTCGTCGGTTTCGGGCTGGCCACAACCGCGTATGTCTTTGTTCCGGTCTCCGTCATGCGGGAACTCCTGCGGGACGATTCGTTCAACACCGCGGCACACGGAACGCTGCACGAAACTCAGCATCGTCGCGCCGCCGCGCTCATGCATCAACTTACGCCTTCGCCGGCGTTGTCGGCACCGGCTTCGCGGGTGTCGGAACGATCGGGCTCAGCCCAGTGCTCGCCGCCGGCGGAGTCGTGATCGATCCGAGAATCTCATCAAGCCCCTTGGCATCGATACCCAGTTTCTCCAGGGCCGGGCCCGGGTTGATGCCGCGCGCCTTAAGTTGTGTGAAGAAATTGAGCACCAGGTTGGGAATGGTATTGCCGAAGCGCTCCAGGCCGTCGGCCTTGCCGTTTCCGTTGCTCCCGCCGCCCATATCGATGATGCGCACCTCGTCGATGCCCTGCATCGCGTGCCCGAGCGGTTCGAAAATCGCCGCCGCCACTTTCGCCGCGGCATCCCCGCCCCTGTCGAACAACGCCGGCAGACGATCCAGCACCAGAATCAGACGTGCGTCCGTGCTCATCTGACCCAAGGCTTCGGCCAGCTTCAGCGTGCCCTCGGCCTCGGCCAGCAGCACCTTGCCCTTCATCGCCGCCTGACCTTCCGCTTGCGCCATCAGCAACTGCTTCGTCCCTTCAGCCTCGGCAACCAGCAACGCTTTCTTCTTCGCCGCATCGCCTTCCGCCTGGGCCACCAGAACCGCCTTGGTCTTCGACGCTTCACCTTCGCCCTGCGCTATCTGCGCCGATCGTGCACCGTCGGCTTCCAGAACCGCACGCTGCTTGGTGGCCTCGGCCTGCAGAATCGCCACGCTCTTGGCCGCCTCCGCGTTGATGACCGACTGCTGCTGCGCCGCTTGCGCTTCGATGATGGCCTTCTCCTTGGCCGCCTCGGCCGGGCGAATCACCGTGGCCACAAGTTCCTGCTCCTTCCGCATCGCTTCCTTCTGCGCCACCAGCACCTGCGCCTCACGCTGCGCCGCGTCACGCTCCGCCTCCTTCACCAGCAGGATCTGCTCCTGCAACGCCGTCGCAATCGCCAGCGCCTTGTCCGCCTTGGCCAACTCGCTGTCGGCCACCACCTTGAACTGCGCCTTCTTCACGTCCCGATCTCGTTCCGCCTCGGCAACCGCCACGGCGTTCTGCGCCTGCACCACCGAAGCCTCACGCGCCGCATCGCTGACCTTCTTCTTCGTCGCCGAATCCGCCTCGGCCACCTTGATGTTCGCGTCACGCACCGCCTCGGCCACCGCCTGCTTGCCCAATGCGTCGATATACCCGTACTGGTCCGTCACTTCCTGGATCACCAGCGTGATCACCTGGATCCCCAGCCGATGCAACTCTTCCGCCGATTCGTCCACCACCTTGCGGTTGAACGTGTCCCGCTCGCGCAGAATTTCCTGAATGCTCAGCTTCCCGATGATCGAACGCAGGTGCCCCTGCAGGATGTTCCGGACGAACTCGAGAATCTGCTGATCCGTCTTGCCCAGGAACGCCATCGCGGCGTTGTGCACGTCTTCCGGCGCCGTCGAAATCTTGATGCTCGCAACGCCGCGCACGTTGATCTGCACGTTGTCCTTGTTCGGTATCTTCGTCTCGTCGATCTCGGACTGCTGGGCCGCCGTCGACATCACCTGCAGGTGCTCGACGATCGGGTACAGCAGCGCGCCGCCGCCGGCCACCACGCGAAAACCCCGGTACGCCGTCTTGCCGTCAGCGTCCGTGTACTTGTACTTGCGGCCGTAGAAAATACCCACCGCGTTGGGCGGAATCTTCTTGTAACGGGTGGCCATCGTGTAAACCACCACCACGAACGCCACCGCGATGATGACGATGACGAATGGAATCAGCAGCCCCCCCAATGACTTGCTGAAATTCGCGGATTCCTGTGCCAGGATCTGCAGACTGACCATGATGATCTCCTTTGAGACTCGACTTCGTTTCAGGCCTTCTCGACCACAAGTTCACTTCCAACCGTGCTCACCACGCGGACCGTCGCCCCCCGGGGAAGAGACTGCCCGTTGGCGGATTTCGCGGTGAAATTCATGTACTGGCCCGCAGCGCTTACCCCGACTTCGCCGAGACTGCTGCTCTCAATCGAAACGGTCACCGTGCCCGACGCGCCCACCAGCGAATTGGTCGGCACCAGCGACGAAGACTGCTGCTTGCTGATCAAACTCAAAAACCCGTACATCACCAGTCCCAGCACCACGCCCGCAATCACGCCGTAAAGCGAGGAGACCGGGTAACTGCATTCGTAATGCCGCGCAATGGCACCCACCCCGCCGAAACCCATCGCAAACGTGCAGATGACTTTCGTCGAAAATATGCTCACCGTGTGCTCGGTGACCGCATCGCCATGATCGATCCCGTGATCCACGGCGCCGCCGGCATCATGGTCGTGACCGAACATGAACGCGCCCGCCAGAACGACAAACGCAGCCACCGCGATCGAGAGGAAAATCAGCATGTCACTCTCCTTTTACGGAACGACCGCCGGAAAAAGCAAAGCGCGGCATTATGTGCGGGAATCGCAAACCTTTTGCGGAGAATTGAAAGGCGGACATCATTTCACGCTCCAGGATGCTCATTGCCGCCGCCGGCTCTTATGCAGGAACGCCATCAGCTTCCCGCTCGTCAGAGAAGAAGAATGCCTTCCTTCCCGACGCAATATAACACCGATAGCCACAGCAGCAAGGGCGGCATTTCCCTCGCGCACAACAACCGACTACCCCCGCCGCTTGACCGAGCTAAGTGCCTCGGTTAATCCCCTGCTATGCAACTGCAAAGCCCCCTCCCATCGCTCTCACGCTACACCTTCGGCACCGGCCGCATCCGCGCCACCGCTGATTCCTTTGCGGCCGATGTAAAATTGGTGCGGGGCGTCATGGAAACCGGCGTGGCCATCCATACCAGTTCAGACTATGGACATGGCGGCCATGATGTGCAACCGTTCGGCGGCGGCCAAACGCTCAAAGTCCTTCACGCCGCCTTCGCCGAGGCGCCCACGCAAATTCCTAAAATCGTCGTCAAGCTCTACTGCGCCACGGTCGACAACGCCCGCGGCCACCTCGAACTGATCCTCCGCGGCTTGGGAGTCGATCGCATTGACGTCGCTCAACTCTGCACCTGGGCCGATTTCGCCGATGACTTTCGCCAACAAGGGCCGCGCTGGCAGGTGTTCAAGGAGTTCAAGGAAAAGCGACTCATTGGCAACTACGTCGCCGAGATCTTTTCGCCCTGGTCGCAAAATGCCCTGCCCGTCATCCAGGAAGAGTTGGTCGATGCCGCCATTTTCTACTACAACCTCGTCGATCGGCAGGTCAACAACGAAGTGTGGGATCTGATCGAAGCAAAGAAAACCAAAGTGTTCGCACTGCGGACGCTCGGCGGAATCTGTCCGGATCTGGACCGCGTCGAAGTGGTCGCGACCAACGCGGGCGCGGACCCGATGCGCTCCATGCTCGCCGCGCTCCAGGGGCTCTACAAGCAGTCGGGCTGCCGAAACTGGGTGGAGTTCAGCATGCGGTTCGCTCTGAGCATCCCCAACGTTCTCACCACCATCGGCGCCACCAATAACCTCCACCACGTCCACGCCTTCCTCGCGGCAGAGCGGGCCTTCCAACCGCTGCCGCAGGATGTGATGCAGCAAATCAAAACCCTGCATCGGCAGTGGTTCTAGGCCAAGGCTTATCTTTATGAATCAGAACCCCCTCACGCCAACGGTAACCAACTGGGACGAACAGCGTCGAAGCTTCGATCGGGTGGCGGAGGCCTACGACACGTTCCGGCCTGGTTATCCTCGCGAGCTCATTGCGGCCATCGTCGCGGCCGCCGCACTCCGGGCCGAGTCGCGGCTCCTGGAAATTGGCAGCGGAACGGGCAAGGCTACCGCGGAGTTTGCGTCGCTGGGCTGCTCGATTTTGGGCGTAGAGCCCGGACCCGAACTGGCCGCGGTGGCGGCACGGCGTCTGGCAGCTTTTCCACGAGTGACCTTTCAGCAGGCCCGCTTTGAAGACTGCACGCTGCCACCGGAGCCTTTTGACCTGGTATTCTCAGCGCAGGCGTTTCACTGGGTTACGCCCGAGGTTGGTCTGACCAAGGCCGCCGAAGCTCTGAAGCCGGGCGGCTGGCTGGCGTTGTTCTGGAACCGCTATCCGGGCATGGTGGGAGCCTTGGCGCAGGAGATCCAAGAGGCTTATGACGGCTTGGGCGTGGCGTCGATGGTAACGCCCGATTACGCACAGAAGATGGAGCGCGACATTCGCGAGCGGCAGGAACACCTGGAGCGCTCGGGGCTGTTCTCCGGGCTCCAAGTGTTGCGCTTCGCATGGTCCGTCCAGTACACCGCGCAGCAATACCTCGGGCTGTTGGGCACATACTCGGACCACATCACGCTGCCCGCCACGCAGCGGGCCGCGTTGTTCGCGGGCGTCGCGGCCGCCATTGAACGCCACGGCGGGTTAATCGACCGGCCTTATGTGGCTGTGCTGCACTTGGCGCAGCGGTGAGCGCGGTGCGCCGGGTGCCATGGTCTTGGCACTATCTCGGTGCCAAGACCATGCCGATGGCGCCTCGTAATCGGATCCCGCGTCCATTTCACAATTTCGACCAGACATTGGCCTGGCCACGGAGGGTCACCGAAACCCGAAACGCACCGTGAACCCCGTATCGCATAACTCTTAACTCGTCATACCTGCGTGTCCCCCGTGAAGTGGTTTCACCCCGTTGCGATTGCCTAAACTCTCACACATCCATGCGCAACCATATCATCCCCCATCCTCCCCAAAAGAAAAATAATCTCATCGCTAACTCCCGCCCCTCCCAACACCTACCGCCTCTCCCCTCCACACTTGCGCGCACAAACATGGTCCTCCACCTCTTCTATAGAAGGACGAACCACGGTCCACGGCCCACGCCCGGAGCCCCCTATGCGATGCCAGCATCCATTCTCCCCCCGTGAAAATTGGAAATTGATAATTGAAAATTTCCCCCATCGTCCGTCGTGCCACCGTGTCGTCGTGGTTCCCTTCCGCCTCGCGCAAAAAACCTGCGCATCTCTCTCTGAAAAGATCCCCACCTCGCCGAAGCCGAGGAACCAGCAACACTTACGAAAACAAAACGAAAAAGGACCTCTGCGCAGGTGCGCAAAAAACCTTGCGCATCTCCCCCTGAAAATCTGCGCAGGTGCGCAACCCCCCACGGCCCACGGACCACGACCCACGGCCAACGAACCCCCTTCCCCCCATGAAAATTGTAAAGTGAAAATTGAAAATTCGCTCCCCATTCGTGTCCATTTGTGGTCCGTCCCCGTCGTGCCGTCGTGCCGTCGCGGCGTCGCCGTTCAATCCGATGTCTCTCAAAACTCATGCGCACCTTGGGAAACTCATAAGAATCTTGGGAGAAAATCACATGTTTTCCGAAAAATTCATGAGTATCTTGGGCAAAACTCGCACTTTTGCACCAAAATACCCGCAAAAACGCCTCCATTTTCCCATCCTTCGTGCCTGGGTACCTTGGCGTTTCCATCCCCCCGCCCCGCACCGTCACAATTTCTCGCACCGAAGCTCGCCTCTTAAGATACACTTCACCCCCGGAGGCAAACCCATGAAAAACAATCCCCCCATCTTCCTCACATCCTGCTTCATCCTCGCCCTCGCCGCCCTCGCCACCACCGCCGCCTCCGCCGACACCCTCAAAGTCGGCCCCAACGAAAAATTCGCCAAACCCTCCGACGCCTTCAAACTCGCCCACCCTGGCGACACCATCGAAATCGCCCCCGGCTCCTACCCCGGCGATGTCGCCACACTCTCCACCCCCAAACTCACCATCCGCGGCCTCGGCAAAGAACCCGTCAAAATCCCCGCCGCCGGAAAAAATGCCCAGGGCAAAGCCATCTGGGTCGCCGCCGCCTCCGACCTCACCATCGAAAACATCGAGTTCTCCGGCGCCCGCGTCCCCGACCGCAACGGCGCCGGCATCCGCGTCGAAGCCCCCAACCTCTCCATCCGCAACTGCCGCTTCATCGATTGCGAAGACGGCATCCTCGGCGGCAACGGCGACCTCCTCATCGAACACTGCACCTTCGACCACTGCGGCCCCGTCGCCAACCCCGCCACCCACTCCGTCTACATCTCCGACCGCTGCACCAAACTCGTCTTTCAATACAACTACTCCACCTTCTCCATCGAAGGCCACCTCCTTAAAACCCGCGCCAAGGAAAGCTGGATCCTCTACAACCGCCTCGCCGACGAAAAAGGCACCGGCTCCGCCGTCGCCGATTTTCCCAACGGCGGTTACGTCGTCATGATCGGCAACATCCTCCAAAAAGGAACCAACGCCCAGAACACCCGCGTCATCGCCTACGGCATGGAAGGCATCAAACACACCAATAACGCCCTCTTCGTCATCAACAACACCATGGTCTACGAGAACCACCGCTCCGGCGCGTTCTTCGTCAACGTCCAGAAAACCCCCGCAGACTTTACCCCCATCATCCGCAACAACCTCTGCGTCGGCACCATCCCCCTGACCAACAGTCCCAAGTTCGATGCCACCAATAACCTTCTGCTCAAGACCGTCGGCGAAGCCCACTTCGTCGATCCCGAAAAATTCGATTACCACCTGAAACCCGATTCGCCCGCCCTCGACAAGGCCGCCGCCCCCGGCAAAGCCGGCGACTTCGACCTGACCCCCAAATTCCAATATCTCCACCCCGCCCAATCCGAAGCTCGCCCCCTCCTCGCCCCCCTCGACCTCGGCGCTTATGAATGGACCAAGTCCCCCGCTCGCCACTCTGATCCCTGACCGCCGCTATTTTCCAGCCGGTTTGTCTTCATCAGGTTTCATCGACTTAAAACTGCGGTAAAGGAGCACATCGTAGACAATCTTAATTCCCCCCGACAAAAAGAACGGCACGCTGATCAGCGCCGGCACCGCCAACAATAACCCTGCCAGCGATGGCGCAATCGCCGCCCCCGCCGTCCGCGCCACCCCCGTGATCCCCGAGGCTGCCGAACGCTCGCTCGGATCGACCACCGCCATTGTGTACGACTGCCGCGTCGGCACATCCATCTGCGAAATCGAAAACCGCAGCAACAGCATCGTAATCGCCAGTTCCTTGTTCGGCATCAGCGGCACCAGGATCAACAAAATGTTCGACGGAATATGCGTATACACCATCGTCTCGATCAATCCGATCCGTCGCGCCAGCGACGCCGCCGAAAGCGCCGATATCCCCGCTAGAACATTGGCCCCCAGGAAAATCGCCCCCAGCATCGATGGCGATACGCCAAACCGCACATGGAACCAGTACGCCGCGATGCTCTGCACCACAAACCCACCCCCAAAGGCATCCAGTGCAAACAGAGATGAAAGCTTGAACACCACCTTCTTCGACTTGTGCAATCCCAGCAGAACCGGCCCTGCCGTAAAGCGTCCCTCCGGTGGCAACTCCACCGCCGGCGTGAGCAATAGAAATAACCCCGCCAGCACCAGCCCCAGCGCCGCGTATCCAAAGATTACCGCGCGAAAACTGTCCAACGCCGTCCAACCCGCGCGCTGGAACAGATCGACCGCGACCCCGCCCACCAAAGCCCCCAGCGCCGTCGCCATCGAGCCGATCAGGTTGTACCACGCGAAAACGGCGGTGCGTTCTTCGTTGGGCACAATCTGCGAAAGCGATGCCTGTTCGATCGACAGAAACGGCCCGACCTCGTTGCCGCTGGGACTGATCACGCCGATCGTCGCGGCCACCAGCAGCAGCCAGTAATTCGTGGTCAGCCCGAAGATGATCCCCGCCAGCACCAGCAGCAGAGCGCCGATCACCAGCATTCTCTTCCTGCCAAACCGGTCCGCCGTGGTCGTGATCCAGAGCGAGACCGCCGTATCGCCGACGAGCGTGAGCGTAAGCAGCAAACCAATTTTGGGATCGGGGATTCCTATCTCGGCCAGATACAACACAAGGATGATGGAGATGAGGCCGTAACCGAACAATCGAATGCAGCGCGTGACAAAGAGCAGCACCCCGTCGCGGTTAAGGGTCTTCAACGATGCCGCATGAGGCAAGATGGAAAGCATCATCACTCGCTTTTCGATTCGCTGGTCCGGTGGTCCTTGGCGATGGATTCGCGCGACAATATACGATCTGCATGATGAAGGCGACAGGATGAAAAACGGAAGTAGTGCATCGCCATGTTGACGGTGGGCACCAAACCCGCCAAGTCTCGCCGTTTTTGACCCTCTCACAGTGTTGAGCTAAACTGCTCGTGACGATCCGGAGGCGTGGCAGAGCGGTTTATTGCACCGGTCTTGAAAACCGGAGAGGGCGCAAGTCCTCCGTGGGTTCGAATCCTACCGCCTCCGCTTAAAACCCTTGGGAATCCAGCGTTCCCAAGGGTTTACGTGTTTTCTGGGGCAAACACTTCTGTCCACCTCGTTCCGCCCAATTCCGCCCAAAGCCACCGCAAAAGGCAAAGCAAAAGGCAAAGTGAAACCCACGAAAACTCAGGTGCTGCCTCCTTGGCTTCCCGGTTTCGGGTTCACGCCGGGCGGCTTCTGGGAAGCGTCCTCAGAACCAACTGGGGGCTTGGTCACGCCCGGCACATTCGGCAATCCCGACAAAGCCTTACTCGTATCGAGCATACCGGCGTGGGCGTAACGTCCCAGCGTCAGGGTAGGCGTGGAATGCCGTGCCAACTCCTGTGCAGCCTTCATGGGCGCCCCTGAACTCACCAGACGTGTAATGAACGTATGACGCAGGGCATGGAAGTCCGCGACGCACTGCTGACCGTCCCGGTAAGCCAGAAAATCCAGCTTCTGACGACGTGCCAATTCCTCGGCATCTCCGTTGGCTTCTTTGAGCCAAGCCACGCGTGCCACCAACAGATCATGGCGGATCAGCTTGGCCACATGCCACTTCGCGGGCATCGTGGCGAAGACGCTCTTGCCTTTAGCCTTCGTCGCCAGCCACGCAGCCACCGCAGAAGCAAGAGACGGTTGGATAGGCTGCACATCCGTACGCCGGTGTTTGCTATAGGCTGCCGCCACGGTGAGTGTCGGTGGCGTGGTATCCAAATTGAAACTCTCCGGAGTCAAGCTGCGAAGCTCACTGGACCGAAAACCTGTGCCGAGTGCCAAACGGTAGAGCATGCCCCGGTCGGAACCAGAGATGCCCAGAAAAACTTCTCCTTGATCCGCAACAGCCAGCAGACGTTCGACTTCTTCCTCTGACAAGGCTCTACGGTCATGTCGGCGATCCGTCTTGACGTTAAATCCCTTGAGATGGGCCAATGGATCCTCAGTGGCCCGCCGATCCGATACCAGCCACCGCGTAAACGCCTTTATGGCTCGCAGAAAGTGATTCAGGGTCTGGAGGCTCAGCCCCGCGGTTTCGTCATCGCCTTTCCCTATCCGGTCCAAGGCAACCTGTACCCGCGACGGAGTAAGGTCACGCAAGTAAACAGTCTTGGACAACTGAAGGATTCGCCTGGCGTCCACGAAGTATCGTTCGGCATGGTACGGAGTGTTTCCCTTGGCCAGCAGCACCTGCTTCCATTCGGTGAGATGATCTGCCAGCGGTCTTCCCGCACCGGCAAAACGTCCTTCGAGCAGGCCAAGGTCCGCCAGTTTCTTCTGGATGTCGGAGCCTTGTGATTGCATCCACTTCACCAGTGAGGCATCGGGCGTCTGACCACTGGCCAAAGAACTCATCAGCTCTTCCATCCGCCGACCAAATGCTTCGGTTTGTTTCAGGCTGGTGAAGCCGGGCAGGCGACATCGCCTCCGCTTCCATTTGAAATCGATCCACCAGGTGGGGGATTCAATCTTCGTCCCCTCCTTGGTGGTGTACTTGGGTTTATAGGTTCTCATGAAGTCACCTTTTCATTCTGGGGCGTGCTTCGGCCATGCAGGGCATGGCGGAACGACGCAGTGTGTGTTGTGTTCTTAAGGACTTCCCATTGCTCACGGGCAGGTGCTCCCGCCGAAAGCCAGGCGCGAAGTTCCCCCACCGGCCAGACGCACCGGGCACCCAGCTTGACGGGCGCAGGAATGCGTCCGGAACTGTCGAGTTCATGCCAGAGAGACTTGCCGATACCGATGAGGGCAGCGGCGTCATCGGCTCCCACCGCTAGGGGTTCCACCGGTGTCATGCAGATGCGTGAGCGCGCAGAACTTCCCCTCCGCTCTGTAGGCGGTTTTCTGTCGGGGCTCGTAATGGGTTCAGGCGTCTTAGGCTGGCCAGCGTGGGTCAGCAGATCAGGAGTGAGGCCACCGGTTTCCTTCGCCATTAAGCGTGAACCGGCAGCCGCGGGACAAGAGTAACCATGAGGTCACCTTCCGGCCTTGGGGCCATGCCGCGCAGTATCCCTCGAACCAGATTATCACATCGGTTTTCATCGGGAATCCTGCGAGGCGGGAGTGGTTTAGGTCTTAACAACGAACGCCGTAGGGGTGGGACGGCAGGCCCTGACTGATGGCTCCAGTGTAGCGCGCCCTCGCACGCTGTCAAGGGTCAACGGGGTCCATCAGGGAGCCCTAGCCTTACGCTCGGCTCCTCTATTCAGTTGTACCCGAAACGCGTTAAAGCGCAAGTGAATTCTGGACATTTTTAGAAGATTTTCACTGGTGCAGGGGCGCCCCTGGGCCCCCGGCGATCCCAGCTCCAGCATCCGACAGATCAACGCGGAACTTATTGTCAGACGTGCAAAGATCCCAGGGGTGTTACCATGGCGGTGGGGATGATGGTTCGGCGATTAAGAATTCGAGGACGTAACTGTGCGCAGCAAAATGACTTACGAACGATATGGTGGAAATACAGCAAAAGCTCGATTTATTGACTAGCGCTCGTCCGCGTTTCGGGTAAAATGAACTATGTGAGGCCGCGATCCGAATATCGCGGATGTTCCGGCGGATGCCTTCCTTTGCCGCCGGTTAAGAATAGCCCATTTATTAAGACCAATACGAGTTCGGCCATTAGGCCGCACCGCCGAAGGTACCCCGTGATCGGATCCCTCCGTGGTGATGTATACGCGAGGTCCCTATGAAGTCGAAGCAGTCTCTGAAAAAGTCGGGAATTCCCTCCTTCGTGAAGTATTTTCCCAAGTTGGCGGAAGTCATCGGTGACAAGAATGCCCTGCTCCTGGTGCAGTTGGCGTTCTGGATCGGGAGGGTCAAGCACGAACACGAGGGACGACGCTGGATCTACCAGACGGCAGAGAAAATCAGCGAGGAGTGGTTCCCTGCCTGGGGCGTGAAGACGGTCCGTCGTACGCTGAAGGAGATGCAGGCACAGGGTTTCCTGATGGTCGGGAACTTCAACAAGCACCGTTATGATCGCACGCGTTGGTTTGCCATTACTGACAAGGGAATCGAACAGCTTCAGGCCTGTGGAGTGCCTGTGGACGGATTGACCATGTCGAGCACCCAGATCGGCAAGAAGGATGTGCCCAGACTGACCACACCAGGTGGACAAATTGGGCACATGGAACTGGTCGAAGTGGGCACACCTATACCAGTAGATATAACCAGAGATATTTCTTCAGAAGAAAACCCAAAAGCAACTGCAGCGGCGGGCGGCAGAGGATTTTCTTCTTTTGATGATGAAGAACCTATCAGCCATGACACAGACCACAGTCCATCGACAGCATCAGCAGAGCTCAGTTCACAGAGTTCAGATACTCATTCTCAGGGCAGCCTTCCTGCGACAGAGACACAGACAAGACCCTCTCTTTCTCAGGCACAGACATTGGAACAGGCTATCCATAGCAGCCTGGGCCTGCATCCCAACATCAAAATCACAGCCACTCTGCTCGATGCAGCTCAAACCAGTGATCAGAGTCTCAGTGCCATCAAAAGGCTGTCCTGCGATACAACAGCACGACCGGATGTAAGAAATAAGCAGGCATTGCTGACTAAGCGTCTGTTGGATGGAGACTACATCTACCATCCCGAAGACCTTTCCGTACTGCGCCGCCACGGCATCGAAGGTCAGACTGCCCATACTGTACTAGCCTCCATCCGTCCGGGCTTGTGTGTGTTTGAAAAGACACTGGAACAGATTTATGCCATTGCGGAAATGGATCTCGGGAAGCAACTGGATTACCGGTACGAACAACTCGACTGGATCATCCGGTCCACGTTGAACGATCCCGATTCCACTGGAGAGTGCAGCATCGAGACAGACGAAGAGGCCCAAAACGCCAATCTGCCCGGTTCTCTGCTGGAACTCTTCAATGACGCAGTAAGCCGATGGCGAGACGAACGAGTCGAGGAATACAGTCTTGACGCAGGCACGGCGGAGGAGGTTCCCAGTCTGCCCCCGATGCATCACACTTCTGCTTCTGCCGCAATACCAGCCCAGGCTGAGGAGCAAGTCAGCGGCGGTCCCGTTGAACCAACCAGCGGAGAGGGCCCGGACGCAGTGAGCATAGTTCCGGACAGGACCGTTCTTCCCCTTCCAGAGAGCGTGCCCGCTGAGTCTGCCAAGAAAGCGGTAACTCAGCAGCAACCTGGTGCTGGGCCGGCATCAGTAGGAACCCGAACCGCTGAAACCTCGGTCGTCGGTCAGAGAGCTGAAGATCCCCTCTATTTGCGGGCAATGGAGAACCTGGAGCTGGTCAAGCGGCAGATCAAAGAGAAAGGCAGACGCGATTCCAGTATGGGTATCGGAATGCCGGAAGTGCCGGAGGTGTCAGGACTGGTGGCAGCCGCCTAGCGTTGGCAGAAGCCATGAGCATCGGCCCATATAAGGCTCACCAGGCGCCCTGGGAGGCGCGGAGCGCGCATCTGAGCGTTCGATCGACCTGGAAGCCGTCCGAAGGATGGAACGCGCTCCAGCGCGCCGGGAGCGCGTGGGAACCTTGAGGACCGAATCGTCCGTCTGGTGTATTTCCTCCAAAGCCCGGCTCAATGGGAAATTTCTTCTTGCGCTTGAACCATGTTGGCGCTACATTGGAGTGAGACCAGCGATTTTGATCGCTTTCAGTCCAAAGCCAACCATGAATGGGAGAAAACCATGAGTACCCAAGATCCTCTTCTTATCCTTCCGGATCGGGAAGCCTTCGACCCCACCCAGAATCTCATTCCGCCCTGGATGGCCAACGATGACGGGCTCCGCACTATACCCCTTCACGAGATGGCACGGGTTTATCATGTCGGGATGAGCACCCTACGGAGGCACATGCGCCAGGGACGACTCAAGGCGATCAGGGTGGGTCGCTATAAGTGCGTCACGCTGGGGAATCTCCGGGAGTATTTGGGGGCTGACTGAAGCTCCCAGAGTCATGAATCCCCACTGTTCCTGTTTTGTCCCCCTACTTCTGTTTTTGCCTCCTATGTTGTGAGGCCTTTCCCCGCCTTTTTCTCACCTCAGCCAAAACCCATTCCGCAACAACCGCTGGATGGCGCCGAAAATCTCTCATGCCCCACCAATACCGAGTTGCGTGAGCCACGGAATCTCGTTGGAAAAGGAACATCTGTCTCACTAAAAAATGAAATTGAAGGGCGAAATTGCCCCTTTCGGAGTGAAAGGTGCCCACCACATGCCCTGTCAGATGCTCGTATAAGGCCTCACCAAATGCTTACACGGACCGGTCCAGAAGGCTTACCAAACTGCTCGAGGAACGGCTCCAACTACTCACCAACAACCCGTCAGTAAGGCAAGGGAGGACCGTAGCTGGGAGAGCGGTGGCGTGTACTGGACTACCGAAGCCCTACCCGGCGCCTTGGGAGGCGCGTAGCACGCATAACCACCTATTACCGATCCACCGTCACTGAGTACGGCGGCAACGAAATCTTCAACTTCCCACCAGCGGCCTTGATGTTGGGGGCCAGTGAGTAGATGACATTCTTGCCTTTCCGTTTCCCGAGGATCAGCCGATTCATCCGCAACAGTCCCAGATGATGACTGACGCTCGGTTGGGCCATTTTGAGTTCCTCGCATAGGCTGGTCACGTTGCGCTCTCTATTGGCGAGCAGCAGCACCAATCGGAGGCGAGTGCTGTCCGCAAGCAAGCCCAAAAGGTAAGTGAAAGATGCAAGGGTTTCGTCGGAAGAGCGTGCCATCGTAGAGTTCTCCACATTAGATGCTGGAAGATGCTGCGGTATTGTCACCCAAACCCGCATCGGACTCCATCAGGACGATGCTTCCTTGGGCCGAACGTTGAGGCTGACAGAACAGGCGATATGCTATCCCAGATTGATTCAACGGCGAAACTGGGGCGACCAATGGCGAAGAAACTGAACAAGGACCGTGAAGACCGCATCGACATGGAGATCGTGGTCGATGCCTATGGCCCAGAAGAACGGGCAATGAGCTGGCACTGCTTCCTCGAAAACAATCTGACGCCATTCACCGCCACATGCACCAAAGAACGTTCCATCTCACCCGTGCTAAAAGGCGATGATGTCGAGGTTACCGGCATGGCTGATTCGGACGAGTGCCAGCACGAGATGTTCGTGATGATCCGCCACGAGGGGAAGCGTGCTCTGGCCGTGCCGTTGGCGCAGTTGAAGCCGACCGATGCCAACGCCGCCACCAAGCAGGCTATCGAGGACTGGCTGTATTGGGTTCAGATGGGATATGAGTTCTAAAAGGGGAGGAGCAAGCAATGAAGAAATTGGCGACGAAGTTCACGCCGAAAATTGCCCCATGTTTTCGTCGTCTCGTTCAGCCGCTGCTTTGGGGCCTTCCTCAGCAGGGACAGTCTGGAAACATATAGGTATAATCATGTGGTGGGTTCTTGGGTTCTACAATATCTGGGAGAACGGCAATGGAGGAATCTTCAAGAGAATGTCATTTACTGCAACAACGGATCGTGTTGGAAGAGGCCCGCAAGAAAGCCGTCAACAAATTGGCCCATTTTTTGGGACCAATTGAGTCTCATATCTTTTTTTATCACGGCAGCAGCAACCCCCGATTGAAGTTCAGAGGATGCCAAGATATTTCCGTCAGTTACCACGACCATCTCTATCCGAAAAACGGGGAGACGGAATATCCGGTATTCTGTGTAAATAAAACCACCTATCACGTTCTCAAAGCCGCCAAAGAAGCCGCTAAGAAAAAATCATTCTGGGCATTCTTTAGGTCTTTAATCGGACGGAAGTAATTCACCCACGCCAAGGGCGGCATCTACTGCCGTCGAGATTGCCAAGCCAACCGACCGCCTTACGTGGCCTTGCGGGTGCGTGGCGAGGTAGCGCACATCCAGAAGGTGCAAAACGCAAACAGTCGGCCTGCTCCCTCGGAGGCCGACTGCTGGTGTGGCGGCTGACCGCCAGAACTTCATTTGAGGTCGTAGTCTACCACACGAGCTGCAGACATGGAAATATCAAGCTATTACATTGTTCAAAGGCGATCCAGAACTGAACCCGTTTATCCAGAATGCCCCCATGAATGTGCCGTGCCTGTCCCTCAGCGTGACCACAACGCCTTTAACGTGGGAAAAGAGGGCTTTCCCCCAACGAACGGCCCCTCCCTGCAAGCCTCGTCAGCCGAGACCACAGCCAAAAACACCGGGTACACAGGACATAGCCACCAAGCCTCCATAGGTGGCAAAAGCGAATCTTATGCACATAACAACATTTGGTTGCGCATTTATGTTAGGCTGTTTGGGGTAGGCTTCGTCCTCACGACAGAATGGAACCATAGATGCACACCCGTGAAAGACTGATCGTACAAACCAACGCCGACCACATCCCTTTTGTCCACATGCCGTCCCACCAAGTCTGGGACTTCGTGGAGTGTATGGCTTTGCACCGCCATGCCGTGGTGTACAGCTTTCAGGGCGATGGCTTCAATGTGCAGTTTGGCCGCTTGTCGTCCGAACAGGCGCAGACGATAGTGGACGAATTCACCTGCCAACACACGCTGCCTCGGATTCTCGTGTAGAACAAACTGAAGCCCCAAAGAGTTAAATAACACAGGTCATCACTGTTATGTCCCGGCCACTCGTGGGGGGTGGCTGGGGCTTTGCTTTGGGGTTCACGCAATTCGGCCTCAAATCTCAAGGGATGGATGCGTCAGGCACCCACCTGTTCAGGAAGCCGTTTCACGGGTTCCGAGTCGATTGGACCCCTGAGCCGGTTTCGGCGAGTCAGATGTGGATGGCCTCTGCGGATAAACACGCCAAAAAACACCCCGTAAAGCCGATTCGGATTGATTCTTGACGCACCGGCGAAGAATAGTGGCAACGGGAGTATCCGTGGCAGCGTAGATCGTCACCACCGTTCCTTTGACTCCGATGCCATCAGCATCGACAACTTTGCCGGTTACCGTTGCGCCCCCCGCATTTTGAGTTGACTGAGCTTCACTGCGAACGGCCATGAGCGCAACGGCACACAAGAGCACAAATAAGAAGCACCGAGTCATGAAAAGTCTTCCTTCAACAAATGGACGGGATGGACTATCTTTTTGCTTTCACGCAGAATTACTTAACCATGTCCTTGTGAGCGTTCAGTCGATCAGCGAAATGGCTGAAGCGTTTTCTTTGAATCCACGGTCCGACTGCCACTCTGTCCCACGAAAACGCATTAGACGTGGAATCTGACGCTCGATTCACCCATTCCTGACCGTGATCGCCACCTGCAACACCGTGGCGATGCTTACCCAAATCAGATACGGCACCTGCGCCACCGCCACCCACCGGTAATGCGGCCAGATCGCCACGATCATCCAAATGATCGTCCCCAACACGATCACGATGTCCACCGTCGCCAAAGGCAGGTTCTTCATCCCACCGAAGATCGGCATGAAGAAGATATTGGCAACGAGGTTGATGAGGAACGGCAATGCTAACAGCCACGGCAAACCACCCCGAAACACCTTGAACAAAACAAATCCCAAGCTGATAAGGATGATGGGATAAAGGATCGTCCAAATCAGACTGATGGTGCCGGGGGGAGGCGTCCATGTGGGCTTGCTGAGGGCGTTGTACCACGTTCGGAAGTCCATGTGTTCGCCTCGTTCTTGTATGAGCAGCCCTATGGCTTCTTGCGATACACATTCAGCCCGATTTTCTCATCCCGGTCGGGAACCGATATGTTGCCCTCGGTCGAGGCGATGATGATTGTCTTGCCGGAAGATGAAGGGCCGAATTCTTTCGTCAAATCAACCTTGATCGTGAGAATGTTGCCTTCAATCTTGAGTTCCACGTTTTTCATACTGATCTCCTTTCGCCTGATTGTGCCGAAGATGGCCGTAGCTGGCAACAAGTCTTTCCTGCGAGTGCCGGAGGACTTCTGGATAAACTGGTCGTCGTTTAGATGAAATTCATAAAGTGATGCAAGAAGTGGCCTTACGAGGTGAGAAATAAATCAAAATATGGAGAGTTCTTGCACTCTGCTGAGGTGGGCAACGTACTATTTAATGTCAGAGATCCGAGTGCCCACACTCACCTCTGACGAAGTTCCTTCCTTCTCCCCCACGAAAGCCGGTGGCTGTTTTAGGCGACCACCGGCTTCCCATGATAGTGACCGAGATTGAGAAGTTGGCGTATGAAAAAGAAACCCCCGGCATCATCACGCCGAGGGTCCGTGGTTTCATCCTGAACAACCGATCTGATTACTTCGCCATGTCCTTGAGGGCCTTCAAGGGCCGAACCTTGATGACCTTCCGGGCAGGCTTGGCCTTGAACATTTGCTCAGTCTTGGTAAACGGGTTGATGCCCATGTGGGCCTTGGTGGCGGGCTTCTGGATCACCATGATCTTCATCAGGCCCGGCGCAACGAAAATCCCCGGCCCTCTCTTGCCGACGTTCTTGGCGATGAGGTCTGTGAGGGCGTTGAGGATGGAAGCAACCTGTTTGCGAGAGAGTTGGGTGGTGGTCACGATGCTGGAGAAAATCTCGCTTTTGGTGGGGGCTCCCTTTTACACAAAGTCGCATAAATCTGATGGCGGGTTAGTGGGATCAGAAGTGCGAAGATGACGCAATTCGCACCGAAGTGGCAATACGTCGCACAAGGACGTGTCATGCCATTGCGGCATGTATCACCGTAGCGCCGCCGAGAGTTGACATCCATTAAATAAAGATGGAATTGTCGGCTATTGGGGCGGGGTTGTGCTACGATGAAGTCTTCGCAGCTTACCCCATGCGGAGCATGGAGGGAGTTATCATGGCTGCTACTGTCTTTATCGTCCCCACCAAACTGCCGCCACTGAAATCCGCCCGCAGCGCCGTGCTGCCACGGCGTCTTCCTGTCCCTGCCCGACACCGGCAATTTGATGCCGCCCACGAGCACTGGCCGAAGGATAATTTCCACGCCCAGCATCAAGATCGGCCGGGCAAGGAACATTGTCCACCGGAAGTTTATGTCGGTTGAGCGGGTGCAAGACGTTTGGCCTACCGCCGCTCAGCGGCACAGTCGTGGTCTGCGCCATTGCCAGTGTTGGCCTCTGGGCAGGATGAAAGGATTTCAGAATGGCCCGCACTATTAGACCGCCTTTCGAGGATGAGGACCCGATCAAACGGCATAAGCCAGAGTTCGATGCCGAGGAGTACCTTAAATGTCTATACGTGGATCTAATTGGTTTTACTTCAACGGAGTGACATGCGTAAAGCGTTAGAAAATAAACTGCTGATCAAAGCCAAGTTACCGGCCCTGCCATCCAAGGACGCACGCCGCGCTGCCGCCCACCTCAGCAAAGCCGATCTGACTTATTTCCGCAATCTCCTCCTGGAACGACGCCGCGAAATCCTCGGTGACGTGGAGTCCATGGAGTCCGAAGCCCTTAAGATCGGCTCGAATCTCTCCCACATGCCCATGCACATGGCCGACGTGGGCACCGACAATTATGAGCAGGAGTTCACGCTGGGGCTCGTTGAGACCGAGCGCCGGTTCCTCTGCGAAATCCAGGAAGCGCTGGCGCGGATCGATCAAGGCACGTTTGGCGTCTGTCAGGGAATCGGCAAGCCCATTCCACGTGTGCGCCTCGAAGCCGTGCCATGGGCCAAGTACGGAATGGAATACAGTCGCCTACTTGAATCGGGCAAGGTGCAATTGGGCAACGGCTCCGCCGCCGACGCTGGGGGTGGCGACGAGGAAGACTAGAGCATCTGCCAAAAGTTTTCCGCGTTATACACTTGCGCAATCGCGAAGAATATGGTGAACTCTGTGCATGGCACGGAGGCCGCCACAACCTCATGCGGAGAATTGCACGCTCAC
>CAIMWO010000094.1 GCA_903845195.1 uncultured Phycisphaerales bacterium
CTCTCGACCATCGCCTGCTGGCGGCGCGACCGGTGGCAGCGCGGGTCAAGCCTCTGATCGTGAACAACAAGCCGTGGAAGCCGGCGGCGGACCACCCGTGGAAGCGGGATCCGGTGGGCCGGGCCCACCCGCGAGCAAGGCCCGCTTCGGCTACGCCTCAACGGGCCTTGCTCGCGGGAACCAAGACTCTGTCAGGGTGACAGTTCTACTTCTTTACAACAGGAGGTGAGGGACGGGAGGGGGTGACAAGGTGAGGGGGTGAGGGGGTGTTAAGAGTTATGGGCTATGAGTTATGGGGTGAAGCGCGTTTAATTTCGGAGCGGGCGGTCAGTTGTTCTCTTGCCTTATGCGCGGGGGAGGTGTACCGTTTTGTCGTAGGCTTGAGGATGGGAATGTGATTCTTCCCGACACGCCCGGACGGGCCCAGGGATTTGATCCCTGGACTTGGGTCGGTGCGTGCATCTCTTACGATTCCTGCCTTGAGCGAGAGAAAATTTATTTTTCTAACTGACCCATGAGGTCGAGGAGCGTGTTTCATGCCCGCTGTAGGAAGCTACCGGCCCGGAGACATCCGCAACATCGTACTGGTGGGACATGGCGGGGCCGGGAAGACGACGCTTGCAGAGGCCATGCTGCATCGGTGCGGGATCATCACCCGCATGGGGACGGTGGAGGAAGCCAACACGACATCGGATTTTGAACCGGAGGCGAAGCAGCACAAGCATTCGACTTCGGCGACGCTGTTGTATGCGACGCACGCGGGCAAGGAGATCAATCTGATCGACACGCCGGGATACCCCGATTTCATAGGCCAGGCGCTGGCGGCGCTACCGGCCGTTGAAACCGCGGTGATCGTGGTGAATGCGGAGACGGGGATCGAGGTGAACACGCGGCGGTTGTATCACGCGGCGGGGGAAATGGGGCTGGCGCGGATGATCGTGATCAACAAGATCGACAAGGTGGCGGGGTCGGGCCGGATCGAGGAACTGGTGGAGAGTTTGAAGGAGATGTTTGGGCCGCAGCTGCACTGCATCAATCTGCCGAAGGATTACGGGCGGGATGTGGTGGATTGTTTTGATGAGGATCACGGGTCGGCCGATTTTGGGGATGTGAAGGCGATTCACCAGGAGATGGTGGAGTCGGTGGTGGAGATCGATGATGCGCAGATGGAGAAGTATCTGTCGGGGGAGAACATTCCGCTGGCGGATCTGCGCGCGTGTTTCATCAAGGCCATGAACGCGGGGCACGTGGTGCCGATCTTGTTTACGGCGGCGAAGGGGGAGGTGGGGATCGACGATTTGCTGCACATTCTGGTGGAGGAGGCGCCGTCGCCGGAGACGGCGAAGAGCCGGCGTCTGTCGCGGAAGGTGGAGGGGGATGAGACGGAAGTGGTGGAGATTCCGTGCGATGCGGAGAAGCCGCTGCTGGCGCATGTGTTCAAGGTGACGACGGACCCGTACGTGGGCAAGCTGGCGATGATCCGGATTTTGCAGGGGAAGATGGACAACAACACGCAGTTCATCTGCGGGGATGAGAAGAAAGCGCACAAGACGGGGCATGTGTTGAAGGTGGAGGGGCGGGATCATCCGGAGTTGACGGCGGTGGCGTATGCGGGGGATCTGGTGGCGTTATCGAAGGTGGAGGAGATCCACGTCGATCAGATTTTGCATGAGCCGGGGACGGCGAACCAGTGGAAAGCGGTGTCGCCGAAGTATCCGATGCCGATGTTTTCGCTGGCGATCGAGCCGAAGAGCCGGGGTGATGATGTGAAGATTTCGGGGGCGTTGCACAAGCTGTCGGAGGAAGATCCGACGTTCCGGGTGACGCACGACGTACAGACGCACGAGCTGGTGGTGCACGGGGTGGGCGATCTGCATCTGCGGGTGATGCTGGAGAAGATGAAGAACCGGTTCAATCTGGAGGTGATCACGAAGCCGCCGAAGATTGCGTACAAGGAGACGATCACGGCGAAGGCGGAGGGTCATTACCGGCACAAGAAGCAGACGGGCGGAGCGGGGCAGTTCGGGGAGGTGTTCCTGCGCGTGGAGCCGCTGGAGCGCGGGAAGGGATTTGAGTTCGTCAACGACGTGTTTGGCGGGACGATTCCGGGGCAGTACATCCCTTCGGTGGAGAAGGGTGTGCACGACATCTTGAGCGGCGGTGCGATCGCGGGGTATCCGGTGCAGGATATCCGGGTGAGCGTGTATGACGGGAAGTACCATCCGGTGGATTCGAAGGATATCGCGTTTCGGACGGCGGGGAAGTATGCGTTGAAGGATGCGATCACGAAGGCGCGGCCGTCGCTGCTGGAGCCGATTGTGAACATGGAGATCACGGTGCCGGAGAAGTATGTGGGGGACATCACGGGCGATTTGAATGGCCGGCGCGGGCGGATCAACGGGGTGGACACGATGCCGGGTGCGATGAGCATGATCCGGGCGGTGGCCCCGCTGGCGGAAGTGATGACGTATAACAACCAGTTGCGAAGCGTAACGAGCGGCCAGGGGAGTTTTGTAATGGAGTTCAGCCATTACGATGTGGTGCCGCCGCAGGTTCAGGCGAAGATTGTGGCGGCGTGGAAGCCGAAGGAAGAAGTGGAGTAGGTCCGTGGTCCGTGGTTCGTGGTCCGTGGTCAGTTGATTTGAGTGGAGCGGCGCTGGGTGGAGGCGCCGCTTCTCTTTTGTGCGAACGGGAGGGGGTGGGGCGACGTAGGAAGAGAGAAGGATAAGGAGTGACCCTTGAACCTGAAAATTGCGCGCGTTCTTCTGTTTGCCATGTTGATTGTCATCGTCCTGGCGACGGTGCCGGTAGTCGTCAACATCATCGACGTTCATGGTTTTGCGAGTGGCATTGATGTGGTCATTGCAGCCCTTGGGGTGGGCTTTCTCCTGGTGATGATTCTTATCTCGTTGCCGGCGATGGTGAAATCTCGACTTCGGTGGATCAGTTATATCGGGGCGGGGCTGGCGGGAATCATGATCATCGCCTTGCCCATTGATATGTATTGGGGAAAGTCTTTTGATTACCCACGATCAGCGTATGCGAATGCTATTACACAGTGCATCGAAACTGGGATAACGTGGGCTGCGTTCCTGTGCCTCAGTTCATCAGTGCTCAATTTCAGACTGAATGCCTTCGGTCGTCTGGTTCAGTTTGCATCCGTCACTTCCATGGCCTGTGCGACCGTCACGCTCACGATTGCAGAGTGGTTTTACCCGGAAATACCGGGCGTAGAAACGATATTCTGGATTGCATTGGTACTGAGCATTGCCGGATTGTTGAGCGTTTTGACGATTAGCCGGTTGGTGCAGGTCGCGGTGCTGGACGGCTCTGTAGCGAAGGCGACAGTCTCGTTCAAGTGCCCGCGTTGCCAGGCGGTACAGGATGTCGCGATGGGAGAGTCGCGCTGTACGAATTGCCAATTGCCGTTCAAGATTGAATTGGGATAATCTCGTCTGTGAAGTTGAAGCGGTGGCCGGGAAAGGATGCATCGAGAAGCGGCGTTGGGTGGAGGCACCGCTTTTTTTGTGCGAACGGGAGGGGGTGGGGCGACGTAGGAAGAGAGAAGGAAAAGGAGTTGGGCGGTGGCGACATTCAAGCGGATCATTCTGCTGGTATTGCTGATATTGACGGGATTGTCGGCGGTGGTGACGGTGGTCGGGGTGATGGCGTCGGGTGGCGGCGGTCGGATGTGGGGAACGATGATGGGGTCGGCGTTAGGGTTGGGGTACTTGGTCGTGGCGAGTTTTTCGGCATTGGTGGCGATGGAACGTCCGGCGATTCGATGGCTGGCGGTGGCGGGGATGTGCATTTCAGCTTTGATGGTGGTGGAATTTCCTGCATACCTGATATTTGATTCAGTATCTGGGAGCGTACCTTGGGCCCAGTCGATCAGCCGGGCCGTCGGTTGCCTCACCGGTACGGGAATGGTTCTGGCGGGATATTTCTGCGGCAACGCATTTGTGTTAGCGCCGCGAATGAATGTGTGGGGGCGGATGCTGCAACTGGGGACGGCTGTGGCGATGCTGGCGGCGCTGGTGGCATTTCAACTGCTCATCTGGGGCGAGTGGGGATATAGGAGCGACTTGGAGCAGATTTTGCCGGCGACCATTATTCTGAGCGTTGCGGGGACGATCAGCGTGTGGGTGCTGCATAAGTTTTTCGGGATCAAGGTGAAGGATGTGTTGAGCAGTGTGCGGGAGACGATTTTCTTGCGGTGTCCTCGGTGTCTGAACGAGCAGGAAGTGGTGACGGGGGAGTCGGCGTGTGCGGTGTGCAAGCTGCGGATCAAGATCGAAGTGGAGGAGCCGAAGTGTCCGAAGTGCGGATATAACCTGCATCAGCTGACACGTCCGATATGTCCGGAGTGCGGGACCTGTTTCGGCACGGCAGCCGATAAAGCGGCGCAATCTGAAAACCTCGCAACTGCCCTCACTGAATTGACCACGGCCCCCCCACTGCAGCCATCCCAAACTGTTTCCTCGTAGAAACTTTAGCACCTCGCGAGTTATGGGGCGGGGTTATTGATCGAGCCCCCTTTATGGGGCGGTCCGCACGCGACCTATGTGCGAATTGCACCCTTCTTCCCTAAACCCCCCAAGAGGCAAGGACGATAGTTCGGGTGCGGAGATGCATCGCCTGCATCGGCCGCGCGCCCTTAATTCTCCTGCGAGGGGCAGATCGCCGGAGCCTGAATGGGCAGTACACGAGGAGTTGCGGATCGCGGAGGCACGATCGCGGGACTTCCGTGAACGTTCAGGCTTATTTGGTGAGGCCATGGTGTTTGGCTTGTTTTCAAATCGCGTCAATCCGATCGCCGTGGATATCGGCACGGATACGATAAAGCTCCTACAGGTGGAGCCGAAGGACGGTCAATTCCGTCTGGTGGCGGCGGCGTGCGAGATCATTCCGGAAGGGGTGCGGGGGAAGCCTGGGGAACGGGACGCGTTTGCGGCGGACGCAATTCATAAAATGGTTAACGATGGATTCAAGGCGCGGCAGGCGGTGACATGTTTGCCGGCGATGCACATGGCGGTGCAGCACCTGCGCATGGCGAAGATGGGGCACGATGAGCTGGTGAAGGCATTGCCGTTCGAGGCGGCGGGGAAGCTGCCGTTCGATGCGGGGCGGGCGGTGATCCGGCACACGATTGCGGGGGAGGTTTATCAGAACCAGGAGGCTTTGCAGGAAGTGATTGTCATGGCGGCGCCGCGGGAAGCGGTGGATCGTCATTTGAACATTTTGAGCAAGGCGAAACTGGAGGTGGTGGGGATTCACGTGGAGCCGACGGCGCTGATCGAATGTTTTGCACATTTATTCCGGCGCAAGGGGGACGAGACGGTGAGCACGCTGTTCATCGACATGGGGGCGGGCTCGACACACGTGGTGATTGCGCATGGCAAGAGCATGGTGTTTGCGAAGCATATTCCGGTGGGTGGGGAGACGTTCAACAAGCGGGTGTCCGAGGCGTTGAAGCAGGATGTGCGGGCGGCGCGGGAGCTGCGGGTGCGGGTGTCGCACCAGGAATCGCCGGCGAACCGACTGCCGGCGGGCGTGGTGCCGATCGGAGTCGAGGGGAACGGTCATCCACTGGGGCACAACGGAACGAATGGTGCGGCGGTGGTGGATGAGGCGACGGTGGCGAAGGTGAAGGCGGCGATTGAGGAAGCGCTGGAAACGCTGGTGCTGGATCTGCAATTGTGCGTGCGCTATTACGAAAGCATCTTCCCGGGCAAGAGCGTGGAGCGGGCGATTTTTGTGGGCGGGGAGAGCCGGCATGTGGCGTTGTGCCAGGCGGTGGCGAAGCGGTTGTGCCTGCCGGCGACGCTGGGCGATCCGCTGGCGCGGCTGGTGAAGGATGGGCAGACGAAGGTGAAATTTGACATGCGTCAGCCGCAGCCGGGCTGGGCGATCGCGGTGGGACTGGGGATGGGCATTACAAGTGACAGAACAAATTCCCGAGAGGCGAATTGAGGAGTGTTATGACACAAGCGAACACGATGAATTTTCTGCCCGAGGACTACGTTGAGAAGCGCCAGGCGGCGCGCTCGGCGGTGGTGTTCATCGGCCTGCTGGTGATTGTGGTGGGCGGGAGCCTGGGCACGTGGGTGTTCAAGCAATGGCAGGCGAACCGTACGTTCGAGGTGCTGGAAGCCAAGCGTTCGGAGTTTGAGCAGGCCAGCAAGGACCTGGCGGAGATGCAGCAATTGCAGCAGGAAAAGTCCCGGATGATGGGCAAAGCGGAAATCACGACGACGTTGATGGAGCGCGTGCGGCGGAGCGATCTGCTGCAGGAATTGAGCAAGCTGCAACCGCAAGGGGTGAGCCTGCTGAATCTCGAGCTCAAGAGCAAGGAGATTCAGGCGAGCGCCCGGCCGATGAGCGACCTGGAGAAGGCGAAGCATCAGCAGGAAGGCGCCACGGAAACGATACAGGTACCGCAACTGGAAGTCTCGCTGGACGTGATGGGGCTGGCGCCATCGGACGGGCAGGTAGCGGCGTACATCGCGGCACTGAGCAAGAGCCCGCTGCTGTCGGACGTGAACATGCTGTTCTCGGAAGAATGCAAGAAGGGCACGGGCGACGCGGTGACGGTGGTGCGGAAATTCCGTGTGGAGATGAAAGTGAACCCGCAAGCGGATCTGCGGGGAATATCGTCGCTGTTGAAGTGAAGCGATGCGCATCGAGGCGTTATTGAACGGCTCTAGCGAAGGTGAACTATGCAATTCGGACCACGAACATTTTTCTTTGTGCTGCTGCTGCTGGCTTTGCCGATCGCGGCGTACTGGTTCCTGTTCAAGCCGCTGACGGAGCGTGAGAACGCGGCGAAGCTGGAAATTCAGGACAAGTCGCAGCAACTGCAGACGCTGCATCAGGCACTGGCAGGGCGGACGGGAATGAAGGGAGAAATCGAGGAGTTGCGGAAGGCGATTTCGTTCCTGGAAAGCCGCCTGCCGGAAGAGAAGGAAATGGACAAGGTGCTGAAGGAAGTATGGCAGCTTGCGGAAAAGCACGACCTGAACACGCGGAGTGTGCGCAGTTTGAAGGTGACGCAGGGGGCCAACTACAGCGAGCAGCCGATCCGGATGGTGATCTACGGCAAGCTGAAAGAAGGGTTCTATCCGTTCCTATGGGAGGTGGAGCACCTGCCGCGGCTGACGAAGATCAGCGAGATGAAGATCGACGCGGAGGAGAAGACGGGGAAAGTGACGGCGGATTTTGTGCTGACGATCTATTTTGAAGGCACGAGTCAGCAGAAAGTGGCGGTGGCACAATGAGTCAACAATGGGATGTGCATGATGAGGAAGCGCAGGTGCCGCTGGGCGCCGGCGGCGATGCGGGGGCTGAATCGACGTATGTCGAGAACAAGGGAAAGTTCAACACGAGCACGCTGGCGCTGGTGGCCTCGTTCGTGGCGGCGCTGCTGGTGATCTACCTGCTAGGCCTGCAGAACAAGCCGCGGTCGGCCAGTGCCGAGCAGGTGGCGCGCGAGCAGGAAGTGCAATCGGCGATCACCGAGTTGCTGGAGAAGAACGGCAAGGCGGAACAGATTCAGGGATTGTTCAAGGACACGAACAAGCTGGTGAAGATGTTCTACAGCTACCTGGGTGCCCAGGGCGGCGAGCCGCCGGAGTTGGCGCACGATCCGTTTGGGCCGGAGGGAGCGGCGCCCAGCACGATTTCGACGGGCGATTTTTCGCCGGCGGCTCCGCGGGATTATGCCGAGGCGGAGAAGCTGCGGCGAGTCGCCGAGACGTTCAACGGTTTGAAGCTGCAGAGCGTAATGGTGAGCCGAAGCATGTCGACGGCGATGATCAACAACAAGATGGTGACGGTGGGCGCGAAGTTCGGTGACCTGATGGTGATGGAGATTGAAGCGACGCGGGTGGTGCTCGCGTATGAGAAGAACAAGTTTGAGTTGAAGCTGGCGCGGCCGGAGATGGAGCGATAGTGCGTGACTGATGCGGGCATGCTCCTGATTGGGTCCCTACCCAATCAGGAGCATGGCACCCGGCACCTGACATTCAGAGTCGAACAGGAAATGTGAATGGCGAAGAGCAAGGTAGATCAGTGGCTGGCGGAGATGGAGCACGATGTCGCGGCGGCGGAGAGTGCCGGCGGGATATCGAGCACCGGGGTTGTGCCGCTGCCGGCGGAGGACCTTGGGGCGCCGGTGCCTGCTTCGACGGCGGGCGATGCGCTGGCCGCACTGTGGGCGCCTGAAGGGAAGGCCGCGGCACCGAAGAAGACGGTGGAGGATGTGCTGCTGGCGGAGGGGTTGATCGACGCGGCCAAGCACGGGCAGGCGCGGGCGGTGCAGACGACCAGCCGCAGCAAGAGCGTGGCGCAGGTGCTGATGGAAATGGGCGCGGTAGGGGAAGAGGACGTACAGCGGGCGCTGGCGAAGGTTCTCAACCTCCCGTATGAAGCGATCGACGCGAAGAAGCTGGAGCGGCGGGCGCTGGAGGCGTTGCCCACGGAATTCATGAAGGGACGCGGCTGCTGCGTGCTGCGGATGGATGAGGGGAAGGTGACGCTGGGGATGGTGGACCCGGCGAACGTGTTTTTGCTGGATGAAATTCGCCGCCGGATCAACGCCCGGAACATGAAGGTGGCGGTGGTCTGCCAGGCGCACATCAACGCGGCGATTGAAGCGGTGAATGCGGCCAACACGGAAGGCGAGAAGTTCGACGAAATCATCAAGGATATCGGCGAAGAAGAAATTGAAATCGTCGAGGAAGAGAAGGAAGAGGTCACGGACCTGGCGCGGGCGTCGGGCGAGAGCCCGGTCATCCGGCTGGTGAACTTTTTGATTTTCGATGCGATCAAGCAGGGCGCTTCGGATATCCACCTGGAGCCGCACGAGAAGCGGCTGGTGGTACGCTACCGGATCGACGGCGTGCTGTTCGAGGCCATGAATCCCCCCCACCAGATGCATGCGGCGGTGGTGTCGCGGCTCAAGATCATGAGCAACCTGGATATTTCGGAACGACGGCTGCCGCAGGACGGGCGCATCCGGACGATGGTGCATGGGCGGCACGTGGATCTGCGTGTCAGCACGGTGCCGACGCAATACGGCGAGAAGGCGGTCATCCGAATTTTGGACAACCGGTCGATCATGCTGGGGCTGGAGCAGCTGGGGTTTTCGGAAGACATGCTGACGATTCTGCACAAGCAGATCGAGCGGCCGAACGGGATCATATTGGTGACGGGTCCGACGGGATCGGGAAAGACGACGACGCTGTATTCGTGTCTGCGTTGCCTGGATGGGGCGAAGCTGAATGTGAGCACGGTGGAAGACCCGGTGGAATATCACCTGGGTTTTGCGAATCAGATCCAGGTACACGATCGGATCGGGATGACGTTTGCGGCGGCACTGCGGGCGCTGCTGCGGCAGGACCCGGACGTGATCATGCTGGGTGAAATCCGCGATCAGGAAACGGCGCACATTGCAGTGCAGGCCGCTCTTACCGGACATCTGGTGCTATCGACACTGCATACGAACGATGCTCCGAGCACGGTGACGCGGCTGATAAACATCGGCGTGGAGCCGTATTTGATCAGTGCGTCGGTCAATACGGTGCTGGCCCAGCGGCTGGTGCGGCGTATCTGCCCGGAGTGCAAGGAGCTTTCGTCGCCGCAGGATGGAGAGTTACGAGAGTTTCTAACGACGCGTGGTTTGAACCCCGATAAAGTTTACAAAGGCCGCGGGTGCGAACGTTGCCGCAACACGGGCTACAAGGGTCGCGTGGGGCTGTACGAATTGCTGGTGCTGGATGATGTGGCCCGGGACCTGGTGGTGAGGAGTCCTAACGTGACGGAACTGCGCCGCATCTGCAAAGAACGGGGCATGATTTCCTTGCGCGAGGATGGTTTGCAGAAAGTGGCTTCGGGGCTGACGACGGTGGAAGAGGTGTTTGCGGCGACGGAAAGTGCGATGTGAGGCGATTGATTCATTGATTCATTGATCGATCGGGTCATTGAATCAGTCAGACAGAGGAGCCAGTGATGTCAAACCTGAATGAGATTTTGAAGACAGCCATCGATAACAAGGCGTCGGACATACACATCATTGTGGGACAGCCGCCATTGATTCGCCTGCACACGCAGATGACGGCGACGGAATATCCCGTGGTGACGTCGGAATCGGCGATGGCGATGGTGAAGGACATGCTGAGCGAGAAGCGCATCGAGGCCTTGATGGAAAAGCGGGATGCCGATTTTTCCTATGAAATGCCGAACATGGCGCGATTCCGCGTCAACGCACATTTTCAGCGGAACACGGTGGCGATGGCGTTCCGCGTGATTACGGACAAGGTGCGGCAGCTGGATGCGCTCAATCTTCCGGAGATCATCACGCGATTGACGTATCTGCCGCGGGGTCTGGTGCTGGTGACGGGAGACACGGGATCGGGCAAATCGACGACACTGGCGGCGATGATCGACGCGATGAACCGGCGTTATCACAAGCACATCATCACGCTGGAAGATCCGATCGAATACCTGCTGCACTCGAACAAGTGCGCGATCGAGCAGCGCGAGGTGGGGTCGGACGTGCCGAGTTTCGCCAGCGGATTGAAGCATGTGCTGCGGCAGGATCCGGACATCATTCTGGTCGGCGAAATGCGCGACTTGGAGACGACTTCGGCGGCGATCACGGCGGCGGAGACGGGGCATTTCGTGCTCTCGACGCTGCACACGAGTACGGCGGCGCAGACGATCGAGCGCATCATCGATATTTATCCGGGCGAGCAGCAGAACCAGATCCGGTCGATGCTGGCCAACACGCTGCAGGCGGTGATCTGCCAGGTGTTGTTCAAGCGGATCGATCAGCCGGGGATGGTGCCGGGGGTGGAGATACTGATCTGCACGCCGGCGGTGCGGAACCTGATCCGCGAGAACCGGATTTACGAGATTCAGAACGTCATCGAGACCAGCCGTTCGATGGGCATGCAGACGATGGATACGGCGATCAAGCAGCTGTACTTCAACGGGAAGATCAGCAAGGAAGACGCGGTGGCGATGGCCCATCATCCGGAGAAACTGGAGCGGCAGTTGGTGGCGTGAGCGCGTGGCAGCGGCCAGTTAACTCACAGCCCCATAATGCCGACGTTGAGGATATATGCCTAGTTATCGTTACGAGATCAAGCAGCCGAGCGGGCAGGTGCAGGCCGGAGTGATGAGTGCGGCGTCGATGAGCGCCGCGTCGGAGCTGCTGCGCGCCCAGCAGGGATACATCCTGGCGCTGGCGCCGGTGGACGTGAGCAAGGCGAAGGCGTCGCTGTCGGGCCTGGTGAATTTTTCGGTATCGAGCGGGCCGGGGCTCAAGGATGTTTCGGGGTTCACGAACCAGCTGGCGGTGATGATCAAGGCGGGCATCAGCATCCGGGCGGCGATCGACGGCATTTCGGAGCAGACGGAAAATCCCAAGTTCAAAGAGATCTTGATACAGGTGCGCAAGGACGTGGAGAGCGGGAAATCGTTTTCCGAGGCGCTGAGCAAACACCCGAAGGTGTTCAGTCCGCTGTACATCAACATGGTGAAGGCGTCGGAGCTTTCGGGGTCGTTCGGACACATGCTGGAGCGGATCGTCGAATATCTCAACGCGCAGCTGGAGACGCGTCAGATGGTGATCGGGGCAATGGTGTACCCGGCGATCATCTTTTTCATGGCGATATTCACGACGATCTTTCTGCTGGCGTTTGTGGTGCCGCAGTTCGTGAGCATTTTCAAGGGTCACGAGAACATTCTGCCGGTGCCGACCAAGGTGCTGCTGTTCCTGTCGTATTTCATGCGGACGTACTGGTACATTCTGCTGGCGGGGGCGATCGGGGGTTCGTGGAGTTTCTGGACGATGATCCAGACGCAATGGGGGCGGCTGTGGTGGGACAAGACGAAGCTGACGATCCCGCTGTTCCGACGGATGTTCCGGGCGTTGTACATCACGCGGTCGCTGCACACGATGGGCGAGCTGGTGAACGCGGGCGTGCCGATGCTGGATACGCTGGCGATTACGGCGGACATCAGCGGGAACTTGTTGTATCGGCGGATGTGGCGGGCGGTGTATGCGAGCGTGAAGCAGGGCAAGAAGATCAGCCAGCCGCTGCAGAGGAGCCCGCTGTTGCCGCGGGCCGTGGTGCAGATGATCGGGGCGGGCGAGGAATCCGGGAAGCTGGGGGAGACGCTGGACAACGTATCGAAGTTCTACAACAAGGAACTGAAGGCGACGATCAAGGCGGTGACGAGCATGATCGAGCCGCTGATGATCATGCTGATGGGTGGGTTGGTGGGATTTATTGCGATGTCGATCATTCTACCGATCTTCAAGATGAGCCAGTTGGTTAAGTAGGGAATGCGTTGGGCATGACGGGGTGGAACGCTGCGCGCGGGGGCGGCGCTGGGCTGGCGGTTTACTTTGATGACAATTTCGCAAATATCCGGGGGCTGGATGGTGAAGGCTTTCGGCTGCGTTTTCCGGACCTGTCTCCGGGGCGGTGACATCTCATCACTTTTTAATGAATTAAGTTGCCCATCTTCCCTACATATCTTAACTCATACATGAGGTCTCGATCTCACCGGCGTGTGAGCAAGGTGTAGCAGTATGAATGCGCATGGATTTCGCAGTACCGGCAGAGGACGAGGCCGGTGCAGGCCGAATCGCCGAAGCTCACGGGCGTTTACCGTGATGGAAACGACGCTGGCGACGATCATCGTCGGGCTGGCGGTGCTGTCGATCGTGAAGCTGATTACGGCGGTGACGCAGCAGAATTTTTATGCCCAGAAGACGACCACGGCGGAGATGCTGGCGAACAACATGCGCGAGCTCATGGCGGGCATGCCGTTCAATGATCCGGCGACGGGCACGCACCTGGGGCCGGACAGCGGTGAGACGAGCGTGAGCCAGTACAACGACGTGGAGGACTTCAACGGGTTTACGGCCAATCCGCCGATCGACGCCCAGCGGCAGCCGATTAACGGCCTGCCGGACTGGCAGCAATCGGTGACGGTGACGCACATCAGCCCGAACAATTACGGGTTGACGGATTCGCTACCGACGGACTCGGCTTGCGTGCTGGACCGGGTGAAGGTGGTGGTTTCGTATCGTCCGCCGGGGTCGGCGACGTGGATACAGATTGTGTCGATGGAATGGCTGAAGGCGAAACTTTGAGGGATGGACGAAGCGTGGTTACGCGAGGCGATGAACGGCTGGAATGCTGTTCAGGAGTAGATGAAATGACAATCCTCTCAAGCAGGATGATGCGCGAAGAGGCATTGCGAATTGTTCCGGCGGGGCTGAAGCGCTTGCGCGTGAGGGGTGCGCGAGGGCGGCGGTGGCGGGGATCGGTGCTGCTGATGAGCATGGTGTATATGCTGTTGTTTGCGGCGCTGGCCAGCTCGATGGTGGCATTTTCGACAGGGAACATGCAGGTGGAACGCGCGGAAACGGACGCCAATCGCGCGATTGCGGCGGCGGAGAGCGGGATGTCGTTCCTGCAACTGCAGTTCAAGCGGATCAGTCAGCCGGTGATCAAGGAGGGGAGCATTTCGCGGATGGCGCAGCCGTCGCTGTTGTGGTCGGGAACGAATATTGAAGGCCTTTCGGGGAATAACGGCGTTGCGGTGGCACTGGCGACTGCGTTCAACGGCAGCGGTGCGTTTGCGACTTCACCGGTGACGGCTCCGTCCGGGACAAATCCATTGAATGTGCCGGCGATATCGGTGGATGCGGCCAACAACGATCCGTCGACGTTCAGTCTGACGGTGACGTGGGATTCGGCCAATCCGCAGACGCCGGCGGGGAGCAATACGTCGATCGTGGTGCTGCACTGCACGAGCACGGGAAGCTCGCACAGTGTTTCGCGTTCGGTGTCGATGGATATCTGGGTGCAAAAGACGCTGAAATACGCGGTGTACAGCAACGTGGCGATTCAGCTGGGGAAAAATGTGCGGGTCGTCGGCGATGTGGCGAGCACGTACAACGGCACGAGCAAAGGGCCGCCGATACAGATGTTTTCCGACTTTCACTATCTGCCGAACTTGCCGGCGATGGACAATGACCTGGCGACGCTGCGTGGAATGCTCAATCAATACGACACGAACTACAGCAACCGGCTGGACGTGCGCAATCCGAGCAGCCAGGCTGCGGTGGCGGCCAAGCAGGCGGGTTTTTATGACCTGAGCGGCGATGGCTACATCGACGATTACGATGTAGCGATCAAGAATCTGGACCGGTCGTATAGCAAGACAAACACGAGTTCGAACGCCATCAGCAGTTCAGACTTCCTCAATCCGAACACGGGGCAGCCGTACGATCCAGACTTGTTCGCAGTGATCGACGCGCCGATGGGGCCGGTGAGCGGGGGGACGTTGCCAGACGGATCATCGCCGCCGTGGACGGGGTATGGCGATGGCGTGATCAACAATCTGGACGGCTACGCGAAGGTCAACGGAAACTTGAAGATGGCGCTGAGCTATTCGCAGTGGCAGAGCGCGGCATCGGGGTGGCAGCAATGGGGCGACACCACCGGCGGGACGGCGGGGACGGCGTTTCGAGATCAATTTGAGGGGCCGGTGATTCCAACGGATAACTCGGCGCCGGTACAGTTCGGCGTCGATTTTGGAAGCGACCAGACGCTCAGCCCGCAAGATTTTGATACGAGCGCCTATGACGCACAGGTGCCCAGCGCGACGGCGACGAAGGTGACCAGCGGTTCGAGCGCGACGATATCGAACGGGACGCTGACGGCGGCGATGGCCAATGGGGGTACTGTTGCGGAGCACTCGCCTTCCGGCGCGACGAGCGGGTGGCAGGCCACGCTGTCGCGGCCGGTGTTTCAAAACGTGACCTTCAACAACGTGCGCATTCCCAAGGGGCTCAATGCCAAGTTCATCAATTGTACATTCAACGGTTACACCTCAGTCAAGATGAATACGACCATCACGACGGGGGGTACGGTGAATTCCAACGGCACCATTTCGGGCGGGACGACCACGACAGATCCCGGCAATGGCATGACGTGGGCGCAGAAGATGATTTCCGGCACATTCAATGCAAACACGACGCTGACGTCATCCAACTCCGTGGCGTATACGCAGGGAAATAACCTGCATTTCAGCGGATGCACGTTCAACGGCGTGGTGACATCGGATGTGCCGACCGCGTATACGCATTTCGCCGATTCGTGGGAATTCGACGGGGTGACGGCGTTCAACAATCAGGTCGATCCTTCCGTGACGATCATGGCGCCGAATACCAACATCGAGATGGGCAGCTATCAGAATCCGGGCGGGAATCCTTCGACGCTGGTGGGGGTGGTCGTGGCGGGAAACATCGATATCCGCGGCTCGGCAAATGTTGACGGCAGCCTGCTGGTCACGGGTATGGGCGCATCAAATACGACATTGGGCTATTTCGGATCGACGGACCAGGGACAGGCGGTTCCTCCACAAAGTCAGCTGCCGACGCAGGCGAGCGGGCGTTACGGCCACCTGCGGTTCCAGGTGAACCCGGGCCGCGGAATGCCGGACGGGATTGCGATTCCCGTCGTCGCGACGCCACAGTACACGACGTATCAGATCAAATGACACAGGGAAGGATTGGTTGGTTGATGACGCACAGAACGCAGACATCACAAAGGAGCCGGGGGGGGTGCGGCCGATCGCGCCAGCGCGGACTGAGCGTTGTTGAATTGACGATATTCATGACGATCAGTTCGATGCTGCTGATTGCGGTGGGGACGGCTTTTCGGGCGAGCTTCAACAGTTACAAAGATAGCCAGGAGCGGGGGCAACTGCTGAACAGTTCCCGCAGTTTCATGTATCAGATTATCAGCGATATCCGCAACTCCGATGCGGCCGGGCCTTACGACACGGTTGCGGGCACGAAGGCGACGGAGAATGGGCAGTACGTATCGCTGCAGGTGCCGGGAAATCCGACGGCGGGGCTATCGGGCGCGGGGGGATCGGGCATCACGGGGATTCAGTTGATCAAGTCGCATGCGGATTCGCTCGATCCGACTGCAAGCGTGGCCAATCCGGTCACCATCACGTATTGGTTTGACGCGGCGAACCAGCGGGTGCTGTGTACGCGGCAGACGGGCGCAACGACGCCTACGCCGCGAACGGTGTGCAGTTTCATGCAGAGTCTGCAGATCTATATGCAGCCGGTCTATGTGCCGGCGAATCCGCGAACGGGGGCCGGGGCAAGCGTGGCGTTGTCGCGGGCCGTGGTCACGGCGGTGCTGGCCAACAAGGATGTCAACGGCAACCGGCTGATCAGCGACGGCAGCCAGTATCTGACGCTGACATTTTGCGATTCGGCGACGCCGCGGAAGAGCTTGAGCGGGTTGTAAAGGGGGACCAGGAAGCAGGAACAGCAGCGCTGAAGGCGAGCCGTCGTTCTTGAATCCTTCTTCTTGCATGGGCCTATTGAAGCGGACGCGTGAAAGCTCTACGATGCGAGGCTATGACGCAGGTGGAAAGCGATAATTTTGCAGAGGGCGTGAAGCCGCACGTGTTCCCGCGGGAGGAGGCGGCGCCGGAGACCAAGCCGACGCAAGCGCCGGCCGCGATTTCTACGGGCGACGGGCCGCTGGCGATCATTTCCGATATTCATGCGAATTTGGAAGCGTTGACCGAAGTGCTGGCGGAGATCGACCGGCAGGGGATCAAGAAGATCGTGTGCCTGGGGGACGTGGTGGGGTACGGTCCCAATCCGCTGGAATGCATCGACCTGGTGATGACGCGATGCGAATTTTCGCTGATGGGCAACCACGATTTCGCGATTTTTTTTGAGCCGTACAATTTCAACCAGGCTGCCGAGAATGCGGCGTACTGGACGCGCACGCAGTTCGAGAACGACACCGACCGCGAACGGCGGAATAAGCGGTGGCGTTACCTGGGCACGATGCCGACGCGGATGAACAATCATCGGTTCGTCTGTTTTCACGGTTCGCCGCGGCGGCCGATCAACGAGTACGTTTTCCCGGATGACATTTACACGGCTCCGCAGAAGATGGCGGCGATATTCGACCGATTCGAGCGGCTGTGTTTCGTGGGCCATACGCACGTTCCGGGCGTGTTCGTTCCCGACCCGGACTTCTACGCCCCGGAGGAAGTCAATAATCGGTATACGATTTCGAGCGAGCGGGCGATGATCAATGTCGGCAGCGTGGGGCAGCCGCGGGATCGCAATCCGAAGGCCTCATTTGCCATTCTGCATGATGATTCAGTGGAGTTTGTGCGTGTGGCGTACGATGTGCAGGCGACGGTGGACAAGGTTCGGGCCATCGACGCGCTGGACAATTTTCTGGGGGCCCGGTTGCTGGACGGACGGTAGACGCCGGCTGGTTCGCGTCCGCGGAGGCTTCCGCGTATACTGACGAACCCAATAAATAGCGGTAAATGAGCCAGTTTCATAACGGAGTCCTTCATGAAGGCTGAGGAACGTCACGAACTGCAGCAGAACGATCTGGCATCGTGGGTCTACACGCTGCCCTACCTGCTGAAGCAATACGGTTCTTATGTTCTGCTGGTGGCGGCGTGCTGCGTGCTGAGTTATCAGCTCTGGAATTACTACCAGACCAAGCAGGAAATCGCGTTGCAGAGCGCGTGGAACGAAGTGAACGACGCTGACTCGCCGAGCACGATCAATCCACCGGCGAAGCTGCGGAGCGTCATTGAGAAATTTGATGTGCGGCCGGTGCAGGCGGAGGCCTACCTGCAACTGGGCAAGTTCTATCATGACAGCGTTTTGGCGGGCAATCCGGAAGCGGGCTACAAGGGCGTGAAGATCAAGAAGGATGCGGCGCTGGAGCAGGCGGAGGCGGCGTTCAAAAAGGTGATCAGCGAATATACTGACTTGCCGCTGGCGGCGGCGCAGGCATACCTGCAACTTGGGGCCGTGGAGGAGAGCAAGGGCGACTGGGACGCAGCCAAGCGCGACTATCAGAAGCTCATCGACAAGGCGGGGCCGTACGCGGGGACGGCGTTTGCTTCGGAAGCGCAGTTCCGCCTGGACAGTCTCGACAAGTTCAGTCAGCCGGTGGTGTTCGCGGTGGCGGCCAGCCAGCCGGCGACGGCGACAGCGCCGGCGATGAGGGCGCCCGCGGCTACGGAGCCGACCACAGTGCCGAAGCTTTCCATTGAAAATCCGTGAGGGGGCGATGGTCGTGGTCCGTGGTTCGTGGGCCGTGGGCCGTGATGGAAACTGCTTCACGAAGCACGAACCTCGAGGTATTCCATGTCTGACATGCTCGCGCTAAGTGTTCATGATTTTTTGACCGCTACGGCAGCCAAGCAGCCTACGCCGGGCGGCGGCTCGGTGGCGGCCTTAACGGGGGCGCTGGGGGCTTCGCTGGCGGCGATGGCGATGGAGTATACGGTCGGCAAGAAGGCGTATGCGGCGCACGATGCAGCGGTGCGGGGGGCACTTCAGCAGTTTCATCAGGCATCGAAACTTTTTCGCGAGCTGCTGGCGGAGGATGTGGCCGCGTATGCAGCGCTTTCGGCGTTGTTGAAGCTTTCGCCGGAGGAACGGGCGAGGAATGCGGATTATTTGCCGACGGTGATCGCGGCGATACGAGTGCCGCAATCCGTGGGGGCGCTGGCGATGAATGTGTTGGATCTGTGCGCGTCGCTGCGGGACAAGACGAACAAATACATCCTTTCTGATCTGGCGATTGCGGCGGTTTTGGCGCATGCGACGGTGCATGGTTCGGAGTTCAATGTCTGCATCAATCTGCCGCTGCTGGGGGATGTGGAGGAAGCTGCGGTCATCAGGAAATCGACGGGGGAATTGACCGCGCGGGCGGATGCTGCGTATAGCGCGCTCCGCGGCGGGATACTTTCTCAAGGCTGATCCGTCCAATGCCAATCGCCACGGCGGATGGGCATTGGGACATCCATCAAACAAATACCCCTTTCGCAGCCGATATATAGCCTATGGATAGTCCTGGACCACTTTCCGATCCTGACGACTACATTCTCGATCTTTCGAGTGGCGGCACTCCTGAAGCGGATGCAGGTGCGTCGCGTCCCGTGAAGCAGCAGAATCCAAAAGTTGGGAATACGAAGAGTGTGTATCTTTCGATTCATTTCAAGTGCTGCAATGTTTATGCACCGATCTACAAGAACGCGGCCGGAACGGCTTATGCCGGTCATTGCCCGCGGTGCCAGCGCCAGCTGTCCGTTCCCATAGGGCCGGGCGGCACCACGCAGCGCGTTTTTGAAGCGGGGTGATTCCATTGGCGCCTCTTGACCTTACCCCCTTCGAGTCGATATAAGGAAAGGCATGAAACTCGTGACCCTTCAGCTTCAACTGCAGCTTCTTAGCCTTCTTACGGATCGCTCGTAGGGTCACCCAACGTTTTGAATAAAACTGGAACCCCGCGAGTGATCCTCGCGGGGTTCTTCGTTTTTTGGGATAATGTCAGCCCCAGAGCCCCGCAGCCGGACGCTCGCTCTATTTTCAGGAGTCGCCATGGAAACGCCCGCTCAATCCTCCCCCCCCCAGCCCACCCCCCCCGCCACTGCCGGTCATTCGCAGGGTGGGGAACTCATCCGCATCTTTGACACGACGCTCCGCGATGGGGAGCAGTCGCCGGGGGCGTCGATGAACCTCAAGGAGAAGCTGGAGATTGCGCGGGCGCTGGAACAGCTCGGCGTGGACATCATCGAGGCGGGATTTCCGATCACCAGCCAGGGGGATTTTGATGCGGTGACTGCGATCTCATCGGAGATTACAGGCGCGACCATCGCCGGTCTGGCGCGGTGCACGGAGAAGGATGTGCGGCGTGCGGGGGAAGCGGTCAAGCATGCCAAGAAGGGACGCATTCACGTGTTCTGCGCCACCAGCAAGATTCACCGCGAGTTCAAGCTGAAGAAGGCCAAGGATGAGATCATCCGGATGACGACGGAGAATGTGCGCCTGGCGCGCGAGTATGTGGACGATGTGGAATTTTCGCCGGAGGACGCGTCGCGGACGGAGCACGATTACCTGGCGGAAGTGGTGCATGCGGCGATCGAGGCGGGGGCGACGACGATCAATTGCCCGGATACCGTCGGCTTCATCACGCCGGCAGAATATCGCATCATGTTTGAGTACCTGATCGCCCATGTGCCGGGCGCGAAGAATGTGATTTTCTCGACGCATTGCCACAATGATCTGGGGCTCGCGGTGGCGAACTCGCTGGCGGGCGTGCAGGGCGGCGCGCGGCAGGTGGAATGCACGGTCAACGGCATCGGCGAGCGGGCGGGGAATGCGTCGCTGGAAGAGATCGTCATGGCCATCCGCACGCGCCACGACCAATACCCGTATGCCACGCGCATCCAGACGAAGAAGCTGGTGCCCACATCGCGGCTGGTTTCTTCGCTCTCCGGATTGCACGTGCAGCGCAATAAGGCGATTGTGGGCGAGAACGCGTTTGCACACGAGTCCGGCATTCACCAGGACGGCATGCTCAAGAACAAGTCCACGTATGAAATCATGCTGCCGACTGATGTGGGGTGGGCGCGGTCGGAAAATGTGCTCGGAAAACACTCCGGTAGGCATGCGTTCAAGACGCGCCTGGAAGAACTGGGCCTGCGTTTGAATGATGACGTCCTCAATAAGTCTTTCGAGCAGTTCAAGACGCTGTGCGACAAGAAGAAAGAAATTTACGATGAGGACCTCGAGGCGATCGTCGAGGACCAGTTTGAAAATGTGGAACAACTGTTCAAGCTCAAGAGCCTGCAAGTTGTCGCCTCGACCAATGGGACTCCGACGGCGACCGTGACGCTGGTGGATTCCGGCGGCGCAGAGATCACCGATGCGGCGACCGGCGATGGGCCGATCGATGCGATGTTTGCGGTGATTCAGCGTATTACGCAGATCAGCGCGACGCTGGTGAATTACCAGGTGCGCTCGGTGACGGGCGGTAAAGAGGCCCAGGGCGAGGCGGTGGTCGAACTCATGCACTCGGATCGGAAGGTACGCGGCCGGGGCGTGTCGACGGACATTCTTGAGGCGTCGGCGAAGGCGTACCTGGCGGCGATCAACCGCATTCGGACGCTAACGAAGAAGACTGTGAGCCAGGGGACGCCGATATGACGAGAAGCAAGAAGCAAGAATAAAGAAGTAAAGAAGCAAGAAGTTAACGGTGTGCGTGCTCCTGATCGGGTCCTTACCCAATCAGGAGCACGCCACTCATTTTTGCTTTCTTGCTTCTTTATTCTTGCTTCTTGCTTCTGCTCTTACCGGTAGATGCCTTCTTCGCGCCAGACTTTCAGCATGAGTTCGTAGCGTTTCAGTTGCATGCCGGTGTAGATGCAGTTGCTGGTGGAGAAGATGTAGCCGCCGCCGGGCATGCCGTGGCGGAGGGCGTAGCGGACGGATTCGATGACCTGTTCGTCGGTGCCGGTGTCGAGCAGGGCGCAACTGACGTTGCCGATGAGGCAGACCTTGTCGCCGACGCGTTTCTTGACCTCGGCGATGTCAACGCCGCCCTGGGGATCGAGGCTGTGAATGGCGTGGGGATTGGCGGCGACCAGGGCATCGAGGATCGGCATGATGTTGCCGTCGGTGTGCTTGATGACGTAGAAGCCGAGTTCGCGATAGCCGGCGATGAGCCGCACCATGTAGGGGGTGATGAATTCGTCGAACATGGCCGGGGAGAGGAAGGGGTTGTCGTTGAAGCAATAGTCGGCGCAGAGCGCGTAGCAGTCGAGCACGCCGTGCTTTTTGTATCTGACGGCGCGTTCGAGGGAGCTATCGACCCAGGCCGCGGCGCTGTCTTTGAGTTCCTGGGGGCGGTCGGCGATATCCTCGACGAATTTCATCATGCCGGCGCCGTCGGGGATCGAGTAGGTGGCGTCACCATGCATCATGAGGAAGTACTGGCGGTTGGATTGCTGGGCGATGTGTTCCAGGGTGCGCATTTTTTCGTCATCGCCGGAGGTGCCGCCACTGCTGCCCCAGCCGCTGGGCTCATGGAAGAAGATGGCGGAGTGGTTGTAGGTGCGGGCGGTGGTCACGAAGAGGTCGGCGATGTCGCGGCGATGGAGATCGCGCTCGCGATCGGACATTTGATCCCATTGGCCGTAGTGGCGCTGGGAGGGATGAAGCCGGCCGAAGGCTTCCATTGTCAGGAAGAAAACGAGTTCGAAATGGGGCACGAGGCCGGTGATCGGGCGGCGCTCCAGGCAGGCAATGAAACGTTCGCGGGGGGTGGACGGAATACTCGCGGGTGCAGTGACACTCACAACAGGACCTCCAAAAGAACCGGATGACTCCCCTGACGCGATCGGTATGGTCGCGCAAGGACGCCGCGGCGGCAAGGACCATTTCCTTGCCGCCGCAGCGTTATTCATGCTGTTTTGCGGCGGTCCGTCAGGTGGACGGAGGCACGTGCTCAAGGTGCCGGCCGCAAATTTTGCAGGCTCCTGTGCCGCCGCGTTACTTCACGGCGACAGCGGGCTGACCCATGGTCGAGCCCATCATACCCCCGCCCATGGCGCCCATCGCACCCATCGCCGGCGCGGCCGTGCCGTTGTCGGAGAGCGGTTTGGTGGTGCAGCAGGACGGATCGACTCCGGCGAGCATCATGCCCTGGCCGCGGGAAACGTGCTCGTGGCGGACGGGGCGATCTTCCGGATCGCGCATCTGCACCAGTACGGTGGTGCGGGCTTCGGATGACACGTTCAGGCCCGAGCCGTGGATGGTCAGGTAGCTGAAGAAGACGGCATCACCGGCTTCGGCAGGAAGGGGCAGGGCCTTTTCGACCGGGTATTCCTCGGGTGAGAGCGAATGGTCGGGGCGATCAGACGGAATCACGCCGAGTTTGTGCGATCCGGGGACTACCCGAAGGCAGCCCTTCTCGATGGGGGCATCATCAAAGTGGAAGATCACCGCGATCATGGAATGTTTTTCGTGTTCGAAATAGGGCGTGTCCTGGTGCATGGGGAACGGTGCGCCTTTTTCGGGCGGCTTGATGAACATCTTCGAGTGGTGCAACTGGACGTTGGGGCCGATGATCGATTGTGCGATGGAGGTCATCCGTTCATCGACGATGAGGCGTGCGAACGCGGCGCTGTAGAACTGCACATCATGGCAGTGCTGCAGGACGGGTTTCTTGCCGGAGGCATCGGCCTTGACGGTCGACCAGACGGCATCGATATCGCGGAACTTTTGCAGGCGAGCGGCGAGCTCGTGGCACTCTTTTCGATACTCCGCAGCCTCCTGCTTGGTCAGCAGGCCTTTGACGACGACGTAACCATTCTTCTCGTAAAACGTTTTTTCTTCCGGGGTCAATCCGCGCTTGGGCATTGGGGGCTCCTTTCCCATGTTCCAACCGAGCGTTCACGGCACCGGCACAGAACCGGGGCATACGCATCGTGGGAATTTGTAGCATGTTGACCGGGGCGCAAACAATTGGAACGATTTGCCAATTGTGGTATAAATTCAACAATGATGAAGCCCACTTCCAGTACCGCTGCCTCCGAAGGACGGCCTTTGCCGCGGCATTGGACGCCTACGCTTCACAACGCCGGACAGTTTCCTTTGGATGAGCGCGGCTATCAAACGAAGTACATGGCCAGGACGCACGCCCTCCATATTCACCTCTATACGGGTGTGGTACAAATCGGGGCGCAGAGTTACGCCCTGCAGCCGGGTGACTGCACGCTTTCGCCTGCCGGCATCGTGAGCGCTTATGACTTGCCACAGGCCGGATATCACTGGTGCGTGCATTTCGCCCCCCCTACTGCCACCCCGCGGCGAGCGGCGGACGATACTTTTCGCATCCCGCTTCACCTGCGTCTGGGGCCCAGGCGGGAATTCATTATCGATCGGCTCAAACAGGTGACCGGTTTCTATGCCAGGGGTAAATTCGGCGACCGCAATGCCGCCGCAGTCGCCGCGGCAGGGTTTCAGGAAACGCTGCTCCAGATTGCGATGCTCGCCGAGCCCCAGCGAGCGCCACAGCCGACGGCTGCGGATACCGCGCTGGAAAAACTGCTCACCATCCTGCACGCGCGCTTCAACGAGCCGTTGCGGGTGGAACAACTGGCGGACGAAGTGGAACTGACCCAGAATTATCTTGCCCGCTGTTTCCGCAGCCGTTTTGGCATGACGATCCCCCGTTACTTGTTGACTCGGCGCATCGATCATTCCTGCTACCTGCTGACCGCCACCAACATGCCGGTGCATCGCGTGGCCCAGCGTGTCGGATTGCCGGATGCCCAGTATTTCAACAAGCAATTTCGCCGCATCACGGGACAGAGCCCGTCTGTCTACCGCAGCATCCATGCGAATATGCCGCCGCGTAACATTCAGTAAACATCGCCACATGGAAATTTCCCGCCTCTGGGAACTCCACGCTCTATAATTTTGACAATTACATCCGACAAAGCTGTGATGCCTTCTCGCGCATCATCACGCATTGACCCAGCCAGCACCCTTTCCGGAGGCCACCATGAAACGATCTCTTCTTTTTGGTCTCGCGATGTTCCTCTGTGCCGCGGCGATTTCGTTTGCGTACGCTGATGGCCCCGCGACAAAGTCCGCGCCGTACGCCGTCGCCGACCAGTTCCCCATCGCCGGCGACGCCAGATGGGACTACATCACCGTGGATTCCAAGGCCCGCCGCCTTTACGTCACGAACGGCACGCGCATCGCCGTTCTCGATGCCGATTCTGGCAAGTCGGTCGGCGAGGTCAAACCCACGCCCGGCATTCACGGCATCGCGCTGGACCCGGATCACAACATGGGATTCGCGACGAACGGCCAGGATGCCACTGTTTCGGTTTTCGATCTGACCACGTTCAAAACCTTGAACAAGGTCAAGGCGTCGATCAAGCCTGATGCCATCGTCTATGACCCTGCCAGCAAACTCGTTTTTGCGTGCAACGGCAAGAACGGGCCCATCACGGTGATCGATCCCGCAGCCGTGGATGAGGAACCGCGAGCCATCGCGGTAACCGGCAAGCTTGAATTTGCAGTCGTCGACGGGAAGGGGCGCCTCTACGTCAACGTTGAAGACAAGAACGAGCTGGTGGCGATCGACACCAAGACGCTGAAAGTGGAGGCACACTGGTCATTGGCGCCCGGCGAGGAACCGACCGGCCTGGCAATCGATGTGGCCCATCGCCGCCTGTTTGCGGGTTGCAGCGGCAATCAGAAGATGATCGTGCTCGATGCGGACTCGGGCAAAGTTCTGGCGGTGCTGCCGATCGGCAAAGGGGTTGACGGCGTCGCGTTCGATCCGGTGAGGAAGCTGGCGATCTCCGCCAATGGCCAGGATGGCACGGCCACGGTCATCGCCGAAAAGGACGCCAATACTTTCGAAGTCGCGGCGACCGTAGATACCGTTAAGTCTGCACGCACCATCGCGTATGACGAGCATACGGGCCAGCTCTATCTTCCCTGCAACCTTCCGGCAAAGGGGGATAACAAGGCGGGCTTTGGTGTGCTCGTTCTGAAGCATTCGGAGGCCCAATAGGATGGAAGTCATTGAAACTTGGCAGTTTGGATCCATTGAAGAAAAAATATGCTTAATCTTGCGTAATAGATGGTTTAATATGACACTAAAATAAACTTAACTGACCAAATGAGGTCTGCCATGTCTTTTTCGATTCCCTTCTCAAGAATGCGGAACATCTTTGCGGCGGTTGGCGTGCTCCTGACCGCAGTGCTGCTGCCGCGAGCGCTTCCCGCGGCCGAAGTCTCGGATGATGAGATTCTCAGCGCGATCAACAAAGGCGCGGACTATCTGCTGTCGCACAAGAACGGGACTGACAACTGGGAAGAGGGCCCCAAATCCGATTTCGGCGACCAGACGGGCGGCGTCACTTCGCTGGTGCTTTACGCGCTGCTGCAGTGCGGCGAGTCGTCGGAGAATCCGCGCATCATGCGTACCTCGCCGGACCTGGCGCCCGTGATCAAGTGGGTCAGCAACACGAAGCCTGCCGCGACGTATGCGGCGTCTTACCAGCTCATGGCGCTGGCGCCGCTGTACAAGAGCAAGCCGGAAGTGCGCGTCGCGGCCAACCGGGCGCGCGATTATCTGCGCGATGCGATCTCCGCGGATGGCGCCTTCAGCTATCACGGCCCGAGAGACAGGTCGGTGAAGCCGGAGGCTGACGCGTTCGTCGGCCCGAACTGGTGGGACAATTCCAACAGCCAGCTGGCGGTGCTGGCGATGTGGTATGCGGAAGACTATCAGATCGAAGTGCCCGAACGTTTCTGGAAGGCGGTTGACCGCCATTGGCGAGGGCATCAGGACAAGAGCGGGGGATGGTGCTATCACGACACGCCGCCGATCGGCGATCCGCGCTGGACGGAGATCTCGCCGGCGATGTCGTCGGCGGGACTGGCGACGCTGTACATTACGAGCGATCGGCTGAATAACGATGCCCCGCTGGTGCCGGTGGTGGATCATAACATCGAGACCGGACTGGCCTGGCTGACTGCGAACTACAAGCCTTCCGTTCCGCAGAACAATCTGTACTACCTGTATGCCCTGGAACGGGTCGGCCTTACCGGGGGGATGAAGTTTTTCGGCACCACGCCGTGGTTCGCGACGTCGGCAGCGGAGTTGCTTCGTTCGCAGCATCCCGACGGGAGCTGGGTGACGGATATGGGAGGGAACTCGCCGGCCGTTAATACTGCGTTCGCCATGCTTTTTCTGGCCCGCGGGCGCAATCCCATCATGTTCAACAAGCTGCAATATGCGGGGCCGAAGCCCGGTGTCGTCAGCCGCTGGAACGCACGGCCGTTTGATGCGGCACATATCACGCACTGGATGTACCGGGAATTCGAGCGCCCATTGAATTGGCAGACCGTCAACCTGAAGGTGCCCGTGGAGGAGTGGCTGGACGCGCCGATCCTGTTGATCACGGGATCGCAGGATCCCATGTTCACCAAGGATGACATCGCCAAGATCAGGGCTTACGTGAATGCCGGCGGGCTGATCTTTTCCACCGCGGATGGCAAATCCGACGAGTTCACGAAGGCGATGCGGAAATATGCCGCGGCCATCTGCGACGATAAGTACGAAATGCGCGAGTTGCCCAACGAGCATCCGCTCTTCTCGATTATTCCGACGCATAAACTCCGCAACACGACAATCCTGGGGCTTTCCAATGGCGCGCGTGAATTGTGGATACATTGCCCGACAGACATGGGCGCTGCATGGGCAATGAAATGGTATTCCAAGACCGCGGCCTGGGATCTGCCCGCGAACATGTGCATGTACGCGACGGGCAAATCGGGCTTTCGCAAGAAGCTACGTTCACTGCAGGTTCCCGAATCCAATACGCCGGTAAAGCATTCGATTTCGCTGGCCCTGCTGGATTTTTCCGGCAACGCGGAGCCCGAGCCCGCAGCATGGCCGCGGCTGGCCAGGCTTGCCCGGCGCGATTACGCCACGGAACTGAAGCTTTCCATGGTGAAAATCGGCGATCTGGATGTGACCAAGACGCCGGTGGCGCATCTGACCGGCACGGGAAACCTGACCTTCACGGATGAGCAAAAGGCGAAGATCAAGGCGTTTCTGGATAACGGCGGAACGCTGTTTGTTGATGCGGCCGGAGGTAACGCGCCGTTCGCGCAATCGGTCGCCCACAGCCTCGTGACACTTTATCCCTCGATTCCCATGGATTTCATTCCGGTGGGAGATGATCTATACAACGGTAAGATCCCGGATTCACTACCCCTGGCGGAAATTTCCTATCGACCCTATTACTTGATCGCGCAGGGACGGCAAACGATGCCCAAACTGCAGGCGATGAATTTCGGAAGCCGACATGCTGTGATTTTCTCCGAAGAAGATGTGACCAGCGGATTGCTGGGCACCAACACCTGGGGAATTCTGGGTTATTCGCCGGAGACCTCGGAAACGTTGGCACGTAACATACTTCTTTACGCTGCGAACAATTCCCCGGGTGCCGCGACGGCTCCCGCGGCTACGGCGCCAGCAGCCACGGTTCCATCCGCGACGACCGCACCGGCCGCGACGCAGCCTTGAGCAGGAAGCAAGAAGGCTGCTGGCACGCTGAACCGTGCTTCATGCTTCTGTATTCCTGATTCTTGCAGGTTGCCTTCTTTCCCCCCGAATACCGGTCCGCACGGCGTCCATGCCGTGGGACGGTACGTTCGATCGACTGGCCCGTCCACTGCAAGTGACCTTGCCTGAGGGTCAGTTGCCGCAGAACACTCCGCCATCGACCGTTTCGCCCTTTCGCCCGTTCAATCGCCGGCGATCCATGCCGCGCGATTTGCGCCTGCCGCGTCCCTGCGGCTTTCTGCGCCGAGCGTTGGGGGCTTTCCACGAATCGTTCCGGCGTCCGTTGCCTCATGCGTCGTTGGCCGCGATCCGGGGAACAGGAGATTCGATGCTTCCCTGCATATCAATCCAGGCCACAACCTCCGTGTCGTGGCGCTGGGCCCGCGGATCCTCCACGGGTTGGTTCTCTCTTCCGTCAGATATCCATCGTCACCTGCGGACGACCTCCGCAGTGTGTTATACGTTTCGCCAGTCTTTCCCTTAAACGGGCAATGATTTCGGAATGCATCTGGCTGACGCGCGTTCCGCTGATGCCCATCACATCGCCGATTTCGCGCATCGTGAGTTCGTCGTAATAATAAAGCATCATCACCAGCCGCTCGTTCTTCGTGAGTTCCTTCATGAACAGTTCGCGCAGATCCCGATGCTGCACTTCATCAGCGGCCTGCATTTCGCGGGCATCCTGCAGCACGTCCATCTGCCGCATTTCCTTTTCGCCATCGCTCTCCGAGCACGATGCATGCAGGCTGGAAACGCTGCAGGCGACGGTGTCGCGCATCAGCGCGGCATATTCTTCCCGGGAAATGCCCATGCGGGCGGAGAGCGATTGTTCGTCGGGCTTGCAGCCCATCTCCATCTGCAGTTGGTCCTGCAGCTCGTTGTAGTGTTGCAGCCGCGAGCGGACATCCCGCGGCGCCCATTGCAGGGCCTTGAGGCCGTCGAGCATGGATCCACGAATCCGCGGGACGCAGTACGTTTCAAATTTCACGCCGCGGGCGGGATCGAAACTGCGGATGGCGTCGCGCAGACCGAAGACGCCCCACTGCATGAGGTCGTCCATCTCGACGCCTCCGCCGCGCCGCTGGAGAACGCGAATGGCAGCGAACTTCACCAGCGGAAGATAGTGCAGTATCAAGATATTGCGGGACTCGGCGGAAAGCGTTTCCCGATAAGTTTCCCAGGTCGACGTGAGATCGTGTGCGGAAGTCGTGTGCAGTGAAATTGATTCCATGTGAGATCCTCTCAACAATCAATCGGTACAGAGGGCGCAGACCAACTCCGTGGTCCTTTACGCCTGCTATTTTTCAGTGGCACAATCAAGCAGAATTGCAACGTCCGATTCAGCGGCAGCGCGCACGCTCCAATACGAGCAGCGGACGCGCGCTGCCGGGTGAACCGGATACGTCCAAGTTTTCATTTACACAAGGTGCCCGAGAACACACGGGCGAGAGTACAACAAAGGAGCAAGGCCATTTGCAGGAGACAGGAAAGGCCTTGCCGAACCAAGCCGCGTATTGAAATGCCGATCTTCAGGCGAGCAGGTTCATGAATGGTTCGATGGAGACTAAGGCAACGGCCGTGCCAGACTCGTCGAGAACGTCGCTCCCGATAATAATCGCCAGCGCACTGTTGTCGTAGCGAGTCTGCAAATCCCACGACACATTTGACAGGTCAGAAAACTATATCCAAGCTGTCGGAATTCTGTTATACAAAGGCCCACGGGGGTCAAAAAGAGACGAAATGATCAATCAACCGGGCGATTTTGCCACATTTTTCCCACAAGTTTTCCACAAGGCTCGCACAGACTTGTCCACAACCCAAGTGCCGCCCTCGACAACTCAATCCATCGAATCTCCCCGCATCCGGCGAGGATCGCCGGATCGACTTTCATCCACAATGGGCCACGGCCTGGCCAAAACCAATTGCGGCACTTGCGATTGTTCATAAGAAATGTTAATAATCGATTTCGAAAGTAAGCTGTAAATATTGCTATTTTATCCTGTTACCGAAGGCCTTCCACCTAGTTTGGCGACCATATACAGGGGACCAGTTGACTTTGCCGCGAAGCATCCCCATCCCCTGACTGGTTGACAAGACATCACGCAAGAAGCCATTTTCACGATCATTTTGCCGGAATATTGTGCAGCGATCACAACTTCACACGTGATCATTGTTTGTATGCGGCCTCTGAGGCAATGTCGTGTTATACGCCATAAAAGTGCTGCCGGACTGCATATCTATTCAGCAAATTTCCACGCTAAAAAGCGATTTTCGTAGTCTCAAAAGTTTTCCACATTCATTCTGAATCTCGAAAACACCTTGGTTAAGGGAATCTCACCGCTGCAATTTCCTCCTCCGTGCAAAGGGCAACACGCAGCTACAAAGTGTCATCGCCCATTCCGGGTATCACACAGCCCATCAGACAGAATGTCGATTGTGTCTCTCAACTTTCGGAGCAAATAGACATGCGCACGTCACCGCTTTTCGCCTTTACACCGGCTGCGGAGGCCAACGATATACAAGCATTGTTCGCGGCGATCACGATTGGACTCGCGATGTCGCCACTGTAATCCGCCGCCAAGGATGGCCGGCGCGTATCCGACGGAGCGGAAACTTTATGGCTTATTCTGCTGAATTTCTTCTGGAAAGATTCGTACATCATGTTCTGCAAGGCGAAGCGCGGCCCTGTAACGCCCTGATCAATGAGGCGCTCGCCTGGAAGGTGCCTGCCGAGTCCCTCCTTCTGGAAATTCTCTGGCCTACGCTCGAATGTGCACAGCGACTCAAAGCCGATGGAACCATCGCCGGGCGAACCTACAACACGGCCATACGAACGCTGGGCGGCATGCTCGCGCTTCTGGAGCCACACCTGGAGCAGGCAGGATTGGATTGCGCCACCGGACGCTCGATCATGGTTCTCACCGCGCCCGGTGAGTGCGAGGAACTCGGGGCACACATCACCGCGACGTTGGCCGAGGCGCACGGCTGGACGGTCTTCTTCGCCGGCGCCGGACTGACCCGGGAGGAGATTTCCTTCTCGATAGGCCAGCTCAATCCGGATGTGTTGCTCATTCACGGCAGTTTCACGACGAGCGTGCCGCAGACCCGCCAGCTCATCGAGCAACTGCAAAAGATTCGGATCTGGCCGCGCATTCAGATCGCAGTGACGGGCGGCATCAGTGAATCAACCACGGGGCGTAATCCTCTTGACGCCGACATTCGCGGTCGCGATCCGGTCGAGACGCTTGAACTGCTGACGCTCTGTCCGGAATATCGTGCCACGCCTCAGGTTCGTCACCCGCCCAAGCACGCAGGAGCATCCGGGAAGCCTCTTGAGTTGCCTTGCGAATCCGTCGTCGAAACCCTCACGATCTCGACCGAACTGATCCGGAAAATCATGTCACAGCACTTCAGAACGTTATTGCAACACCCCAATTGACCCAACTGCGAACTGGCCAGCCGGCAAATTCCAATAATTCCCGCCTTGACGGCGGATCTGCAACGCCTGCTCGAACGGGTGGATATTGAGTGTAATCCCGGGAATTACTGCGGGTTAGCCCGAGGTGCATCGCGTGTATCTTTGGCGGTGCGAAGAGTGTGCCGGGAGGTGCATGATGAAGTACCTAGTTTACGCGATGAGCGGCGTCCTGGCCGTTCTCGCGTGTCTCTCCTGCACACACCATTTCCTGTTCTCATCGCTTTCCCTGCTGAATACGCTTCCGATCGCCATGACCGCGATTTCTGCAATTTCACTGCTGCTGGTGCGGCGCGGCGTCTGGATTCTCTTTGCCGGCGGGGTGTTGATGCTGGCCTCCATCCTGGAGTTCGTCGGTGCGTTCTTTGCACTGATTGCGCTCATCTTCATCTGCTTTGGATCGTCTTCCGCGCCCGTCGGCCACGGCCTGGTGGATCTGGTCATTCTCGTGTGCGTGGCCGTGCTCGGTTCGCTCACCAGTTCAATCGCGCTGGGCCTGGGGGTTGCCCGCACGGGCCGGCGTTCGCATCGAAACCTGCTCCATCACACAATGCCATTCTAAGAACCAATCGGAAAACACGTTTCTGAATCGCCGCGAATTCTCCCATTTATCGAAAATGCGAATCCTCGAGGGCGGCGTTCGTCGATAATGTTTACAAGGTTACGACGGCCGTCTTTTGTTTATGCACGCGATCAGGCAGAATCAGGTCATGTCCAAGATTATTGCACTTCCGCTCAACACCCGTCTTCTACGTGGTTTCACCTGGGCCCTCCATGTGGCAGTCTCCCTTCTGGCCATTCTCTCGCTATTCTCGTGGCGCTTCGATCTTTGGATGGATCTGCGTTGGGCCGGCCCTATCTTTGAAAAGGCGATTCCCTGGCTGTGGGTGGCCTCCGTTCTGATGGTTCCGATTTTCGGGGGACCGCTGTTGCAAGGACTGTCTCATCCGCAATGGGCTCAGCGTCCGCAGGCGCCTGCTGTGGTCCGCCTCATGCTGTGGCCCACGTACCTGATGATTCTCCTCCTGCTGGGAAACACCGCATATTTTTACACGCTTTGGCATCAGGATCGCACGGATGCCTCGCCGTATTTTCCCGCCACGCTGCTTGTCGCGGGGCTGCTGGGCGTTTGGGCGATTGCCGTGCGGCGGTGGCTGCAGGTTTCGTCACGGCTGCGCGAAACGGTCCACATCACACGCTTCACTCAACTGGCGGCGTTCGTGTATGCCGCGGCGCTGGCGGCATTCCTCATGGGCATTGTGGTGCTCTACAGTGCGGAAAATCCGCCCAAGTCGCCGGTCGATGTCGCCGTGGTGCTGGGCAATCGCGTGCTGCCTAATGGCGACGCTTCGGTGATCCTTCGGGACCGGACACTGGCCGCCATCGATCTCTACAAGCGCGGCTTGGCACGGCATCTTCTACTATCAGGTGCGGTCACACCGGTGGCGGGACAGGCCCCGGCCGATGAACCCGAAGCCATGCGCCGGCTGTGCGAGCAGAAGGGCATCCCCGATTCGGCACTCACGCTCGATCCGATCGGGATCAACACGCGCGCCACCGCGGCCAATACGCGACAATTCATGATCGACCACGGCTACACCACCGTGGTCGCATGCTCCAGCCCTTCGCACCTTACGCGGGTTCGCATGGCATTTCGCGAAGTGGGCATCAGTTGCACCACGGTGGCGTCGCGTCCGCAGGAATGGACGCCGCTGGACCCGCGGGAGGCGCTGCGTGAAATCGTCGGCATCGTCGTGTACGCTGTGCACCCCAACTACCATCGAGCAAAGGCTGTGGAAATGAATCTCACCGCGCCCCGAATCGTCGTTCACAAGGCTGCTGGAAAGCTGGAGCTTTTCGATGGGCCGGCGCTGGTGAAGACCTATGCGTGCATCACGGGGTCCAATTCCGGCGACAAGTCGGTCGAAGGCGATCGCAAGACGCCACTGGGCAATTACCGCGTGGTATTCCGTAATCCGGACAGCAAGTATTATCTTTCGCTCGGCCTCGATTACCCGAACCGCCCAGTCGCTGACAAGGCGCTGGCCGCGGGCCTCATCAACCGCGAGCAGTACGATCAGATTCTGGCGGCGCTCGATTCCGATCTGACCGTGGAGGAGAACCAGAACAAGCTCTGGAAGACGCCTCTGGGTGGGGAGATATTCATTCACGGCCACGCGGAAGGCCGCAATGGTACGGCCGGTTGCGTGGCCCTTTCCAATCCGGATATTGAAGAACTCTACGCAATTATCCCCCTCAACACGCTGGTAGAGATCAGAGAGTAAGATCGCGTGTTGTCGGGAGTTGCCCCACCGCCCGGGCCGCAAAAAGCACGACAGGCATACGAGACGCATAGGATCGGCTGGAAGTGATAATTGGCGAGCTTCGCCGGTGGCGGCGCTGCCGCCAATTATCACTGTCCAACGACCCTATTCTCCCTGCGTCTGGTATGCCTGCCGCATACTGGTCGTTTGCAGTTCAGGCTCAGTTCTTGCGACGCACGATCCAACCCAGCGGAAGGAACAGCGCGCCCAGGCCGAGCATGCCGAAGGTCGCCGGACGATGGCGGTCGACATTCGTTTCCGAAGGTTCGCCGCTGGTTTCCGTGACCGTCTGGCTGACATTCATCACCCGTGCCGCAGGCACCGTGGGCGCCGCCGGCGCAGGGGCCATGCGGACCACCACCGCCACGGGTTCTACCTGTTCGATCAAGTTCAATGGCGGATTGGCCCAAGCCACCAGCGCATGAATTTCTTTCTTGCCGCGAACGAGTTTGGGCTTCGGCGTTGGAATGGAGTTGCTATAGGCCAGCGCCAATAGAGTTGAGGGGTTCGAGGCGGAGATGAATCTCGACTCAGTACTCTCGGTGCGACTGATGGCCACGATGGCGTAGCCGGTGGGTCGCTGCGCGTCGTTAACCGCCGCACGCAGAAGCCGCGCGGAGCCCGCATCGAGCGTTCCGCTATAAACGTCCGTTTCGTCCGCAGCCATACTGGTAATGACAGGGGTGGTCAGATCGAGCACCGTGCTGCCGGCGTTCGAATGTGTCACTCCATGGGAGTTTGTAGCCGCTGAGGTGTCGCCCATGCGTGCCACGGCGTTTTGCGGGCCGGCATACGCATTGGCTGCCAACATCAGCGAGCCTGCGATCGAGAGGGCAAAGAACGACTTCTGCATTACTGGATCCTTCCAAGGATTCGGGCGCCAAACAAAATACGACAGCACCAAGTCCTCGCATCCGCGAGTTACTCTCAGCCCCTAAGCCGAACACTCTTCTCTCCGGCTCAGTTTCTGACGATCCCGGGTTATCTCCAGCCATGCAGGCATTCCGCTTGCAGCGCAAGACATAACTGGTCGCACTACCCTTCAATTTTTCCAAGTTGAGAAGTCTCAGATATTCCTACCCGATCTCTCCCGGGTAACAACTCTGGGTTCCTGCTGGAACCCGAGGCCGCGTTTCGCGACCTCTCTCCGAAAACTCCATCCATAGAATAGCACGTCCGAGTAAAGATGCAAATTAATTTGTGTCATTTTGTGCAATCTATTCTTAGTTTGCGCCAAACTGAGGCCCGATTGATGTTTATGGAATTTTGGTGCCCACCGGCACCGCGCGCCGGGTTGCCGTCACGACGTGACGCTCCGGTTCGGTTAGAATCCCCGTATGGCCCGAAAGCCCTTTGATCCCATGCAAACCGATGCCATGCGTAAGGCTCAAGCCGCACGCAGCCCGGCGTCTTCGCTCTTCAACGCCGATGCCCCCCCACTGACACCCGACCAGGAGCGTGCCCTGATCGAGCAACGCGCGGAATCTGAAGCACAGGAGCTCGCGGCACTCCCGACGGGCACGGCCCAGAAGCCACTCACGGTGGCCCAGGTCAATTCGCTGGTCAATCAGCTCCTGCTCAACGCCATTCCCGGTGTCCTGTTCATTCAGGGGGAGATTTCGAACTTCCGCACGTACGATCGCGGACACGCGTTCTTTACGCTCAAGGAACCCGGCGCCGAATTGCCCTGCGTGCTCTGGAAGGACGCCCTGGCGCGGCTCAAATTCAAACCCAAGGATGGATTGGCCGTCATCGCCCGCGGGACTCTCAAGCTCTATGAACCCCAGGGCAAACTGCAGTTTTACGTCGAAACGCTTCTGCCGCAGGGGGCTGGCGCGCTCGAACTGGCCTTTCGCCAGTTGTGCGAAAAGCTTCGCGCCGAGGGACTCTTCGAAGCGGCACGCAAACGTCCGATCCCGTCCTTGCCCCAGCGGATCGTCATTATCACCAGCAAGACCGGCGATGTGCTCCATGACGTGCTCACGACCGCCTATCGGCGTTTCCCGGGGCTTCACAGCCTGCTCATGCCGGTCCGGGTGCAGGGAGAACAGGCGGCTCCGGATATCGTGCGCGCTCTGGAGATGGTCAATCGCCACGCGGAGGCAATCGGTGGTGTGGACCTGATTCTTCTCGTCCGGGGCGGGGGATCGCTGGAGGATCTCTGGGCGTTCAATGAAGAAAACGTGGCCCGCGCGATTGTCGCTTCGCGGATTCCGATCGCCACAGGCATCGGTCACGAGCCGGACACCACGATTGCCGATCTGGTCGGCGATCTGCGCGGCCCCACACCTACAGGCGTTACCGAGCTGACCATTCCAGACGTTGCCGACCTGGGCGCCCGATTGCAGGCGCAGGCGATTCTGCTGACCCGCGATGTTCGCCGCAGCGTTGAATTGGCCGGGGCAAATCTGCAATCGCTCGGAAGCGATTTGAATGAATCTCTGCGTGAGTCGCTTCGCCAACGGGTCCGGCGCGTCGATCAACTCACGCATTTGATCGAACGTATTGAGCCGCGCCATGCGATCGCCCAGGGCTGGCGGCGCGTCGAAGAGGCCCAGCGGAATTTCAGCAGCGCCGCCGCGGCGCGTCTGAACGGCAGCCGCACGCATCTGGATCGAAGCCAGGGGCGCCTCGAAAAAGCCTCGCCGATGAGTCGCATTCATCGCCAGCGCGATCGCGTCGATCATCTGAGCGCCAAGCTCTGGCTGGCGCTCAATGGCCAGGTTGCCGCGTCGAAGCAGCGCATGGCCGCGCTGGCCGGTCAACTCCGCGTCGTCTCGCCCCACGCCGTGCTGGAACGCGGTTACTCGATCACCACGACCAAGGACGGCCGGATTCTTCGTTCCGTCCGGGATGTCCAGACCGGGCAGATCATCACCTCGCGACTGGCTGATGGAACACTCGATTCGACCGTCGGTAAGCCGAAACAGGGCTCACTATTTTGAGCGTCCCTCTTGGGGCGTTTTCACACGTTCGAAAATAATTCGATCGGGCCGATCCACGAACTGTCTGGACCCGCCCACTTGCATCTTTCCCCCCGAACCCGGAAACTTATTCCCATGGCCAAAGAATCGAAACCATTGTCGTTTGAAGAATCCGTCACGCAGCTCGAGCAGATCGTCGCGGCGATCGAGTCCGGACAGATCGGGCTGGAGGAATCGCTGGCCAAATATGAGCAGGGCATGGAACTGGTCAAACGCTGCCGGGGCATACTTGAGCGCGCCGAGAAACGCATCGAGCAACTCACCATCACCCCCGACGGGCTCAAGACTGAACCGCTGAACCCTGCGACCGTTCTCGATCGGCCGCCCGCCCAATAACACCCGCCACTTCAATCGCCAAAGTCAAAGATTGTCGCGCGCTTGCCGGAATTCTCGGAGCTGCGCTCGGCGCTTTGCAGTTTGATCGACTTCTCATACTTCTTCCATGCGTCTTCGCCGGCATTGTCGGTCTTGGGCGGTTCGCCCGTGCCGGATGATGCCACAGCGGGCGGGTCAGTCTTCGTGGTTTCCACGGTCTTGGGGGTGTCCACCGTCTTCGGCGTATCGACAGTCTTGGGGGTGTCCACGGTCTTCGGTGGGTCTACGGTTTTCGGAGTATCGACCGTCTTGGGGGTATCTACGGTCTTGGGAGTGTCGACCGTCTTCGGCGAGTGGCCGGTGTCAAATGGGTTGCCGCCGGTAGTCCTATCGCCCGTATTCCGCGGCACATCCACTTTCTTGGGCGTATCGAGAGTTGCCACCTGGACGGGTTGATCCAGAGAAGACGAAAATGCCGTGGCCATTTCAACGGCCTTGGTGTCGTCGATGCCCTGCTTTTCCAGTTCTCCGTTGATGCGCGTCAACATGGTCGCCGCCGTGCGGGCATCCGCATCCTTGGCCGAAGCTTTGGCCACGACCTGCCCAAAGTAAACCCGCTGGCGAATCAGCATCTCGCCATGATTCGAGCTTTGGGGATTGTCGTCGATTCGTTCGTACCACTTTCCCAGAGCCATGCAATCGGCAACGGAAAGCGTGGTCGGATTCTTTTTCAGCTGGCCGACGAGAGGTTTCAACGGTGCCGACGTCTGCGCCGCCAGCGCCTGTGCCGCCGCGATGTCGTTGAGTTCGTTGACGTAGATCCGCACGAGGCGATCCGCCAGCGACGTATCGCCCGGATTCGCCTTAAAGCGGGTCAAAAGTACTTTGTGCTGGTTCAGCGTCTTTTCCAAAGCCTCGGCACGGTGCAGCGGATCAAAGAGTGCCTTCTGCGAGCCGACCAGTTCGCTCTCAACTTCCTCCGCATCCTGCACGAAATTCTGCAGATCCGTTCGCCCCGCCGCCTGAGGCTTGACTGAACTGATGGCCCCGCGCACCACGCTCAAGCCCTGCTCGTAAACATCCTGGATTTTGTGCAGTTCCTTGATGAACTCCTGCAGCGGCAAGCCTTGATTCTCCTGTTTGCGCTGCAGCACATCGTACTCTTCCTGCCCCAACTGCATGCGTACCTTGGCCAGGCCCTTGGCCATGCCAACGTTTTTGGAAGGATTTCGTTCGTACACGGCGATGTACATTTTTTCCAGTTTTTGCAGACACTCCACGCGGCGATCCGGCACCAGGGACTGTATCAATCCCAGCGATTGGGCAGCTGCGGGGTAACTTGGAATCTGCCGATAGCCCAGCGCGTAGATCCTGTCACTGAAATACACGACTTTTTCTTTATGATCCGCCGGAAGGCTCGTGAGGAATTGCTGGTCTTCCAAAATGGAAGAAGTTCCCTTGCCTTTAGTGTGCTTCCGATTCGCGCTACGATTCTCCATCAGTTCGCCCTTGACCGAGTCAAAGATCTGATTGGCCAACTGGGCACGCATCTCCGGCGTTACCGCCCGCTTTTCCTCGGTGCCCCATCGCGCGGCATAGTCTTCTGCGGGGCCGGCAAAGGCCCCACGTGCGGCCAACAACGCGGACGCACAGATGATCCACCCAAACAATCGCCGATGACCCGTACTCTTCATGATTTCTCCCCGGAGGCTGTGAGGTCCATTGAAGCAAAACACCCACGAACAACCGCCATCATATTCCAAGTGAAAAACGAATCAATAGCCTTCCTATTACTTAATAACACACTAAGAATCACAATATTTTGATCTTTTTTGTGATCCTTTCGAACATGTCCTGTTCTAGTGGAACTAGGGCCTTGGACTGTCCTTCAGACGCGATATCGCCTCGTGCAACGTCTCAAAATTTACCGGCTTGGTCAGATGCTCCAAAAAGCCTGCCTCTCGGCTGCGGCGAATGTCGTCCTCACTGCCGAAACCCGAAAGTGCAATTCCGCGAATATGGTTATCCGTGACCAGTTTTCGCATCAAATCGTGTCCCGTGCCGTCGGGAAGGCCTACATCGCTAATTAGAAAATCAAACTTCCCGTGCGTTGCCTTCTCCAGACCCGTCGCGACGCTCTCCGCTACCGTAACGCGATGGCCACGTCTCGTCAGCAGCCGCGAGAGCACGCGAGCCGTATCCACATGGTCTTCGACGAGCAGGATGTCGAGCGGTTCCATCTTTGTCGCCTGCGGATCGGTCTGGCGGTCGATGGCGGCACTGAGTTCGCCGGCCACGGCCGCCGATGCGCGTACGCCACGCACCGTAACATCGATGTCCGGAGAGAGGCGTCCCTTGGCGATGCGCACCAGATCGAGCAGGTCGTCGATCAGCCGCGCCTCCATCTCCGCATTCCGCCGGATCACTTCCATGTCGGCGCGGATGTCCGGGGCCAGACGGGGATCGTCTTCCAAAAGGGACGCAAGCGTCAGAATCGGCGTCAGGGGACTGCGTAGCTCATGGCTGAGCAGATTGAGGAAACGGTCCTTGGTCCGATTGGCAATTTCCGCGGATTCCTTGGCTTCGCGCAGTTCGCGGGCCGCGCGTTTCTGTTCGGTCAGATCCACCACAAAACTGATCCACTTCAGCGGGTTGTCCTCAATTACAGCGGCGCCGATCAGCACCGGAACGCGGGACCCGTCCTTGCGGAACATTTCTTTTTCAAAAGGCGTACAGGCGCCGCGCCGGCTCATCTCGCTGAAGGCTTTATCGTCTTTCTCCACGAAGTCGGGTAGCTGCAGGAGATCGCGGCGGATCAACCCTTGTTCCATCTCCAGGCGGCTATAGCCCACCATCGACAGGAATACGTCGTTGGCGTCGAACAGACGTTCCCGGTCGCTGACGATAATCCCGATGATGTTCGAATCGACCAGCCTGCGCAGCAGCATTTCACCGCGCCGCAAGACGCCTTCCTCGCGGCCCCGCTCGATTGCCACGGCGGCCAGGCGCGACGCGGACTCCAGCACCGAGACTTCCCCCTTGGTCATGGGGCGCACCTCGCGAAAATGAATCCCCAGTGTGCCCAGCACTTTGCCATCGCGCGCCAGGACCGGCTCGGAATGACATCCCCGCATGCCGAGCCGCAGCGCCAGCGCCGCGTACTCGCTCCCTTGGGCATCCTTCGCGAAATCCAGCGTCTGCTCGCGGCGTCCCGTGAAAGCCGCCCGTCCGCAGCTTCCGTTATCGGGGCCGACCGGCGTGTTATCCGCTGCCGCCCGAAGCTCCGCCGGCAGGCTGGGCGCCGCGGCGAGGCGCAGCGATTTCCCATCCTCCTTGACGATCATGACCATACAGATTGAGCCGCGAATCAGCCCTTCGATCATCCGCACCGTCGCCAGGAGCGCCGCATCCACGGGCGCTCCCACGGCAATTTTCTCCAGCACCGATCCCTGGGCTGACAGAAATTCCTGGTACTCGCGTGCCGCGGCCTCGGCCTGCTTCAATTCCGTAATATCCCGAAAACTGTACAGGACCCGGCTGGAAGTCTTTTCCCCCTCTAGAATCCGCGAGACGCTCAGCAGAACCGGGAACCGTTCGCCGCTCTTGCGGGTCAGCACCAGCTCAAAATCCAGTTTCTGGCCGCGCATCGAATTCTCCAGCGCTACCGCTATCGATGCATACTGCTCGATCGGCCAGAATGGAAAAGGCGCCTTGGCTCCGATCAACTCCTCGCGTGAAAAACCCGTCATACGGCTGAAACTCGCGTTCACATCGCGGATGCCCTTCCAGTCCGTCTCTACGATCGCATCGTGCATGGAGGCCATGATCGCCTGGAAGAGCTCGCGCTCCTCCCGCTGGGGTTCACTTGTGGCACGGCGCAGTCGCCCCTGAATCGCGGTGACCACCAGCGCGATTCCCACCAGTGATATGGCGTGCATCAGGAATCGCGGCAATATCACAGAGTTCCAGTCTATTCCCGTATTACGATTTTGGAGGTACGTTTGAAGGAGAATTCCCCCCACAGCGAACACCAGGCTGACCGCCGTCCCCCAAGTGTTATTGAATAGGCACGAAATTACGAGCAACAGCGCGTAAACAATGCCTGGCACCGGCGATATCGCCCACCCCTGCTGGGCTCCCGCGCACATGATCGCAGCGCCAACCGCGATCAATAGTGGACCGGCCAACGTACGCGTAATCACGTTTTGCTTTCGATCGGATAGTTCCACCATGGTGCCATGCCCCTTCGACGTGCGTATATACGTCGTTACTATCCGACAACCCGCCCCGCCATGCAACCACCCCGATGACGGTAGTTCCACCTATCCTGCCCCACCGCCGCTGCCGCGCTGCAGATACATCTATGGTTGCCGTCCAGACCCCTACTCTGTCTCTTTTTTCCCCGTTGCCTTGAACCGCAACTGGGCATCGATGAATTCCTGCAAATCGCCATCCAGAATCCGTTCCGGCTGGAAAACTTCATGCCCGTTGCGGTGGTCCTTCACCCGCCGATCATCCATTACGTAGGAGCGGATCTGCGAACCGAACGATATTTCGCCCTTCTCGCCGTACAACTTGTATAGCTCCGCGTCGCGCTTGGCCTCTTCCAACTTCTGAATCTTGGCCTTGATCAGGTTCAGCGCCAGCACGCGGTTCTGCACCTGCGAGCGTTCCGACGTGCAGACCACCTGAATGCCCGTGGGCTTGTGCGTGATCCGGATGGCCGACGCCACCTTGTTCACATTCTGCCCGCCCGGTCCCGATGCCCGCACGAACGCAATGATTTCCAGATCGTTCTCGGGAATGACGATATCGTCGTTTTCACCTTCGAACACCGGCGTCACATCCACCGATGCAAATGACGTATGCCGCCGCGCGTTCGAATCGAATGGGCTGATCCGTACCAGCCGATGCACCCCCACCTCGCAATTCATGATCCCGGTCGCGTAGGGACCTTTCACCATCAGCGTAATGGAGCGGATTCCGGCTTGTTCGCCGTCGGTCCGGTCCACTTCCGAGACGTCCCATCCCTGCCCGCCTTTTCCATCCGGCTGCTTCTCCCAGTACTTCAGATACATGCGGAACAACATGGAGGTCCAGTCGCAGGCCTCGGTGCCGCCGGCGCCGGCATGAATCTGCACGTAGCAGTCGGACATATCATGCGGACCGTTGAAGAGTGCCTGTAATTCGACCTTCAGATAATCTTTTTCCACGCGATAGAGCAGGTGGTCGGCCTCGTCGATGGTCGCCTGGTCGGCTGCTTCCTTGCCCATCAGGTAGAGCGTCTCGACATCCTCCAGTTCCTTTTCCACCGCGAGGAACGGCTCGATGGCTGCGCGGTTCCCCTTCATCTCCTTGATCACTTTTTGCGCAGCATCCTGGTTGGACCAGAAGTCTTCGGCATTCATTTTCTCTTCAAGTTCTTTGATTTTGGACTGTTTGGACGGGACGTCAAAGAGAGTCGCGGATGGTTTTCATCCGCGCCTTGATTTCGTTGATCAGCGCATCCAGATTTTCGCGGGCCATGCGGCCTCCTTTGTAAGAGGCAGAAGTGTAGCGGTGATGGCCGCTCGATTCAAATGAAGCCGCAGAAACGCGTCTGCCAAAACAGAAGTGCCAGGGGTTACCGCCCAAATCGCCCAACTGACAAACGGACACTCTCCGCTGACCGCCCTTCTCAAAGCGATTCGAACACGCCGCTCACCGGACGGTCTGCTCCGCAGTAGATGCATTTCTGATGTTTCGGTGACACCGGGCGCCCGCACTTGCCGCAGGGCTTTACCGTTCGCGTCATCTTTCCGTCGGCCACTCCATCTTTCGCGTCCAGTATGGCGATGCGCTCCACCAGTGCTTCCTCCGTCAGGCCGTTGCGTTCTTTGACTAGTTCCCACAGCGCTGCGCAGACCAGCGTCAGGCGCTCGACCTTGTCCTCCAACTCCCCGACGTTTCGTTGTGCCGCCGCCGCCTGGCCTTCTGCACTGGCCGCCTGCCGAATCGCATCCGCACTCCCACCTGTAGTACCGTATACAGCCATCATCCGACTCCTCTGTTGAGACATCCGCATTGTAACAGGAACGCGTGGCGATAATTTACCGCCTGTTGCGTATGCTGGATTGATTATCGGTCATCAATACTTCCTCAAGAGCACCCATCTGCGGTCGTTTTCCCCCCGTACCGGTCAGTGGTAGAATCTATTTATGTGATTCCCAAGCCAACCGATGGCCGAATCAATTGTCTGTACCGCATCATTCGTGGATGCGTTGTCACCGGGCTTCAACACTATTCCTGTGTTTTCAATCTCTTAGAAGGTCTTTAGCTTATGTGCGGAATTGTCGCCTACGTCGGTAAGAAGAATGCTCAATCCCTGCTCCTCGAGGGACTTAAGCGCCTCGAATATCGTGGCTATGACTCCTCCGGCATCTGCATCGGCGACAAGCACGGCCTGCACGTCCGCCGTGCCGTTGGCCGCATCTCCATCCTCGAAGCCTCCCTAGAAGCTTCCGGCCAGCACCTCCCTCCCGGGCACATCGGCATGGCCCACACTCGCTGGGCCACCCACGGCGCCCCCACCGAAATCAATGCCCACCCTCACGTCGATGACCACAACACCATCGCCCTGGTTCATAATGGCATCATCGAAAACTACGCCACGCTCAAACAGTTGCTGATCGAAAAAGGCCACAAGTTTGCCTCGCAGACGGATACCGAAGTCCTTGCCGTGCTCATCGCCCATTTCTACAAGGGGCACGAAGATGACGGCCTGGCCAAAGCGGTCCAAGCCGCCCTGCACGAAGCCCGTGGCACCTATGGCATTGCGGTCATGTCCGCACATGACCCGGAAACACTTGTCGTCGCCCGCCGCGGCTCGCCGCTGATCATCGGCGTGGGCAATGGCGAGTATGTCGTCGCATCCGATGCGGCAGCCATCGTCGAACACACCACGCAGGTCGTCTATTTGAACGACAACGAAATGGCGGTCATCAAGCCCGCCAGTTTCAAGACCATGACCATCGACGATGTGCCGGTCACCCCGGAGATCAAAGAAGTCGAATTCAAGCTCGAACAGATGGAACTCGGCAAGTACGACCACTTCATGCTCAAGGAAATCTTCGAGCAGCCCATCTCCATCGAAAACTGCCTCCGCGGCCGCATCGATCTTCACGAAGGCCGCGTCGTCCTTGGCGGCCTGGCCAACTACGCACGCGACCTCGTCCGCGCCCGCCGCATCATCATCACCGGCTGCGGCACCGCCTGGCATGCCGGGCTCGTCGGTGAATATCTCATGGAAGACCTCGCCAAGATTCCCACCGAAGTCGAATACGCTTCCGAGTTCCGCTACCGCAACCCCATCGTCGAAGATGGCACCATCGTCATCGCCATCAGCCAGTCCGGCGAAACCGCCGACACGCTGGCCGCACTCCGCGAAGCGAAAGATCGTGGTGCGTTGTCGCTGGGCATCATCAATACCGTCGGTTCCACGATCGCACGCGAAACTGATGCTGGCGTCTATTTGCATGTCGGTCCGGAAATCGGCGTCGCCTCTACTAAGGCATTTTCCGGGCAGCTCGTGGTCGAGTCGCTCCTGGCGCTTTTCATCGCTCGCCGCAAGTACATGAGTCAGAATGTGCTCAACGAATTCCTCACCGCCCTGACCAAGGTCCCTGAGAAGCTCAAGACGGTTCTCGAACAGTCCGAGCACATCAAGACCATCGCCGCCCAGTACGTCGACCGCGAAAACTGGCTTTTCCTCGGCCGCGGATACAATTATCCCGTCGCATTGGAAGGCGCCTTGAAGCTCAAGGAGATTTCCTACATCCATGCGGAAGGATTGCCTGCTGCGGAAATGAAGCATGGCCCCATCGCGTTGATTTCCGCCGGCATGCCCGTGGTGTTCATCGCCCCCAAGGGTTCGCAGTACGAAAAAATTCTCGGTAACATTCAGGAAGTCAAAGCCCGTGGCGGCAAGATTATCGCCGTGGCCAGCGAAGGCGACGAACACATTCACACCGTCGCCGATCACGTCATCCATGTGCCGGAAATCATCGAGCCTTTGCAGCCCCTGCTCACCGTTGTGCCGCTGCAGTTGCTGGCCTATCACGCCGCCGTCGCCCGCGGCTGCAACGTCGACAAGCCGCGCAATCTGGCCAAGAGCGTGACGGTGGAGTAATGGCGGCACTGAGCAAGACACAAGTCGACCATCTTGGAGACCGCCTGCGAAATGGTCCACACTCGGAGGCTGATCTTCGTCTGCTCGATGAATACCGACTCTCTTTCGGCCCCTCGTATGAATTCGTTCTCCACAGGCTTCGTGAACATTCACAGGCCCCGACGGGTCGGTTCCCAAAATCCACTCCCTCGATCGTAGAAAAACTCCGCCGCGAGAGTATCAGGCTTAGCCAAGTACAGGACATTGCCGGCTGCAGAGTGATTGTTACAAACATCGCACAGCAGGAAAAGTTGGCAAATGAGTTGAGGTCGGATTTCCCCTCAATGATCATCGTAGATCGTCGCAAGACGCCAAGTCACGGGTATCGAGCAGTTCACATCATCGTAGAAGTCGGCGGAAAGCACGTCGAAATTCAAGCACGAACTGCGTTACAACACCAATGGGCCGAAATCTCCGAAAAGGCTTCTGATGTAATTGACGCCACCATTAAATATGGCGGCGGTGACGATTTCTGGCGACCGTTGTTATTGCAAAGCAGTGATTTCATAAGCTCTTGTGAAGACATGGAAGGCGTCAATTTCGACGCCACGAACCGGAAACGATTGAAGTCGTATCGAAATAGTATTCTGAAGATCTTGGGCTATATGCTATTATTGCTGGACAAGACCAAGGAGCGTAAAGCATGATCTTCCTTATTGAATATAATCGAAGCAGAGGCGCACTTATCACCTTTCGCGCCTTCAAGGATTCCGAGCGACGGAACGCCGAAGGCATTCGCCTCGATCTCGAACTTGATCTCAACCGCAAAGGGCTCGATCACGAGGTCGTCATTCTCGAAGCGGCGAACGAAGATGCCTTGCGCCGGACTCATAGACGGTACTTCGAAGACCTCCGTGGCCTCCTGACGACTGCGCCAGCCGCCTGAAAAATAACGTCACATTCAAGTCACCCATCCGTGCCGTAGCCCGCGGCTGCAACGTCGACAAGCCGCGCAATCTGGCCAAGAGCGTGACGGTGGAATAAGCCCGAATACGACACACGATCAGTGCCGCCAGAATTATCGTTGCGGCCATGACGCACATCGGACCCAGCCAGGCATCGAGCGGAATGCGACCGTGCGGCTGAATCTGGATTCGGCCGCTGATCCGCTGACCTTGGCCCGGGAACTCGGCGGTTGCCATCACTTGGCCATTCGGCTCGACGATCTGTGAGATCCCCGAGCTGCACACCCGCACCACCGGCACGGCATATTCGGCAGCACGTACCGGACCCATTCGCGCATGCTCCGCATGTTCGCTGGCTCCCCATGAGATCAGATCCATCGTCGGCACGATGATCGCTCCTGCCCCATCGCGGATCAGTGCATCCGTCACTTGCCGGTAACTCAAATCGTAACAAATGCACAACCCGATTTTTCCCCACGGCGAATCCCACACCCGCTGTTCCTTCGCGGGCAGGCCATCCGAAAAGAACTGGATCGGCCTGCACTTGCCTTGCTTGAAGGCCACTTCGCCTTGCGGCCCAACCACAAAGGCGGTGTTCATGTAGACGTCTGACGAAGAATTCGCGGGATCGGTGCCGCCGACGATCAGGTAGCGCCGGTGGATCCTGCACCAGTCGTGTACCGACTTGGGTACGGGGCCGTAGAACGAATATTCGCCGAGGACGAGCAGATCGGCCTGAGGATAGGCGATGAGCGCCTCGTTGAGCGCCGCGAGAATCTGTTCTTCGGAAACGTTCTCCAACTGAATGCCGACCACAAAGGGTTGGGCCGACTGAGAAACGGCCGGCGGGGTCCACGTTGAGGGCCAATCCGTAATCCCGGCCCATGCCGCCATAAGGATCGCCCCTGTAATCACGCCCTTTTTCATCGGCAGCAACAATAGTCCCGCGGCGAGCGTCATCAATACGAACCCCACGCCGTAGACTCCAAGGTTTCCCAGCCTCCCCGCCTCCGGAAAGGCCATGGCCACATTCATCCAAGAAAAACGCAGCGGATACACCTCGCTGCGAAAGTACTCCAAACCGGTCCACAGTATCGGCAACGCCATTATCGCTAAGAGCGGCGGAAACGATCGGCGGCAACCGCGCCCCAGAATCAGAAACAGCGCCGGCCAGAGCGCGGCGATCAGCCACAATCCCAACGCTGCGTAGTGAAAGATTCCCCAGAAGAAGGCCAGCCGAGGCGCAAACAGGGACACACCGAGGATCAGACCGAAATAGAACGTGAAACGGGGCGTTCGCAAAGTCGTCAGTTTGCAGAGGCAAAAGAGAAATACCCCCACCAGAAACCCCAGCGGGCGGAACGCAAACGCCAGATGAAATGTGGCGATCGCGGCTATCCCGTAGCCGATCGCACTTGTCCAAGAAAGGGGGACAAACCGCTCATCGGACAGATTCTTCAGCGGAGCGCCCATGATCCTCGATCCTCCAACCCGTTGTGCCTCCCTTGTCTTACGCCCGGCTGAGGGAAAGGATCGGCGATATCTCGAGGAAACGCATCTTAATATGCAGTTAGCACACGATTCGCTTGCCCCTGTGCGCTGCCACGCTAAACTACTGCTCTCTTGAATCGGGCTGCGCAACGCGCGCCGCCGTGGCAATCCACTCAATCGCTTACAGGAGCTTTCATGGTCTCGTTCGGCAAAAAGATCCTCTTCGTCGGCTACGGCGCCGTCGCACAGTGCACCCTCCCGATTCTCTTCAAGTACATCCAGGTGCCGCTGAAGAATATCACCGTCATGGACTTCGAAGACCGCCGCGAATCGCTCGCGCCGTGGATCAAGAAGGGCGTAAAATTCGTCCGCGCCAAGGTCGATCGCGACAACATGGGCGAAATTCTTGGCGAATACCTCTCCGCCGGCGACGTCCTCATCGACCTCGCCTGGAACATCGACTGCTGCGAGCTCCTCCAGTGGTGCCATGATACCGGCGTCCTCTACGTCAACACCTCCGTTGAAGTCTGGGACCCCTACGAAGGCGCCGCCAACAAACACCCCACCACCCGCACCCTCTACCACCGCCACATGAATGTCCGCAAGCTCATCAAGAGCTGGCCCGCCGGTTCCCCCACTGCCGTCCTCGAACACGGTGCGAACCCCGGCCTCATCTCCCACTTCGTTAAGCAGGGACTGCTCGATATCGCCAAGAAAGCCCTCAAGGACGGCAAGTTCAAGGGCCCCAAGGCCAAGAAGATCGAAAAGCTCGCCGCCGCTCAGACCTTCAACGAACTCTCGATGGAACTGGGTGTCAAGGTCATCCACTGCTCAGAACGCGATACGCAGATCTCCGACAAGCCCAAGGAAGTTGACGAATTCGTGAACACATGGAGTGTCGAAGGCTTCCGCGAAGAAGGAACCACCACCGCTGAAATGGGCTGGGGCACCCACGAAAAGCAGCTCCCCGCCTTCGCCTACACCCACAAGGAAGGCCCCAAAAACCAGATCTGCCTGGCGCGCATGGGCATCAACACGCTCGTCCGCTCCTTCGTCCCGCCCAACCACCACATCACCGGCATGGTCGTCCGCCACGGTGAGGCCTTCACCATCTCCGATCACCTCACCGTCTGGAAGAACGGCAAGGCTCAGTATCGCCCGACGATGCACTACGCATACTGCTGTGCCGACGCCGGGATCCTCTCCCTCCACGAACTCCGCGGCAACAACTACAAGATCCAGTCCAAAATCCGCATCATGAATGATGAGATCACCACGGGTGCCGACATCCTCGGCGCCCTGATCATGGGCCACCCCTATAACTCGTGGTGGGTCGGCTCCGACCTGACCATCGAAGAATCGCGTCGCCTGGTGCCGCACCAGAACGCCACCACCATGCAGGTCGCCATCTCCGTCATCGCCGCCGTGAGCTGGATGATCGAAAATCCCGGCATGGGCGTTGTCGTCCCCGACGATATCCCCCACGATTACGTACTCAAGATCGCCATGCCTTACCTCGGCACCTGGGTCAGCCAGGCCTTCGACTGGACGCCGCTTAAGCATCTGGAAAATGCCTTCGAAGGTTTCAACAAGCCCGATCTCGACAAGAAAGATCCCTGGCAGTTCAAGAACTTCCTGCTGGCCGACGGAAAGTAAGACATGATGTTTTAAACCACCGAGGACACAGAGAACGGGAAAGGCCATCAGAAAGTTGTCGCCAATTTTCGCAGCCTCCTTCTCTGTGTCCTCTGTGTTCTCTGTGGCTGAAATTCTTCCATCCAATTCCACGGAGGGCTTTGTCCCATGGTGACCACGGCACAAATGAAGAAGCTGGCCAGCGCCCACGGCACGCCGCTGTTCATTCTCGATCACGCGGAGCTGCGGAAGAATTTCAAGCAGTTCAAGAAGTATCTTCCGCGGGTGCAGCCGTACTATGCGGTGAAGGCCAATCCGGCGGCGGAGATCGTGGAGACGCTGTACAAGGTCGGTTCCAGTTTTGATGTGGCGTCGTTCCCGGAATTCCAGATCGTGCACGAGAACATCAAGGATTTGTCGGCGAAGCAGCGGCAGGATTTCATCTGGGACAAAATCATTTACGCCAACCCGATCAAGGCCACGAAGACGCTGGAGCAGTTGGACCAGTACAAGCCGCTGGTCACGTATGACAATCTGGATGAGATTCGCAAGATCAAGAAGTACGCGCCGCATGCGGGACTGGCGCTGCGGCTGAAGGTGCCGAACACCGGGGCGATGGTGGAACTTTCTTCGAAGTTCGGGGCCAATCCGGGCGAAGCGGTCGATCTGATTCTTGCGGCGACGAAGGCGGGGCTGGGCGTCGAAGGGCTTTCGTTCCATGTGGGTTCGCAGACGACCAATTTCCAGAATTTCGTGCAGGCGATTCAGCTGGCATCGTCGATTTTCAAGGAATCGGAATCGCGCGGAGTGAAACTCAAGCTGCTCGATATCGGCGGCGGATTCCCGGCGCCTTACGATTCCGGAGTGAAGCCGTTCAAGGAACTGGCCGCGACGCTCAATTCGGAACTTCATCGGCTGTTTCCCAAGTCGATCGAAATTCTGGCCGAGCCGGGACGGTATATGGTCGCCACCGCGGCAACGCTGGTCGCGTCGATCATCGGCAAGGCGGTGCGCGACGGGAAGCTGTGCTACTACATCGATGACGGGGTCTATCACACGTTTTCGGGCATCATTTTCGATCACTGCAAGTATCACATTCACGCGTTCAAGAAGGGGCCGTCGCAGATTTGCGCGGTCTTCGGGCCGACGTGTGATGCGCTGGATACGATTTCGCTGTCGGAAGAGTTGCCGGAGAATCTGGGGTTGGGCGATTTGGTCTACAGCCCGAATATCGGGGCGTATAGCCAGGCGTCGAGCACGTATTTCAACGGTTTCCCGCCGGCGACGATTGTGCATATCAATCGGTGAGTGACTCAACGCCAAGCCGCTTCGTGGCGTCAATCCAGAACCTATGCGGGTACCGTCAGACCAGCGTTCACCGCTATAATAGGGTCATCGCATCCTTACATAGGGATTGGCCCATGTCGCCTGCCGAGGAATTCATCAGCGAACTCCTCCAGCCGTCCACGACCTTCAGCACCGCGGGAATGTCCCACGGCGAACCGGGACTGCCGACTTCATTCTTTTGGCGCAAGCAGGAAGTGCACGTCGTCGAGGTCCTCAAGACCTGGAAAGAATCCGGCCCATGCACCCACGGCAGCGGAGAACTCTATCTCCGCAAACATTGGTATCAACTGCTCATGAATGACCGCACGGTTTGGACCGTCTACTTCGAACGCAAGGCCCGCTCCACCCACGACCGCAAACGCCGGTGGTGGCTTTACACCCGTGCATCTGATTGCCGTGGGCCGGAGCCTTGCAGGTCAACGAAGCGTATCCGGGGGTGTCGCGGGCGCGAAACCCCCGGCTATCATGTGCGTGCCCTTCGGGCACGGATCGGCGCATGGTGCGCCCCGAAGGGGTGGCGTCGTGCGAGATACCAGTCGCGTTCATTGAATCGCGTTCTGTTTTTTGATCCGTGTCCCTAATTCTTTTGCTAACGGCAGAACGCGGATATGATCACTTCGTCATGGCTATATCGCCAATTCTCACATGCCACGGACGGCAAGTTGACAATCAATTCGGCCTGCTCTCACGTAACGAGAACGGATTGACGTTTGCGCTGGGCTATGTTCTCAGCAAATGCCCAAATTTCTTGCGGCATTTTCTTCGACGGCTAGATATTGGCGCGGCTAGCCATAGGACGATTCGTTCAATTCATCTGCAGCGTCATTCCGACTCTGATGAATCCTTCGGGATCACAGACATCGACATTGTCGGAGAAGATTTTTATCTGGTTATCGAGGCAAAAAAACACGGCTGGCCGACGATAAAGCAGCTACGCGGATACGCAGACGAGCTTGCGGCGACTAAACGACAACGAAAGCTGTATCTATGTGCCTTAGGCGTGTCGCCGGTTTGCGATTCGGAAGCACGGAATTGGGCGGCACGTAATAATGTGAATGTTATACATCTTCGTTGGCATGACATTGTGGCAATTATTCGGGCATTATGCCGACAACCGGACAATCAGGAGTCGGTGACTCTTTCTGTCCTTGCCGATTTTATTGAGGAGGTTATCGCCATGCCGTCTTACGACGTCGAGGTCCTAGTTCGCGATATTAAATTCCCGCATGAGTCAAGCAGCTTGTACTACGACCACCTTCTCTATAACTCTGGCGCAAAGCGCATCGCGGAGCCTTTGTTCTTCGCTCCGAATATCACGAAGCCAGCTCCGCTGGCGATGGATGGTATTCAGTTCATCAGTCGGGTTTATCATATAGATCGGTTTAACGTACATAATAGACAAGAGGCTCACAGTGCCCTCGAACGCGCAAGGAAACTAATCAACGAGCGAATTGCTGTGCTCAAAAGACGCAAGACCACCAAGGATTCGATCACGTATCTGAGCGACCTTCCCAGCAAATGGGCTAGAGGAATACGCCGGATGCCGCACGTTTGGCCATCAGATAAAAAGAATGTCGCGATCCTGTTTCTCGGAGAGCCAATGCGGTTGCCCATGGCGGTCAAAAAGAAGGGCGGACAGATCCCCCCGGGATTCAATCTCACGCTGGAGTCCCTATTGATTGGTGGAAGTAGATCATTTATGTGCTAGGCAGCGTCCGCAATTACCCCATCTGCAGATTGGTCCAATTTGGAATTTTGCGCGAACAGAAAAGAGGACGCGATTCAGTTCGGTGCATGGTCTTCTGATTTTGAGTGGTCAGTGATTCATGGAAACAAAGCCCCGCATTGCCATGCGGGGCTCTGGGCGGGGGGGTCGATGCGACCCCGGTGGGGTCGGGGATGATTTGTGGCGATGTTTACCGGGGGTGTCGCATGCGCGAAACCCCCGGCTATCACGGGTGAGCCCTGCGGGCTCGTTTGGTTATTCTTCGTTCGACTTCTGCATAACAACCCGGTACGGCTTCATTGCCTTGACTCTCTGCGACACCATTCTGACTCTGCGCGGCACAATTATAGCACGCCGGCGGTGCCGGTTTCGATGGATGACGAGACGTACTCGCGGGGGTCGGTGATTTTGCCGCGGAGGGCGGAGGCTGCCACGGTGAGGGGGCTGGCGAGGTAGACGGCGCTGGTCATGGAGCCCATGCGTCCGGGGAAGTTGCGGTTGGTGGTGCTGATGCAGACCTCGCTCTTGTTGAGGCGGCCGAAGGTGTCTGGCGGGCCGCCGAGGCAGGCGGAGCAGCCGGAGGCGCCGACGTTGCAGCCGGCATCGAGGAGGATGTCTTCGATCGATTTTTCGTTGGGGCCCTTTTCGGCGCCGCGGAGATTGAGGCGTTTCATGTCCTGGTGCACTTCGGTGGAGCCGGGGACGACGTAGGTGGGGATCTGCACCTTGTTACCCTTGAGGATATTGGCGGCGAAGATCATGTCGGTGATTTTGCCACCGGTGCAGGAGCCGATGTAGGCCTGATCGAGTTTGACGTCGCGGCAGTTGTGGGCGGTGTCCTTGTTGTCGGGAGAGTGGGGCTTGGCGACGAGGGGCTCGAGGGCGGCGAGGTCATATTCGGACTCATGGCAATACTTGGCGTCGGGATCGTCGGTGAGGACATCCCAGTTTTTGACGCGGCTGCGGGCGCGGACGTACTGGAGGGTTTTTTCATCGACATCGCAAACGCCATTCTTGCCGCCGGCTTCGATGGCCATGTTGGTGAGGGTCATGCGGTCTTCGAGGGTAAGCGAGCCGATGCCTTCGCCGGCGAAGTACATGGTTTTGTAGGTAGCGCCGGAGACGGAGATATCGCCGATGACGGCGAGGATGAGGTCTTTGGCTGTGAGGTAAGCGGGGATTTTTCCATGGAAGGTGAACTTCATGGTGGGCGGCACTTTGAGCCAGGTTTTGCCGGTGCCGAGGGTGAAGGCGGCATCGGTGTTGCCGACACCGGTAGCGAACTGTCCGAAAGCGCCTGCGGTACAGGTGTGGCTATCAGTGCCGAGGAGAATTTCGCCGGGGCGGACATGCCCTTCTTCCGGGAGGGTCTTGTGGCAGACGCCCTTGTAGCTGGTCTTGGAGGGGTCGCGATAGGGGCTGGGCATGCCGGAGCCTTTTACGAACTCGGGATCGTAATAGTAGGGCAGGCCCTGTTCGCGGACGAAGTCGCGGAGGATCTGGATGTTGCGATGGCATTTTTCGTCGGCGGTGAAGATGTAGTGGTCGGGGATGATGACGACTTTTTCTTTATTCCAGACCTTGGCATTGCGGCCAAACTCTTTGTGGAAGATGCCGATGGTGCCGGGGCCGCAGACGTCGTGGGTCATGAGGACGTCGACGTCGACCCAGATGTTATCGCCGGGGTTCACGCGTGTGCGGCCGGCGTGTTTAGCCATGATTTTTTCGGTGATGGTCATTCCGGACATGGAGAACTCCTTTGGGCGCCTGGGGCGCGGTAAAACCGAGCGGGTGAGTATAGCAGTAATTTCGGGATGATTGAAGAAGTGACGGGTGGTGGGGGATAGTTGGGAGGATTTGGGGGCGAAATCAGGGGGAAATGCGTAAGAGGTGTCAAGAGAACGAAAATCGGCAACAATCGCGAAATGTTTACCATTGACCATGGTGGCACAATGAGTTATGTTTGCGTTAATTTCCCATTCCGAGCGATTCGGGAGGGTCATTTTGTCCGAATCGCAGGTAGGGAAACGGCTCAGATTGAGTCGATACGGGGTGCGCAGGAGACAATCGCACGCCGGTTAAAGCCGAGAGGACGACCAACGATTGGGAGGTCTTTCGGACGATCCGTTCAGGCGGACCGACATAGATCGAACAGATTGGTGAAACACGTATAAGGCCCGGTCGATGCATGACATCGGCTCATTTATAAAAGCAGCGGGCCACAGGAACATCAGCCGTATGCAGTCACAACCCGGTGTTATTCGTCGTGCCGCAAGGTCTCTGGGCTATGCCGTAAAGTGCGTAGCTGGTGGGGATTATGTTGGTACGGACGGACTTGGGGCGCGTCAAGCGTCCCTGGCAACGCAGCCGAGCTGAGCATTTCCGCTGGCCGGAAGATCCGGCAGCAGTCTTCACTGGTCCTTTCTCGATCTTGTCCCACCGAACTGGCGGTTCACTGCCTCATACCCCGTCGACTGTCGCGCGGCATGTGCCAAGCGACACCGTTACACAACCATCCGCGCGTTTCGCAAGTGCGTGGCGGATGTCGATGAGGGTTTTTATATGATCTGTTTTTCACCCCATTTCACCCCCCTGCTTTTGCCCGCGGGCATGCTGGCAGAGTTTGATTTGACCGCAGTTGGAGTCGGCATCGCGGCCGGCCTGGTGGTCGGCATCATCATCACCACAGTGATATTCAAATCCATGGCGACGACGGCATTGAAACGCGGCAAGGCTGAGGCGGAAGAGATCGTCAGGAAGTCGCGTTCGGAATCGGAGGAAGTGGTCAAGAAGGCGCAACTGGATGGCAAAGCAGAATATTTGAAGATCAAGGAGCAGGCGGAGAAGGAAGTGGACAGCCTGCGCAAGGAAGTGCGGGAATCGGAGCAGCGTCTGCAGAAGCGGGAGGACACGCTGGATGCGAAGCTCGATACGCTGTCGATGAAAGAAAAGAATCTCGACAACATCGAGCGGTCGCTGACGGACCGCAAGAAGAATATCGAAGCGAAAGACAAGCAGCTGGATGAGACGCTGGCGCAGCAGAAGGACATGCTTCTGCGGATCACCAACATGAATGTGGAAGAGGCCCGGCAGTTGGTTCTGACGAAGGTGGAAAACGAGTCGCGGCATGAAGTGGCGCTGATGGTGCAGAAGATTGAGGATCAGGCCAAGGATGAAGCCAAGGCGAAGTCCACGAACATCATGTTGCAGGCGATGCAGCGCTATGCTGCGGAAGTGACGAGCGAAGGCACGACCAAGAGCGTGGCGATTCCCTCGGATGAGATGAAGGGCCGCATCATCGGCCGCGAAGGGCGGAATATCCGGGCGTTCGAGGCGGCGACGGGTGTGGACGTGATCATCGACGATACGCCGGGGGTCATCACGGTGAACTGCTTTGACCCGGTGCGGCGCGAAGTGGCGAAGATCACGATGGAGAAGCTGATTGCCGACGGTCGGATTCATCCGGCGCGGATCGAGGAAATCGTCGATCTGACGCAGAAGGAAATCGAGAACAACATCCGGCAGATGGGCAAGAAGGCCGTGCTGGAATGCAACGTGGCGGGTCTGCATCCGAAGATTGTCGAGCAGCTTGGGCGATTGCACTACCGTACGAGTTATGGGCAGAACGTGCTGCGGCACTCGATTGAAGTGGCGTACCTGAGCCAGATGATCGCGGACGAACTGCGGATGGACGGGACGCTGGCGCGGCGGGCGGGATTGCTGCACGACATCGGCAAGGCGATGGATCACGACCAGGAAGGCGGGCACCCGGCGATCGGCATGGAGTTCTGCCGGAAGTTCAACGAGCCGGAGGCGGTGCTCAACGCGATAGGCGGGCACCACAATGATATCCCGGCGACGACGCCGTACACGCCGATCATTATGTCGGCCGATGCGATCAGCGGGGCACGGCCCGGTGCGCGGCGTGAGACGTTGGAGCGGTACATCAAGCGGCTGCAGGATTTGGAAGCGATTGCGACGAGTTTTCCGGGAGTGAAGCAGTCGTTTGCGATTCAGGCGGGCCGGGAGGTGCGCGTGATCGTCGATCCGGAGCGGTGCGACGATGCGACGGCGAAGTTGATTGCGCGGGATATCGCCAAGCGGATCCAGGCGGAGATGACGTATCCGGGCGAGATTCGCGTGACGGTTTTGCGCGAGGTGCGGGCAGTCGACTTTGCACGGTGATTTTTCACCACCAAGACACGAAGGCACCAAGGAGCGCGAAGATAATTGAAGAGTTTTCATTGAGCCCCGGATGGGAATCCGGGGCTTTTTCCTTTTTTTTGCAACATTGTGTGGCACGCCGCCTGAGGCGACGGTCTTCCGGGCTTTCGGCTCAACATTGGGTCGAACGCGGGTATACTGCTTCGACTTTGTTTTGCGAGGGTATTTATGGCTTGGGTTTACCTGATTGCGGCGGGCGTTTTCGAAATGCTTTGGCCGTTCGGACTGAAGTATACGAACGGCTTTACGCGGCATTGGTGGGCGATGGTGGCGACGGCGCTCATGCTGGTGACGAGTTTTGGATTGATGACCCTGGCGTCGAAGACGCTGCCCATGGGGACGGTCTATGCCGTGTGGACCGGGATGGGAGCGGTGGGGATTGCGGCAATCGGGATGATCTTTCTCAACGAGCCGCGGGATTTAGCAAGGATCGTTTGCATCGGGTTGATTGTCGTGGGCCTCGTTGGGCTCAGGTTCTGGACCACGGAGGCACGGGAACCGGCACAGCAGACGGCGGGAGAGGGAGCGACACGATGAAAAGTAAGCATCTGGAAATCCTGAAGGCGCTGTGCAATCTTCCGACGGCGCCGTATTGCGAGCAGCATGTGATTGCGTGGCTGCTGGCGTGGGCGAGGCAGCAGGGAAAGCAGATCAGCGTGCGGCGGGATCGGGCGGGGAATGTGCATCTGGAGTATGTGCGCGGGGCGCGGAGCAAGACGCCGCTGGTGATCGAGGCGCACATGGATCATCCGGGATTTGTGGTCAAGGGGCGGAAGCGGGATGGGACGATTGTGGCGGATTTCCGCGGGACGGTGAAGCCGTCGCATATCAAGGGTGGGCGAGCGAAATTTTGGGTGGAGGAAACGCGAAACGCGAAACGCGAAACACGAAACGACGAAGCAGGTGGGCGGTGGGTGGTGGCGGATGTGCTGGATGTGAAATCGATTCATGGACGGAAATTTCTGGATGTGCGTTTGAAGGTTCGGGATAAGAAGGCCCCCCCACTGCCGCCGGGGACGCTGGGGATGTGGGACTTGCCGGACGCTGCGGTGAAGGGGGAGATTTTTTCGGCGCGGGTCTGCGACGATCTGGGCGGCGTGGCGGCGATGATCTGCTTGCTGGAGGAACTGATTGCGCGGAAAACCCAGACGCATGTGATCGGGCTGTGCTCGCGGGCGGAGGAGGTGGCCTTCGCCGGGGTGCTGGCGGTGTGCGAGAATGGCTGGATTCCCAAGGGTTCGCGGGTGATCGGGCTGGAGACCAGCAAAGCGTCGGCGGCTTCGGGCGGGGCGGCGCAAGGGGGCGGCGCGGTGGTACGCGTCGGCGATCGCATCGGAATTTTCTCGGCGGGACTCACGCATTTTATCTCGCAGGCGGCAGGACATATTTCGGATGATGATTCGTCATTTAAGTATCAACGCCGGCTGATGGACGGGGGCACGTGCAATTCCACAGCATTTCTGGCGTGGGGTTATGACTCGGCGGCGATGTGCGTGGCGCTGGGCAATTACCATAATCAGACGGTCAAAGGCGAGATCGGCTGGGGCGATGGGGCGAAGGCGGGACCGGGCATTGCGAGCGAAACGATTCACCTGGGAGATTTTGAGGGGATGGTTCGCATTCTGATCCAGGTGGCGGAGACGATTGGCAAGTACAAGCCGGGATTTGGGGCGGTGCGGGAACGGTTTGCGAAAATGCATCGGGAGGAACAGGTGGCGTTGCTGTATGCTAAATCGTGATCCGTGATCCGTGATCCGTGATCCGTGATCCGTGATTCGTGGGCCGTGGTTCGTGGGCCGAAGTTGCGGGCCACGAAACGCGAATCGCGATAGGATATTGGTATGAGTGATGCGGTCACAATCAGGCAGGCGACGGTTGCGGATGTTCCGGGCATTGGGAAGCTGATCAACGGCTTCGCGGAGCGCGGGGTGATGCTGTTTCGTTCGCATGCGGAGCTTTACGAGACGCTGCGGGATTTTGTGGTGGCCGAGTCAGGTGGCGCGGTCGTCGGCGCCTGTGCGCTGGAAATCGTCTGGGCGGACCTGGCGGAGGTGCGGTCGCTGGCGGTGGATGGGGCATGCCAAGGCAAGGGGGTGGGCAGCCGATTGGTGACGGCGGTGGAGGCCGAGGCGAAACGGCTGGGGATTCAGCGGATCTTTGCGCTGACGTATGAGCAGCGATTTTTCGAGCGGCTGGGGTTTAAGGTGGTGGACAAGTCGGCGCTGCCGCTGAAGGTGTGGAGCGGTTGCGTGAAGTGCCCCAAGCGCGACGGGTGCGATGAGATCGCGGTGGTCAAGACGGTGCTGGAGCGGCCGGTGGTGCGGGAGGATGATCCGAATCAACACGTGGAGTTGCGCTATGAAGTGCCGACGCCGCTGGTGCAAATCCACCTTCCCCCGCGACAGTAGTTCGCTGCCCAGTCTGCGACGACCTTGCCCACGAATGGCAGTTGCGTCCGCCATTCGTGGGCCCGGTCATCGTCTGGCCCTCTTACTGCTGGCTATCCTATGCCCTTTACCTCCGTCGACGCAGAGCGCCGACACCGGCCAGGCCGATGCCCAACAGCGCCAGGGTGGTCGGTTCCGGGACTCCTCCGAAGCCCGGCGCCACTGCCGCCGCATCACCGTAGATCAGGGTATCGAGTGTGTAGGAGAACCCCGTAATGCTGGTGATCGTTACGTTGGAAAACGCGGTATTCGAGACAAACCCGATAAACTGGCCGGTCGAAAATGAGGGAAACACTTCGTAGTGGCTATTAACAACGTCGCCGGTGTTCAGCGCGGCCGTATAGCTCCCATCCGTGGTCGCGAAGGTGTTGACGTCGATGGCAAACGCGGTAATGGGACTATTGAACGCAAAAGTCGCGGTCTCGCTCGGCTGGAAGAAGCCGACCGATGTGGAGCCCAATCCATTCGGACTGGTGCTGGTCAGATATGTATCCGTGACGATGGGTGACCCACCCGAAGCACTGTATGTAAGATCGGGTGTCGCCCCCAGGATGGTGCCGGACACGAGGGAATCAAAGTTCTGTCCGGTGATGGTGCCCCCTGAAACAGCGGTTTGAAATGTGGCTCGGTCAACGCTGGCAATCACCGCCCCGGCATTGGCGACACCGGGACCGATCATCAGCGCCACCAAGGCTACGACATACGGCGCACGACATGACAGTCTCATGCTCTCTCTCCTTCAAGAGTTCTTCCAGTTCTCCTTACGATTCAGACACGTACAACCGACACGCGAGCCACGCGTGCCAACAACTCGAAAACAAATGTGGGAATACCGGCTTTCCCGCAGCCGTGCCTACGACCTTCTCTCTCTCCCTTTCTACCAATGGCACGCGGTGAGCCTCGTGATTTGCGGCTCTTCCGCGGTTCCCCGCCCAGAGATGTAAGCTCTATAACCAAATTACCTTTGAACACCGGCGATGCCAATAAAAACCTTCTATTTTTCTATAAATCTTTTAATTCCCCTAACTATAGAAATAACTCAACATATCTGATTTTCTTGTGCCCCCCGCTGCATGCCCCTTTTGGCCATCCCCCGTCCCTTAGAACGGCAAAGAAAGACGCCGGGGGACGCGTCCTTGCGTCCCCCGGCGTCTGCTGTGGATGATATGCACAGGCGCGTAAGGCACCCGTATTCCATTTACTCGGCGCGGGCGCCGGCGGTTTTCTTGACGCGGCGTTTGCGGCCGACGGTCTGCTGTTCGGGGGTGGCGCGCTGGTTGGGGTACTGGTCGAGGATGGTGAGGGCTTCGAGGGGGTTGGGGGCGAAGAGGTCGGAGCCGATTTCTTCGGCGAGTCCTTCGGCGCGGTTGAAGACGCCGCCGGAGCAGATGATCTGGATCTTGGGGCAGATGCCGACGTCGTGGAGGAGGTCGATGAGCTGGCGAACCATGGGGGCGGCCGAGGGGATGGTGCCGTAGCACATGAGGACTTGCGGCTGAAGCTGGCCGATCCAGCCGACGATTTCGTCGTTGGGAACACCACCGCCGGCGAAGTGCACGGTCCACCCGTGGGCTTCGGCCAGGTCGGTGGTGATTTGGGCGCCGAGTTCTTCGGGTTCTCCAGGGGAGCAAATAACGAGCATGGTGCGGCCGTTACGATCGGAGCGGGAGAGGCGGAGGGTGAGCTGGTCGGCAAGCATGCGGAGGAGGCGGGCGGCCATGTGGTGGGTGCCGGTGTTGATGCGATCCGCGCGATAGAGAGACTGGATCTTGTCCATGGTCGGCCAGATGAGCTGCATGAGAATTTCTTCGGCGGAGAGACCTTCTTCAAAGGCTTCGGCAACGATGGCGCGTGCGCCGGAGCGATCGCCGTTGAAGAGGGGTTCGGTGAACTGTTCGAGAAGAGTTTCGAGGGCGGCCATGAGAAGACTCCTGTGGCTAGCGACCAGCCGAGAGCATCCGTTCTCGAGGCGAGTCACAGGTATTGATACCGGCCGCTCCGGGCCGGGGATTGTGAAGCTTGTGGGCTGTTTCCTTCGCTTGGGCCTTTGCGTCAGGCGAGGGTCTCGTGCAACCCGTCAATCTTCATGCACTAATTATCTGCTAGGCGGCGTGATAAACTCTTCCCATTTTAACATTACGTCTTATCTAGATTACCAAATTTGGCGTTTGACTTGGTAATATGAGACGATAAACACGAATATTAAGCCAAATTATTAGTTCTTATAAGACTATCAGAATGCAATAAAATTTTACCAATTTAACATTTTTTCTGTTAATTTGGGTAGTTTACAAAAACGGACGTTGGAGTATCGGGGGGAGTTGACGGGGGGGCGCGGCAAGACGGATGCAATTACATGCAGGAGAATTGGGGATACTGCGGATTTGCTGATTGGGATTCGAAGACTGCTGGCGTATTCCCGCAGAGGACGCGGGAGTTTTCACCGCCAAGGTACGAAGCACAGGGAGACGCACGAAGTTCTTGATGAACTGGGGCGGCTAATCATCTTATTTATGGTCAATGACGGGAAATCCGCGTCGATTATCTTTTCGGGGAAACAATTTCATTACGAGCCAAGCGGATGGAACCGCCGGAAGTGCTGAGAAAGCTAACGCGACGATCGGCCATGCGGTGATACGCCAATAAAAATCTGGAGTACCCCCCGGGCCGACACACCACTGCGTGAATGGTTTTCCCAACGGATCATAGATCGCGCAGCTCACTGGAGACGGTAGCACGTACATCAGAATAATTTGGAAGAATTCCAGAATTACCGCACAAATGACCCATATAGCGATGAGCCTGCGCAGAGACATGTGTGCATCTTCAAATGTATGACGATCAAGAGTTGATTCTTCCATCCCAGGGGCTGCTGGCGGTGGCGTAGAGTTTGCGGGGGATGCGGCCGGCGCGGGCGGCGTGGTAGCCGGATTGCCAGGCGTGGTTCATGGCCAGGGCCATGGCGAGGGGGTCTTTGGCGCTGGCGATGGCGGTGTTGAGCAGGACGCCATCGACGCCGAGTTCCATGGCGGCGGAGACGTCGGAGGCGGTGCCGACGCCGGCGTCGACGATGATGGGGAAGGTGGGATCGTTTTCCTTGAGTTGTTCGAGAATGATGCGGATGGCGTTGGGGTTCAGGACCCCCTGGCCGGAGCCGATGGGGGAGCCGGCGGGCATGATGGCGGCGGCGCCGGCGTCCTTGAGGCGTTTGCAGAGCATGACATCATCGGAGCAGTAGACGAGGACTTTGAAGCCGTCGGCGACGAGGGTTTTGAGGGCGTCGAGCGTGCCGAGGGGTTCGGGGAGGAGGGTCTTGGTGTCGCCGAGGCATTCGAGTTTGACCCATTCGGCGCCGCGGTAGCCGGAATGGGTGAGGAGTTCGCGGCCGAGGCGGGCGATGCGGACGACGTCTTCGGCGTTAAAGCAGCCGGCGGTGTTGGGGAGGATGGTGAATTTTTTGGGGTCAATGTATTCGAGGATGTTGCGGCCGGAGGATTTATCGAGGAGGCGTTCGCGGCGGACGGCCACGGTGACGCAATCGGCACCGGAGGCTTCGTGGCATTGCTGCATGAGTTCGAGGGAGGCGTATTTGCCGGTGCCGACGATTAAACGTGAGGCTAATGTGTAGGGGCCGATTTGGAGGGGAGGGATGGTCATATGCGGAGATTCCAAAAAACGATGAACGTGGAACGATGAACGATGAAGACGGGGGACGATGGTTTCAGCGTTCATCGTTCCACGTTCAGCGTTTCGTCTAGCCGCCGCCGACGGCGACGACGACTTCGATTTTGTCGCCCGGGCACAGACGCGTGGATTCGTGTTCCTTGCGGAAGACGACTTCCTTGTTGCGTTCGACGGCATAGGCGGGGGTTTTGATTTCGCGGAGTTTGATGAGTCCGGCGACGGTGGTGCCGTCGGGGACTTCAAAATCACGACCGTTAAGGATGATCTTCATACCGGGATTATAGAGGATTGGCGGGCTGGACCAAAGGGGCATGGCAAGGCATTCACACGAGTGCGAGCCCTCGTTAACAACCATTCTCCATGAGGGTTTGGACGTGGGCGGCCACGACGGGGCCGAGGGTGCGGAGATTGTAGCCCCCTTCGAGGACGGAGACGAGACGGCCGTTGCCGGACTCGTTGGCCCAGGTGCGGAGCATGCGGGTGAGTTCGGCGAAGTCGGAATCGACGAGTTCGAAACGGCCGAGGGGGTCGTCGATGCGGGAATCGAAGCCGGCGGAGATGAGGATCAGTTCGGGCCGGAAGCGTTGGACGGCGGGGGCGAGGCGCATCTCGAATTCGGAGAAAATCTCTCTATGGCCGCTGCCGGCGGGGAGCGGGGCGTTGATGGTGTTGCCGAGGCCGCGGCCGGTGCCGGTTTCATTGCGCAGTCCGGAGCCGGGATACCAGGGGTGTTGGTGGACGGAGAAGAAGAGGACGGAGTCGTCGTCGTAGAATGCGTCCTGCGTGCCGTTGCCGTGGTGGACGTCCCAATCGACGATGAGGATTTTGCCGATCTTGTGATGGGATTGGGCATAGCGGGCGGCGATGGCGATGTTATTGAAGATGCAGAATCCCATGCCGGCGACGGGTGTGGCGTGATGGCCCGGGGGCCGGACGGCGCAGAAAGCGTTGCGAAGGCGGCCGGCGACTACTTCATCGACCGCGGCCAGGACGCCGCCGACGGCGCGGAGGGCGACTTCGAAGGAATATTCGCTGAGGAGGGTATCGCCGGTGGAGAGCTCGCCGGAGCCGAAATGGACGTCGTTGCGGACGGTTTGGAGGTATTGGGCGGAGTGAACGAGCCGGATTTCCTGGGGGGTGGCGTCGCGCGGAGTGATGGGGGTGAGGGCGGGCATGAGCGCTTCGCCGATGAGGGCCTGCTCGATAACGCCCATGCGGAGGGGCGATTCCGCGTGACCGCCGGTATCATGCAGCGTATAAAAGGCATCGCAGACCAGGCCGGTGCCAGGCGAAGGTGAAACGGGTTCTTGCACGTACGACTCCCAAGAGATGTCGGTGGCATTGTACCGCAGCTTGAACCGAGCTCCATAGCGGGCGTATATTCTTTGCAACATGGATGGACGTCATTACCGTGAATCGCAGAGGCGTTTGCGTTTGTTTGCCGGCGAGGCGAACCTGACGCCGGAGAAGGTGCAGAAGATCGTCACACCATTCATCGAGGAATGGAAGACGGTGAAGGTTCCTCATCGGAAGAAGGGTCGGCCAGCCATGAAGCCGCAATATACGCTGAGCGAATCGGCCATCACGGATCTGTCGGCACGCGTCCGGGTGATCGGGATGAACCTCAACAAGCAGGCGTTGAAGGGGATTCACTATCACACGGCGTTTCAGAAGCACATCGTGGCGCTGGCCGAGACGTTCGATTGCCGCGGCTGGACGGAAAGTGCGGCGTTGTTTGAGGATCCCGAGGCGGCGGAGGAGCATGCGTTCGAGCGTGCGGGACGGGTGGATGCGATCTGGGCGCGGAATCGGGTGGCGGTGGCGATTTTTGAAATCGATTCGACAGTGAAGGCGCGGTCTTTTCAGAAGTTGAAGGAAGCCGAGGCGCCGCACAAATTCTGGATTTATTTCGGGCGGGATGTGTGGGGCTTCCGGATGTTTTTGCAGAAGAACGATCCAGGGCGGGAGATCACGCCGATCTTGGTGCCGAGTACATTTGTACCAAGTTTCACGGACCAGCCGGGGCGGGTGGATGAGCCGGAAAGGGATGATCGGACTGCGCCGTGGGACTTGAGTGAGTGAGAGCGTTGTCAGTGGCCAGTGGTGGCCAGTGATCAGCGGTGGGGGATATTTGCTGGTTGATGAGCGCCAGTGGCGAGAAATGGTCGAAGGTTTTTGGTATTTGGACAAAAAATCGTAAAATATATTTGACAATGGTGGGATTGGGTATAAGTTAGAAACGGAGAGAGCATCCCTATCTGACGCACATCAGTCCATCTATCTAGTACTAAAACAACGATGCGAACCACGTTCGCATTGTCATATCTTGGTCAGTTGTAAATATCGTGACATCCCGAGTGGAGAGAGGGACCGGCAGAAGAGAGATGGCCGGTTTTGGTTCTCTTTTCACTGGAGGGTCGTCTATGGTTTCTTGCGCGCGAATTCCTTTCTTAGCGTTGCTGGGCGGGATTTCGATTCTGACGATCGGAGGGGGTGCGGTGCAGGCAGGGCCCATCCCCACGGTCATTGGAGGCGGAAGCAATCAAATCACAGTTGACAACGGCTTGGTTACAGTGACCGTTGCAGATAATCACGAGCAACCTATCAGTAGCAGCGCGGGAACGGATAACGTAACCGGCGTGGTCGTGCAGTTCGTCAATTATTGGACATCGTGGAGCGATAATCCTCCTCTATATGGCAATATCGGCTCCGTCCTCAGTGTGGGTCCGGGTGGTCCAGGCACGATTACGTTTACTGCACCGGCAGGCTTTGTGGTGGTGATTGACTCCATCGATCTGGTCGGATCGGACGGGCATGGCTCCAATTTGATTCCGGATCTTGTTGTCGGCACGTTCCACGGCACCAACCTCTCCTTCAATGCGCCGACGCACTATACGTTGTCGTCGTCGTCATCGCCGGTATCGTTTTCTGCCGGCCAAACGACGGGCGCGGTGGTGTCGGTAGTCTTCACCGATCCGACTGGCGACTACGGATGGGAAGGCATCAATAACATCACATTTCACACGGTTCAGACTCCGGAACCGGCGAGTTTATCGTTGCTGGCGATCGGCGGCGCGGCGCTGATGATTCGGCGGCGGAGGAAGGCGTAACGTAGACTGTGGGTGCTTTCGAAAGTGGGGGCGGGCGGCTTGTGGGAGCCGCCTGCTTCTTTTTTTTGCGCGAGGAGTTGGCGTGAGGGTTGGCAATAGAAGTCGAGTGCAACGCGCTTTGTCGGCCCGAATAATGGGGGATGTCTCGTAGGCTATTGGTCGACGTGGGTACGGACGTTTTCGGATGTGACCGGGGAAATAACGCCGCGTTCGGTGACGATGGCGTGGATGAGCTTGTGGGGGGTGACGTCGAAGGCGGGATTGTAGACCTTGATGTCGGGGGGAGCGGTGCGTGTGCCGAAGAGCGAGGTGACTTCTTCGGCGGGGCGCTGTTCGATGGGAATTTGCTCGCCGGTAGGGAGGGTGAGGTCGAAGGTGCTGCAGGGAGCGACGACGATGAGCGGGATCTTGTGGATGTGGGCGAGTTGCGCCACGCCGTAGGTTCCGATCTTGTTAGCGGTGTCGCCGTTGGCGGCGATGCGATCGGCGCCGACGAGTATCACATCGATTTTTTTCTGCTGCATCACCAGTGCCGCCATGGAGTCGCAGATGAGCGTCACATCGACGCCGGCGGCCTGGAGTTCCCAGGCGGTCAGGCGGGCGCCCTGGAGGAGCGGGCGGGTTTCATCGGCAAAGACCTGGAACTTGCGCCCGCGGCGATGGGCTTCGTATACCAGCGCCAGCGCCGTGCCATGATCGGAAGTGGCCAGGCCGCCGGCATTGCAGTGCGTAAGCACGCCGCCGTCCTCGGGGATGAAGTGCTGTCCGTGCTTGCCGATGGCGAGGCATTTTTCGGCGTCTTCGGTGCAGATGGCGTTGGCTTCGGAAAGCAGGCGCTTGACCAGTTGGCGTACGCCGATGCCGCGCTCGGTGATGGCGATGCGCGTCATCTGGTCGATGGACCATTCGAGGTTGACGGCGGTAGGCCGGCTGGTCAGGATGTAGGCGCCGGAAGTCTGGATGACATCGATCAATGCCGCGGACTGCGAGGCGGGCGAAACGGTGCGTGCGGCCAGGAAGATGCCGTAGGCGGCGGCAATGCCGATGGCCGGCGCGCCGCGAATGGCCAGGGTGCGAATAGCCTGCCAGACTTCCTCGGTAGTGGTGAGTTTGAGGACGACGACTTCGGTGGGGAGTTTTCGTTGGTCGAGGATTTCCAGATGGCCGCTCACTCCGCCGACCCAATGGATCGTCGGCGGACGATGGCGGGGCGATTTGGGATTCTCGGTGTTCATGGCGACCGGCGCTTATTTGTAGAAAGCCAGGATCACGTCGGCGACGCGTTGAATCTGGCTGTCCGTCAATTCGGGGAAAACGGGCAGGGCAAGAACTTCTTCGCAGGCCTTCTCCGTCTGCGGGAACGCCCCGCGCTTATATCCCAGATCGGCAAAACAAGCCTGCAGGTGCAGTCCCTTGGGATAAAAGATATTGCAGCCTACCCCGTTTTGGGTGAGATGATCGCGGAGCGCATCGCGCCGGGGCACGCGGATGACGTACTGGTGATAGACGTGATAGACGCCCGGGGCGGCATACGGGGGCACGATATCGGTACCGGAGAAGCGGCTGTCGTAGTAGGCGGCGATGGCGCGCCGGCGATCGTGCCAGCGGTCCAGGTAACGCAATTTCACGTCGAGGACGGCCGCCTGGATGGCGTCCATGCGGAAATTTCCGCCGACGAATTCATGGTTATAGCGAGAAGTTTCACCATGTTGCCGGGTCTGGCGGAACCGTTGGGCGAGTTTTTCGCCGCGTGTGACGAGTGCCCCGGCATCCCCCGCGGCGCCAAGATTTTTCGTGGGATAGAAGCTCAGGCAGGCACAGCGTGCGTTTTCGGCGATCTGTTTGCCGTGGGGGTCCTTGGCGCCAATACTTTGGGCGGCGTCTTCGATGATGTCGAGTCCGTGGCGGCAGGCAATATCCGCGAGTTTGGCGGTATCGCCCATTTGGCCGTAGAGATGCACCGGAACGATGGCCTTGGTGTTCTTCGTGATGGCCGCTTCGACGAGCGAATAGTCGAGCAGGAAGGTCTTGGGATCAATATCGACGAAGACCGGCCGGGCGCCGGCGCGGCTGATGCAACCGGCGGTGGCGAAGAATGTGAATGGGGTGGTGATAACTTCGTGTCCGTGGCCAATGCCCAAGGCCATGTGGGCGGCGAGAATTGCATCGGTGCCGCTGGAAATCGCCACCACCTGGGCGCCGAGTTTCTTGCCGAGATGGTCTTCGAAGCGTCCGATGAACGGACCGCTGGCGGCGCCGCTGGTGTACTGCTGGCTGTCGAGAACTTCCTTGATGGCCGCCTCCACCTCATTGCGAATGACCTGCCATTGCGTGGCAAGTTCGAAGAGCGGAACGGGCTTGTGAGCCGGTGCGGAGCCGGTCGTGGAATGCGCTTGCGTCATGCGTGAGATCTCCTCAAGCGTCCATCGTAAGGCGACTGTGGGCGTAAGTAAATTCGGACGCTGGGTGGCGCGGTGTGATCGTGGAGATTCTCGGACATCGCCGGCGGGAGGATTTCTTCGCAGGCACCTCTTGCGCGGCACTCTCCCTCATGTGCGAATTCGGCCGGTTCCGAAAACTCCTGCAAAACTCCTCCGCCGCGGCTACCGATAATCCACCCGTAGAGACACGCTGTAACGGGACCCTGCATGTCGCAACGCCAAGCCATTATGGAGCAACTGATTCGCTCGAAGAATCAGGCCGTCGAACGGACGATTGAACTCGTCTTTGCGCACGGCACGCTGGACGAACAGCGCGAGCTTGCCGAGGTGTTGCTCAAGCGCAACAACCGTGCGGGATGGGTGGCGCTCATTCGCAGTTTTGACCGGCTGGACGATTCGATCAAAGCATGGCTCGTCGAGCGGCCGAAGGATTTGTTCGGCCCGCTGTCGGAATCGATGCAGAACTCCACCGGACCGGCGCGGGAAAACGTCATTCGGATCGTGCGCCACTGTGCGGAAGTCCGGCTGGTGTACCTGCTGGCCGAATCGCTGATGGACAGCCGCACGGATGTGCGGGAGCTGGCGGGGAAATCCCTGCTGGAAGCGGTCCACCGGTACCACGCGCAGCGTCTGGAACGCATGACGGGCGAAATCGAGCACGATCCGGAAGAGGTCGTGCAATTGCGGCGGGCGATCGATTTTTCATTGCGGCAATATCGCACGCATCGCCAGGCCTCGGCCGTCAACGCAGCGTTGATTTTCGAGCGTCAGCAGGACAGCCAGACGTGGGCCTATTTCCAGGACACTTACGATGATCTGACGCGTTGCGCCACGACGATACTGCGGGCGCCCAAGGATCCAGCCCTTGCCGCCGCCACATTGCTGGCGCTCGGCTCGCCGCTCAAACCGGCAGCCATGGCGGGCGTTTCCGGGGCGGAAGAACCGGAGCTTTGCCAGGCGCTGGCCAGCGAATCTTACCGGCTGATCGACCCGGTTCTGCGTGAAGTCGCCGCGGGCATCCCGCATCTCAAGATGATGGCTTCGACCAAACGTGAAGCGGCGTGGAACGGCGCCAACTGGACTGCCTGGTTGCGGATGATCGACTGCGTCGGGCTGCCCGCAACGCAGCGGCTGGTATGGCTTCAGAAGATGCTGGAGCAAGCGTGCGCGGAGCCGGAAATGACCGCGTGGCGTCTGGCGATTATGCGTTCGCTGGCGGAAACGGGCCTGCCCGAGGCGTTCAAGACGATTTTGCCGCTGGGTACGGACCCGGACGAGCGTGTGGCGCGCTGTGCGGCGCGATACCTGCTGAGCCGGCGCCAGGCAAACTGGCGCGAGCACGCCGCGGTTCTGCTGAAAAGTCCGCACCTGTCCGTCCGCCGGATGGTCTCGATGGATAGCACAGGCAACGAGGATTTCGGAAAACTGTGGCACGAATACCCGAAGCTTCCGCCGGCTGTCCAGTACTCCGCGGCGCGGGAAACGTCCGCCAACGATGAACAGTTCATTACGCAACTCAAGGCCAAACTGGCCAGCGCGCAGGTTGCGGATGTGGCCCAGGGGCTCAAAATGGCCGGGGGTTTGCTGGATGTCTCGGCCTATCGCGGGCAGCTGATTGCACTCTGCGGTCATGCGGATCCGCGTATCTCCAGTCTGGCGGTCAAGCTGATCGGCCGCCTCGATGATCCGAAGTTGCGCGACCTTCTGGAGGCCGCGGCCCATCACGCCGATCCGCGGGTGCGGGCCAACGCGGTCGAATCGATGGAATCGCTGCACATTGCCGATCGATCGCAAGAGGTGCTGAAGATGATCAACTCGCGGCATAACCGCGAGCGGGCCAATGCGATCAAGGCCATCAGCCAGTTCGACTTTTCGACCGCGCGCGAATGCCTGGCGAAGATGCTGGGGGACTCCAATCCGCTGCACCGCATCTCGGCACTGTGGGTGGTCAACGAATTGAATCTGCTGGAAATTGTCCGGCAGACCAACTCGATGGCCCGGCGCGATCCCAACGCGCGCGTCCGCAAGCGCGCCTCCGAGATGCTCGACTCGATCAATGCGCCCCTCAATATCTCCGCAGGTGAGGGCGATTCATGAACGAATCCACGGCCAAGCTCATTCAGAAGTTCGCCGAACTGCCGCCCTGGGAGGATCCGCCCGAGCCGGTTAAGACGCCACCAAAATCGCCCCTCTCCTTTTCGGATCTGCAGGAAGGCTTGCGATCGGCCAACAACGGCGATGATTCGTCGCTGCGCAACGGACTGCTGATCATCATGGGACTGATCATCATCCTGGCGATCGTTCTGCATTACCGGCAGCGTCGCAAGACGGCCGGGCCGCCGGATTCGACAGGCAAACTGGGGTGGGAGCTTTCGCGGCTGATCAAATTTCCGTTCGGCACGCGGATGCTGCTCTGGTGGGTGGCGCGCACCACGCAGACGCCGTTTGCGGCGCTGCTGATCAGCCGCTCGCTTTTCGATAATTGCGTTCAACAATGGTCGCTGCAGCCGACGTTTTCGCTGGCCCGCCGCTGGGGGAAGGCCCGCCTCGAAAGCCTCAAGCCGGTGCTGTTCGCGTCCTGACGCTCAGCGCCCGACCTTGGCGATCCAGGCATCCATGGCGTCGGCGGCATCGTCATCGATCATCTGCCGGATCGGCCGCTTCATCAACGCCGCACTGACTTCCGCCAGCGCCCCACCGATTCCCGCCCGCCGGGCCAGCGCGGCGCAACGCACCGCATCCACCACCACCCCCGCGCTGTTGGGCGAATCTTCCACCTGTAGTTTCATATCCAGTTCCATCGGCAAGCCGCCGAAGCCGCGCATGTTCATGCGGACGTAGCACACTTTCTTGTCGCCCAGCAGCGGGACGTAATCGCTCGGGCCGATATGGATGTTTCCCGCTTCCATCGGCACCTGGCTGGTGACGGCCTCCGTCTTGCTGACCTTCTTGCTGCTGAGGCGGGATTTTTCGAGCATGTTGAGGAAGTCGGTGTTGCCACCGACGTTGAGCTGGTAGCTCGAATCAATCTTGAAGCCGCGGCGCTGGGCGAGTTTCATCAGCACGCGATGGGTGATCGTCGCGCCGAACTGGCTTTTGATGTCGTCGCCGACGATCGGCAGGCCGGCCTGCTTGAATTTTGTGGCCCAGCGTTTTTCGCTGGCGATGAAGACGGGGATGCAGTTGACCATGGCCACGCCGGCTTCGAGGCAGGCGGTGGCGTAGAGTTCGGTCCCCTTCTGGCTGCCGACGGGCAGATAATTGACGAGGATCGTCGCGCCGCTCTGCTTGAGCGTCTTGACGACTTGGGCCAGGGAGACGCTTCGCGATTGTTCATCGAGGACGGCGCGGCGATTTTCGTCGAACTGCTCGAGATGGGCGGCAAGTCCGTCGGCCACGGGGCCGGCGAAAACTTTTGCGCCGTCATCATCAATTTTTTTGCAGAAGCGTGCGGAATTGTTGGGGCGGGCGAAGATGGCGTCCTTGAGCCGCCGGCCGATCTTGCGCCGGTCGACGTCGAAGGCGCAGGCGAAGTGGATGTCCGATACGCCGAGGTCGCCGATCTGTTCATGCATGAGACCGACAGTCTCGTGCGATTGTCGATAGTACGAAACGCCTTGAATCAAAGTGCTGGCGCAGTTGCCCACGCCGACGATTGCCAGTCGAATGTCACCCTTCTTGGCCATGATGATCACGCTGCCTTCTGAAGACTCGATTTCCTATCACCTAAACGTTTAGGTGACAAATTTAATGCATGGTGGCGGATTTAGGAAGCCGTCAGCCACGCCACAAATTCTGTATTCCCTTTTTGCCCTTCGATGGGGCTTTTGACGACGCCGCGGACCTGCCAGCCCGTCTGGCGAATCTGCTCGATCACCTGCCAGAGCACCTCTTCGCTTTGGCCGGCCTCCAGAACGCCCCGCTGCGTGCGGGCGGCTTCGCTTTCATAGTGCGGTTTGATCAGCGTCAGCACATCGCCGCCGGGCTTGAGCAGCCCCTTCACGACGGGAAGTATTTTGTTCTGCCGCGTCCAGCCGACATCGACGGAGACCAAATCCACCGGCTCGGGCAATCGGACGTGCATAGCGTTGGCCCGCTCCTTGACGACGACGCGCGGGTCTTTTCGGAGCGTCCAGGCCAGCACGCCGTAGGCGGTATCGACCGCGAACACTTTGGCCGCGCCGTGCTGCAGCAGGCAGTCGGTGAAGCCGCCGACGTTGGCGCCGAGGTCCGCACACGTGCGGCCTTCGACGGGAATGTTGAATGTGACGATTGCCGCTTCGAGTTTGTTGCCCGCCCGGGAAACAAACGACCGCTTTGTGTCACCGGACGGCAACAGAAAGCGGTCATTGGTCATAGCGATAACCCGGAGTGCTGGGCGCCGAGTTCCGAGTTGCACTCAGAACCCAGGACACAGGACCTTCAACTTACTTGGCAGCCTTGAGGGCATTGACCTTCTTGGCAAGCTTGGCCTTGCGGCGGGCAACGGTGTTCTTGTGCATGGTGCCGCGACCGGCGACCCGGTCGAGGGTCTGCTGGGCCTTGGACAGCTCCGCGACGGCCGCCTTGACGTCGCCGGCGGCGATCACGGAATGAATCTTCTTCAGCTCGACGCGAACGTTCTTCTTGCGATCGCGGTTCAACAGGCGGCGCTTGGCGCTCTGACGGATACGCTTATTTGCAGACAACGAGTGTGCCACTGGTCGTTTCTCCTAACTTTAACTTCGCCCCGGAGCCACAGGCTTTTCGGAAACTGGCGAAACCTTTATTGTCCCACGAAATCGCTCTGATATCAAGCCGCTCTGCAGCTTGCGTCGCACTTGCGCCTGCCCTACCCTTGGCGCGTTCAGAACAGGAGATCCCATGGCCCTCGCGGAAATTCGTTTCTTCGGCAATTCGATCGGCTGCTCCACCACCATGAACGTCATTCTGCCCGACGGCGGCAAGGGGCCGTTTCCGGCCTTCTACCTGCTGGGCGGGTTGTCGGACGATCACTCCAAGTGGGCGCGGTTCACGAGCATCGAGCGGTATGTCACGGGTGTGCCGCTGATCGTCGTCATGCCCAATGGCGGCCGGGGCTGGTACACGAATTCTCATGCCGTGCCGCAGCAGGCGTATGAGGATCACCTCATCAAGGATGTCGTCGGGTATGTGGACCAAATTTTTCCCACGATCACCGGGCGCAAGGGCCGCGCGATCGGCGGGCTTTCCATGGGCGGGTACGGTGCGGTGAAACTGGCGATGAAGTACCCCACGATGTTCTGTTCCGCCACTTCCCACTCCGGCGCGGTGCTCACGCCGATGCACAAGCCGGAAAGCCGCCCCAAGGAATTTTCGCCGGTGCTGGAGGAGTGCAAGGCGATCTTCGGCCCGAAATTCCGCGGCGGCCCCAATGATCTCCACGCTCTGGCCAGGAAATGCGTGCGCTCGCGCCAGCGACCCGCCCTCCGCCTCGACTGCGGCACCGGCGACTTCCTGCTGGAACAAAACCGCGCGTTCACGGCCTTCCTGAAATCCATCCGTTACACCCACGACTACGCCGAGTTCCCCGGCGCCCATGAATGGTCGTATTGGGATACGCAGGTGCAGGAAGCGCTCGCGTTCCATCGCAAATATCTTGAAATTGCAGTGTATCAATAGCAACCGCAGTGCACCGACCGCGGTCAACGCGAATGCAGCGGGCCGGTAGCAAAGTCAGCGTCGTGAAAATCGTTGGGTTTCAAGTAAATGCCGAGTTCGCCCGATGAATTGCCGAGTTCATACCGGGCGACAAAGTGCAAAGGGTCACTTGGGTCAGATTGTGCTGCAAAGATTCGAAGGTGCCCTTTCGAGAGCCATTCTTCCTTCGGTCCCACATCCATAAGTGTCACTTCTAGGCCATCGTTATTCGCCCTTGTACCTACTTCCATAGATTTAAAACTGGTCCCAAATATTCCGCCCATATCTTCGCATGGTGTCATACTCAGGGCGACGAGCATTTCCTTCTTGAGGTGAACCTGTTTTAGCATTATCACGGGACAATCACTCACGGACGAACTTCTGAGTTGGCAGCAACGCTTCCAGCATATCGGATCGTAAACCAGTGCCTTGCGTTTGGGTGAGATGGCTTCCCAATGGTAATCACGCGGATCGGCCCCGGCAGGAATCGTGGCTGCCGGGTCGTCATCATAAACCACTTGCGTAGGCGGCATTTGCAGTTGGATACATTGCCGCTGGTAGTACCAGAGCTGCGCGTAGCGCCAGCTTTCGGGAAGATAGAAATAGGACCACACCGCGACGACTAACCCACCCACGATCCAAACGGTTCGCCGAAACCTGCGCCGGCTGTACCAAGGCGCACGACGGGCATACGTAAGAACCTGCGGTGAACGATCCTGCTGCGCGTTTGTCATGCCAGGATTATCTGATCGCAACGCACGCTGATCAAGGCGGCCGAACAATCTCCTTCTATTTCGCAGGCGCCGGGGCCGGTTCCTCTTCGATGATGTCATAAATCGTTCCGCCGAGTTCGACGGTGACGTTGTTGCCGAGGGACAGATACTGCGACGATTCCGGGAACTTCTTGAGCAGATCGAAATAGGCGTCGGAGTTGAAGACGATCTTGATGCGTGCGGCCTTTTCCAACTTCTGCACGTTGCCGTCGGTCCACTGGTTGCCGTTGAGGTAGAACGCGCGGTTGTTCACCATGCGGGACTGCTGGGCGTAGTTGGAGACGACGCGGTATCCGGCCTCCTTTGTCTTGGTACCGTCCTGCGCGGTCTGCCAGCCAGTGGCCGTTTGCGAGCCAAGGTTCAGTGCTTTCTCAGCAGCCGTGGTTGCCGCCGTTGGTGCATTGGTGGCGGGTGTATCGTCGGCCTTGCCGGACTTTCTCAACGTGGGAAGCGGCATACCGAGATCAGAGGGTTGTCCACGGCCGGGGCCGCTGGCACCTTGACCGACGCTTCCGCCCGTGCCTTGAGCGATGAATCGGCCATCCAATTGTTCTGCCGCGGCGACAGTCTGATCGAGGCTCGTAGCGTTCTTGTACTTGTCGCCGCTGATCGAGTTGGCCACGGCTTTCCCGCCCACGGCCTCGCGCCGCCGGAGCGAATCGTAGTCATTCTCCGAATCCTTGAGCGCCCGATGGTCACCTTCCATCTCGCGCAGGCTGCGCGTCGCCACCGGTACGCCGCGGGCTTTTTCATCTTCGATGATCAGCATGGCGGTGTAGGGTGTCACGATGCCCCAGCGCCGGGCGAGTTCGGTCACTTCATCCTTGAGTTCCTTGCTTTCGCCATGAAGGCGGATTTCATCCAGGATGTATCCGACGCGGCGGGTCGCCCACAGCTTGCCGATCCAGTCATGTGAGGTGTCGGTCTTTTCATCGAACGTAACGTCCTGGGCGAACTTTTCCGCCTTGCCGTTGACCATGCCCGTCAGGGTGATCGCCGTCTTGCCGGGTTTCGAATACGTGCCGAACGCGATGAGCTGATCGCCCTTGAATAGATCGGGCATATCCTTGGGATACAGCTTGGCGAGCGTCACGGAGCCGGAATCCAGTTTGAGGCCGGCGAGGACGGGATCCTGCACCTTGCCCCAGAAGTTGGACATCGCCAGTTCGAGGTTTTCATTGGGCAGAACATATTGGGAATAGCCGCGGGACTGTTCCGCGAGGAGGTCGAGCAGTTTGGTGTTAACGTCGGTGCCGACGCCGAAGGTGAAGACGCGGACCGATCCGCCGGTGCCGGCCTTGTCTTTGAACGCTGAGAGGATCTTGTCCGGATTCTGCTCGCCGATCGTCGGCTGGCCGTCGGTCATGAAGACAACGAGAAACAGCCGTCCGTCATCTTTGGCGGGGCGTTCATCGAGCGCTTTGACGAGGGCATCCTGGATGGCCGTGCCTCCGGCGGCCTTGAGGTTGTCGGCAAATTGCAGCGCCTTGCCGCGGTCGCTTCGCTTGGATTCATCCTGATCCTTCTTCGGCTCGCCGGCCGTCACCAGATTGCCGAACAGCGGCTCGGCTTCGGTCGAGAAGCGGACGATGTCGAAGCGATCCTCGGGATTGAGCGTTTCAATGCAGTAGCGCAGGGCCTTGCGGGTCTGCTCGATTTTCGCGCCGGACATCGAGCCCGACGTATCCATGATGAAGACCACATCCTTCGGCAAAGACTTGGTGTTCTTGCTGAGCGTCGGCGCCGCCAACAGCACAAAGTAGCCGTCCTTGTCGGGGTCTGGACGATACGTCAGCAGGCTGATGCCCACCGCGGTGGCCTTACGTCCGATGAACAGATGAAAATCGGTATCCGGCCGGATGTCCTTGGCCTCGTATCCGACCACCGCCTTCGTGTCTCCGGTGCGCTTGATTTCCACTTCGTGCGTGGGGCTGTAGAGCGTCGTGATCGGCTCGGTGGTGTTCACGGTGACTTTGATGGACACATTCTTCAGCGGCTTGGAGGAGAACTTTTCGGTGTTCAACGTGTAGTGGTAATCGAGCAGGCCGCTCTCCTGCTTGAGCAGTTCCGTGTATTTGAGCTGGATGCGTTTTTTGCTGTTGGGCTCGATCGGGAAGATGCGGACCTTGTACATGGCGCGGCCGGCATACTCCAGGAGCGCGGGGTCCTTGGCCTTGCGGACGATTTCTTCGTAGATGCCGCGGGCCTTGTCCGCGGGGAGCAATTCCGCCTCGACGATTTTGCCGTCGATGTCCATCGCGAACTTATCGATCTGCGCATTGAGCGGCACAGGGAAGATGTAGTCTCCCTCCAGCCGCGCGTTGTTGGGATTGTAGAACTCCTGATCGACACTGGTGACGGCCACCTGGTCGTTGATGTCGCAGGTGACCTGATGGTACGTGACTTCCAGCGGAGCGAACGTGAAATGCCCCGGGACCGGCGCCGGTGGATTGCGCACGACGATCAGGCCATCAGCGCGGGCGGGTGTGCTCATGACCAGCAGAATCAGCAAAGCAAAGATCGATAAGAGGATGCGGGACAAGGACAAGCGGATCATGGTTGGTCCTCCGAGAGATTGGATTTCGAGAGCCTCAACTCGTGTTAGACGCATGAGGGGCTGGGCGGTTCGAAAAATCATTCGATTCACGGAATACCGGATTGGCGCCTCCATTTGGTACACTATCCCTCCTTTGGAGCCACCTACGCCACTATGAGCATTCCGTTTTACGATATTTTGGTCATCGGCGGCGGCCACGCCGGGGCCGAAGCCGCGTGGGCCGCGTCGCACATGCTGGGCGACCGAGGGCGCGTTGCGATGGTGACGATGGACCCGCTGGCCATCGGCCGGATGTCCTGCAACCCCGCCGTTGGCGGGCTGGCCAAGGGCCAGATGGTCCGCGAAATCGATGCCCTCGGCGGGCTCATGGCCCACGCCATCGACGCCACTGGCATCCAGTTCCGCATGTTGAACCGTTCCAAAGGTCCGGCCGTTCAATCGCCCCGCGCCCAGGCCGACAAATACAAATATGCCGCCAAAGTGCAGGAGTTGCTTCGCACGCACTGCCCGAACCTGACGATCGTCGCAGGGATCGTCGATCGCTTCCTCACGAGCCACGAACCACGAACCACGGCCCACGAACGTCCTCACATCACCGGGGTCGTCCTCGAGTCCGGTCAGCAACTCAACTGCCGTGCCGTCGTCCTCACCACGGGCACATTCCTCCGCGCCCTCATGCACACCGGCGAGAGGAAAACCGAAGGCGGACGCGTCGGCGAGCAATCCGCACGCGGACTCTCCGACTGCCTCCGCGAGCTGGGCTTCGAGCTCGGCCGCCTCAAGACCGGCACGCCGCCACGCATCGCGAAAGAATCGATCGACTTCGCGTCCCTTAAGGAACAACCCGGCGACAATCCCCCGACTCCATTCTCCGATCTCACCTTGCAGACCGAAATTCAGAATTCAGAATTCAGAATTCAGAATTTTCCCCCTCTGCCGCAAGTGCCGATGCACATCACGTATACCAATGCCAGGGTGCATGATTTGATCCGCGCGAACCTGCACCGCGCCCCGATGTATTCGGGCCAGATCCAATCGCGCGGGCCGCGGTACTGCCCGTCCATCGAAGACAAAATCGTGCGGTTCGCAGACAAAGACCGCCACCAGATCTTCCTCGAACCCGAGGGGCTCGACACCAACGAAATTTACTGCAACGGTATCTCCACCAGCCTGCCCGAGGATGTGCAGGAACAGATCATCCATTCGATCGTGGGTCTCGAGCATGCCCGCGTTCTCCGCTGGGGTTACGCGGTCGAATATGATTTTTCGCCCACGCATCAGATCGACGCATCACTGGAAACACGCCTCGTCGAAGGACTCTTCTTCGCCGGACAACTCAACGGCACCAGCGGCTACGAGGAAGCGGCGGGACAAGGCCTCATCGCCGGCATCAACGCCGCCCGCAAAATTCAGGGCATGGAACGCATCATCCTGACCCGTGATCAGGCGTATATCGGCGTGATGATCGATGATCTGATCACGAAGACCCCCACCGAGCCCTACCGCATGTTCACCAGCCGGGCGGAGTTCCGCCTGACGCTCCGCAGCGACAACACCGATCAGCGGTTGACGCCGTTGGGCCGGCAACTCGGGCTCGCCTCGCAGGCCCGCATGGATCGCCTCACGCACAAACTCGCCGCGATTCATGAGCTGACCACGCGTCTGAAATCCTCGCGTATCCGCCTGGAAAACAATGGCACTTCCGCCTACGAGTACCTTCGCCGCCCCGATGTCACGATTGATGAAGTCCAACGTCTCATATCCGAGAATTCAGAATTCAGAATCCAGCATTCAGAATCCATCTGGTCCCAAGTCGAAATCGAAGCCAAATACGCCGGCTACATTCAGCGTGAAAGAGAAGCGGCCCAGCGTCTCCACGATCTGGAAGACAAAACAATCCCCCTCCATTTCAACTTTTCTGCCGTGCCGGAGCTTCGAAAGGAAGCCAAGGCCGCCCTCGAAAAATTCCGCCCCCAGACCCTCGGCCAAGCCAGCCGCCTCGAAGGCCTCACGCCGTCGGACCTCACTATCCTCATGATTTATCTCACGGGTAAACGTAAAGCCGCCGTGCACGAGTGAGATCGGCCTGTTGAAAATGGCGATTACTCGACCACGACGCGGCGCAAGCGCGCCCCGAAATGCGTCGTCACTTCGTAGCCGATGGTGCCGATCGCATCCGCGATCGCATCGACGCTGTTGGGCCGGCCCGCGTCCCATGAGATGACCACGACTTCCTCCCCCACTGTGACGTTTCCGACGTCCGTCACATCCACAATGATCTGATCCATGCTGACGCGCCCCACCACGGGCGCATCCTGTCCGCGCACCTGCACCACCCCCCTATTCGACAGCGCCCGCGGATAACCATCCGCATAGCCGACCGGCACAATCGCCAGGCGCGTCGGCCGTTTTGTGACGAACGTATGGCCGTATCCCACACCTACGCCTGCCGGCCGCTCATGAATCGCCAGAATCGGCGCCACGAGGCGTGCGATCGGCAGCAAGCCCGCCACAGGATCTTCCGTCGAGGGCTGCAAGCCGTACATCGCAATGCCGACGCGCGCCATATCCAGTTTTCCCGCCGCCTCTTTCACGTGAAACGCGCCGCCGGAATTCTGCAGATGCACCATCAGTTCCGGGTGTTTCGGTCGAAGTTGCTGCGCCGCCGCGTGCAGCACTTGCCACTGTTGTTCCAGCGTTTCATGCCCCGGCACATCGCCGTGCGAGAGATGCGCGAAAATCCCCTCCAGCCGCAGGAGCGGCAATTCTGCAATCACTTCCGTCAGGGCCACTACGTCAGACGGCGCAATACCCATCCGCGTCAACCCCGCATCCACCTGCACGTGCACGTTCACCGGCTCGATGATGCCATGTTCCACCAAGATCCGCGAAAGGTGCTTCGCCGAGGCCGCATCCGTGAGATTGATCCGCATCGATCTCCGCAGCGCATCGAGCATGGCCCGCGGCAATTGGCTTTGCGCAGTCAACACTAACGGCGAAAGAACCAATATCCCGGCAAACCGCTTTCCCCCCAGGTTCAACGCCTCTTCCAGCGAGTAAACACACGTCCACTCTACGCCCGCTTCATGCAGCATTTCCGCCAAGAGGGCCACGCCGTGTCCGTATGCATCAGCCTTGATCGTGGCGCAAAATTTCGTCTTCGCCGGCAACTGCTTCCGCAATGCTGCGATATTGTGTGTCAATCGTGATCGGGAAATCTCAAGCGTGCCTTGTTGGGGAATCATGCGATTTTACCTTCCGGCGTGACGTACTGCCTGTTCAACTATCGGCCATCAGCGCCGCGCTTCCGCAGCGGGCAGTTCCACAGTCGCCCGCCGCAACCGATCCGCCACCGCCACCCACACCCCCTCGTTCTTTTCGGGCATCAGCACGAGTATCGCCTTCAAGCCCTTTTCATCCAGCTCCCGCAACGCTCCGTAGAGCGCCCGCGCGTATTCAAACTCGTCTTCCGGCATCCGCACAGTCTCGTGCGGCGCCGCCAGCAGCACCGCATCATCACACGAGATCAACCCCACCGGTTGATGCTGCTGGGCCCATGCCAGCGCCGCCGGCCACTGCGATTTATTGAACCGGCACGCAGGCGTTCGCGGCGCGTAGTGGCGATCCTGCATCCCAGGACTCGCCGCCGCTTCGTTGTTATCTACCGTGCGGATCGACAACTGCACGTCGCCGATGGCCTCCCGCAACATCTCCAGCGTCACCGCCCCCGGCCGCAATACCGTCGGCACATCTCCCGACGAAATATCGATCACCGTCGACTCCAGGCCGATCCGGCATGGCCCGCCATCCAGAATCAGCGGCACGCGTCCGGCCAGTTCCGCCATCACATGCGATGCAGCCGTTGGACTGGTAAATCCGCTGCGATTGGCGCTCGGTGCCGCGATCGGCCCTCCGAAGGCCCGCAGCAGCGCCTCGGCCACGGGATGTTTGGGACACCGCACTGCCACCGTATGCCGCCCCGCCGATACCGCGGCACTGAGCTTCTGGCCGCGCGGCAGAATCATCGTCAGCGGCCCCGGCCAAAAATGCTTCGCCAGCCGCTCCGCCACCCCATTCCAATGCTCTGCGTATTCCTTCGCGTCGTCCGCCTCGGCCACGTGCACGATCACCGGATTGTTCCCCGGCCGCCCCTTGGCCGCGTAAATCTTCCGCACCACATCATCCCGCCGCGCATCGCCGCCCAGCCCGTACACCGTCTCAGTGGGAAACGCCACGAGTTCCCCCGCCCGCAGATATTCCACCGCCAACATCAAGCTCGTCGTCGCAGGTTCAATACGGGTGTGCATCATGGTACTGTGCCGCTTTCCGCTAGGACGCCAACAATTTCCGGCGCGTCCCCCAGTATATCCCCCCTGCTCCGCTGCGAAAGCGCATCCGGCCCTTACCATCCCACGATGCTGTAGCCCCCGTCGACGTAGATCGTTTCGCCCGTCACGCCCGTGCTCAGTTCGCTGCACAGATAGAGGGCCGTCCGACCCACGTGAACAGCCGCACTGTCCACGTGCCACGGCAAAGGAGCCTTCTCGGTATAGTGATCCATCATTTTGTCGATGTCGCCGATCCCCCGCGCCGCCATCGTCTTGATCGCCCCGGCGCTGATCGCGTTGACGCGGATGTTCTTTTCATGCCGGCCCATCTCCGCGGCCAGGTACCGCACCGTGCATTCCAGTGCCGCCTTCGCCACGGCCATCACGTTATACATCGGGATGAATTTCTCCGCCCCGAGGTAACTCATCGTGATAATGCTGCCGTCCTTGGTCATCAGCGGCTGCGCCAGCCGGGCCATGGCCAGCAGCGAATACGCGCTGATGTCCAGCGCCGTTTTCCACTGTTCGCGCGTCGTCTGCAGGAACGGATTGTGCAGCGCCTCCGCCGGCGCATAGGCCAGCGAGTGCACCAGAATATCGAACGAGCCCCACAACTCCCCAACCTTCTTGAATGCGACTTCCAGGTCCTCATCCTTGCTCACGTCGCAGGGCACCAGCAGTTTCGGCTGAAATTTCTCCACCGCCTTGACCACCCGCCGCTCGATCTTCTCGCCCGGCAGGTGCGAAAACGCCAACTCGCATCCTTCAGCATGCAACTTCTCGGCAATGTGATAGCCGATCGAGTACTCGTTGAGCACCCCGAATATGAATGCCTTTTTCCCAGCCAATAGTGACATAGTCCCTCACGTTCAAAACCCACAGAGCCATGCATTGTACCCTGATGGCCACCCATCTCAATGCATTCGGTCAGCCTTCGCGCTGATCACACCGCCTGGCCTGCTGAACACCGGCCACTGACGACAGGCCACTTACTACTTCGGATAGTCCCCGCGCAACAGACGGATCGTCTGTTCGCGCTCCGGGTTGCGGAATATCGATGCGCCGGCCACCAGCACGTCGGCGCCGGCCTCCAGTGCCTCGTGTGCCGTTCGGATGCCGATGCCGCCGTCGATTTCCAGTCGTTGATGCGGGCCCAGTTCGTGCCGCAGGAATCGCACCTTGCTGAGAACCTCCGGCATGAACGCTTGCCCGGTAAAGCCCGGATTTACGCTCATCACCAGCACCATGTCCGCATGTTTCATCACGCCGTTGAGCGACTCCACCGCCGTCGGCGGATTCAAGCTGATTCCCGCCGTGCACCCCAGATCATGAATCCGCTTGATCAAGTCGATGGCCTTGCTCCCGTTGCACGCCTCAATATGAAACGTCAAATTCCCCGCGCCGGCCTTGGCGAACGACTCCACAAAATCCTCCGGGTTGCCCACCATCAGGTGCACATCCTGCATCAGCGTGCTCGCCCGCTGCAGCGCCTGCACGATGTCCGGCCCGAGCGTCAGGTTCGGCACAAAATGGCCGTCCATGACGTCCACGTGCAACAGATCCGCCCCCTTTTGCTGCACGTCCGCCGCCTCAGACCCAAGACGGCAGAAATCCGCAGCCAGGATCGACGGTGCGATCAGCGGCAGGTGCGGCGGATGTATGAAGACATTGTCAATCATAAAGGGCCCAGTCTAACCTCAAAACACAGAGGACACAGAGTCTGCCGTAAAGAATCACCTCTGCGGCCTCTGTGTCCTCTGCGGTTCAATTCATCTTAAGCATTATCCAGAATGTCGATGCAGGGGAAACCCTTGCCTTCCAGGAATTCCAGCGATGCACCGCCGCCGGTCGACACGTGGCTGACCTTGTCGGCCAGGCCGAATTCCTCGATCGCCGCCGCCGAATCGCCGCCGCCGATGATCGTGACGGCACCCTTGGCCGTCGCCGCGGCCAAAGCCTCGGCCACCACCTTGGTTCCGTTGACGAACGGCTTTTTCTCGAACACGCCCATCGGGCCGTTCCAGACCACCGTCTTGGCCGCCTTGATCTTCTCCGCGTACAGCGCCGCGGTCTTCGGACCGATGTCGAACCCTTCCTTGCCGTCGGGAATGTTCCCTTCGACCACGCTGGTCACCGCGTCATCGGTCATCTTGTCGGAAATCACATTGTCTACCGGCAACACGATCTTCCCGCCGGCCTTGGCCAGCAGGCTCTTGGCAAGGTCCACCTTGTCCTTCTCCGCCAGCGATCCGCCGATCGTCTTGCCTTGCGCCAGGAAGAACGTGTAAGCCATCGCCCCGCCGATCAGAATCGTGTCCGCCTTCGTGAGCAGATTCTCGATCACCGCGATCTTGTCGGACACTTTGGCCCCGCCCAGAATTGCAATGAACGGCCGCTGGGGCTTGTCGAGCGCATCACCCAGGAACTTCAGTTCCTTCTCAATGAGGAATCCGATGACCCGCTTGCCCGGCCCGATTTTTTCAGCAGCGCCGAAGGTCGAGCTATGCTGCCGGTGCGCCGTTCCAAAGGCATCATTCACATACAGATCGCCCAGCTTGGCAAGCTGTGCCGAATACACCGGATCATTCTTTTCCTCTTCCTTGTGGAACCGCGTGTTCTCCAGCAGCACCACATCCCCATCCTTGGCCGCTGCAACGATCTTTTCGACTTCCGGGCCCACCGAATCGGGCGCCAGCGTCACGGGTTTGCCCAGCAACTTCGCCAGCACATCCGCCGCCGGTTTGAGCGAAAACTTCTTCTCGGGACCCGCCTTGGGGCGTCCCAAATGCGATGCAAGAATCGCCTTGCCGCCGCGATCAATGATCGACTTGATCGTCGGAATCGCCGAGCGAATGCGGCGGTCATCCGTCACGTGAAGGTTCTCATCGAGCGGAACATTGAAGTCCACCCGCACGAGAACCCGTTTACCCTTCACATCCAGTTGCGCCACCGTCTTCTTCGCCATGGAAAAGCCCTTTGCAAAACTAAAAATATAAAACGCCGATAAACCCTGGCTCCGAGAGCCGCTATGCTATGGAAACCCCCAAATCCGGTCAACCGAACCGCTCCGCCGCGGTATTGGGCAAATTCACGATTATCGCGTACTTACTCCTCCAGAAAATTCACTTCCCGCACCACATGAGGCTTGGCTGAGGCGATGTGGAACGACTTGATCTCACCGGCACGGAACTTCGCCTTCCACGAACAGCCCAGCATCGGCAGCTCAAAGCGCACCTCACTGCCGCGGTCGGCAATCTCCATCGCCCGCACTATCAGCCCGTTGCCCTCTTCCGCAAGCTTCAGCACGCTCACCATCACCGCATCATTCGACACCAGCAGGTGCGGGCCGGACTCGGTCGCTCGCGAACCCGCATGCGTGCCCTCCCACGTCGCGATCGGCGGTAAATTCAAAAGCGCTGCCTCCTGATGAATCTGTTTCCATGCATCCGGCCCATGCGGAATCAGCACAAATGCAAATTCGTGCATCCCCTGGTCCTGCGGCACATCGTCCGGCTGCGACATGACCGGCGGATTGTGGGCAAAGTAAGGAGAACGCGTGGTCGTGATCCGCAACGTGTTGTCGCGCGCATCGATCGAATATTTGCAGTCATTGGCGATCGACAGGCCGAGCGCCTGCGAAGAAAGATCCGTCCACGTCTGCATCGGATACTCCTTCCCGTTGAGCAGCCGCTGCGTCCGGCCGTAGGGAATTTCACTCGTCCACACGCCATTTTCAACGTTGACCGGAAATGCAAACTTGAGCAAACGCTGGCATTCCCGCCAGTCGAGCGCCACCTGCATCCGCACCCTATGCGCATCGCGCTCCAGTATGTAATCCACGCGAAGCGTCGAACGGTTCAACGCAAAACGCACCCGCAGCACCGCCCGCAACGGCCCCGTCTCCATCACTTCCCGCGATACGTACTTGAACGTGTCGGACTTCCCTTCGTACGAAAATACATCGTGGCTCCAAGTGTCGGACGGATCTTCTAGCACCAGCGGCACACCGCCGGGCGTGCGGAATACATCCCAGTTGCGCACCTTGTCGTGCAATTGAATGAGTCCCGCAGCATCCACACGGAGCCGCACATGCTCGTTTTCGAGAGCGTCCTTTGATGCCGTCAGGAATCCGGATAGCGGCACGTCGGTAGTCGGATACTTCGGATGCCACAGCAGCGATGTGGTTGGATCCTTCTCGGGAATCTCCACATGAAAAAGCTTCCACGACAACGGCGGGAGCGATACCGACAAGATAAACCTCAAGGTGTGACATCGCCCTGATGTCGCAACGTGCTGGTAAGGCACCGGCTTGCCCGCCGCGTCCGTCAACCGGAAACGCTCCGGATCGTCAAACGCCGGATGATAGAACGCATCCCCAAAATCGACCACGCGCGAGATGGGAAACGGATGCGGATTAAACACGACTAGCGCCCGGCCCGGCCCGCGCGTATCGATGCCGCTAGCGATCTGTTGGACGGCTTCGGCAACGATTTCCGCAGCGCTGAACTGGGCGCGCGAAATCTGCTGCAGGTTCGCATCGGAAGCCCCGCGCTCGCACGAACCGCCGGCGATGTCATGAAAATCGCAGAACAGCACATCCAGCCATGCCGCCTTCAGCCGGGCGTTCACCCGTGGCGACTGCGTATACAGATGCGCCAGCGTCGCGAGGCGCTCCGCTGCCAGAAGCTGCCAAACCGCCTGCCGATTGCCCTTCTTCAGTGCCGACAGCGTGGAGTAACAACCGATCGCATGATGTTGCAGTTCGCCCTTGAACACCGGCAGCCGATCCCGATGCTCGGCAATCGCCTCGAAAAAGCGATCCGGATGGGAATACTGCACATCCGGCTCGGCGACGCGCAATTTCTCGATCTCCGCCAGCAAGGCCTTGGTCGGCCCGCCGCCGTGATCGCCCACCCCATAGAAAACCATGCCCAGCGGCACATCGCCGGCGCGGATGCGCTCCGCCTGTGCCTTGATGCTGTCCACCGTATACGTGTTGTACCCATCGAGAAGGTGAAAACAGAGCACCTGCGTGCCGTCGGTTCCCTCCCACACAAACGGACCCGTCGGCACATGCTGCGTCTCATGCGCCATCGGTCTCATGAATACATAGGCGTTCATCCCCGACAGCGCCAGAAGCTGCGGCAACGATCCCGCATGGCCAAACGAATCCACGCAATAACCTGTCTTGCTGGTGATCCCGAACGTCTCGCGAAAATAGCGCTGCGAATAAAGTGCGTTCCGCGCAAAGGACTCCCCCGCGGGCAGGTTGCAATCCGATTGCGTGTGCCACCCGCCGGGGATGTGCCAGCGTCCGGCCTTAACCGCTGCGCGAATCCGTTCCAGCAGACCCGGATCCGTCGACGCGATCCACTGATACAAGACCGCCGCCGACGCGGTGAACAGGAAACCCGGCGTTTCCTCCATGCGTTCCAGCGCTGACGAAAACGTGGCTCGGGATTCCGCAAATCCCTCTGCCGCAGGCCACAGCCAGACTGGGTCCAAATGCGCATTGCCGATGAGGTGTACTGACGACTTGGCCATGAATTCCTCCTGCTAGCCGATGGCCAACGTGCGTCCCATCGTGGCCACCTACGCTCGGCAACCTACTTCCCGGCATTCCTTGGGTAAAGTGCCTCCGCCGCGGCCTGTGCCAGCGCCAGCCGTTTGCCGCTGTCGCGTAGAAGCGCCTTGAGCGTCGGCAATAACTGATTCGCCCTCGGATGTGCAAATTGTGCTTCCGCTTGCAGCACCTGCGGCAACGAACCGGCCAAGGCATCGCTGGCATGGGCCACCGCAACCAGCGGCACCCCGCAAGACGGCGCTGCCAACTCTAACGGAGAAAACGCCCCCGTCGGCGAAAGATGCACCACCACCGCGACGTCCCCAAACAACTCCTCGACTTCCGTCATCGCTGGAAATCCTGCGCGGCTCACCCCCTGCGATGGCAACGCAAAATGCGCCAGTGCCGGCGACCAATCCCCGATTAGCTTCAGCGGAATCTGATTTTCCACCAGCATGCGTGCCATCGACAACAGCGGAATCGCCGGCAATAGCACATGACGAATCGCTTCCTGCATCGGGCCGATGAACGCCGGGTCCGCGTGCTCCGCAGCCGTCGCCGGAATTCCCGCACGGCTCAATGCCCGCCGGAAAATCCCCGGCACGCTCGAAACATTCGCGGTCAGGTATTCATCCTCCAAAATCTGCCGCGCCACCGCGTACACCGCAATCTGCGTGGGTAATTTGAACCCGATCGCCTCCGGATCGATCACCGGCAGATCGCCGATGATCGCGACTTTGCTTCGAATCGATAGTGCGTTTTGTTCCTTCAATGCGGAATGCCACATCGCCGCCAGAGGCACCAAATGGATCTGCGATTCCGGAATGCCGTGCGCTTTCAGCAGTGCACGATGATCTTCAAAATGCACCACGATCCGATCCTGCCCCGGCCATGCATGGACCGTCGGAAGACGCTCGGGCCGCCAATACCCCGCCCCCGCCAGCGGCGGCACCCACGTCTCCACCGCTACGTGCGTCGGCACCGGTTCAAGTTGCGGCCGGAACAAATCCGAAACAATCCGCCCCGGCCGCCCCGCAATGAATGCCTGTAACCTCAATGCCAGCGAGCAGGCACGATGATCGTCCAGCCGGATCGTCTGCGAATCCCGCGGCAACTGCTGATGCAGCGGCCGCTCGAAAGCATGCGCCTCCGTCAGCAGCAGCGCCAGCGTTGCGGATGTCGATTCCACCGGAACGCGCACCGCAAGATCATTCACCCACGCCTGACGCTCCGACACCACACGCCGCACCATCGCCTCCCCTGCCGCAATCAGTGCATTGCGCACCGGCCCCGCCAGCGTCGGCAGCGGATGCAGCACCATGGGTGGCTCATAACCCGGGTGTGCCGCAAGAAATACCGATAGATCGTCCGCAGCCCCCGGCCCGGCCAGCAGAACCAGCTTGCCGCGGGCGATCACCGCGGACAGATCGCAGATTTCCAGCGCCATGCGCAAGCGGGACAGTTCAGGTTCGTAAACGTACAGTGCCTGATGCCGCGAGAGCTTCGCCAGAAACGCCAGCCATTCGTAACCGGCGCCGATCGAAAGGCCCAGGCCGTTCGATTCACCCGGATTGAGCGCGTTGATGATCGCCGGCGCCGCCGCCCGTGGCGTGGAAACACCCCCCAGCCAGTCCACGCGCTTGGCCGGCGCCGTAACAATGCGGGCGTACGTGGGAGTTCCATCCAGCCCCGGCGTCAGGGCGTAATCCGCCGGAACCGAAGCCTGCTCAACCGCCGCGGAAAGACGCGGCGCCGCTTCGCGCAGTGCCGCAAGGTTGGCCTGAAAGTAAGACATGCCGGAAATGTAGCAGGGATTCACGATGGCGCGTAGCGAACGCGACCCATCACATGCGGAAGACCGGAATGGTTTCGGAACGAGGCCGGGCCGGAGGATCAAATGCCGTGACGAAATCGAAGACGTTGTCGAAATCCCGCAGATCGTCATCATCCGTCTTCTGCATCAGCTTGTTCTCGACCATCGTGTAGACGATGCGGCCGAAATCCTGCGTGCGGGTGATGTCCCAATGCGCCAGCACCGTCCGGGCCATGATGCCGTAGCGAAAGATCGCGTAATCGCGGAGGCCGCAGGAAAGCTGCTGGCCGGATACGTGGCACTCGCGGTCGGTTTTGTTGCGCGTGTCGCCGTGGATGCTGTGCACCGCGTAGTTGAGCCCGTGGCGTACGAACTCAAATGCTTCGAGCGGATATTTTCCCGCTTCTTCGACCACCTGCTCAAGAGTTTTCTTGGTGCTTTCGTGCATGCCGCGATTATACCCCACGCCCATGCGCAAGCAAAAAGCCCGGAAAGTTTCCTTCCCGGGCTTTTGAAAATCAGTTACTTCGAGGGAGCGATCAAGCGCCGGCCAGCACCTTGTGTGCCGCCGCGACACCCGCGCCGAATTCAAACTTGTAGCCCTGCTGCTTCAGGATGATTTCGACACCGTGAATGACGCCCAGGGTATCGACCTGGTCCACGTAACCCATGTGCGAAATACGGAACATCTTGCCTTCCATCGTCCCCTGCCCGGCAGCCACGTTCATATTGAGCTGCTTGCGGAGAGCGCCGCGGAATTCCTTGTCCGTAAAGCCGGCCGGGTAGTTGATGCCCGTGACCGAATCCGACGGACTCTGCGAAAAGACGCCCAAGCCCAGCGCCACCGCGGCCGCCCGGGTCGCCGACGCATACAGACTCGTTCGCTTCCAGACGTTCTCGATGCCTTCGGCCTGAATCTGCGTCAGCGCCACGAACAATCCGCGAACCAGCGTCACTGCCGGGGTCCACGGCACATCGTTATCGTTGTAGCTCTTCAAATAGCTCATCAAATCCAGGTAAAGGTTCGGCTGCTTGACCATCGCGGCCTTCTTCTGGGCCTTCTCGGAAACGCTCAAAAACGCCAAGCCCGGCGGCAACATCAAGGCCTTCTGCGAGCCCGTGATCACGATATCCACGCCCCATTCGTCGGTCTTCACCGGCAGGGCGCCCACGGCCGTGATGCCGTCGGAAATCAGAACCGTATCGGTGTTCCGCGTCAGGGCCCCAATGGCGGCCAGATCCGTCACCGTGCAGGCCGAAGTCTCGGAGTGCACCAGCACGACCGCGTCGAAATGCTTGGCTTTCAACGCATCGGCAACCTGCTGAACCGGGACGGCCTGGCCGTACTCGGCCTTCAGCACCGTGGCGTTCCACTTGTTGCGTTCGCCGATCTTCACCCAGCGTTCGGCAAACTTGCCGTTGCTGAGAAACAGCACCGATCCGCCGGCGGGAATCGTGTTGATCATCGCCATTTCCGCCGCGGCCGTGCCCGAGCCCGAAATCGTCAGAACGGGATTCTTGGTCTGATACGTGTACTTGAGCAGCTCATTGACCTTCGCAAAAAGGTCCTTGTACTGCTGCGTGCGATGATGGAACACCGGCTTGGCCATCTCCAGCAACACTTCTTCTGGCACGCTGGTGGGGCCGGGGGTAAACAAACGCATCTTGTTCATAGGGACTCCGATGATAAAAGCGACCACGAAAGCACATAGACACAGGAGCGGTGCCAGGAAGAAATCGAGAGGAAACATGTTAAGGGAAACAGCGGCGAGAAAAAAGCGAATGCTCAATGGAATGAAAGCTCAAGGAAGGATCAGGACAGAACTCGTGGAATCCTTCTAATTTTCGACCGGCACCACCTGCGTCACTTCCGGCACTTTCTCGCGGATGTTACGTTCGATCCCCTGCCGCAGCGTCATCGTGGACGACGGACAGCCGACGCACGCTCCGTGAAAACGCACCGACACCACGCCTTCCGGCGTGACGTCGACCAGTTCCAGATCGCCGCCGTCGGACTGGATGATCGGCCGCATCCAATTGATCACCGATTGAACGCGATCGCGAACCGAGGAAGAAGCGGGGGTGGTGTTCATTTGTGTCATGCGAGCTCCTGAAATGGCTGCCGACAGGCCGCCATGTGATTACATCAGTATAGAGAAGCCTCGATGCGGGTTCAAATCAGGGCCGCCGCATGAGATCAGCGTCACAGCGAAGGATCTTAGCTTCCGCGGCTATTTCTTGCCGCGGTATACATACGTTGTCCCGTTCGATTCCATCGCCACGCCGTTGTCGATCACCTGCCAGTTCTTCAGCAGCGGCCCTTCGCGTTCATCATTGGCCGAGCGGCGCAGGTGCATTTCGAGGTGCCGTTTGCCACCCTTGCGATTGACGAAGACCAGGTACACCGCGCGTTGGGCGCCGCCCAGCGGACCGGAAGCCAGCACCACGAGATACGGATCGGACAACAGAACGTTGGCCAGAGGCGGCGTCTTCCCGGGTGTAAAAATCGCTTCCCAGGCGAGTTGCGATTTCCCCGCGGCGACGGGGTACGAGTAATAAGCCGAAATCCCCTGGTTGGACTGGAACACGACGATATCGCCATCGACGATCGAGCGCACAAAGGGCGAAAGCCCCTGCGCCGCGGGAAGATTCAGACGGATCGGCCCATTGGTCGGCAGCGGCCAGCGCACTTCGCCGGCTTCCTGCGAAAGACAGACCAGCTCGCTGTTCGAATTGATGACGATCAGTCCATCGAGCGTCACGGCCGTCGCCGCCGGATAGCGCGAGTGAATGTCATCGCGCCGCCAGAGCGGACGCGCCTGATCGTTAAACAAATCGTAGGCGGCGACGGCCTGATCCGTGACCAGGAACAACGTGCCGTCCTCCGACAACGAACGCCAGAGCGCCCGTTCATCATCCAGTTTGACTTCACCGCGGAACTTGCCGGTGGCCGCATCGACGGTGCGGAACGTCGGCGTCGCACGATCTCCGCCGTCGACCTGCACAACCACGAAATCCTCGTTGCCGACGATCGCCGAGACATAGCCCTCCGGCAGATGAACCGTCACGGCATTGCCGGCACGATCCTTCCACGCGGGCAGGCCGGTAGCCACGTCGTAAGCGGAAAGGTCGCCGTTGGCGACCACCAGAAGTCTGCCGTTGAGTATCCGCATGTTGGCGAAGGCCACTTCATGCTGTCCCTGCCGGTTGAGCTGCCCGAACGCATAGAGCCGCGCCTGATCCGGATCCAGTCCCGCAACCATGCTCTGGTAGTTCGGATTATTCGAGTAATCGACATCGCCGCCAAACTGGACCATCCCGCCATTGATGATGATGTTGTTCTGCATCTGGGCCTGTTGCATGCCCAGATTACGAATCCGCTGAGCCTGCTCATATTGTTCCGTGATGACCTTTTCGCTGACGTTGAACGGCACCGTCCAGACGATGGCCAGCTTCTTGAGGTCCACCCCCATGGCTTTTTTGGCCTGAACCAATACCGCGATATCGCCCTGATAGCCGAGCAGGATCGTCGGAGCATTCTCCGCCAGTTCGATCGGCTTATGCTCGGTAAGATCGGCCATCGTCGAAGCGTCAAAGACGCGGATTCGCCCGGCCCGTAATAGCAGCATGCGATCCGGCCGCCGCAGGGCCGCGCTCGCCTCGACCGGCGCCAGCAATGTGCCGGGGATACCCGTGTTCACGGAGGATTCGTCCATCGCCGGCTTGCCAAGAGGCCGCCCCTCATCATCCAACTGCGGCGGCGGCAGGACGGGAAGGCGCTCTTCCGCGACCGCGGCGCCGGCCGCTCGTAGCTGCTGGCGAAGTGCCGCGAAGGTCAGTTTCTGCTTGCTCGCCGCATCGGTCCACTGCAGATCCTTGTATTGACGCAAGCCGCGCTCGGTCCAGTTCACCGCGGCGGCAAAGTGTTTCATCTGCATGTGCGCCACCGCCAGGTCGGCCGTGACCAATCCCTTCTGGTCTCCGGTAATTCGCGTGTACCGCCAGCGCAGGGCCTTGATCTGGTCGGCCCAATTCTGGCGATCGCGATATGCCGCGGCCAGTTCGGCAGCCGAAGTAATCGCCGCCTGACTGTTCGGATACGCCTCGACCACCTGCGCCAGGCCCGCAATATCCTTGGTGGTTTCCGATTTGGCCAGCAGCGCCGTCGCCTCCTCCTCAAAACGCTTGTAAACATCCACCCCGTTTTTTTCCATCAGCGTGCGGAAGTTGACCTCCGCCGTCACGCCGGCGCGCGACAGCGCATCGCCACGGCGGAACGGCGACTGGCGCATCGCCGCATCGATAAGCACTTCGTTGTAAAGACCCGCCGCTTCATCCGGATTCCTTTGCGCCAGCGACAGCCTCGACATGCACAATCGCCACTCCGCCTGCTGCTCCGCATCGCGTGCGGTGCGCCGGCATTGGTCGTAGTAGAAACGCGATCGGTCGCGAATGACCTCCTCCGACTTGCCGAAAAGCTGCTCGGCAAAAGTGAGATTGGTGCGATACAGCCGGCCCAGCGTTTCGGCATTGACCTGCATCTGCGGATTGTTCGCTAGGTCGACCGACTTTTTCATGTTTTCTTCGGCCAGATCGAAGTGATTGGTCCGGAAAGCAATTTCCGCCAGGGCCAGGTACGGTTCCGGATTATCGGGATGATCCTTGATCCGCGCCAGACGATTGTCGCGCGCCGTCTCCCAGCGGGAATATCCCGCAACTTCCGTATCGTTGACCACTACGATCTGCTCCGAGGTCACCAGAAGATTCCCCGGCTTGCCCGCCTCATCCTTTTCATTCTTCGGCCAATAGGCGAAATCGGACTGCTTGCCGTTCTTGAGGTCGACGATCAACAGCCCCTTGTCCAGCGGCACGTAGTAATACTTCTCGGCCAGGAACGGCCGTCCCTGGGGTTTGCCGCCATCCGGCGGAAGATCGACCGACCACGCGACCTTGACCGCCTTCTCCATTTGGTCGAGATCGATTGCCGTGACCGAACTGCCCAGAACCACCAGGTTGGAACCGATGATTCCTGAAACCACATCCACCGCCAACGTCTGGCGGGAATCAACGCCCTTCGAAACCGTACGCGGGATGGAGCGGATCAGCCGCCCGTTCCAACGGTCGTAGATGCGCAGGTTGCCCCCCGGCTCGTGCGTGATGACCTTGTCGCCGTACACCAGTGGCGGATTGAACTTCCACGACGGCGTAAAGTTGAGGCGCTGCTGATAGTACTCCGACGGGTCCTTCACCGTACGCGCCGATTCCGTCACCTGCAGCCACAGGATGCGGCCCGCATTGGCGTCCACGGCACAATCCGCCCCCTGGCCGGAAGAAATGTAGACGATGTCATCGACAATCGTCGGAATCGCAATGTTGTTGAGGCTGGCGTTGTAGCCGTAATACCCCCCGGTGGAGGCGGAACACAGATAGCACGCCCAGGTGACTTCGCCGGATTCACGATCGAGCCGAACCAGGTAAAGCTGCGTGAACGCGCCGTCGCCCTGCTTGCGGGCCATGATGAATACGCCCTGCCGCGTGACCAGCGGCGAGCCGATGAACGTCAACTGTCCCTTGGCGTCCGTCTTGATCGTGTGTGCCGGCCGGGACCAGATTTCGACGCCGCTATTGCGGTTCAACGACACCACGCGCGTATTGTTCATGCCGCCGTTGTAACCGTAAGGGTTGTTACGGACGGTAGGCTGAGGCGCCGCCGACGCCGGCAGCACGGCAAAGACCTGATCTCCATACACCGTCGCCGAATCATGCGCGACCATCCGGAACTGCCCGCCGTAATTATTGTAGTACACCTGCTGATTGGGATCCGTGCGCGGCAACGGTTGCGCCGGGTATGACCAGAGAACCGCCCCGGCGTTGGCGCTCAGACACGCGATGCGTTCACCCGTGTGAATGAACAGCGATCCGGAAGAAAGCACGGGATGGCTGGAAAGCATGGCCATGTTGGGATCGGCGCCATTCGCACCGGGGTTATTCGCCACCATGATTCGCCGGCCGCGGAAAGTCGGAGCCTGCGCCGCGGTCTTGTTCCGCGCGTCGCCGCCCAGCGCGTCACTGTCGAAATCGATGCTCCACAGACGCGCACCGGCCGAGGCGTTCACGTCCAGCAGGCCCGAACGTGCAGCATTGCCCTGAAAGACCGGCCATTCATCCGGGGCCAGCGTGCTCCGCTCCCACGACGGAAGTTGGAAGATCTTGTCCGCGCCAGCCGACAAATTGACGTTCTGCCCGTCGACGATTCCCTCAGCATCAGGAAATTCTTTGGCCAAACGGTCGCGCAGACGTTTGGCAGCCGGCTCATTGGCCGCGAGTTTCTCGGCGACCGCAGCACGGAAAAGCAGATCGGCCGTCATCGCGCGGGATTTCGGATGCGCCATCAGCCGCTGCCACGTGCGCGAAGCCGCCGTGAATTCTCCCCGCTCAAAATACCAGTCCGCCGCCAGCAGCAATCCCTTATGCGCGGCCGCCGATACGTAATATCGATCGCAGGCGCGAATCAGGGCGGACAGATCGCGCTGTTCAATCGCGGTATCCACTTCCTTCTGGGCAATGCCGCCATAAAGCTGCTCGTACATGCCCCGGTTCACATCCGGCATCGCCAGCAATTTCTCGCGGACGTAATCGGTGATCGACACATACGAGTCGTTGTTGAGGTAGACCAGTTTCTGGCCGAACTTGTCGATGATTTCCTGAAAGACCGTGATGGCTTCCTGCCCCCGGCCCTGGTTCGCAAATCGTATGGCGGCGCGAAGCTTCTCCACCGAAGCGAACGAATCATCGACGTATACCTGCGCTCCGGACTCGGCAGCCCGATCCATGATCGCACCCGGCTCCCGGCCGTTCGGCGCAACCGAGGCCGGTTTGGGCGCTTCTCCGGGTTCTCCCGGCACGGCAACTTCGGCAGGGGCAGACGCTGGTGCGGGAGCCGAGGCCGGTGCGGCCACCCGAATCTCCACAGCGCGCATTTCCCCCACCGCGCGTTCCACGCCCATCGTCACGATGACGCCCAGCACGCCGCAACTCAGGGCCGCCGCCACGATCGTCTTCGAGAATTTGCAGGATCTCACCAGTCGTACCTCCAGGATGGGGTTGGCTGTCATTATACCGTTGCCGCGGGCTCTGTTCTGTTGCTTTCCCGAACCACTGCTCACTCTTTAGAAGTACTTCCCCCAGAGAAGTTCCATCCGTTTGATGTATGCGGGATCGAGTTTGCTCTTGTCCGACCAGATAGCCAACTCCAACGCGCGATGCGAATCAAACACTTCATCGCGGCGGGCCCACACTTCCGGCAGCGCCGCCTCGATGAGTCGCAAAGCATTGTCCGTCGCCGCCTGCAGATGAGAGATGATTTCGCCCAGCAAGGCCTGCTTGCTCTGTCCCGGCGTGTGGGGTTTCCAGCAGTCATAATCCGTAGCCAGCGCCACGAGGGCATAGGAAATCTCCGCTTCGCGCGCCAACTTGGCTTCCGGCATCGCCGTCATGCCGATGAGGTCGCCCCCCCACTGCCGATGCATCAGCGATTCGGCCCGGGTGGAAAACGCGGGACCTTCCATGCACACGTACGTGCCGGTCGGATGGATTTTCTGCCCGGCCAGTTCGATTTTTTTGCCGGCCTGCAGCAGCACGCGGCGAAGCTGCGTGCAGAAAGGCTCGGCAAATTCTACGTGAACCGCTCCGCCGCCGCCCCCCGGCCCCGCCTGGTCAAAAAACGTTCCGACACGCCGCTGCGTCTTATCAATGACCTGGTCGGGAATCACCAGATCGCGCGGGGCAATGTACTCCTGCAGAGAGCCGACGGCCCCTGACGCCAGAATCCACCGGCACCCGACCGCCTTGAGCGCATAGATATTCGCACGATACGGAACCTGCGAAGGATTGAACACATGCCCAATCCCATGCCGCGCCAAAAACGCAATCGGTACACCGTTCCATTCGGAAAGAACCAGCGGCGCGGATGGTTTACCAAACGGCGTCTCGACGTCCTGCGCCGTGCCGCCCGCCTTCGCCAGCAGTGCATTGCCCAGCCCCGACCCGCCGATGATCCCGATACGTGGTCTTACGTTACTTGTAGCCATGGTGGGATTCTAAATCACCCCACCACCATTGACCACACCCAATGACAATTCTGCTACTTGTGCTTTGGCAGCACATTTTGCAGCGTCTTGGCCAGCGATGAGAGCGGAACCGGAATGATCTTGGGGTTATCGACCGGCCCTGTCACGGAAAGCTGGAACAACTCATTGCGGGCGCTCTGTATAAAAAACGTCAGAAACGGAATATTGAACTCATTGGGCGATTCCGTCACCAGCGTCATATTAATGTTCTTGTCCGCCAGCGATAGCGTTCCCAATCCGGCCAGGTTGATCCCCGGACTCTCCAGCAAAATGCGTTCAAAAGTGATTTTGTCGTCACGCAGATAGTAGCTCATGGATGCCCGATCAAAGGCACTCGATACCGGCAGACGCAGCGTCGCAACCTGCATCAGCCCCATCGCCAGCGGAACGTTATAAATCGTCCCGTCGCGGACCATCAACTCGCCCCGGCCGGTGCGATCCGGGCTCGGTCCGAAGACTTCCTGCACCGCCAGTGACGCCGTGACCTTCCCCGTCCCGATGCGCTTTTTCTCCTCCTCGGAAGCCTTGGGCGACAGCACCAGCGAAGCCAGCGAAGCGTCCGCCAGCGTAAGCTTCGCTTCGTACCGCGGCTGCTTTTCAAACCACATTTGGAACGTTCCGGATATCGCGCCGCCGGCCACCTTGCCGTCGATGTCGCTCAAATTGAAATTCTTCTGCGTCGAATTGCTCGTGACGTTGGCCGTAAACGTGTCGATGTTATGCCCCGAAACGCCCAGGTTGGAGGCGGTCAGACGGCCTTCAAAATCGAGCGCGCCCGCAGGATCCCATGTCCCCTGACCCGACAACGTGCATTGATCCGCAGCGATCGCCCACACCCCCTGCGTCGCGACCTTGTCGATCGCCACCGAACCCTTGAACTCCCACGGCTGATCGGCCCGAATGCGGCTCAGCGACGTAACTTCACACGAAAGATTCGCCTGCGCTTTCTGCGAGGTCAAAAAGCTGCCGATGCCCTCCGGCAGCACCACCAGCCACTTCACCGGCAATCCGTGCGAATCCACATGGCCGGTGATGGTGGTCTGGCCCGACTCGGTGGCGTAGGCGGCCTTCCAGTGCATCTCCAACGGACCGGACATCGCCGTCATATCCGTCATCTCAATGACCGTCGGGGCCAGCGTAACCCGCCCGCGAATGTTCGTGATCGCATCCGGCCACGCAGCATTGTGCAGACCGATGTCCTTGGCGTTGATGGCCGCGTGATAATCCTTGATGTCGACGGGCGCCGCCCCCGCCACAGGCCGGAAGTGCACGAGAAAATGCGCAGCCATTTCACCATCGAGAGAACCCGCCGGCTGGTACTGTTTCCAAATGGCCTGGAATTTCTCCGGGAAAAACACCGGAGCCGCCGCCGGAAGCGGAAGATCCGCGGCACTCGCATCGAGTTCCAGATCCGCCTGCTGGGCCGAAAAATCGATGCGGCCCTTGGAGTGCAGTTGCAGGTGCTCGCCACCCGAGGCCTTGATTTCGCTGATGTCGATCGCCAGATCCTTGATCGTCGCCGCCGCGGCCACGTGATCGAGAGTCACCTGCCCGTCGCCCGTATGAAATGATCCGTCGCGCAGCGCCAGCGTCCCGACGATGTCCGGCGTTCCGTCCGGATGCCGCGATCCCGTCCCGACAAACGACACTCGGCCCCCAACCGCCGCATGGTCGAGCCGCTCCTGAAAATCCGTCGGCATCAGGTGCAGCAGCGATGCATCGATCGGTATGTCCGCATCGAGACTGAGCGTCGGTTGAAGATCCGCAGATTGTCCGTCAGCCCCGGACAACTTGACCTGGCCGTTGATGGTCACTTTCCCGCTGTGATCGTCCCCAGTTTTCAGAACCAGGTTCTCAATCCGGGCCGAATCCCCCTCCAGAATCATGCGCCCCTGGCCATGCGTAAAACGATACGGCAGGCCACTGTAGTACCCCTGCCCGTCGGTAATGTGCAGGTCCACTGATACCACGGGATCCTGCTGATCCCTCGTGCGCACCACGCGGCAGACGAAATCCGAAGTGGCGCTGACCGCGAACGCATCCCAGATCCGCTTGTACCGTTCCGGCAAGCACGCCGCCATCCGTTCGTCCAGATGGGCCCCGACGGCGCTGACTGTGAAATCGACCGCTTGATTTTCCGCACTCACGCCCGCCGTGCCGCTGATGATCACATCATTCTCTTCCCCCTTGGCCGTCACACCGCGGAAATCGACCTGCTCGTGATCGAAGAAGATCGGCCCCTTGACGTGCATCAGCGGGTACGGGAAATGAACGAAACGCATCCGCGCATCTTTGCAAATTACTTCGCCATTCGCGTACACCTCTCCGCTGGGGCTGGGCCGGGCCAGCGTACAGTGCACCTCCATCTTCCCGGTCGGACGGATGCGCTGCAGCAGGTCCCGCGCCGCGGGAAAGGCATTGAACAGCGGCGGATAGTCGTCCGTGAGATTCACATCGGGAAAAACAAGGGATAAATCGAACGGCGATTCGCCGGAGAACCCGCGGAAAGACCCCTCGGCTTCAAATCCAAACCCCAGTGCCTCACCCCGCAAATTCGCGATGCGCACCACCGGATGCGTAATGCCGAACGTCAAAATGCCGTGTACGTTGCGAAACGCCACCGCGTAAGTCGCCCCGCCCGGGTTCGGCTGCAGCGACTGCACCATCGACACCTTTTCCATATCCGCCCCCAGCACCAGCCCCTCCTCGGGATCAAACGTCAGACGAAACTGCGTCAGCGTTCCCTCCAGCTGGTGCTCATCCCACCACTGGCGCACCTGCCGCGGCATCGAGCGGCGCAACCGGTCCGTCAGCGGAATACTGTTGGTAACCGCAGAAAATCGCGTGTTAGCCACATCCCAGATGCCCGTGACCACCGTCGGCCGCTGCACCGTCGGATCGTCGATCCGCTGGTTGATCTGAAAGTGATAGATCGAGGCCAGCACCGCATCCGGCGCCAGTTGGCCATCCACCACCGCATCGCCTTTCTTGATGAGCCGGCCGTTGTCCGCTTCGGACCATTCGACGCGTGCCTCGCGCAGAATCATCACCGGAAGCGTCATCGGCCGCGGGCCGGCGGCAGGCTGCGACGTGGCAGGCTTTTCCGCCGGTCGCAAACGCTCGTAATTCCACCGCTCGGTCGCACGATCCTCAATCAGCGAAAGCGTCGGCCGCACCGCCGTCAACTGCGTGGCACGAAGCTGCCCCCCCAGCAACGATAGCCAGTCGAACCGCGCTTCCAACTGATCGGCGGAAAATAGCGGCAGACTCTCCGCCCCCTCTCCCACCCGCAGTTCCACCCCCGACAACTGCAGCGTGCCGGATAACGACAGATGACCAGATTTCACCGTGACCGGCCCGCCAAACACATTCGAAAGCAACGCCGCCGACATCCGGCTGATACGCTTAGGATTGGTCACATACCATACACCCAGCAGAATCAGCACCAGCAACACCAGCGCACCGGCCGACGCCAGCCGACGCATCGGACTGATGAACATCGCGTGCGGCGAACGATGCACGCTGCCGACCGAGCGGCTTCGCCACCAATGCGCTGGATTGCCTCGGGCGTATTCGGCCATGGACACTCACAACTTCCTGCTTGCTAGACCGCCGCGGCAGCCGATCGTTGGGGCCGAAACCGCCTCAGGCACTCGATCGCACCTGCAGCCGCGAAGATGCAGACGATCGGCATCAGCGGCACACGATAGCGGACCGATCCCAAAAACAATGCATGCACCAGCGAAAAATAAACCACCGGCACCAGCAACAACACCTTCATTCTAAGCAACATCGATCGGCCACACACCCCGACTAGCGCCAAAAGAAACAGCGGCACATGCCAGACCACCATCACCGCCTGAATCCCCGGAGCCTGCATCTCCGCCGCATTGAACCACGGACTCCACGTGCGGCCGATTTTTACCGCCGCCAGCTTCGCGATCCGCACCGGATCAGCTCCCACATACCCCCACGCCCGGCGCGACCATTCCTGCGAACGCTCCATCTCGTTAAGCGGTCGCATCTCCCCCGGCGTCTGCAACAAATGCTGCCGCGGCCCGCCATCCGCATCCGGATACACCGCCTCGTACAGCGAAATCCCCTCCAGACTCGTCAACGAAAACGCCCCCGTATGAAACCGCTGAAAATTGCGCATCTGCCACGGCGCCAAAGCCAACACCACGATCACTAGAGGAAGAACAATTTGCCCAATAGGCCCCCCCCCACTTTTTCTATTTTCTATTTTCCATTTTCTATTCTCCCACCTCGCATACAGCCCCAGCGGAATGATGCACCACAACACCGACGCCCGCAAATAGACCGCAACCGCCCACAACACCCCCAGCAGCACCCACCACCCAAACCGTCCCCCTTCCATGATCCGCAGCCCACACCAGATCGCCGCCAGCAGCACCAATGTGAACGGCACTTCCGATAGCAGCGAGGCAGAAAATCCAATCGAAAGCGGATCGATCGCCGCCAGTGCCGCCGCCACTATCCCCACGACTGAACTCACCCGCCGCCCGATCACGTAAGCCAGCATCACCGTCAGCCCGCCCAGAAACCCCTGCACGATCAACGCCACATTCTGCGCCGGCCCCACCAACAGATAAATGCCGGCCAGCAGAATCGGATACCCCGGCATCCGCGCCGCATACAAACCGTCCACCTCGTACCCCCCGCCATGGCTCAGCGCCACCGCCAGCCGATGATAATCCACCGAATCCGGCTGCATGCCCGGATGAAAAATCGCCGCCGCAATCCGCACCCCCACCGCCAGCGCAACGATGATCGCCAACATCAGCCGCTCATTGGTGGCTCGCTCGGGGGTCATCGTCACGTCGCCCCTCCCTTGCGCACCAGCCGCATGATCACCACCGTCTGCCCCGACACCACCAGTTCCACGCCTCTCCCCAGTTCGACGCGTTTCCCCCCATCACCAAAAAGCGTGATGTGCGCCGCCTCCTGCAGCCGCTGATAATCCGCCGTCTCCGTCGAGCCGCCCACCAACTCAATCGCATACCGCAGCACCTGCGCCACCAGGATCGGCGACGCCCCGCGCAGCGGCTTGCGATGCACCGCCACTTTCCGCCCGTGAATGCGCACCACCGCCTGCAGCGCCAGTTCCTCCGCCTGCCGGGCGATCAACGCCTGCGCATCCCGCGCGATCGCCGCCAGCCGCACCAGCGAACCGGTCACCCCCGACATCCCGCCCGGCTGAAATTCCGCCAGCGTCGGCAGCAACTCCGCCCGCACCCGATTCCGCAAAAACCGCGGCGATATATTCGATGCATCCTCCCGCCACGACTGCCCGATCTCCTCCAGAAATCCCCGCAACTCCTCCCGCGTAAACTGTAGCAACGGCCGATACACCGTCAGCCCCCCCACCGTCGCCGTCGCCGCCATCCCCGAAAGCCCCTCCAGCCCGCACCCCCGCAAAATGCGCATCAGCACCGTCTCCGCCTGATCGTCCGCATGATGCGCCATCACCACCCCCGCACACTTCTGCCGGCGAACCATCGCGGTCAGCGCCTTGAACCGCTGCCGCCGCGCCAAATCCTCGTTCGCATCCGCCGGTAGCTCCAGCGTCGTCGTCGTGCAGACCAATCCCAGCGACGATGCAAGTTGATGCACAAACTGGGCATCCGCATCCGACGCCTTCCCGCGCAGGCCATGATTCACATGCCCCACCGCCAGCGCCCATCCCCAATGATCAGACTGGTTAATCGCATGCAGCAACCGCAGCAACGCCACGCTGTCCGCCCCTCCCGAACAGCCGATCAGCAACCGGCCGCCGCGCGGAAGCATTTCCGTACGGTGCAAAATTTGATCGAGCCGTTGAACCAAGCCGCGTGGCGGAGGCATAATGTCCTCATGCGAATTCCCCGCCATCGTACCTTCCGAAGTCTTTCCCGCCTATGTATTCCCGGCGCGATCTTCCTGACCCTCGGCATTTTCTCACCTGCCTTCCTCCGCGGCGAAGACGACATCCAGGACCTCAAGGAGAGCGCCACGACCGTCACCACCGCCCCCGCCGAAGTCACCGCCCCGCAAACCCAGCCCGGCCGCGGCGTCGCCGACGCCCTCGGCACCATGAAACCCAAGGCCCCCGCCGGCGCACGCATCGGCCTGGTCACCCTCAACAACGGCACCCGCTACGAAGGCCGCATTTGGACCACCCTCGAAACGCCCTTCCGCGTCTGGATCGAGGAACTCAAAACCTATCGCGATGTGGACTTCGCGCTGGTCAAAACCATCGACGTAAGAGTCGTCAGCCAATCGATGGAACCCGACTGGCGCTGGCTTAAGGAAGGCAGCGACGAAAAAGTCTACTCCGGCAAGAAATACCCCCTCGTCGAACTCAGCTACAAGTTCACCCTCCTCAACGACCAGATCATCGAAGGCCCCGTCGTCGCCCCCGTCTTCTGCTTCGACGGCAACAAGATCCACAATCTCGCCCTCTACAAAAAATACAAAGGCAAGCTCGACGAAACCCTCGCCGACGTCGCCTACATCCAAACCCTCACCCTCCGCGCCTCCGACGCCCTCACCACCGCCAACGCCAGGAAAACCACCAAGCTCCCCCTCCTCGATTAGCAACTCTCTATCCCCATTTGCACCCCACCCCAATAACGGACTAATATCTCCACGATCTTGGCTCTGTCTGAAAATCCGACGGCGCCGGGTTTTCAGTCAGAGCCTAATGGAGGCCTTTCGTATGCAGTCCACGTTCACCCTTCCCCAGTCCGAGATCCCCACCCACTGGTATAACATCCTCGCCGACATGCCCACACCCATGGACCCGCCCCTCCATCCCGGCACCAAGCAGCCCGCCAGCCTCGAAGACATGACCCGCATCTTCCCCGAGAACATCGTCATGCAGGAGATGTCCACCGAACGCTACATCGCCATCCCCGATGAAGTCCGCGACGCCTACGCCCTCTGGCGCCCCACGCCGCTCATCCGCGCCGTGCGCCTCGAGAAACTTCTCGACACCCCCGCCCACATCTACTTCAAGCACGAAGGCGTCTCCCCCGCCGGCAGTCACAAGCCCAACTCCGCCGTGCCCCAGGCCTACTACAACAAGATTGCCGGCACCAAACGCCTCGCCACCGAAACCGGCGCCGGCCAGTGGGGTTCCTCCCTGGCCATGGCCTGCAAATTCTTCGGCCTCGAGTGCGTCGTTTACCAGGTCCGCGTCTCCTACGAGCAAAAGCCCTACCGCAAAATGCTCATGAACACCTGGGGCGCCACCGTCTATTCCTCCCCCTCCAAAAATACCGCCTTCGGCAGAAAGATCCTGGCTGAAGACCCGAAATGCGCCGGCTCCCTCGGCATCGCCATCTCCGAAGCCATCGAAGACACCGTCTCCTCACCCAACACCAAGTACGCCCTCGGCAGCGTCCTCAATCACGTCTGCCTCCATCAGACCGTCATCGGCCAGGAATCGCTCCGCCAGATGGAACTCGCCGGCGAATACCCCGATGTCGTCATCGGCTGCGTCGGCGGCGGCTCCAACTTCTCCGGCATTGCCTTCCCCTTCGTCCGCGAAAATCTCACCCATGGCAAAAAGACCCGCATCGTTGCCGTCGAACCCTCCGTCTGCGCCTCGCTCACCCAGGGCGAAAACCGCTACGACTTCGGCGACACCGCCGAAATGACCCCCCTCATGAAAATGTTCACCCTCGGCCACAAGTTCATGCCCCCCTCCATCCACGCCGGCGGCCTCCGTTACCACGGCATGGCCCCCACCGTCAGCCACCTCTACAAACATAAGCTGATCGAAGCCGTCGCCTACCCCCAGACCGCCGTCTTCGAAGCTGCAGTCCAATTCGCCCAGGCCGTCGGCATCGTCCCCGCGCCCGAATCCTCCCACGCCGTCCGCGCCGCCATCGACGAAGCCCTCGCCGCCAAACGCGAAGGCAAAAAACGCGTCATCCTCTTCAACCTCTCCGGCCACGGCCTCATGGACATGCCCTCCTACGAAGCCTACCTCTCCGGCCACCTCAATGATCCGTGACCGAGCGCCATCCCGTTGGTACCGCGACCATCAGGGAGCGTCAGTCTCGCCCACAAACCGGCTGGCTATTAGATTCGCTAAAGTTCCCCGCCCGCAGATAATCCCATCCGCACAACTCCCGCTCACACCCACCGCACATCAATCAACCGCGGCGACCTCAACTCCCCGAACGGCCGCGACTCGCGATCGATGCCGCCCGCCCGGTCGATCACGCGCCCGGCCAGCGCATCATAAAATCCCCAAATCGCCACGCCTCTCGGATAGAAACACAAGTTGTTCCCACTGAACGTCTCGAAAAACATCCGCGGCTCCTGCGTGTTGGTCGTCACCTGCCAGTTCCAATACCGATCCGCCAGATGCCGCAGATCGACCCCGCGATAGAACGCCGCAATATCCCGCGCCATGTTCATGCTGATCCATCCCGGACTCCGCGCGTTGCCGACCAAATCCAGCATCGTCGCCAATTGCTCCGGGTTCTCATTCTGGAAGTCCGAATGCACGCACCCATATTCCCGCAAACACCGCCCCGTCGCCGTCCGCAGATCGGTCCGCAACTTCTCCCGATCCAGCGGCACATCGATGCCCACCATGTCCAGCAACCCCAGCGCATTGGCCGTGTAGATCTGTGGCGAATTCCACCCCGGAATTTCCGCGCACGTCGTCTCCTGCCCGCTCCACGGATTCTTCAAATGTCCGCTCTTTTCCAGCAGCGTCGCAAAGTGATCCCCCTGCCACCCGCGTTTCTCGATGTACCGCCCCAGCATTTCCGCCCGCTCCGCATAACGCCGGGCCAGATCGCCCTTACCCAGATGCTCCAACATCTTCGCGCCAGCCACCAGCGCCCCCATCGTCTTGACCGCCAGGTACACCTGCTCCCGCCCGTACTGCACCGCCGGCGACGCATCATCAATCGTGTTGGCAATCCCGACATCCGGCACCCCGTTGCCCGTCGTGTCGGCCAGTTCCAGAAACCGCAGATACTTTTCAATCCCCGCCGCATGCTTGCGCACCACCGCGTCATCCCCCGTTCGCCGCCAATGACAGCACGCCATGATCAGCCAGTTCGACGTCTCCTCCACCTCCATGTCATGGTGATACACATGCCCGTTGGCGCACGCGCCTGTGCCCATGTCGTGTGAGAAAAACAGCGTGCCCGCGCCACGCTCGCCCAGCGATTTGCGGCCATCCTGCGTGTGCTCCGTCCAATGATCCAGCTCCAAACCCAGCAACTCCGGCCACACCGCCAGGTAAAACGGCGCCTGCGTGAATTCCACATCCAGCGTGCTGGTCATATAGCATGACCCTTCCCACACGCCGAAAAATTCCTCCCCTTTCCCGCTGACCGCCGCCCACGTATTGATTGCCCATGAATGCAGCGTGAACGCCAGTAGTTGATTGATGCTCTGCGAAAAGTCATTCGCCCCAAGAATCGCATTGACGCGCATCGCATTCTCAAACAATGCCTCTGGATGCGCCCGGGCAAAATCACACACAGCCTCCAGATCCGCGAACTGCTCTGCATACTTGAACGCCCACCGCTCCCCGCGCACCTCATACACCGGCGTGCTATGCATGCACCACAGCACATCCAGCGCCTCCGCCCCATTCAGCTTCACCATCTTCCGCAACCGTACGCCGTCACGCCTCGCCCCGGGAGCCACCAACCGATCATGCTGCGGCACCTTTTCCGTCTTGGCATCCCAAAAATCCTTCATCCCCGCCCACTGGTAAAACCGCGTCGATGCAAACCGCACATCCACCGCATCATCGCCCGCCGCCGACTGCGTCATCGCCTCCCCGCGCAGCTCCACAAAAACCTCCGCCTCCGTCAACTTCAGCGTCCGCTTCTCCCACCGAAAAATGCCGTCAAACGACTCCGCCGTCACCCGGATATCAATGATCGGCAGCGCGGAAAACGCCGCATCTCGCGGCCGAAACGGCGCAATCACCTCCACCCGCAACTTGATGCAACTCGCCGCATGAATCCCCATCAGCACCACCGAGCACGGCGTCGTCCGCTGATCCAGAAAATCAAATGCCTCCCCGCCTTCCCCCAGTGGCAACACGTATTCCTTCCCGTCGATCACCACGCCGACGATCAACTCAAATGCCACCTGCTGCGGAAATCGGTCGAACCGCACCACGCTGCACCGCCGATGCACCGGATCCATAATGATCCCATGCCGATTCCCCACCCCCGCCACGCCATCCGCCATCAACTGCATCTGTACACTCCTTTATGAGCGAACGATTCTACGGCATGGCGGCGTTGCGGCAACGTGCTTCAACTTGCCGCAAAAATAAAAAGGGGCCGCGCTTCGCGCAGCCCCTTTGCTTTTTCTTCAAACGTGCAACTTAAGCCAGGTTCATCGTCAGCAGGAACTCGCGGTTCGTGCCCTTCTTCTCGATGCGGCTCTTGAGCAGCTCCATCGCTTCGATCGGGTTCATGTCCGCCAGAACCTTCCGCAGGCGATACACCAGCTCCAGTTCCTTCGGGTCCAGCAGCAGCTCTTCCTTACGCGTGCCCGAAGCGCCGATGTTGATCGCCGGATACGTCCGCCGTTCAACCAATCGCCGATCCAGGTGCAATTCGCTGTTGCCCGTGCCTTTGAACTCTTCAAAGATCACTTCATCCATCTTGGAGCCGGTATCCACCAGCGCCGTCCCGATGATCGTCAGCGATCCGCCTTCTTCAATATTTCGTGCCGCGCCGAAAAACCGCTTCGGCTTCTGCAACGCATTGGCATCCACGCCGCCGGTCAGAATCTTGCCCGAGTGCGGCACTTCCGTGTTATACGCACGCGCCAACCGCGTGATCGAATCCAGCAGAATCACCACGTCGCGCTTGTATTCCACCAGCCGCTTGGCCTTCTCGATGACCATCTCGGCCACCTGCACGTGCCGGCTCGCCGGTTCGTCAAACGTCGAACTGACCACCTCGGCCTTCGTCGACCGCGTCATCTCCGTCACTTCTTCCGGACGTTCGTCGATCAGCAGAATCATCAGATACACTTCGGGATGGTTGTGCGAAATCGCGTTCGCCATCTTCTGCATCAATACCGTCTTGCCTGTCCGCGGCGGCGCGACAATCAGCATGCGCTGACCCTTGCCGATCGGCGTGACAATATCCACGATCCGCATGTTCACTTCCTGCGGCGTCGTCTCCAGGAAGAACCGCTTGTTCGGATGCAGCGGCGTCAAATCTTCAAAGTTGACCTTCTCCGTCAATAACGACGGCTCCTCAAAGTTGATCGCCTCCACCCGCAACAACGCAAAATACTTCTCGTTTTCCTTCGGCGGACGAATCTGCCCCGTGATCACGCACCCGCTCTTCAAACCGAATCGCCGTATCTGCGACGGCGACACGTAAATGTCGTCCGGACACGGCAAGTAGTTGTATTCCGGCGACCGCAGAAATCCGAAGCCGTCCGGCAGAATCTCCAGCACCCCCTCGCCCACCATCAACCCGTTGTCCTGGATGCGCTTCTTGAGGATCTTGAAAATCAGGTCCTGCTTCTTCAGGCCGATGTAATCCTCGATGCCTTCCTTCTTGCAGATCTCATGCAGTTCCTGCGGGTTCATGCGCTGCAGGTCGACCAGGTGCAGTTCCGAGCGCTTCACCTGCTCGTACTTCTGATGCGTCTCCGCATCGTATCCGGAATCGTCTTCCACGCGCATCCCGGCGGCATTCGTCGCCTTGCCGATCACGCCGTCACCGGCCGGCTTGGCCTGGCCGATCGTCTGCTGATCCACCGGCGGCGACTCCGCCTCCGGCTGGGCCTGCCCGACATCGTCCGCCGGCGCATCCGGATCCCGTGGCATACCCACGATCGTGTTGCCGGTCACTTCCCCCTGGGGCAACTCAACAGCCGTCACCGCAGGCTCATCAATCGGATAGTCTTCGTCCGACACTTGAGGCTCCTCGAGTGGATGCATGGGCTTGATCTTCTTGTCCGTACTGTGCGGGCCTCTACGGCCTCGGGCGCTTCGTGCCATGGAAGGAATTCCTCCGTGTGTGGCGATGCGTTATGGCTTGGATCGCCTGGTAAAACTGACCCATTCGTTCATCCGGGGTTTGCGTTCGGATGAGAAAATTTCCGATGGGTTACCGCCGATTGATTGGAGAGAAACGGGTGGGAAAAATCCCGGATGCTTACTGCACTTCTTCAAATATCTGGGAAAGGACCCGTTGGACCTGGCGAAGGCTGGCGGAGACATCGCCTGTGTTATCTATACTATAATCCGCCCTTTTCGCCTTTTTGTCCAGTGAAAGTTGCATTTTTTCCCGCCGGGCAACTTCCTCCCCCGTCCACCCCCGGCTCGCCTTCACCCGCTCTAACCTCTTTTCCGACATCGCCTTAACGAATATCGTCGCGTCGCACTCGCCATCCAGCCCCGTCTCAAACAGCAGCGGCGTATCCCACACCACCGCCTTGATCCCCGCATCCCCCATCGCCTTCGCCTGCAGCTGGGCCCGCAGCGCCCCCACCCGTGGATGCAGGATTTTATTCAACTTTTCGAGCGCCCCCGGATCCGAAAACACCCTCTTCCCCACCGCCCGCCGATTCACCGACCCATCCCCATCAAACACCTGCTCCCCCAGCCACGCCCTGATCTGGGCCTTCACCTCCGGCGTCTGCAAAACCTCATGCGCCAACGCATCCGAATCGATCACGCAGCACCCCAATTCCCCAAACAGCCGCGCCACCGTCGACTTCCCCGCCCCAATCCCGCCGCTGATCCCTATCACCGGCTTCGAATGATCATGTTTCCATCTGCCCATCCCGCCAGTATAAGCGCCCCCCCGCAGTGTTGTCCTCTAACCCACCTGTAGCCCCGTCAGAATCGTTGAGTGCTCTTCGCTGGCGATGGTGAGTCACAACCAAAGTCAAAAGGGCCAGAATGGCCAAAATGGCAGCAAACACGCCGGTCTGATTCTGGCAATGTCTTCCGAGGAAAAATCTAGATCACTAATTCCCTCTGGAGATTTTGCGCTACCTGTTATAAATGCCCCACCTTGCACGGCAAGTCGCCGGATAACCCGCCCATTCTTAAGCTTCACATCAACTTCGTGCCAATCCATTTTCCATTCAGGACCAAGCCTTTCCCGTTGTTCTGGACTAAGTTCAATCATTGCCATTTCTTGCCATCCTTCGCGGGCCTCGTCCCCCGGATTGTACCTTCAATCTGCTGGCGGTCAGGCAGTCATTCATAGACAAAGAAACTTACGATTTCTTTGTCGTTGTCGCTTTTTCTTGCTCACGTGCCTTTTGCCGAAGAAGCGACAGCGTTTTCTGTATCGAATCGGGTTTGGTGCCGTCAAACTCACCATTCACGTCATTTTCATGGAGGACGGAAAGTATCAACTCGCTATACATAGACATCACAACACGTCGTGAAGCTTCCCACTCGCCAATCTTTTCTTGATGGCTAAATATTATATTAACTTTCTCGTCTGATAACACATGAATTACGGCGTCCAGTTTCGAGTTCTCAGGTAAAGTGTTGATTAATCGAATTACGTTTGCGAAGGAGTCGTAATCTGAATACGGTAATCGTTGCATACTGGATCGCAAGCCAAGAGCCAAAAGGTCACCCCGACGCAAATCGTAGAATATATTAATATCTTCGCTGAACTGTTGAGGCTTGGCATTACCGACGTCTTTAACTGCTCTGTCCAATACCTCGCTGATTGATTTCGAGAGGTATTTTACGGACTCTTTCTCGTTTTCGTTTGGATTGTCTCCATAGACAATTGAAACGGCAGCCAGTATTAAAAGACAAACGCCCAGCACCGACTTATTGTGTGAATAATTCAACCAAGTCATACATGTGCTCCCTAACCCATTTTCAGACAACCTGATGATTTAATGAGTGAACCAACTCCTGCTTCTTGCACCGTGCGTCTTCTCTTCTCCCACATTAGTGTTCATTCCTGTTCATTTGTGGCTAATTTATCTTCGTCGTCCGCCCGCCCGACGAAGCAAAACCCTCACACGAACAGATAGACGTACGCACCAAACCCAATCGCCACCAGGCCCACCGCCGCCGCCAACGTCCACATCAGGTTCCGCCGTTGCGCCGCCAGCGCCAGGCTCGCCACCACCACCGCCGCCTGCGCCGCTAGCATCCCGAAGAAGAACCGTTGCGACCGCGCCTGATGCCTGCTCGACTGCGCATCCTCTACGCGAATCTGCACTTCATACAGATACGCCGTGGATTGGTTCAGTTTGGCCTCGCCATCATAGCGTGCCGCCGCCGTCGCCAGCCGCGCCGTGGCCAACTGTGCGTGCAATTGCCGCAGATCCGACTGCAATCCGTCGCGCATCGAAAGAAATGACTGTGCCGCCAGCGCTGCCGCCGGATTCGTCGCCGCCCCCAGTGGCTGCCGCGCCAGCCGATTGGCCGCCACCAGCACACTCTGCTCCGCCGATACAACCCCATCTAGCCGTTCGAAAAAATCCGTCCCCGGCTTGAAACGCGCATCCGACTCACGCGAAAATTCCGCCGCACTCTCGAGTTCCGCCCGTATCGCCGCATCCGTCACCGGATGAATCAGCGGCAAAATCTTACTCTCCGGCATGCCCGACTCCACCGCCTCGGCAGCCGCGACCACCGCCGCATCCTTCGCCCGCCACGCCGGAACCTTCTCCGCCTCCCCCGGCGCCGCAGCCAGCGCCTTGGCCAGATCCGCCTGAATCTGCTCCAGCTTCGCCGTTCGCGCCGCAACACCAGCCAAATACTGCTCCACCGCCTCCTTGTCCCCCGCACCCGCCGTCAACAAATCCTTGGCCGCAGCATCCAGACGCGCCACCCCCGCCGCAAACGACGCCGCGGCAATCTGCATCTCGCTCGGATCAAACGGCCCCGCCTCCGCACTGGCCGCAATGATCTCCAGCGTGTTCCGCACCGTCGCCGCCCGCAGCTTCTTCGCCTGAAAGAATGACCACTGATCCCCCGCCTTGGACTGCATCTGCGCCGCCAGTGTGCGGTAATACTGTGCCTTGGTCATCTCGCTCGACGAAAGCCCCGCCAGCAGTGTCGCCACCACCGTCATGATCACCGGTGTAAACGCCAGCGCCCGACCCCACATCGACTTGGGTAAATCCGCCGGATCCGGCTGCTTCGGTAGTTTCATCGCAATCTCCCGCACGAGGACAGGTCGCCCACTGCAGGCATTGTACTCAGGACGCCATCGCCGGAAAGTCATCGCGCATCAACAAAAACAGAACCGCTCGCAATCCAGTGAGGATCACGGGCGGTTCTGAAGGAGTGATACCCGAAGTGCGGTGCTAATGCTCACAACATATCTCGACAGATTCTAGGCGGACCAAAAGAGAAAATGGAAAATAGTAAATAGAAAAAGAAGATGTGCCCCCCAATCGCCCATTTTTCTATTTTTCATTTTCTATTTTCTATTTCCTCTCTCGCCCATCCGACACGCCAAACGCTTCCCGTTCAAACGGATTGTCCCGATACCCCCGTCCACCCCGGAAAAACACCCACAAACTGGCCAGCAAGTACGCAGGAATGAACGCCGGACCCCATCGCCGCGCCTGCCGCACATGCACATGCTCGTGTTTCCGCGTCAGATCCAGCGCCGCCGCCGACCGCCCAAGAATCACCTCCCCAAACGTAATCGCCAGCGCCCCGCCTTCCAGCACCGTCCCATGCTCCAGCAACCACGCCAGCGCCCCGCCATAGCATTCCCAAACCCCCTCCCGCTGCCGCCACCGCGCCCCCAGCGGCATGCAAGGAATGGCAATCACCAACCCCACCGCCGTCGTCGGCCCCGTCCAAAGCACGCGAAAGAAAAGCCATACCCAATAAATCATGCAAGCATTATAGGAAACACCATTCGCCCTCCAAACCCCACCTTTTTCTATTTTTCATTTTCTATTTTCTATTTCCCCCCCCCTCTCACGCCGCATGCGTAACCCGCTTCGTCGCCTGCGGAACCAGGCAATTATTCGTGTGCAGTTCCTCCAGCACCTCCAGCGTCAACGCCCCCACCGTCGGCACCGTCAGATGCGCCCCACGCGCCGCATTCCCCACCCCGACGCAATGCATCTTCGCCGCCAGACCCGCCCGAATCCCCGCCTCCGCATCCTCAATCACCACGCACCGGTGCGGCTTGATCTTCAAACCCGTCGCCGCCGCCAGAAAACTCTCCGGGTGCGGCTTGCTCTTCAATGCCGCCGTCCCATCCACAATAATGTCGAACCAGTCGGCGATCCCCAGCAACTCCACCACCAGCCGCGCGTTCTTGCTCGCCGATACCAGCGCCATCCGCACATCCGCCGCCCGCAGATGCATCGCCAGCGCCCGCGCCCCCGCCGCCAGATCCCGCGGCGCCAGCCGCTTCACCAACTGCAGGTAATACCCATTCTTCCGCTCCGCCAGCAGCGTCTTCTCCTGCATGGCAAAATCCCGCGAATGCCCCCCCAAGAGCTTGTCCAAACATTCCATCCGCCCCACACCCCGAAACCCGTCATTCACCTGCCGATCAAACGGCAACCCCATCTCATCCGCCAATCGCTTCCACGACTGATAGTGAAACTCCGCCGTATCCACCAGCACCCCATCCAGATCGAACAGCACCGCCTGCAGCCCGTCCCTGGCCGATCCCACCGCATGCCCGTCGCTCCCCCATGCCGCCGAACTCGGCCCAGCAAGCCATGCCGCCAGCACATCGTCCGGCGTGATGTGGCGCGTAAACGCCACCCCCGATTTGACTTTAACCACATTCAAAGGCATATTTGACACGATGCTGCCAGACCTGAACATCAACACTTACCTGTCTTCCCCTTATCGGCCCAAGGGGTATTGGCGGAATTTCTTTTTTACCTCCTACTAAAGGCAGAGGGGCCCAGGCACGACGTAACTCGATCCATCGAAACGAATAACAAGCCTTGAGCCCCCTACCGGCCCAAGGCTTTTTTGTTGTTTCGCATTTGCAGGATCCAACCCAATCTGAACCAAATCCCAAAGGAGTCCCCATGAACGCCTATCGATTTACCCGCCACGTGGAAACCCTCTTGTCGCGTGCCGATGCCACCCTGGCCCTCGCACGCCAGATCCAACAATCCCTGGCGGAGATACCCCCATGTCCCTCTCTTTGGCGAAAGAACTGAACCCGTTGAACACCGAGCCCCAAGCGGAATCCCGCAGGCTCTCGACCCCGAACCCGAAAAAGAACCCACCCTCAAAGGAGCATGAAATGATCGTTGTCATGGAACAAGGCGCCTCCGACGCCCAAATTCAACACGTCGCCCAACTCATCCGCGAGCTCGGCCTCACCGACCACATCATCAAGGGCACCGAACGCACCGTCATCGCCGCCATCGGCGACGACCGCGCCAAAAACAAGGAAAACCTCGAAACCGTCCCCGGTGTCGAAAAAGTCATGCCCGTCCTCGCCCCCTACAAAATGGCCTCGCGCGAAGTCAAAAAGGAACGCTCCGTCGTTCCTCTTGGCGGAACCCTCGGCGCCTCCGCCGGTGGCAAAAAAGTCTGCCTCATCGCCGGCCCCTGCTCCGTCGAATCCCGCCCCCAACTCCTCAACTGCGCCCAAGCCGTCAAAGCCGCCGGCGCCACCGCCCTCCGCGGCGGCGCGTTCAAACCCCGCACCTCCCCCTACGCCTTCCAGGGCATGGGCGAAGAAGGCCTCAAAATCCTCGCCGAGGCCCGCGACCTCACGGGCCTGGCCGTCGTCACCGAAATCATGGCTGTCGACCAGATCGACCTCGTCTGCAAATACGCCGATGTCCTCCAGGTCGGCGCCCGCAACATGCAAAACTACAACCTCCTCTGGGCCGTCGGCGACACCCGCAAAACCGTCCTCCTCAAGCGCGGCCTCTCCGCCACCCTCGAAGAATTCCTCCTCGCCGCCGAATACATCATGTCCAAGGGCAACCCCAACGTCATCCTCTGCGAGCGCGGCATCCGCACCTTCGAAACCTACTGCCGCAACACCCTCCCCCTGGCTATCGTCCCCGAGGTCCACCGCATCAGCCACCTCCCCATCGTCATCGACCCCAGCCAGGGCACCGGCCACGCCCACCTCGTCCCCGACATGTGCAAAGCCGCCATCGCCGCCGGCGCCGACGGCCTCATCATCGAAGCCCACGACGACCCCGAACACGCCCTCACCGACGGCGCCCAAAGCATCACCCCCAAGACGCTCAAGGAAATGATGGTCACGCTCAGAAAGATCGCCACCGCCGTAGACCGGGAGATTTGACGGCTGGCAAGAATTTTATGAAAATCAATGGATTGCATTATACATCAATGAATAGGTAGAATGTCATGGTACGTGTGGAATTGACACCGGGCGCAGCAGAGGAGCTATCGGAACTCCCTGCCATCATCCAGACGCGAACGCTTAAGATCATCCGCCGTCTGCGTGATTGGCCGACCGTCAGCGGGGCAAAACCTCTCCGGCGCAATTTGGCCGGCCACTATCGAATTCGAACCGGAGACTACCGAATCCAGTTTTTCCTGCGCGAACAGGTTCTCGTGATTGAAAAGATTGGACATCGAGACGGTTTCTATGAGGAGTGAATCATGGTTGCAGGAACAATCGAAATCGATGGCAAGCGATTTGTCGTGCTTCCTCAGCGCGAATACGAACAGTTGATGAGCCGGCGCGCATCGGGCGAAGACTCGGACTTGCCTCCCCTTCCCAAACCTCTGGCCAACGGCAATTTCGATGCGGTGGCGTATTCCCGCGCATCGCTCGCTCGTAAGCTGATCTTGGATCGCCGGGCATCGAATTTAAGCCAAGCTGAACTGGCCCGTCGCGCCGGCGTGAGAGTTGAAACCCTGAACCGCATCGAACGCTGCAAACTGACTCCCAGCGTGGCAACGGTCGAGAAGTTGGACCGAGCGATGAAACGGGCCGGTCGTTAATCGGTTCCGAATCGATCACCTCACATAATGCCAATCACCTCCCTATCGCCATCCACCAAGACTGATCGCTGCCCCTTTTCATCGTTCATCGTTCTCCATCCATCATTTCCACAGCCTTGTTTTCACACAATTCATTGTGTAAACTTCTACACAGTGAAACGGAGGTGCGCCATCGCCACCAATCTCGACATCGATCAGCGGCTTCTCAAGGCCACAGTCAAAGCTTACGGCTTTAAGACTAAAAAAGAAGCGGTCAACGCAGGCTTAACCGAACTGCTTAATAAGAAAAAACGCCTCGGACTCGTCGAACTCTTCGGCACCGTCGATTACGACCCTGACTACAACTACAAAGAACACCGTTCGCGCAAGAAGAGCTTTCACAAGGATGGCCGGAAGTGATTCTCGTCGACACCTCTGTCTGGTCTATCGCGTTGCGCCGCCGCCGTGCTGACCTGAATCCCGAAGAGCGTATCTTCGCATTCGCTCTTCGCGACTTGGTCATTGCCGGCGAAGCGGTCATGATCGGGCCAGTTCGGCAGGAAGTCCTCTCGGGAATTAGTTCCCACGCTTCCTTCCGCATTGTACAGCAGCAACTTACATCCATTTCCAATCTTCCCCTCGATATCGCCGTATGGGAGCGGGCGGCCGATTTTTTCAACACTTGCCGCGCCCAAGGAATTGCACCCGACGCCATCGACATGACCATCTGCGCCGCCGCCCACCAGCACGCCACCCCCATTCTCACCACCGACCCCGACTTCCGCCGATACGCCAAACACCTCCCCATCACCCTCCACCAAATCTGATTCAGCCCCCTTTCTCATCGTTCCTCGTTCTCAATTCATCATTATTTCCCCCTCTCCGCTACAATCCCCTCACCCCCCACAACACATAGCACACTGCCCCCCCAAACTCCGCGCCGCAGCGCAGACTTCCCCCACCGCGACTCTCCTCTCGCGCCACGCGCCCCCTTCACCTTCGTCACGCCTACCTGCGTCTGCGCCAGCCCAACCCAACGATCCCCGCCAGCAGCAGTCCCGCCGACGCCGGTTCCGGCACCGCAGCGCTCGGCACGGAAATGTTGTCGATGAAAAAACCGTCGTTGCTGCTGTTGTTAAAACGTATGCTCGTCACTGCCGTAGTCGATATAAACCCAAAACTTTGCTGGCTACTGCCGGTCCCCGGCACAAGAATATCGGCGGTCCCCCCACCTTCAAAGCTCAACGTCAAATCCAACTGCGATCCATTCCCCGCCGCATAGAAGTCCGCGAAAAACGCGTTCTGGGGCGTGGCAAAAATCAGATCCGCCGCCAGTGGGTCCTGTACAAAAATGGTGACAAAAGCGTTACCAAAAAGCGCCGCCGGCGAGGCCGCATTGATAAATGGACTCACATCCACCAGATCCGTTCCCGCCTCCGCGGTCCCCACCGCCGCCAGCGTAAACGCCCCCACGTTCAACGGCACGGTGGCAAAAGAAGTGTCCGCAGCGAAACTCTCAAACGTCTGCGTAGAGCTCACCGGAACGGCCGTGTTCCAGGTCGTACGATCCGTGTAAGTCGTCACCGAAGCTTGGGCCACGGAAGTGCACGCGACCGCAAACAAAAATGCCACCCATGTTTTTTTCATGATCTCTCTCCCTTGTTTCTGCATTGCCCACTAATTTCCCTGTGCCGATATGCTAGGCCAATCACCTTCGGTAATTCAAGGGCAAAATCCACATTTTATTTGCCGATCAATCCGAAAATCGGCTCGCATAATCGTCTATAATCCCCCTCTCAATCCTCTCATTTTTTCCTTGACCCTCACCCTCACCCCCCCTATTTTCCTTTCGCATCAACAGTGGGGCCACCGTTCAAAAGGAGTAATCCATGAGTTCCGTCCGCCTCCTCGTCGGCACCAAAAAAGGCGCCTTCATCCTCACCTCTGACGGCACACGCCAAAAATGGCGCGTCGACGGACCCCACTTCGCCGGCTGGGAAATCTACCACCTCAAAGGCTCACCCAAAGATCCCAACCGCATCTTCTGCTCCCAGTCCTCCGGCTGGTTCGGACAAGTCATCCAACGCTCCTCCGACGGCGGCAAAACCTGGGAAACCCCCGGCACCACCGGCGGCCTGCCCAAATCCCCCGAAGGCTTCCCCATGGGCGAATCCAACAAGTTCGTCTACGACACTTCCCCTACCACCGGCAAACCCCTCACCACCCACCAATGGTACGACGGCACCCAGCACCCCTGGGAATTCAAACGCGTCTGGCATCTCGAACCCTCCCTCCACGACCCCGACACCGTCTACGCCGGCGTCGAAGACGCCGCGCTCTTCAAATCCACCAACGGCGGCGCCACCTGGTCCGAAGTCTCCGCCCTCCGCGCCGCCAAGGGCGAAAAATGGTCCCCCGGCGCCGGCGGGCTCTGTTTGCACACGATCCTGCTTGATCCCAAAGATCCCAACCGCATCACTATTGCCATCTCCGCCGCCGGTGCCTTCCGCTCTGATGACGGCGGCAAAACCTTCAAGCCGATCAACAAAGGCCTCCGCAACGACTACCTCCCCGACCCGCGCCCCGAAATCGGATTCTGCGTGCACGACATCGTCCTCCACCCATCCAAACCCGCCACCCTCTTCATGCAACTCCACCAGGGCGGCGGCGCCTACCGCTCTGACAACCACGGCGACACCTGGACCGAAGTCAAAGGCAACCTCCCCACCGACTTCGGCTTCCCCATCGACGTCCATGCCCACGAACCTAACACCGTCTTCGTCGCCCCGCTGGACCCCATGCTCCGCACCCCCATCGAAGGCAAGCTCAAAATCTGGCGCAGCAAAACCGGCGGCAACGAGTGGGAACCCCTCACCAAAGGTCTCCCCCAGGAAAACTGCTTCGTCGGCATCCTCCGCGACGCCATGGCCGTCGACTCCCTCCCCGACTGCGGCATCTACTTCGGCACCACCGGCGGCCAAGTCTACTGCTCTCCCAACGGCGGCGACACCTGGCAATGCATCGTGCACGATTTGCCCCATGTTCTGTCTGTTGAAGTGCAGACCCTCGCCTCCTAATCTCAATCCTAATCCTAATCTCAATCCCGCCCTCGCCCCGGCAAAAGATTAGGATTAAGATCAAGATCAAGATTAGGAACAAGCCGCTCGGTTGCTCCTGATCCTGAGCCTGAAGGAGCACCTGATGTCCACCATTGTTAATTCTGGTTCCGCCTCCTTTGTCCCGTTCTGCTTCAACCACGAAAAGCTGGAGGTCTACCAGGAATCCCTTTCCTTCATCGCCTGGCTTGCCCCCATCCTTGAAAACATCCCCAAACTCGGCGACCTCAAAGACCAACTCGACCGCGCTTCCACTTCCATCACGCTCAACACCGCTGAAGGAAACGGCAAATACAACCCCAAGGACCGCTGCCACTACTTCGACATCGCCCACGGCTCGTCGCTCGAATGCTCTGCCGGCCTCGACATCCTCGTCGCTAAGAGGAAACTCACTCCCGACCAAATTCGCCCCGGTAAAGAACGCCTTCAGAAGATCGTCCGTATGCTCATCGGTCTTATTAAACGAAACTCCACCCGAGATTACGCCCGTTCCTAATCCTAATCTTATCCTGATCCTGATCTCGTCCCCACCCCGGAGCCAATCCATGATCCACGTCCAACTTCCCATCCATCTCCGCGTCCTCGCCAACATCCCCAGCCAGAAGATCGAGCTTCCCGTCGATCCCCCCATCACCATCAACCGCATCCTCGACGCCCTCGAATCCCAATACCCCACCCTCAAGGGCACCATCCGCGACCACGACACCCTCAAACGCCGCCCCATGATCCGCTTCTACGCCTGCAACGAAGACCTCTCCCACGACTCCCCCGACACTCCACTCCCCGAAAAAGTCGCCACCGGCGCCGAACCCTTATATGTCATCGGCGCCATCGCCGGCGGCTGATACCCCCACACCCCACCCCGACACTCCGATACTCCGTTACCCCGACACCCCGATACTTCCTCCGCCCCCACGCAAAAATACAAAAGGGGAGACCTCGCAAAAGGTCTCCCCTCTATTTCAATTGCAATCAATCCCCGGCATCAATACCGGCGATTGCCGCCGCCACCGCCGCCGCCACCGTAACCGCCGCCCGTACGCGGACGTTCTTCACGGGGCTTGGCTTCGTTGACCTTGAGAGCGCGACCGCCGTTCTCCTTGCCATCCAATGCAGCAATCGCCGCATCGGCTTCCGTGGCCGAAGACATCTCGACAAAGCCGAAGCCCTTCGAGCGACCGACATCGCGGTCCATGATCACCTGGGCGCTGTCCACAGAACCAAAGCCCGAGAACAAAGTCCTCAAACCTTCGTCGTTCATGTCATAGCTCAGATTACCAACATACAATTTTTTACCCATTTGTTTTCCTTTATAAAATGGGCATCGATCCGCCGAAATACTTTCCGGATCATAGCGAAAGAGGTCGAGATTTCGACCTGGAAATGGCAGGCGGACGATAGAGAGGAAGAAAGCGAAAAGGCGAGACAACAAGCCAGACGCGAACTCAAGACTCAGTTCGGCAAACCAACCAGTGAGTCACTATACCCGATGCACAGCCACTCCGGTGGTTAATTCCAAATATAAATCGCGGAATATCCGTCGTAACGCTCAAATCGCCCCCCACGACCCCGCAAACCCCCTTTCATCCGCCCTATTGGACTCCCTTCCCCTCGCCGCCTACCCTCGTTTCATGTCCACACCGCCTCCCATCCACCCCGATGTCCGCATCGGCCACATCCATCTCAAGGTCGCCAACCTGCAACGCGCCCTCGATTTCTACGTCGGTGTCCTCGGCTTCTCACTCACCCAGCGCTTCGGCAACCAGGCCGCCTTCCTCTCCGCCGGCGGATACCATCATCACATCGGCCTCAACACCTGGGAATCCCTCGACGGCTCGCCCTCGCCTGCCGGCACCACCGGCCTCTATCACGTCGCCATCCTCTATCCCACCCGCAAAGTACTCGCCGACGCCCTCCGCCGTTTGCAGATCGCCAACATCCCGCTCGACGGCGCAGCCGATCACGGCGTCTCCCAGGCCCTCTACCTGCACGACCCCGACCATAACGGCGTCGAACTCTACTGGGATCGCCCCCCAAACCAATGGCCCCGCACCCCCAACGGCGAACTGGCCATGTTCACCCACCCCCTCGATCTCGACGCCCTGCTCGCGGAATTACGCTAGATGCGGCCTTCGATTGATCCTCCCCCTCTGCTATAATCAAGCGAGCCAAGGAGAGGTTCTATGACCGTCAGTGAACTCGAATCGCGCGTCACCTCGCTGGAAGCCGAAGTGGAAGAGCTTCGCCGCCAGTTGGATTACACGCAGGCACTCGCGGGCATCAAACGCGGCCTCGATGAAGCCGACCGCGGTCTCGGCACTCCGCTTCAACAAGTAGATGAGCAACTTCGCACCAAATACAGCATCCCACGCCCATGACCTACAAAGTAATCGTTCTTCCATCCGCCCAATTTGAACTCGACGAAGCCTACCAATGGTTACTCGCCGAAACCCCGCAGCATGCCCCAGTCTGGTACAACGGCCTGCTGGCTGCCCTGTATTCTCTTGAACAACTCCCCGGTCGTTGCCCGCTTGCCCTCGAGTCCAAAGATTCCCGCGAACCCGTTCGTCAACTCCTCTATGGTGACAAGCATCATGCCTACCGCATCCTCTTCACCATTCGCGACGAGACCGTCCTGATCCTCCACATCCGCCACGCCGCGCGTACATCCTCGTAACAGTCCCCAACTGCGGACCTACGATCTCCGTCATGCATCTAGGCTCTGCGTCGGCCCACGCACACCTCACCGGCTCATCTGAAAAATCAATTCGAACACGCCCGTGAGTATCGCGATCAGCCCGGCGCTCACCGATACAAATTCATCGCGCCGCGACTCCCGGTCCGGCGCCACATCCGGCGACGCATCGGGAATGACCTCGATGGCCAGCGTGCCCAGCAAAATCGCACCGATCGGGAACACGTAGAAATGCCCCATCGGCACGCCGGCCACGGCACACACCAATGCCGCAAACCCCATGAGCTCCGCCGTCCATGCCCGATGCCAGTGATCCAGATGCAAAGTATGGGTTAAAGGACGCATCATAAAAGCCCCCTTTTCTTCCCCGCCTCGCGGCAACACCGCCTGCCCCCGCGTCCCTATTGTAGCGCCCCAACCCCCACAGAATGCCTTCCCCGCCATTTCCCAAAATCACTCTATCCCATTGTACATCCATGCCATTTCACACCACATGCCAAATAAATTTGTGCGCATTTGTGTTCATTTGTGGTCCCGTTCCGTCGTCTCTCTCACCCCGATTTTCCGACTACCCAGGCGTTTTTTTCAAACGCGATTCTCCGGTAAGATTCCCCCATGTCCAAACTCTCCGAAATCCTCTCGTACAATGCCGAATTCGTCGCCCGCAAAGACTACGAATCCTACCGCACCGATCGCTACCCCGAAAAACGCATGGTCATCCTCACCTGCATGGACACACGCCTCATCGAACTGCTCCCCAAGGCCATGAACCTCCGCAACGGCGACGTCAAAATCATCAAGAACGCCGGCGCCATCGTCTCCCACCCCTTCGGCTCCGTCATGCGCTCCATCCTTGTCGCCGTCTATACCCTCAAGGCCGAAGAAGTCCTCGTCATCGGCCACCACGACTGCGGCATGACCGGCCTCGCCCCCGATACCGTCCTCAACCAGGTCAAAGCCGCCGGCATCCCCCAGGCCACCCTCGATATCCTCACCCACGCCGGCATCGACCTGACCCACTGGCTCACCGGATTCCCCTGCGTCTCCGAAGCCGTCATCCGCTCCGTCGATCTGGTCCGCCGCCACCCGCTCCTCCCCCAAACTGTCCGCGTCCACGGCCTCGTCATCCATCCCGAGACCGGCAAACTCGATTTGCTCTCCGCAGGCGACAGCCAGTAACTCCCCCCCCAAAAAAAAAGGGACGCGGCGAAACCTGCTCGCCGCGTCCTTGCGTCCTCCTGCGGACGCCTTTCAGGCTCGCCCGCGCCTCGCGCGGTGCGGCCTATATAAACGCATCCCCTCCGGTATCCTCACCAACCTGATCGACCCTTCAGATGCTCATGCCGATGAGCACCTGCGCCATGCCGAACAGGAGGCCCATAAATCCCGCCACAATCGCCACCCAGCCCTCGGGCCGCGCGTTGAGCCCCGGCGCCGGATGCAGCGAAAGTAAAATCGCCACCGTCCCCAAAATGATCGCCATCAGCGACGGCACCACCACCGGCCCCAGCGGTATCCCGATGACGCCGATCACCGCCGCGGCAATGCCGATGTGGTGCGCGTGCGGATGAATGGTGGAGGGAACATCGTCAAAACCGCGGAGATCTTGCTGGGTCAGGCGAATCGCCATGGTCAGTCTCCGTACATGAAATGTATTTCCCCTCACCTAAAGTCTAGCCATCTGACCCCATCAAATGCACAAAAATTCCGCCCAGATTTTGCAAATTCATCGCCCCCCATTTCACAAGCAAAACTCACAAAAAAAGAAAGGCCCGGGGATCACATCCCCAGGCCATCTTCTTGCTTCTTTCTTCCTGCCATCTTGCTTCTCGCGAGCCCCTACTCCACCACCTCAATCTTCACCGTGTGCGTCACCGGTTCCACCGCCGCACGCGATGCATCCGCCCGCACCTTGTCCCGCGCCGCCAGCTTCTCAACCACCGCATCCACTGTCGCCTGATCCCCCGGCAACTCGGCACGAATCTGACCCAGCCCATGCAACATCTGCTTCGTCAAATTAGTCTCGAAATTCTGCTGATGACGAACCACTGCGTCCACTTTCTTGAACGCCTCGCTGAACGGATTATCCGCAAACGCGGCCGCCAGATTCACACCCTTGGCCAGCTCCGCCCCGTTGAATTCGTGATTCGCCGCACCCCACGTCACACGATACTTCTTCGCCGCATCGACGCCCTTGGCCACCAGCGTCAGTCGATTCAACTCTTCATTGAAAGGTAGAAATTCCAGCACACCCTTGGCCGAATTGGAATCCTTCGCCTCACCAAAAAAACAGAACGGATACTTCGTAGACTCCAGCGATACGCTCCCCTTCTCGCTGCCCGTCACCTTATGCCCCGCCGTCGCATCCGCCTTGCCCGTCGCCAGATCCACCGTGATCGTCCCCACATTTCCATCGCAGCCCAGTGCTTTGAGAAATGCGTACGCCATCACCAGGTGCCCGTTATATCCGGGATGCACGCCATCCCCGCCGGCCACCGCATAATTCTTGCCCCACTTCTCCTTCGCCTTCGCCATCACGTCCTTCATCGGCGTGTTCACATCCGCAAATACCACGCCCTGCTCCGCCGCCACCTCCGCCGCAATATCCCGCAGCTTCGTGAGCGTCTCGTTATACACCTCCTGCCCGCGCTTGAACGTCTCCGAATCCACCACTCCCGGCGATCCCACCACGATCAGCCGCACCCCCGCCTCCTTGAACTTCTTCACAATCTCCGTCGTGTTCGTCCGATACGTTGCCGCCCGGTCCGCGGAAAGCGCCGTGTATCCGCCGTCATTCATCCCATAGCAAGTCGTCGTCACCGTCGGCTTCAGCGGCAACACATCGTCCGCCATCCGACCGCGAAATCCTGCCGCCTGTTCCCCGCTCCAACCCGCCTGCAATGTCCGTAGATTCGCCGCCGGCTGACACATCAGCAGGTATTCCTCAATGATCACCGAGTACTGTTTTTGTTCCGTAATCGAGTCCCCGCACACCGCCACAAAATCCCCCGCCTTCAATTCCCCCTTCGTCGCCGGCGCCGTCGTCTGCGCCAAACACGTCCCCGCCATCAGCAAAGAAACCGCCGCCACCCAATGCATCCGTTTCATACTCATTCCGCTTCTCCAAAAAAATCCATGAAGAAATCAAATAGCTTCTTCCCCAAAAAATCTTGGTGCCTTGGTGCCTTGGTGGTAAAAAAACACGCTCACATGTTCACATAAACCGCCGGATCGCGCACACCCGCTTCCTTAAATCCCGCCAGCCGCAGCAAACAGGAATCACAATGCCCGCAAGACTTTCCCTCCGGCGTCGGATCGTAACAAGAATGCGTCAACTCGTACGGAACCTTCAGCGCCAGCCCCCGTCGGATTATTCCCGCTTTGCTCAATTGAATCAGCGGTGCATGCACGTGATAGCGCCCCTGCCCCTCCACCCCCGCCTTTGTCGCCAGATTCGCCAGCGTTTCAAACGCCTTGATAAACTCCGGCCTGCAATCCGGATACCCCGAATAATCCACCGCATTCACCCCCACAAAGATATCGAACGCCCCCAGCGACTCCGCAAACCCCAACGCAAACGCCAGAAACACCGTGTTCCGCGCCGGCACATACGTAATCGGTATGGACGATCCACCCGCCTCCACCTGCCCCAGATGATCTTTCGGCACCGCAATATCCGCCGTCAGCGCCGAACCTCCAAATGCCCGCAGATCAATCTTCTGCGTGACATGCCGCTTCACCCCAAAATGCCCCGCCAGCGCCGCCGCCGCCGCCACCTCCCGCCCATGTCGCTGCCCATAATCAAATGACAACGCATAACACTCAAACCCCTCCGCCGCCGCCATCGCCAGCGTCGTCGCCGAATCCAACCCCCCCGACAGTAATACCACCGCTTTCTTCATCCCTCGCAGTGTACCGGCCAAATCCAAAATCCCCAACGCATTGAATTTCCCACCCCAACGCTTAAAGTAAACCCCCTTCGCTCACCATCCGGGATCGCCACGGACCTCTTCCCCCTTACGGAGTAACTTACCCATGCCCCTTCACCTCGACCCCCAAGGCTATTTCCACGACGGCCAAAAACGCATCATCCCCGTCGGCGCCAACTACTGGCCCGCTTCCTGCGGCGTCGAAATGTGGGTCCAATGGCCCGCCGAGGAAATCCGCCACGACATCGCCACCCTCAAAAAGCTCGGCCTCAACTGCATCCGCTTCTTCCTCCGCTGGCAGGATTTCGAACCCCAGCCCGGCGCCTACAACGACGCCAACTTCGACAAACTCCGCCAAGTCCTCCGATGGTGCCGCGACTACGGCGTCTGGGCCCACCCCTCCCTCTTCGTCGGCTTCATGTCCGGCGGTCTCTTCTGGCCGAAGTGGAAAGGCGACCGCAATCTCTACGCCGATCCCGAAGTCGCCGCCGCCTCCGCCCGTTTCGCCCGCCGCGCCACCGAAGTCATCGCCGAATTCAAAGACATCGTCATCGCCATCGATCAGGGCAATGAACTCTGCTGTCTGAAAGAATCCTACGTCGCCCCGCCCGCCGCCGTCATCGCCTGGTGCGCCGGCGTCAACCAGGCTATCCGCAGCGTCTGGCCCGACGCCCTCATCATCTCCGGCAACGAACAAAACCAGATCGCCAACGACTCCGGCTGGCGCCTCGGACAGCAACCCGGCTGCGATATGTACTCCATGCACACCTACCCCGTCGCCGCCTGGCAACCCCTCCCCATCGACGGCCTCACCGATCCCTTCTGCCAGACCATGCTCCCCTTCTACACCCAGATCGCCCGCGCCTTCGGACCCGTCATGGTCCAGGAGTTCGGCACCATCATCACCTTCAGCAAATCGAAACAGGACAACTACCTGCGCGCCATCCTCCCCGCCTGCTGGAACGCCGGCGCCAACGGCTTCCTCTGGTGGTGCCTCCGCGATATCATCGCCCCCGTCTATCCCTACACCGGCCACGGATTCGAAAGCACCCTCGGACTCATCGACGCCAACGATCGCGTCAAACCCGGTCTCGAATTTTTCCTCGAATTCGCCACCACCCTTAACACGCGCCCCGTCGCCCCCAAATCCCAGAAGCCCATCGGCCTCTACTTCCCCGAAAAGTACTACCCCCGCGACACCCCCGGCGCCTACAACAACCCCACCAACGTCAGCAAGTATCTCCTCGTCGCCAACCACCTACTCACCTCCCTCGGCCATCAAACCCGCATCGTCCGCGGCGATCAGCCTCTCCCCACCGACCTCCACACCCTCCTCATCCCCAGCGTCCTCATCAACTCCTCCGAAATCCCCGCCCTGGCCAACTGGGTCCGCGCCGGCGGCAACCTGCTCTGGAACGGCCCCGACCCTGTCAATTGGGGACAAGGCTACATCGACCTCCTCGGCGCCGTCCCGCTCGACTACCGCCGCACACGCGACGCCAAGCTCTCCCTCGGCTCACAGGATTGGAAGTTCGGCGCGTGGCCCCGCAACATGCGCGTCGAAATCGAACCCGTCACCGCCACCATCAAATTCCTCGACCAGGAAACCCAAATGCCCCTCATCCTGCATCACCGCTACGGCAAAGGCCAAGTCCTCGCCGCCCTACCTATGGTCGAAGACTCCATCGCCCGCGAAGCCCCGCTCCACACCCGCTGGGCCGCCTGGTACCAAGCCGCCCTCGCCCTCTTCGCCGATTGACCGCAACGAGCCGGAAGCGTCAGCGCCCGGTACTCCGTCGAAATTACCAAGCCCAGGGATTGCAATCCCTGTGGCTCGCGTACTCGATTACCTCTTCATACTGAACCCATACCCCCTCACCCTCTTCGCAGATCAACCCTCCCACGGTAACATAAAGCGTCCCATCATCGTCCTTCTTGCTTCTTGCTTCTTGATTCTTGTTTCTTCCCAATACCCAGTGGAGCCAGCCATTTCATGAATAATCGCACGATCCTCGGTACCACTCTGTCCGTCTCCGAACTCTCCTTCGGCAATTTCATCTACGGCTCCCACATGTGGGGCAAAACCCCCGCCGACGAACCCGAAGGCATCCGCCTCCAAAACCTCGCCGTCGACCTGGGCATCAATTTCTTCGACACCGGCGACGCCTACGGCAACGGCCGCGCTGAAGCCATGATGGTCCCCACCCTCCAATACGCCTCCCGCGAAAAAATCGTCCTATCCACCAAGTTCGGCTATGACTTCTACACCGACCCCGGCGCCTCCGGCAGCCACAAGGAACGCAAACAGGATTTCTCCGAACGCTTCATCACCTTCGCCCTCGAAAAATCCCTCCAACGCCTGCAGACGGATTACATCGACCTCTACCAGGCCCACAATCTCAAACTCCCCCACATGACTGCCGAACTCGTCGCCACGCTCGAGAAACTCACCAAGGCCGGCAAGATCCGCCACTGGGGCATCGCCCTCGGACCCGCCATCGGCTGGCGCGATGAAGGCGTCATCGCCCTCCAACAATGGCCCGCCTGTGCTACGGTCCAAACCGTCTTCAACATGCTCGAACAACACCCCGGCCGCGAACTCTGCGAGATTTCTCAGGAGAACGGGCGCGCCGGAATCATTTCTCGCGTCCCCCACTCCTCCGGCATTCTCCAGGATCTTTACACCCCCAACCAAACCTTCGACGACCACCGCAAATTCCGCGACAAAAACTGGCTCATCTACGGCCTCAAGAAAATCGAACTACTCCGCCACATCCAGAAAGCCCACAACTGCACCATGGCCCAACTCGCCATCAAGTGGCTCCTCACCTGGCCCACCCTCGTCAGCGTCCAACCCAACATCACCACCGAAACTGAACTGAAAGAATTCGCCGCCGCCTGTAATGATGACAAGCTCACCCCCGCTGAAATGAAAGAAATTCAGGAACTCGTCGAATCCGACTTCCACTTCGGCCCCGACGCCCACGCCTGCGACCTAAAAAGCAGCCTCACCGCCTCCGGCACCCACCGCAGCGAATACCAGAAAAACCAACCCGTCCCATTATTGGTTTAAATAGCGAAAATTATGCGTGTACGATCCTGCGCCAATAGCTGGGATCGCGGCGAATGCCATCAAGGAATCTGCACGCAAGTCTGGAAGGTTTCCGTTGACCCTGTTCCCATGCACGAACCAACTGCGGAGAAACTCCGACCGCGTCGGCAAAAACAACCTGACTCATCGCCAGTTGCTGGCGAATTGCTCTTACCTGCCTGGACTTCAACACCGGAATGGGAGCAATGGACTTGACCGTGCGCGTCGTAACCTTTGAGAAATCCTTTCCCGCCAAACCCTCCGCTACTTCCCGCATGCCCTGAACCAGTTCCTTCCCCAGATCGATTTTCAATTCGCGTATTTGCTTTCGTTTCATCTCGCACCTCGGAAAAGAATCGCCTTTGTCGTTTGCAGATAATGCCGAAACGCCACTTTCTCCGCTTCCGTCAAATCCCCCTTCTTTCGCTTGGTATACGCGGTCACCATGACCACCGTCGCAAACTCCGGTATTAAGGCGTAGCAAACACGCAAACCCCCGCGTTTGCCCATTCCTGTTGAAGCCGGAGCGAACCGCATCTTCCTCGCTCCACCAGTGCCTGGAATCACGTCTCCCTGCAGCGGATTTGATAACAATGAGATCTCCAACTCCCGCAAGTCATCATCATCCAAACCCATTGAAATCCAGTTTCGACCGAAAATTGCTGAGTACTGAAAGGTGTATGTCATGCTGTTTCACCTATACCACATTGTAGTATACACACCGTTGACCGCAAGGACCAATTCTGAATTCTGAACTCCGAACTCTGAATTCCGTCAGTTCCCCGCCTCCCCTGCCACCGCTCCATGCCCCGCGCCCGCCACGCGTTCATACACCACGTACTCCAAGTCCCCCTTCCGCTCCGTGCTGCTCGCCTTCCACTGCGTCTGGTCCCACATCGGAAAATACGTGTCTCCCTGAAACGGAAAATCCCGCTGCACGAACGTGATATACATCCGGTCCGCACGTTCCAGGCCCGCCGCATAAATTTCCGTCCCACCCGCAATGAAACACTCCGCCTCCCCACCCACCCGCGCCGCCTCCAGCGCCTCATCCAGACTCGCAAACCACTCCACCCCCTCCGTCTTCGGCGGGTTCGCGTTCCGGCTGATCACCAGGTTCCTCCGCCCCGGAAGCGCCCGCCCAATCGACGAAAACGTCTTCCGCCCCATCAAAATCGCATGACCCATCGTCAACTTGCGAAACCGCTTCAAATCATCCGGCAAATACCACGGCAATCGCCCCGCCGCCCCGATCAGCCGCTCCGGTGTCATCGCAACTATGATAGAAACAATCATAATCCCAACCGCAAAAAACTAAGCCTTCAGAAGCACCAACTAAGGACTAAGGACTAAGCACTAAGCACTTCAAATCAAACCGCTACCTTAAACACTATCGGCCCATGCGGCTCATACCCTTCGACTTTGAAATCCTCAAACCGCAATTCCCCAAACGGCTTCCTCGCAATCGTCAACCGCGGCAACGCCCGCGGCTCCCGCCCCAACTGCTCCTTCAACCCCGCCACATGATCGTACGCCTCCATCTTGCTCCCCTTGTCCGCACAATAAATGTGCGCATCGACAATCGTGTGCCCGAACTCGCCCACCGCCAGCCCCACCTCCTGCGCGATCATCTGCGTCAACGTCGCATAGCACGCCAGGTTAAATGGAATCCCCAGCGCAATATCTCCGCTCCGCTGCGTCAAATGACAATTCAACTTCGCCGGCTCACCCTTCTCGTTCGGCCCCACGTTGAACACAAACGAATAATGGCACGGCGGCAACTTGCTCACCTCCGCATTCCCCGGCTCCCACGCCACCACCACCAGCCGCCGCGAATACGGATTCCGCTTGATCTCATCGATCACATATTGAATCTGGTCGATCTCCTGCACCGGCGCCGTCCCCTCCCCCGTTTCCGCGATCGGCCCATGACTCTTTTGCACCGCATGCGGAAACCGCCGCCAGTACCGCCCGTACGCCGTCTCCAGGTCCCCCTTCTCATCCGCCCATGCATCCCAAATTTTCGTCACCTTCCGCAAATTCCGTATGTGATCCTCCCCTGACAAATACCACAGCAACTCGTGCAAGCACGCGTTGAAATTCACCTTCTTCGTCGTCAGCAGCGGGAATCCCTTGGCCAGATCCACCTTGTAAAACGCCCCAAAATACGAAAGCGTATCCACCCCCGTCCGGCTCGTCTTCCGCACCCCCTTCTCCAGCACCAGCCGCACCAGATCCAAATATTCTTTCATCCGCAAGCTCCAATTCGGGATCATCCCTGACTTCCGGCGCGGATTCTAGCATAGGTCATCGGCATTCTCACGCCCGCCAAGCCCAGGGAGTGCAATCCCTGTGGCTCGCACACTCAATCGTCTATTCAAACTGAATCGATACACTCCACTGCCCAACCCTCACTCCCCATTTCCTGACACACCAATCCCCCCGTATAATCCGCCCAACCTTTACCGGAGACCCCCGTGCCCTCACCTGCCGTCAACATCCCGACCTTCGACCAATTCCAATCCCTTGTCGCCGCCGCTCACCCCGCGCCCGACTGCGACCTCGCTCTCCCCGTCTATCGCACGCTCCTGGCCGATCACCTCACCCCCGTCACCGCCTTCGAACGCCTCGCCAAACGCGGGGGGGGCCAGCACGCCTTCCTCCTTGAATCCGTCGTCGGTGGCGAACGCATCGCGCGCTACTCCTTCATCGCCACCAAGCCCAGCATCGTCATCAAAGCCCACGGCAACAAAGTCACCATCCAAACCCAAGACTCAAATCTCAAGACTCAAGACTCAGCCCTCAAGACTCAACACTTCACCTCCACCGACCCCTTCCAATACCTCGAAGGCCTCCTCAAATTCACCCAAGGCGTCCGCCTCCCCCCCCCCGGCAATCTCCCCTCCTTCGTCGGCGGCGCCGTCGGCTACGCCGGCTACGACACCGTCCGCTACCTCGAACCCGAAAAACTCGCCGCCGCCCCCACCGACGACCGCCACCTCCCCGACCTCCTCTTCGGCATCTACGACGAAATCGTCATCTTCGACCACGTCCAGAAAACCATCCTCATCGTCGCCAACGCCCACGTCCCAACTCAAGACTCATCGCTCAAGACTCAAGATTTGCGCCAAGCCTACGACCACGCCGTCGCACGCATCGATTCGCTCATCGCCGACCTCCAATCCCCCGTCGCCTTCGAGCTCGGCACCATCGACCTCACCTCCGAAGCCCGCCCCGCCTACACCAGCAACTTCACCCAGGCCGGCTTCGAAAAAGCCGTCGTCGCCGCCAAGGAATACATCAAGGCCGGCGACATTTTCCAGGTCGTCCTCTCCCAACGCCTTCAGACCACCACCTCCGCCCGCCCCTTCGATATCTACCGCGCCCTCCGCGTCGTCAACCCCAGCCCCTTCATGTTCTACCTCACCAGCCCCGAGTGCATCCTCATCGGTTCCTCCCCCGAAATCATGTGCCGCGTCCAGGATGGCATCATCACCAACCGCCCCCTCGCCGGCACCCGCCCCCGTGGCAAAACTGATGCCGAAGACAAAGCCCTCGAATCCGAACTCCTCGCCGACCCCAAGGAACGCGCCGAACACATCATGCTCGTCGACCTTGGCCGCAACGACGTCGGCCGCGCCGCCCAGCTCGGCTCCGTCAAGGTCTCCGACGTCCTCACCATCGAACGCTACTCCCACGTCATGCACATCGTCTCCAACGTCTCCGGCAAACTCGCCGAAGATAAAACCCTCTTCGACGCCCTGCGCCTCGCCCTCCCCGTCGGCACCGTCTCCGGCGCCCCCAAAATCCGCGCCATGCAGATCATCGACGAACTCGAACCCACCAAACGCGGCCCCTACGCCGGCGCCGTCGGATACATCGACTTCAACGGCAACATGGACACCGCCATCGCCCTCCGCACCATGGTCGTCGTCCCCGTGGTGCCGACGCCCTCGTCGGCCGCCGCGCCAACGACTAAGGACTCAGCACCAAGCACTAAGCACTCCTGGAACGTCTACGTCCAAGCCGGCGCCGGCCTCGTCGCCGACTCCGTCCCCTCTAGCGAATTCCAGGAAACCATCAACAAAGCCTCCGCCCTGCTCAAAGCCGTGGCGATTGCGGAGCAAGGCCTCTCCTGACGGAATGACGCAATGACCAATGACCAATGTCCAAGTATTGATTCACGCCGCGACCCCTTGGTCATTGGTCATTGGACATTGGTCATTCGAGTCATCCGTCACGGGAGCTCTGTATGACTGCACCCCGCCCCACTTTCAACTACGACTCCCCTCTCCCCGACGCCCCCGCCAGCTACTTCGCCGCGCGCCCCCAACTCCCCTACATCATCCCCTTCTTCTGTTTCCTCATCTTCTTCATCCCCTCCGCTCTCCCCACCATCGGCGGCATCAACTTCGAAAAACTCTGGTTCAACTGGCACCCCTTCATCTACGCCGCCAAAACCCTCACCGCTGCCATCCTCCTCTACTGCTTCTGGCACTACTACACAAAAATCCGCTGGACCCACCTTCCCCTGGGCCTCCTCGCCGGCCTCCTCGGCACACCCCTCTGGATCGGCACCGCTTACCTCACCTACGCCCTCCACCTCAGCCACTCCCCCGCACCCGACACCATCTACAACCCCGACCTCATGCTCCCCATCGATTGGCAGCGCCAGCTTTTCCTCTTCATCCGCGTCGCCGGCCCCACCCTCGTCGTCCCCGTCATGGAAGAACTCTTCTTCCGCGACTTCGTCTTCCGCTCCCTCATAGATAGCGCCAACTTCCAGGAAGTCCCCATCGGCAAATTCACCTGGACCTCCCTCCTCCTCATGTCCGCCCTCTTCGGCATCAACCACGGCGTCCTCATGCTCCTCCCCGGCTTCCTCTACGGCCTCCTCATGGGCATCCTCCTCATCCGCACCAAATCCCTCGGCGCCTGCATCACCGCCCACGCCACCACCAACCTCACCCTCTACCTCTACTGCATCTACACCAAAGACTGGCAATTCATGTAACCCCGTCCCGGGAACTCTCCCATTTCCCACGCGTCAAAAATAGCGCACCGACGCGTCCCGTTGATTCGTGGCCCGGTGCCATCCGTCGCTGCCATTGTCTGAACTTATCGTATCTGGCCAATTCCCGTCGTCCGCCCGCATCTGTGATCTCTCAATCAGGAGCCCCCATGCTCGCCCGTCTGCTCATCGTCATCCTCTTCCTCGCCACCTCGAGCGCCGCTTCCGCCGATCCCGCCACTCAGCCCGCCAACGCCCCGCGCCCGGCCGTCGTCAGCGACTCCGCGACCTACCCCTTCCTCAATCCCGAAGACCGCCCCGCCAAAGCCAAACTCGCCCTCGACCCCGCCACCGACGCCCGCACCCGCTTCGACGCCGTCTGGGGCCTCGCAATTAGCGGCTATTCTCCTGAAAGCGCCACCGCACTCACCAAAATCGCCCTCGACCCCGCCGCCGAACCCACGCTCCGCAAATACGCCTGCATGGGCATCAGCAATTTCTCCACTGCCATGCCCGCCGATGTCCGCGAATCCATCCGCAAACAGTTCCTCGCCGTCATCATCGCCGAGACTGCCGATCAGCGTTCCCTCACCAACGACGGCCTTGGCCTCCTCATCGACTGGGGACACGCGGACCTCGTCGACCAATTCTACGCCAGGCAACTCCGCGGTGACCTCGTTGAAATCGAACTCCTCACCCACATCTCCGCCCACGATCGCGCCGTCAAACGCCTCAACGAACTCCTCGCCGACGCCGACCTCAAAACCGATTCCGGCTGGAACCAACGCTGGCGCATCGGCGCCGCACTCATCCAACGGAAGGAAATCCAGGGCATCGACATCCTCATCGAATGCCTCGCCGTCAAGGATCCCTGGCCCGTCGCCAACCCTACACCGCAAACCGAAGCCTCCAACCTCGCCTCCTTCCACCAGTGCCAGCACAACCTCTTTCACCATCTCTCGCTCCTCTTCCATGAGAACTTCGACTACCAGATTTCCGGAAACTGGAAGCCCGCCCTCACCGACGCCATCCCGCAGATGCTCGACTGGTGGAAAACTCACCGCGCCACCTGGACCTTCCCCCGGCCCGCCACTCGCCCCGCCCAATACTGAATCCCCACGTCCCTCTTTCTCCCCCCGCCTTCACTCTTCAATATTCCCCTCGCGTCCATTCTAGATTCCAATCTCAGAAATCAGAATTTCGCCCCCGTCTCTTCGCGCCCTCGTGCCTTCGTGGTTTCACAGAATTCCCCCTCCGTGCTCTCCGTGTCCTCAGTGGTTAAAAACGCGACGCATCTTCGTAGTAACGTCGCAACCCATTCTGAATTCCGAACTCTGAATTCTGAATTTCATCCCCCTCGATTATGATCCCCTCATGCAATCCACCGCTCCCACGCCCAAGACTCTCCCCCTCATCCTCCTCTTCCTGCTCGGCAGCCTCATCGCCGCACTCGCCGACTGGTTCATTGCCGGCGACTGGCTCTGCGGCATCATCAGCTGCGCATTACTCGGCGGCATTGCCACCATCATCCTCAGCTCCCTCACCGCACTGATCCAGCGCCGCCGCTGCCGTCAGAACCCCACGCTCCGCCCCTGGTGCCGAAAACATCAACTCATTTTCCTCCTGATCCTCACCACAACCTTCGCCGCCCTGTCCCTCTGGCTCGCCGCAGCACTCAAAACCGATATCTTCGAAGCCGCTTTCGCCTGTCCACCACCCGCCTCCATCACGGACCTCGCCGCCGACCGCCATTTTGCCGGCGGCCCCGGAGATACGATCTGCTTCCTCCACTTTCACGCCTCCCGAGAAACCCTCACCCAAATCATCTCCCACCGACCCCTGACCAAATCCAATGACGAAATTTCCAACTACCTCAGCGGCGAAGAAACCTGGCCAAAATTCTGGAACCGCATCATCGGCCACTGGGCCACCAGTTATCACCCAACGTGGACCATCCCCACCATGAAACAGCCCGAACTCTACCACTGGTCCAACAATGACCCCGCCACCTCCCACCAAGCCACCTATCTCCTCTGGGACCCCACCACCCAGGAAGCCTACGCCATCTTCCTCGCCGGCTAACCCCCATCCATATCGCTGTCACTCTTCACTATTCCCAATTCCCCGCGCGCCCCCCGCCCATTCTGAATTCCAAACTCTGAATTCTGAATTCCAAACTCACCCCTCGTTCGGCAAATTTCGCGTTTCCTGTTTCGCGTTTCGCGTTTCCGCTCCTCCCTCCGCCTGCCACGGCCGCATCTCCGGCACATACCTCTGCAACACCCGCAGCACCCGCACCCGCTCCTGGCAATGCTGCAGCGGCTCCAAATCATCGATCATCTTCTGCACGTACGCCGTCGTCGCCGGCTCGCTCTTCCAGATCGCAATCTTCGCATGCCGCGTCTGCTGCATGTTCTCACCGCGAATGCTCAGCTCCTCATACAGCTTCTCCCCCGGCCGCAGACCCGTGAACACGATCGGAATGTCCACCTCCGGCCGCAGCCCGCTCAAAATGATCAGGTCCCGCGCCAAATCCAGAATCCGCACCGGCTGCCCCATGTCCAGCACAAAAATCTCGCCCCGCTGCCCCAGCACCGCCGCCTGCAACACCAGTTGGCTCGCCTCAGGAATCGTCATGAAGTACCGCCGCATCTCCGGATGCGTCACCGTCACCGGTCCGCCCGCCGCAATCTGCTGTTTGAAAATCGGCACCACGCTCCCGTTGCTCCCCAGCACATTGCCGAACCGCACCGTAATGAAATTCGTCCCCACCGCACCGCCCCCCGCTGCCGCCGCATTCTGCGCCCGCCGCGCCAAGCTCTGAATGTAAATCTCCGCGCACCGCTTCGTCGCGCCCATGATGCTCGACGGATTCACCGCCTTGTCCGTCGAGATCATCACGAAATTCTTCACCCCGTTCGACACCGCCGCATCCGCCAGCATCTTCGTCCCGAACACATTGTTCCGGATCGCCTCGCCGCAATTCGTCTCCGCCAGCGGCACATGCTTGTGCGCTGCCGCATGAAATACCACGCTCGGCAAATATTCCCCCACCACCTGATCCACCCGGATCGCATCCGAAATGTCCCCGATCGCCGCCGCCACCTTCACCATCGGAAAACTCTTCCGCAGCTCCCGCTCGATCTCAAATACCGCATTCTCCGCCTTGTCCAGCAGCACCAGCAGCTCCGGCTCAAACCGGCAAATCGTCCGGCACAACTCGCTTCCGATGCTCCCGCCCGCTCCGCTCACCAGCACCACCTGCCCGTGAATCATCGCCCCCACCGCCGCCAGATCCGTCTCCACCGCATCCCGCCCCAGCACATCGTTCACGCTGATGTCCCGAATCTGATTCGCCTGCCCCTTGCCCGCCAGAATATCCTGCATGCTCGGTATCGTCCGGAACCGAATCGCCCCACCCGCTCCCCCCCCTCCAGCCTCGCCGCCGCGCAACCCCGACGCCATCTGCGTCGCCCTGCACAGCGACACAATCCGCTGCATCTGGCTGTTGCTCGCCGACGGCCACGCAATCAAGATCTCCCCCACCTGGTACTCACTGCATACGCTCGGCAACGTCGACACCGGCCCCAGCACCGGCACTCCCTGTATCTTCATCCGCTGCTTCGCGGGATCATCATCCAACAACCCCACCGCCCGGTACCGCTGCTCCGGCATCCGCGAAATCTCCCGCAGCACCGCCTCCGCCGCATCCCCCGCACCAATAATCAGCAGCCTGACCAATCCCCCCGCCGCAATCGGCCGGCTCTCCTCATACACCAGCCGCGCCACCATCCGCACCCCACCCACCAGCAACACCCCAAACAACCAGTCCAGCAAAAAAACCGTCTCCGGCAACCCTTCGAACGGCGCCACGCCAAACTTCCACACGCTCACCGTCTGCCAGAAATAAAACCCCGCAAACACCAGCCCCAGCGCCACCTGCGACCCCGCCAGCAAATTGATCATGTCCCCCAATCCCACGTACCGCCACGCCCGCCCCCCGCCGCGATGCAACCCCATCGCCAGCCAAATGCACAACTTGATCCCCAGCACCATCGGCAACAGCGGCCAAAACCACTCCGCCACCCAATGCCGCCCCGCCAACGTCACAAATCCAAAATCAAACCGCACCGCCAGCGCCAGCCAAAACCCCACCCCCAGCAACACCATCTGCAACGCCAACGTCCCCCCCGCCTGCACCCCGGCCCGGCGTACCTCCGCACGCTCGCGCACCCCATCCAAAGATTGTCCTAGCGTCTTGCTCACTCCCCCATTATCGGCCCAAAACCTCCCCCCCCTTCACCCCCTCTTTGCGGCAATATCCTCCCTGACTATCACCCCTCCCCACCCCTTGCGTCATTGGTCATTGATCATTGCGTCATTTCCCCAGCACCACCACCCCCCACCCCTTCCCACCGCCCGCCATTCGTGGGCACGGTCATAACGACTGCTCATCGCCTGATTTTGCAGTCGGGCAGTACATCTTGAAGCTTTTTCATGCCTGCGTCGGTCACCGTCGTGCCACCCAAGTTCAGAGTACGCAATTTACTCATACCTTTGAGATGTTCCAGCCCTGCATCAGTGATTTTGTTGTCACGCAAGTCCAGCACAATCAGTTGATTCACACCTTTGAGATGTTCCAGTCCCGCGTCGGTGATTTTGGTGTCATTCAAGTGCATCACAATGAGTTCATTCATATCTTTGAGTTGCTCCAGTCCGGCATCTGTCACTATTGTGTGATTCAAGTCCAGCCAACGGAGTTTCTTCAATCCCTTGACGTATTCCAGTCCCGCATCAGTGATCTTAGTGTCTGTCAAAGTCAGAAATAGGAGTTGGTCTATCCCCTTCAAATGCGCTAGTCCTGCATCGGTCACCTTGGTTCGATCCAAACACAGATGACTAAGCTGATTACAGTCTTTCAGATGCTCCAGCCCGGCATCGGTCACCTCGGTGGAGTTCAACCAAAGCTTCTGGAGTTTCTTGAGTCTTGAGAGATGTTCTAATCCTGCATCGTTTACCTTGGTGCTACCTAACGATAATTCTTGAAGTTGGCTCAGGCTGTTGAGATGTTCAAGCCCCGCCTCAATATCCGCCATGCTGCTCTTGGAGGCGAAGGTGACCTCCACGACCGGCCCGTTCGGTTGCTCGCCTTCTCTCTTGACCGTGCATCCCAATTTCGTGATCTCGGCCACCACTTGCTCTTCGATGAGTGCCTGTGCCGTCGTCGGTGCGGTTGTGGGTTGAGTTGCAGGTGCAGTCGTGGATGGCTCCTGCGCCATCGTGCCGGAGCCAATCATCACGACCGTCAGAATCAGGATGAACGAAATGATGCGCATCGAGTGGTCCTTTCAATGACAAAAGCAGGTCAATGGCTAATTTTGCACTTGGGCAGCGACTTCTGAAGTTTCTTCACGCCTTGGTCAGTCACGCTTGTGTCTTTCAAATCCAGTTCCCCAAGTTGGTCTAATCCCCTCAAATGCTCCAGCCCCGCATCGGTCACCTTGGTATTACCCAAACCCATATATCTGAGTTGATTCAGCCCTTTGAGATGCTCCAATCCCGCATCGGTCACACGGGTGGCTAACAACTCCAGCCCTTGAAGTTGATTCAGTCCTTTGAGATGCTCCAGCCCAGTATCGCTCACCTTGGTAAAGCCCAAGACCAGCACTCGGAGTTGAATCAGTCCTTCGAGATGCACCAGTTTCGCATCGGTCACCGTGGCGCCTGTCAAACGCAGAGCTTGGAGCTTGCCCAACCCTTTGAGGTCCTCCAGCACGGTATCCGTCACCGCTTCCTTGCTCGGGTCGCCGAGAGCGACTTCCACGACTTGCCCATCCGGGGCGTTGCCGTCCCTTCTGACCCAGCCTCCGCACTTCTCGATCTCGGCCACCACCTGCTCTTGGGTGATGGCCTGTGCGACTGTCGCCTGCTGGGTTCCCGCTGGTGCGGTTGCCGCAGTCGTTGTAGGCGTCGTTGGCGGTTCAGTCCCCTTGCAGCCCGAGCCAGCCATCACGACCATCAGAATCAGCAAGAACGAAAAAGTGCGCATCGAGTAGTCCTTTCAATGGCGAACATCCGTTACCTTGGTCATTCCGTCGTCCCCCGTCCCAACCTCAAATCCCTTCGTGGGTCTTCGTGCACTTCGCGTCTTCGCGGTTCAAATTCTTCGTACGTCTTCGCAAGAGCCCCCGTCTTCTTGCTTCTTGCTTCTTGATTCTTCCCGGCAACGTCGTCGTCCCTTCTGTCCGCGGCCCACGGCCCACGAACAACTCCCCCCTACTTCCCCGGCACCACCACCGCCGGCACCACCGGCTGCGTTGTCTCCACCGTCACCACCTGCTTCCCGATATACACAATTCCCCCGAGCACCAGCAGCGCAATCGCCAACTCCACCGGAAATCCAACTCGTTCCATCTTCATCTCCTTATTTCGCCACTCATCATTCTCCCTCGCCCCCTCCCTCTCCGCAACGCCCTTGCGTTACAATGCCCCCACCCGGCACCAAAGTTTCCCAGCGCTCCGATACTCCGAAACTCCGACACCCCGAAACCCGAACCACGGCCCACGGCCCACGAATCACGAACCACGGCCCACCAAGCAAGGAGCCCCCCATGCCCCACCCTCTCCCCCGCCTACTTCTTGCTTCTTGCTTCTTACTTCTTGCTTCTTCCAGCGCCAGCGCCCAAGAACCAACTACCCAAAAAACCACCACCATCCCCTGGGGCCCCCGCGCCGCCGCCAACATCCAAACCCGCCTCTCCTTCGCATCTGCCCCCTCCAAAGGCGGAAAAATCGCTGCCACCGTCGAACTCCGCAACACCGGCGACACCCCCATCGAGCTCACCTCCCTCAAACTCTGGTTCATGGTCGCCCAAGGCAAGTCCAAAGTCTTCTTCACCGCCTCCCAACCCGCCTCCCCAAAAATCTCTCTCGACGCCGGCACCGCCACCTCCCTCCCCTTCGACCCCTCCGCACTCGACGCCTTCACCTACGATCCCGCCCTCCAACTCGTTAGCGGCATCCCCACCGCCCCCGCCAACACCGACGCCCCCAAAAAACTCGGCGCCCTGGCCGACATCCTCCCCACCGGCCGCATCCGCGCCAAAGCCTTTCTCGTCTTCACCACCGCCATCGAAAAGAAAAATATCACCGACGTCGTCCCCTCCAACTCCCTCGACGTTACCGTCGACGATGGCGACTTCGCCAAACTCTCCGACGCCGCCAAAAAATCCACCCTCGATGACCTCATCCGCGCCTTCCACGCCGACGCCGTCACCGGCAAAAACGCCCACGCCCAGGCCCTCAAACTCGGTGCCCCCGCCGTCCAACCCCTCATCGACGCCCTCGCCGACAAAGACCTCACCCCGCCCGGCCGCATGTGGCTCGTCGCCACCCTCATCGCCCTCGGCGACAAACGCGCCGTCGATCCCCTCATCGCCCAACTCGACAATCCCGATGCCGCACAAGTCATCGCTTACCACGGCCCGAAACTCAAGTCCCCCAAGCTCACCGCCGCCATCGAAAAGACCGCCGCTAAGTCCAATGACCCCAAGCTCGTCGCCTGGGCCGCCCGTGGCCTCGGCAATGCCGGCAAACCCCTCTCTGCCTCCATGCTCGAAACCATGGTCAAGCAATCCGACCCCGAAGGCCGCGCCGAAGCAGTCGTGATCCTCCTCGAACAATCCGACAAATCCGCCATCCCCCTCCTCGTCCAGCTCATCGCCGACCCCCAATCCGCCGTCCGCGTCTACACCATCCAGCGCATCGCCTTCGCCAAACGCACCGACGCCCCCCTCCTCGACGCCATCCGCCAGGCCCAGAAAAACCCCGACGAAAAAACCGCCGCCGCCGCCAAAGCAGCTCTAAAATCCCTCGACAAATAGATACCGCTTCCATACCTCTCAGAAACCAAACCCTCGCGTTCCCCGTTGGAAAACAACAAAGAAAATTGAAAACTGAAAATTGAAAATTCAACCTCAGCACTTGATATAGTCACAATGCAGCTCGCACTTGAAACACACGCCTTTTTCTATTTTCTATTTTCTATTTTCCATTCGTCCCCTCCCACCTCCCACCCCTTAACTCATAACCCTTAACTCTTAACTCCGCCTCCCGACTTCTCGCTCCCCATCACCATCCACCGCAGCATCAGCACCGGCACCCCCACGCACAGCAGCACATCCGCCAAATTAAAAATGAACGGATACCAGCTCACATTAAACTTCAGCATGTCCCGCACGCCCTGATACACAATCCGGTCGTACATATTCCCCAGCGCCCCCGCCAGAATCAGCCCCAGCGCAATATGCACCGCCCATTGCCGCGCCCGGCTCGTCACAAATACCCACACGATCAACCCCAGCGCCAGCGTGCTGAACCCCAGAAAAAACCAGCCCCACCCCTGCCCCAATCCAAACACCGCCCCATGATTCACCGTCGTCGTAAATCCCAGCACGTGTGGCACAATGTCCTCCGGAGGCATAAATCCCGCCGGATTCCGCCCCATCGGCCCCACTCCTCCCTGCACACCCTCAGGAAACGCGTATGCCTTCAACCACAGATCCCCCGCCAATCCCACCACCGCCGGAAACAAAAACCGCGCCCAAGCCCCCACCGCCCCCCGCGCCGCACTTCCGACCGCTGCTTCTGTTTTACAATCCTGCATCCGCCTGTCTTTCTGCCAAGGTTACGCGAACGCCCTCTCTCCCCATCCCCCGTATACTGTCTACCGACTACCGTCTACGCCCCTGCCCAATTACCCACTTACCAAGTCGCCAACTCACTCCTCATCCTCATCACCGCCACCGCCACCGCCTCCGCCGCCGCCCTCTTCCTCATCCTTCCCGTTATCCCGCTGCAGCTTCCCTGACTCCAGCAGCCGGCTGTATTCAATCGTGAACTTCGCCCACGGCACCGCCTCCAACCGCACCCGCGGTATCGGCTTGTTCGTGCCCTGGCAAATCCCAAACGACCCCTCATCGATCCGCGCCAGCGCTTCCTGAATCTCCCGCAATATCTGCCGTTCCGATTCAATCAGCCCCAGCGTAAATTCCTGCTCAAAATTATCCGTCCCCACATCCGCCATGTGGATCGGCATGTTCGACAGATTCGATGCGCTCTTGAACGCCTCGCTCTCCATCGTGCCCACATCCCCCAGGATCTCCCGCCGCTTCTCCAGCAGCAACCCGCGGAAGTACTGCAGATCCTGCTTGGTCAACGTCGACACCGCCCGCTTGAACGGCTTCGCCGGTGCCTTCACCTCAATCGCCTTGCCCTTGCTCCCCGCCTTCACCGCGGCAGCCTTCACCACCGCCCCCTTCTTGGCCGGCGCCGCCTTGACCTCGACAGGCTTCTTCGCAGCCTTCTTCACCGCAATTACCTTCTTGACCGCCCCCTTCTTCGCCTTTTTCACCAGAGTTTTTTGCGCCATGGATACGTCGTCCTATCCCTGTTATGCGGAAATGTATTGCACCAGAAAACTCGGTCCGGGCAGCTTTTGGACAGCCACATTCCCAAAGTCCCGAGTCCCGTACTTATACCCCTTTTCGCGCAATTCTGTCAAACTGCGCAGCCGCAAAACCCCTCTGGCAGCCTCACAATCCACTTCGAGGACGTAAATCCGTTTTGCACCCAATCCCCGAAACCCCCGCAACGCCCTCGACCGGGCCAATCGAGCACCCGCTTCTCACCCCATGCTCTAAAATCTCAAATGTTCCAGTCTCAAATCCCCTCCCCCCTCCCTCCCGTTTCGCGCTTCGCGTTTCGCATTTCATGTTTCATGTTTCGCATCTCGCGTTTCCACCCCTCCCCCGCCATTCTGAATTCTGAACTCTGAATTCTGAATTTCTTCCCTCGCCCCCACACCCGCCTCACCCGCTCGCCAACCACACCGCCATCCCGCCAGCCTGCCGATTCTCCCACGCAAAATAGGGTATCGCCCGCAGCGCCGCACCCGTCCGCGCCACCGACGCAGCGCGATACAGCCCGTCGCCCCACTCCGCCGCGGCATACGCCTGCGCCTGCCCCTCCACAACCACCATGCCGCCAAACAACTCCGGGTCGAACCGCGCCGTCAGCTCCGCATCCTCCGGCAACACCAACTGATGCACGCTCCCCCGGTGGTCGGCATCCTCCACGCAATACACCAGCGGCCCGCGCTGCAGCGCCACCCGCCCCTGGTCCTGCACCACCGCCGGATGCGCCCGCACCCGCTCCACCGGCATCTCCAACACCAGTTCCACAACGTCCCCAGCCTCCCACGTCCGCGCCAAAACCGCATAGCCGCGCTCCACCCGCGACTCAACCGGTGCACCGTTGACCAGCACCTGCGACCGACGACACCACCCGGGTATCCTCAGACGCAGCGTCCAGGCCGCCGCCCGCGACGGCTGCACCATCATCCGCACGCGTCCCTCCCACGGATAGCGCGTCTGCGTGGTCAGCGCCACCGCGGGCCCGCCGGGCACCTCGGCCTCCGCCGCCCCAGCCACGTACAAATGCACCGCCAGCTCGCCCGGCGCTACCGAGTAAACGTATTGGCCCAGCGATGCCAGCAGCCGGGCGATGTTCGGCGGACAGCACGAACACCAAAATCCGTCCTGCCGCCGATGCGTCCCCACGCTGGCCAGCGGGTTCTCGTAAAAAAACCGCCGGCCATCCAGCGACACGCCCGAAATCACGCCGTTGTAGAGCGCCCGCTCCAGCATGTCCCCGTACCTGCCGTCGCAGGAAAGCCGCAGCATTCGTTGCGCCCAGAACACCAGCCCGACGGCCGCGCACGTCTCGGCATACGCCGTCAGATTCGGCAGATCGTACGGCCTGGTGAATCCCTCGTTGTGACGCGATGAGCCCATCCCACCCGTCACGTACAACTTGCGCTGCGTCAGGTCATCCCACAGCGTCCGGCACGCCGCGGCCAGCGCCGCGTCACCCGTCTCCGCCGCCAGATCCGCCATGGCCGTGTAAATGTACATCGCCCGCACCGCGTGACCCACCACTTCGGTCTGCTCGCGCAGCGGCCGATGCGCCTGCACGTAACTGTAGTCGCCCTTTTCTGACCCCGGTAAGTTATACCCCGGCCGCTCAGAGTCAAAGTAACACGGTTGCCGCCCCCGCTGATCCACAAAATATTGCGCCAGCCTCAGGTGCCGTTGATTGCCGGTCACGTGATACAGCTTCACCAGCGCCAGCTCGATTTCCTCATGTCCGCAGTAGCCGGCCTTCTTATGCGGCTCGGGCCCGAACGTTGCATCGATCAGGTCGACAAAGCGGTTCATCGCGTCCAGAAATTTCCGCGATCCCGTCGCCTGAAAATGCGCCACCGCCCCTTCGATCAGATGCCCGGCCGTATAAAGCTCGTGGTAGTCCCGCAGGTTCGCCCACCGATTCTCCGGCTTGACGACCGTAAAGTACACGTTCAGGTAACCGTCGGGCTGCTGGGCCCCGCAAACCTTGTCGACCACCTGATCCACCAGTTGCCGCAATTCCGCATCCGGCTGCTGCTGCAAACAGAAACTGGCCGCCTCGATCCACTTGGCCACGTCCGAATCCCAGAAATAATGCGGCTCGGGCTGCTGCCCCGGCCGCCAGCTCAGGGCAAACGCATCGATGCGCCCCGTCTTCTTGAAATACTGATAGATCGCCGGAAGCGATGCCGTGCGATTAGCCGCCACCCGCGGATTCCAAAACGCATCGTCGATGGTCACCTTGGCAAGCGGCACAAATTGATGGATGCCCACAAATCATCCTCCACCAGCGAAGCAGTCAATACGCCCGTGTTATACCTGCCCCGCCACCCTCAACCAACCCCGCCAACCCCGCCAAACGCGACACCTCATAACCCTTAACTCATAACTCACACCCCTCCACCACCGCCCCTCCCGTTTCGCGTTTCGCGTTTCATGTTTCTTGTTTCGCATCTCGCGTTTCCACCACTCCCCCCACCATTCTGAACTCTGAACTCTGAATTCTGAACTATCCCCCATCCTCCCCGTTTAGCCGCCAGCCGCCACAGGCGAGCGCTCCCCCATCGCGGCGGAAGGAAACCCATCAAACCCAACGTGACCTCGCAAATCTCCAAGCCCGGGGATTGCAATCCCTGTGACTCGCACCATCGATCTGCCCATTCAATCCGACCTTGGCCAAAGCTTGTTATTGCTCGGGCCGGCCTCATGTATTAAGATGATGGGCAAATCCAAATCGCAGGTTTAGATCTCGGGGGATACGTGGTTCATCTAGGGAGAACGCCATGAGTAATCTCGGAAAGTCCATGAAGAATATTTCCATACTGACGGCAGCGTGCCTGGCGGTGGTGCTGGGGTTGATGGTGGCGCCCGCAGATACGCCTCCGACGACCAGGCCCGCTACCAAGCCCGCCACCAAGCCGGCGCCTCCAGCGAAGCCTTTGACCGAAACGGAGAAGGCGGCGATTGCAGGACACGACCTGCTCGTGGATGCCTACCTAAAGAATGATTTTGAGGCCATCGAGGCCAACCTGAAAGTGACGAGCGCCGGGATCTACAAGCTCAGCACTGAGCAGCGGGCAAACGTGGAATATATTCGGCGGGCCGCACAGGAACAGCGGCCGACATGGTGGCCAAAAACCAAAAGCTCGGCGAATTCCAGCTTTCAGTCGGGCATCTGGGGAAAGCCGCTCATGACCAATTATGTGCCGGCGGACGAACTGGGAGTCCAGATGCCGGTGGACGTGCGGGATGGGAAGTTGATCATGGTCGTGTCATGGCGCCCCACCAACGTAGACAATCCGCGTGCGGCGGACGGGGCTTTAGCCAAAACTTTGGGCGTGACCAAGGGGGACATCGGTGAAGTCGTGGTCTGGCACGAGTTGGGGCACCTGTTCATATCGTCCGCGTTTTCCGCCGACACGGCGTACGAGTTGTATACAAAATACGAGCTCTTGTACGGGCACCTGCAGGAATTCTTTGCGGATATGACCGCGATCTACCACGCGACACCGCATGCGCGCCGGATCGCCCTGGTGCTGCGTTTGGACTCACTGGATCCGCCGTATGGAAAGTATCGCGAGATCGAGCCGCACACCCGCGGGGCAAATGCGATCGGTTCGATGTTCCTGTCGGAAGTGCTGATGGATCCCTCGAAGTGGCCGAACGTGCATTTGCCCCCGAAGGTTCCGGAGACCGAGCCGGAGTTGAAAACGATTGTATACGTATACGAGCACTTTACGGCCACATGGACGTTCGCCGAGGACAAGGCCATGCGAGAGTGGGCCCTGAAGGTGGTCAAGACGCAAGGGGACCAGATCTTTCGGTCCAAGGGGATGATCCCGCTGCAGGAGAAGAATAGTTTCAGTTTGATGGAAGCCCAGGATCGAGAGTTCCAGAAGAAGCGGGATGCGTGGGTCACCAGCAAACTGAACGCCGCGATCGCGGCCAAGCTGACGGACAAAGAACCGCCGGCCTCGGCGACCATGCCGGGGAATCACGGAACGGTGATCACGATCAACGGCCACACCATCCGTACTGGAGATCAGATGCCGCCGCGGATCGAAGTGCCGATTTATTGAACGACCGAAACGGGGACGAAGGGCTCCTACGTGATAGCCGGTGGCAAGCACCGCGAACGATCTGAATTTTCTCCATCACCCCTCCCATTCTCAAGACATCGTTCATCGTTCATCGTTCATCGTTTTTGGCCCCGCGAGCGCATGAATTAAGTGGAAAGCGTATTACTCTTGCATCCCGCCCAAACCGCGTCCCCGTCAGTGAGGCTTTCGCAGCGCCGTCGCCATTTCACCCGCCGACCGCAACAACGCAAGATAGTACTGCTTCTCACCCAGTTGTTGACTCAGCAAATTCACCTGGGCCGTCAATAAATTGTCCTGCTGAATGAGCCGGTCAAGATTGGCGACGGACCCCAGCTCGTACGCCTGTTCCGCCAGATCCGCCGCGCGTTGTGCCGCTTCCACTTGAATCTTCAAGTCCGCAATATTCTGCTGACTGCTCCGCAAATTCTGGTAGTTCTGGTTGACCTCATCGACCACCTGCCGCCGCGTCTGGCTCTCCACCAATTCCGCCTGCCGGCAATAACTCCGGCTCTTTCGTACGTCCGCTTCGATGGCCAGCGCCGAAAACAACGGCAGGTTCGCCGACAAGACATTCGTCCAACTCTGCATGCTCGTCGGATCGCTGTGCAGCAGGTAACTGAAATTCACGGTGAAAGAAGGATAATACTGCAGAATCGCCGCATCCAGATTGGCCCGCGCCACCGCCCGCGCCAGCACCGCCCCACGCAGGTCCGAACGCGACGCTTCCCCCCTGGTCTGCCATAGCTCAAGCCCGGGAATGTCCGTCGGCAGCGCCAATCCGTCGACCAACGGGCCACTGACCGCACGCACCCCCATGAGCCGGGCCAAAGCGCTTCGTGCATTGGCGGCATTCGTGCGCGTCTGGGTAAGCGTCACCCGCGTCCCCGCCAGTTCTGCCTGGCTCTGCGCCAAATCCAACGCCCGCCCTTTCCCAAGCCCCAGCCGCTCCTGCTGGTCCCGCACCTTCTCCGTCTTCACCTTGACGCTGTTTTCGTAGACCTCGGCCTGACGCTCGTACGTCAGCACGCTGTAATACGCCTGCGCCACCTGCAGCAAAATAGACTCCCGCTCGTTCAGCAGTTCCTGCGCGCGTTCCTTCGCCGTGTAGTCTGCCGCTTCAATACTGGACACCTGAGATAACGAACCGGTAGCCGACGCGTTGAGCGGAACCGAGGTCTGGTGCGCGTTATGACTGGACGAATAGGAAGGTGCCAAGGTCACCGTGGGTAGAAACGTCCCGGCCTGCCGCATCTTCTCCGCCAGCGCCTGCACGTAGCTTTCGCCGCGCGACGCAATCGATTCGTTGTCCGCACTGGCCATTTCCAATGCGCGGCTCAGCGACAAGGGTTCGTCGGCCTTGTAATTCGGCTGCGTCGCCGCTTGAGACCCGTCCAGCACCTGGCGGTACTTCGCCACATCGCCAGACCAGGTCATGCAACCGGCCTGCATGGCCACCAACACACCACAAAAGATAACTTTCATCCAACCGCCGTTCATCTTATTCATAGCGCAACGCCTCAATCGGATCGAGCCGTGCCGCCCGGCGGGCCGGGTAATACCCGAAAAAGATGCCCACCGCCGCCGCAAAGCCCAAGGCCACGAAAATGCTGGGGCTCTTGACCACCAGCGTGATGCTCGATTGCAGCGAAGAGATCAGCTTTGCCGTGAAAATCCCCAGCGCCACGCCGATGAGTCCCCCCGTGGCGCTCATGATCACAGACTCGATCAGAAACTGCCGCAGGATGTCCCGCCGGCGCGCCCCGATCGCTTTGCGCACGCCGATCTCGCGGGTCCGCTCGGTCACCGTGACCAGCATCACGTTCATCACCCCGATCCCGCCCACGAACAGCGATATCCCCGCAATGCCCCCCAGCAGCAGCGAAAGCACCGTATTGATGGTCGCCGTCGCGCTGAGCACATCCGCCTGATTACGCACGTTGAAGTCATTTTCGATATCATCCGCCAGGCGATGGCGCTTCCGCAGCAGCAGCGTCGCCTTGGTCTGAATCGTCGTTAATTGCGCCTCATCCTTGGCGCTTAAGTCCACTTCGCTCAGGTAGTCCATCCCCAGCACCTGCCGCATCGCAGTCGTGTAGGGAATGATGATCTGGTCGTCCGGGTTGAAAAATCCCTGGTCGCCCTTGCCTACCAGCAGACCGATGACCTTGTACTGCACGCCTTGCACCTCGACCGACTGTCCCACCACTTCCGCCGCGGCTTCGCCGAAGAGCTTCTGCGCCGTGGTCGGCCCCAGAACTGCAACCCGCGCCGCGCCTTCGCAATCCGCATCGGAAAAGTTCCGCCCATACTGAATCTGATAGCTGCGAATCGCACAGTACGTCGGCCCCGCTCCCAAAAGCGTCGGCCGCGAATTGCGGTTGCCGTGCTTGGCCTGCACATTCCCCCGCACCAGCGGCGTCGCCCGCGCCACCTCAGGAATCTTCAACAACGCCTGCGCGTCTTCCACCTTCAAATTCTTTTGGTTGCCGCTGATCACGCCGCCGCTGCCGCGCTGGCCCGGCGTGACCATCACCACGTTGGTCCCCAGCGAGGACATCTGGTCATAAACCTTCTTCTGCGCTCCCGAGGCCAGCGCCAGCGCCGAAATCACCGACCACACCCCAATAATGATGCCCAGCATTGCCAGAAATGACCGCAGCTTGTTCGCCACCAGACTGCGCAACGCCACCTGTACGATCGTCCAGAAAATCATCTGCGCCCTCCCGCCACGTCGCCCGAAACCACCCGTCCATGCTCCGGCGAAGGTACGACCCGGCCGTCACAAATGTAGATCTCCCGCGGACAGTGCCGCGCCACCTGCAGATCATGCGTCACGATCAAAATCGTTCGCCCCTGCGCGTTGAGTTGCTTGAAAAGAGCCAACACCTCTTCGCCCGTCTTGGTGTCCAGCGCCCCCGTCGGCTCGTCCGCCAGGATAATGTCGGGGTTATTGACCAACGCCCGCGCTATCGCCACGCGTTGCCGCTGCCCCCCCGAAAGCTGGTTCGGCTCGTGATACATCCGGTCGCCCAGACCCACCGTCTCCAACGCCGCAATCGCCTTGGCCTCCGCGGACTTGCCGCCGAGGTAATGCACGGGCAATTCGACGTTCATTAAAGCACTCATCCGTGGCAGCAGATTGAAAGTCTGGAACACAAAGCCGATCCGCTGGCTCCGCACCAGCGCCAGTTCATCGTCGCCCAGCGTCGAAACGTCCACCCCCGCCAGCTCGTAAAGCCCGCTGTCCGCATGGTCCAGGCATCCCAGAACATTCATCAGCGTGCTCTTGCCCGACCCGCTGGGACCCCGTATCGCGATCAACTCCCCGGCCGCGATGTCGATGCTCACGTCATCCAGCGCGTACAGAGTCTGGCCTCCCAGTTCGTACGACTTGAAAAGATGCTCTGCGTGAATCACGGCTTCCGTCCTGCAATGGCCATTCGTTCGACCGGTCAGTCCCTTTCACCTCTTACGGCCCCGGAGGACCGTTATCCTGGCTCTTCCATCGCGTCGGCAGCTCCGCCGTCAGCGAACGCACTTTCTCCCCCTCCGAAAGCCCCATCACAATTTCCACCGTATCGGTGCCCTGCAGCCCCACTCCCACCGACCGCTTCTGCCCATCCGCCAGCCTCACAACCGTTTGCTCGCCCTGACGCATCAACGCCGATGACGGCACCATCAACACATTCGCCTTCTCCGCCTGAATGATCGTGACATTGCCGGTCATCTCCGGACGCAACATATCCTTGTGCTCATCCAAAACCTCCACCTTCACCTCAAAAGTCACCACGTTCGAGACGTTGACCCCCTTGGTGGCGATCCGCATCACCTGCCCCGCAAACGTACGCCCCGGAAAACTCGCCACCGTGATCCGCGCCGCCTGCCCCATCCGAACTTCACCGATATCGCTTTCGTCCACCGTCGCGGTAATGAACACGTGCGATAGATCCGACAGCGTCATGATCGTCGTCCCGCCCGAAAAACCGCTCATCCCCGACGCCACGATCGTTCCCTTTTGCACGTTCAGCGCCGCCACCACGCCGTCAATCGGCGCCACCACCGTCGCGTACCCCAGTTGCTGCTTCTGCACTTCCAGGTTGATCGTGTCCGCCTGAAGCTGGCCTTCTACCATCTTGACCGCGTCGCCCTTGTACGCAATCTGAATCTCCTGCTGCTTGAGTTCGTCCACCGCGATCTGCGCCGCCGCCAGTTCCATCTCCGCCGCCGCAGCTTCCGTCTCGGCAGTCTCGCCCTCCTCCCGCGAACCGAGTTGCTTCTCGATAAGCTGCTTCTGCCGCTCCGCCTTGCTCCGCAAGTTCACCGCCTTGACCTTGGCCGATGTCACCGTGGCCTCCACCCGCCGCCGCGTCGTTACCAGATTCTCCTCCGATTGCTGCAAGTCATGCTTGGCCTGCGCCAGCTTCGCCGTCGATTGCGCCAACGTCGCCTCGGCCGACCGCACCGTAAGCTGACTGTCCGTCGGATCGAGCTGACACAAAAGATCTCCCTTATGCACGCTCTGGCTGATGTCGAAAGGCAACTTGATCACCTCTCCGCTCGCCCGACATTTGATGTCCACATCAAGATTAGAAACTACCTTCCCCGAAGACGTCACCGCCTTCTCCACCCGCCCCCGACTGACCGTCACCAGCTCCAAAGCATTCACCGTCACCGGGCCCGCTGTCCTCCCCACGTAGGCCAACGCCCCCCAGCCCCCACCCGCCAGTACCGCCACCCCCACCACTATCCACGGCCACCGGCGGCCCGAACGCCGTTTCGTCGGCCGCGGACGGTTCGTTGACGCAGTAGGTGCAGTTGCAGTCATCGGTTCACCTCGGGATTACATATTCCTCATGTCTCATTATTCCGAGCCATCGCAGGACAAACAATGCGTCTTAGTCCATTAAATTGTTGTAATCGTCCAGCACACTGGCTTCATAGTGTATAATGACCGCATGAGCACAAAGCCTTCATCATTGCCCAAAAGCGGACGCCCCACACCGGCTCCCAAGCATCCCGAACCGCTGGATCCCCTCTCCCAGGTCCTCGACAGCATCCGCCTGCGCTGCATGCTGCCCAGCGCCCACGAGATGACCGCTCCCTGGGGACTCCAGTTTGGCGAAGTCTCCCATGAAACCCTCTGGCGACACTTCGAGTCACTGAACATCACCGACCTCCCCCACGATCCGCCCCCGTTTCAGGGTGCAATCATCGCCATTCTTCGCGGCAGTTGCTGCCTCGAGATCCCCCGACAAAATCTCAAACTCCCCCTCGCCGGCGGCGACATCGTCCTCATCTGCCGCAAAGATCCCTTTATCCTCCGTGATGATTGGCGCACCCCCGCACGCAACGTCTTTGAGTTGATCCGCCGCGAAGATTTTGAACACTTCCGCGGCATCAGCCACGGCGGCGGCGGCGTTCCCACCACTTTCCTCTGCGGTGCGTTCTGCTTCGAAGATGAAGAGGATCACCCCCTCCTTTCCGCCCTGTCTCCCCTGATACACATCCGCGGCTCCGATCCCGCCGCCGCTCCCTGGCTCGATAGCACCCTCCGCTTCCTCAACAGCGAACTGACCACCTTACTGCCGGGTTGCCGCAGCGTCGTGAACCACCTGGCCCAGGTCCTCTTCGTCCAGGCCGTACGCGTCTACGCCTCGACCACGCCCCAAGGTTCGCGCGATAACTGGTTCGGCGCCCTGTTTGATCCCGACCTCGCCCCCGCACTCGGCGCCATGCACTCGCGACCCGAAGAACCCTGGACCGTGGCAACACTGGCCGACCAAGCCTGCCTCAGCCGCAGTGCCTTTTCCGAACGCTTCACCGCCCGCGTCGGCCACTCACCCCTCCAATACCTCACAGCCTGCCGCATGCGCAAGGCCAAACAACTCCTTCGCCAAACCGCTCTTGGCGTCAAAATCGTCGCCGCGAAAGTCGGCTATTCCAACGAATCCGCTTTCAGCAACGCCTTCCGCCGCCTCACCGGCACCTCCCCCGGAACCTACCGCCGTTCCCATCCCAACGACCAACACCCCGCATAGCTCACGGGAAGACACATCCCCTCAAGACTCAAGACTCACAAAAATCACTTCAAACACACGCAAAATGCATGCAAAATGCGATCAAAACGCGTCCAAATCGGTCCAAAATCGGTTCAAATCGCGCCCTATTTCTCCCCCGCCGGCAGCGGATTCACCGCAATCCTAAACTCCTCCACCACCCGTCCTCCCAGCACATGCTCCTGCAAGATCCGTTCTATAACCTCAGGCCTGGCAAGGCGATACCACACCCCCTCCGGATACACCACCACGATCGGACCATCCATACAGATCCGCAGACAATGACACTTGGTTCTATAAACCATTTCCGGCGCAATATTTAGCTTCAACTCCACGATCCGCTTCTTCAAATACGCCCACGCCGCTTCCCCCTCGCCGCTGGCCACGCAATCCGGACCCGCGCATAACAATATGTGCCGCCTAAGGTTACCGATACCATACGTCCGCGCCTGCTCCAATACCTTGGTTCCCATCGGCGGCTTGGCCATGCCCACTTCTCCTATCACCAAATTCCCACAAAATCCGCTAAGTCCTTACGCCCACAAAACTAAGATCGTTTTCCGCAGATCCAAATCCACCCGCAGGCATACATTTTAGGCATCCGCTCCGCCTCCGCGCACGAAAAGCTTTACAACTTCTGCCCTTGCGGTCGATATTCGTCAAGTGGAAGGACCCTCGCGGCAATAGTGAATGGAATCGCTCATGGCCATAATCAGCAGCGCCAAAACGTCTTCTGTGATCACCGCGCCGGCGCGACCCAAACGGGCCACGCTTAACGCCGTCGCCGCAGCCGATCAAACCGTCGTACAACCCAATAGCCCCGTTCGTGTGGCCCCGGGCGCGGTTGCAGAGTTCCGCGATCGCCGCCGTCGTCGCCGCGTCGACGTCCCCTCCATGTATTCCTCCGCCGTCGTCCGCGTTCTCACCCAGCAATCCGGCCCCATCGACGGCCACATCATCAACCTCGCTGAAAACGGCATCGCCGTCGAACTCGATCACAAGATTCCTGTCGGCCACGCCGTCACCATCGAATTTTCTCTCACCGGCCTCGGCCGGATCCGCAACGATGAGTGGCCCACGTTTGCCGTCGCAGCTGAAGTCGTTCGCCTCGATAACCTCGATGATTTCCCCGGCGGTCCTTACCACACCGCCATGCGTTTCGTCCGCATCCCCACGATGGTGCAGGCCCAGATCGCCCGCTACATCGTCTCACACGCCTGAGGCGCATACACTGATCAGAAGTTGTTTCATAACCCCGGTTTCAAAATGTAAACTGGCTGATTCCAGTAGCTTCTTGGAGTTATGAAACCGCCTCAAGTTCCCCCTCAGGAGTCCTCCCGTGCCTCGCGGTGTTCCCACCCTTATCGCTATCATTCTTTGCACTGGTTTGTTGGCCCTGGCTGCATGGCTGACCCGCGGTTTCGGTCCATCCCCCACTACCCCCACCACCACGCTCGCACCCGCCACCACCACTGCGGACACCAATCCCGCCGTCCTGCCCAACGCCTCGGTCCGCATCATAACCGCCAATATCCGCATGGATGAGCCTGATGACGGCCCCAACGCCTGGCAAAAACGCCGCGAACTCCTCGTCAAAACGCTCCTCAAATACGGCCCAGACATCATCGGCTGTCAGGAAGTCAGCCCGGCCCAGGGCGCGTACCTGATCAAACAACTCAACGGCTACTCCCACTATCCCCGTGGCACTGCCGAGGGCACCGCCACCACCCGCACCAGCAGCCTCGCCGCCGAGCTCGAAGGCACGCTTTCCGGCCTCAACACCGTCTTCTTCCGCGAAGACCGCCTCGATTTGCTCGAAGGCGCCAACGGCCTGGTTCTTCCCGATCAGCTTCAACAGATCCCAACCGAAAATACATTCTTCACGCTGCTGGTGCTCGCGGATCACAATTCGCGCGTGCCCAAACTGATCGTCGTGGACACGCATCTTCGACATGGAGACAAGTTTGCCGCCCAATGTGCGGCGCGCATTCGCGCGATCATCGCGGAAAAACGCGCCAAATATCCGGGCGCCCAGGTCGTCGTAATAGGCGATATGAACCATGATCGCGGTTCCAAGAGTTACGCCGCCCTCACCGCCGTCCCAGAAACTGACGGCGGCCTCGAACAACTGGTCGACACGTTCGACTACTCGAAAAAGGCCCCCAAAGAATTGTGGGGAAACTGGCATGGCTTCACCGGCATCACACGCCGCGGATTGCCCACCGATCTGATTTTCGCCGCCGGCCCGATGGAGCACAGCCCTGCCGAAATCCTCCGCGACCACGATGCCGACAACCATTTCCCCAGCGATCACTTTTTCGTCATGACCACCCTCTCGATCCGCTGAAGGCAAAGGGGAGATCGGAGGAAGTGACGGAGTGTGTGCGGAATAGAGTTACAGAGTTGAAGATGCTTGGTGAGGGTGTCGGGAATCGGGATGTGAAAGAGGTGTCAGATACCCTGACGTATGCATGCGGAATCCCTCGATGACGGACCAAGACCGAGGCGGGTCTGGCTGCCGATACGGCCTCCATCATCCCAAAAGCCACCACCCTCTCCGCCCCGTCGCGTCCACTGCATGAAATCAGCTTGCTAGTGGCGAATCTCGACCACGTTGCTAAGCGGTCGGTACCGGGTGCTGTCTTGCTGCCACTTCTTGGGGTCAGTCTGCTCGAATAATCCGACATAAATCGTGTCGGTCGACAACCTGACGGACTCCGTGCCGACCGTGTATGAGGTTTGCAGTTTCAATGTGTATTCTCCGCTTGTCTTGCCGAAATCTGCAGTTGCCTCCTTGGCGTCGGCGATGACCTGAAGGACGTCACCGAATTTCTTCTTCTTGAGATCCGTTACCTTGTGCAGCAACCACATATTTCCGCTTTCCAAGGTGCCCATGATGATGTACGGGTCGAGGTTCGCGAGTAGTGCCGAGTCCAGTTGCAGGACAGGCAGTGACTTCTCTTGAAACAAGAGAACCATCGTGATGTTGTCGGTCTTTGGCGGGACGACCCCTTTGGTCCAGTCGATAGAGACTTTGATCGTGATTTCCCCCTCGCTCTTCTCTGACTTCACAACCTTGAGCGCGACCACCATTTTGGCCTGTCCCAGCCTTTCCTGCGTAATGGGTTGCGTAGCAGGGGAAGGTTCCGCGTGGGCACGCTTATTACGCATCTCGTCAAGTTCTGCGATTACTTTTTGGGCTACACCTGCGTTGCACTGCTTCTGTAATGCCCGGCGAACTACCGCGACATCCTTATCTGTCTCACTGAAGCAGTCCATGGCCCATACCGCATGGTCGTATACCAGGCTCCCAGCAGTTCCCTTAGATGAACTCTGCTTCTCGGCGACGATTCGCGCCAACTCCGACATGGCGAGTACTTCGTCGCCACTGCTGACAACACCGTGGACGGCCTGAAGAATATCACCACGTCGTTTCAATAACGCGCCAAAGACATCGACACCGGCTGCCCCCTTGACTTCAACTGGCGTGGTAACATACGTCATCAGTCGTATCACCGTGTCAGGCAAAGCTGCTTGCCCGGTTGAAACCACGTTCTGCGGCTCCTTCGCTCGAACTCGAATCAGCATTACCTTGTCTCGCAGGTCATCAACGTCGATGGCTCCGAAGTCGACCTTTCCGTAAGAGTGCCAGAGGATCGGCGTGTCGCGATTCTGTGGGGCCCGGCTCGCCATCATCTCAACGCGAGAGTTTTCTGGCGCACCGAGGACCGTTTTCAAGCGAGCCATTTTCACTGAGTTCCCATCCGGTTCACCAGTAGAAAATATAACGCCGTCGCACTTCGGGTACTTCGCAAAGACAGTCTTCGCAACAAGCAGAACGTTTTCTCCAGATGTGTCTGCTTTCAGCATCTTTTCCGTGATGGACGATATTTCCATCGCCGCTTGCATGTATTCGTCCGACCCAACGGTACTCTCGATGTTGAACAGCACCAGGCCCTTGAACAAGCGTAAGCCTTCGATCAGTTTCTCGCTGGAGATCGGCGCCGGACTCGACGCACGCCTGCTCGCCGCTTGCTGTGGCTTGGGCTGTGACGCAGCCTGGAACGAAGTGGGCGTATCTGCATAAGAGCCCTTCGCTGTCGCTGGCGAATCCGAATTACTCGCTGCTGGCAATGACTGCATGGCCACGTTGATCGAAGTAGGCTGGTCCATTATGCGTCCGGGTGTCTGTGCGGCCGCAATACCTACTGTGGAATCGGGAACCGGAATCTTGGCGCCGGTTCGCGATATTCGCTCGACGGACTCGCGTCCATCCTGCGCAGCTGGCACGGTTCCGGATTGCACTGCCTGCCAGACAAGCATCCCCAGGAACGCCAGAAGAACCAACACCCCAATACCTCCACCCACCCACCACACGTGCTTGGATTTGGGAGCGGGAACGACGTTCCCGCTCCGACACACGGGGCATTCGTCGAACTGTCCCGCCAGTGAGGATGGGCTTGCAAGCATAGTGTGGCAATTTGGGCAGGAATAATTGATCATTAGTACCCTCCAGTCGCTCCGAACTGGTTCAGCCAGTTAGGCAGCTTTGTTCTTAAAGCTTCTAAGAGAACCCCATCCATAATCCCACAACAGGCGGCCGAAAGGGTCTTGGAGAAAGTAATCTTAGCGATTCTTAATCCATGATTGAATGGATCGAACAGTAAATTGATCCCGTGGAACAGATTATCAATCCGCCCCAGATTCGCAGTCAACAGGAACGCATTATAAATCTAGATACTTCAACATCTGGACATTTTGGTATACTTCTCTTCCGTGACAGGTTGCCTCGGTGGGTGCACAGACATGGCCACCTTCTCCTATCGACACGCAAACCCCCACCCCCTCAGCCCCGCCGCGTCCCCCTCCCACCCAACCCCACGGAGCCCCAAGCGTCATCGCGCGGCCCAACGACCACTCCTCCGGAATGCCACCCCCTGCCTCACTTCGCAGGCACCCACTGCGTAGCGTCGGCACGCAGGAGGATCGATTCCAGGCGCACCTTGAGTTCATCGGAGCCGGCTCCGGCAACAGCTTTACGCAGCAACGGAAGGCTTCGCGGCGCCAGCGCCAGCAACTCCTTGGTGGCGCGCTCGCGAACGGCAAAGTCTGCATCGTCTAATTCCGCGATCAAAGCGGCCACGCGTGCTGGAAACGTAGAATCCGTTTCCAGGTTGGCATGCACGACGATCGCCACGCGCACCAGCTTGGGAGGTTTCGGATCGATGCTCAGAGGAAGAATGCGGTCGTATTCGGATTGTGGCGCCAGATAGATGGCCGTGATGCCGGGGCGCTGCCAGAGGCCCGCATTCCAAATGTCCAGAATCGATTGGGCTTCGTTGGGATAGAGACCGGCACCGATAAGATCGGCCAAAAGCGTCGCCGAAAGATCGCCGGGGAATTTGGCCGGGATGGTTTTCTGCCAGACGATGTTGCCTTTGCCTTGGGCGGGTAGTTTGTCGATGAGGCACCAGCGCACGGGCTGGTCTTTGGCCGCGGCCCTGCGATCGATGAGAAATACATGCGCCAGGGGAAACTTGGCGGTGCTTTGGAGGGAAGAGGAATCAGGGGAAAGGCGAAGGTAATCGAGCGTGGGAACCAGCCCGTCATAGTAGAGGAAGTGCTCGCCTTCACGAGTGGATGCACGTGGTTCAATGCCGGCGCCGCCGCCGGCACCGCGTGTAAAGGCTGGGTTGTCGACTGAAAGGAACGCCGGCCCTTTGATACGCGCCTTGGTGAGCCATGAGGCTTCCGGAAATTGCCTTTCTTCGGGGAACGTGCTCTTCGGCGGCGTGCGGTCGCCAAGGTGGTTGGATGTGGGCGGAGCGGACTGCCCGAGGAAGGCGGACCACTCGATAGAACGAAAGAGTGGCAGCGGTCCATCGCGCAGGCCGTTGTCGACCGGGGACGAAGCGCACGGCCACCAGATCACTGGGGCACCCTCGGCAAAGGTCACCTTTGCATCGATGGTGAGGCCGGGCCGGTCGGTGTAGAAGTAGATAATCGGTTTGCTGATGAACGCTGGTTCAAATTTGAGTTTTTGCTTGGGAAACTGGGTGTAAAAGAAGTCGGGCATGGCGGCCCATTCTTCCTTCATTTCGACGTTGGCGAATTGTTCGTCGTTATAGACCGAAAAAACGCCCCATTCATGAACGGTCAGATTCTTTTCCGTCAGCTCCTTGAGGGTGACCGTGGCGGTATTGGAGGTGGCTTTAGCGGTCCAGGCGTTGGCGACTTGCTCGGGTGTGGGATCGGCAAATATTTCAACGTTCTTGCCATTGACGAGTTGCGCGCCGACGACGCCGCGCTGGGGCTTGAGTCCGGTGAACGTGTAGACGAACTGGAACTTGCCCGGCTCGCCGATCGCCGTGCGATACGGCGGGCGCGGCTTGCTGAAGTCGGAGCGAATGTCGCCAAAATAAAGGCGTTTGCATTGGCCGGCGGGAATCGGCGTAAATTGGGTGGGGTTGGGGGACCCTTTGAACGAAGCTTTGATGTTCGGATGAAATTCGTTGCCGGCAGAGTCTTTGGCGGTGAGAACCGCGTACTGGTAAAAGGCGAAACTGAGATTGTCGAGGGTGTAAAGGGGGTGGTCGGTGAGGTTCTTGAGTTCAATGGTCAGCGGAATGGGCTCGCCGAGAACGACCGTCTCGGGAAGAATAATCCGGCAAGCCAATCCCTCGACCGGCGTACCCCAGGGCGTATCCGGGCTCGTCGCTGGTTGGCTAACCGCACCGGGTGCGTCGGCAGCGCGCAGGCCGACGGTGCCCACAACATATCCCAGCAAGAAGAGCACAAGCGCAATAAGCATGAGGCGGCGCATGAAGACTCCTGAATTTGGAATACGCATTGGACGCACTAGAGCAGACTTTGTTCCGATGATTCCTAAGCCTTCTGCATATCACAGCAATCCGCAATCCGTTTTTGCTTGATAGCGTACTCCTCCATACACCCCCACCCCGGCATGCCCGTCGCGTCCCATCCGTCAAATGACATTTTCCTATCGGCGGAAGTGATGCCGGGTTTCCAAACAACAGCCTCGGCGACGGCTTGCGTGCTGGTCATGACGGCACCCTCTTCATCAAATGGTGTATGGTCTTACATTTGATCGCCGGTTTGTGATTTGAGTGCGTAGTTTCAAGAGGCGAACAATCGGTCAGCGTTGCGGTCGGTGCGGCAGGCCGACGGGCGGCGCTAACGGGCAAATCAGGCCCGCTTGCGCGTCTCACGGGTGAGCGGGGGTTCCGCGAGGGTAAAGAGGACCACTTCTTCGCCGGTGGCGGTGCTGATGTCGTGGTGCAGACTGATGACGCTGACGCCGGCAATTTCCAGGACCATCGCTTCCATGACCGGGCGGGCCGATTCCAGCAACTGGATGCGGACCTGCTTGAGGAGATCGCGGCCCTTTTCCGGCTGGAGTTTCTTGATGAGGTGCTGTTCCGCCGCGGTCAGCACGCCGTGGAGACGCACCACGAGCAGATCGCCGAGCAGGTGCGTGCGGACCTCGTTGGGTCCATGGCCCATGTATTCCTGCGCGAAGGTGCACATAGCCTGGGAGATAGCGGCTTCGATTTCACCGGTGGTCTTCATGGCAATTTCTCACGTGTAGCAGTGCGGTGTCGACGTGGCTGGGCAGATTTGCGCGGGGCGATGTCACTGACCATGGCCAGGACCCGCACGGCGCGGCCGGTGTCATCCCGCAGGACGGTCCCGTGCACCGCCACGTGAATGATGCGGCCATTCTTGCTGAGGAGGCGTTTTTCGAGGAACCAGGAGTCGCTCTGGCCGCGGATCATCCGCGCCAGTTCTTTCATGGCGCGCGGGCGATCCCGCGGATCAGTCAGGCCGATGAGGGTCTTGGTGAGTAATTCTGCGGCAGAAAATCCGGTGATCGCGCAGAGCTTTGAATTGACGCGTGTGAATTGGAAGGAAGGTGAATCGGCCTGGATCATGCCGATGCCCGGCAGATCGAACAGGGCCCCAAACTCGGCGGCGCTCTGGTGCAACGCCTCGCCGACTTCCTGGAGCAGCAGGAAGGAAATTTTCTCGTGGCCGACGACGGCGTCCACTTCGTGATGCTGCAGCGCCTCGACGATCGGTTCGGCGGCAGCCAGCCGCGTCTCGAGCTCCTGATACGTCGGCCGTTTCTTTTTCATGCGTCACCCGCCCCCCCCCGCTAGTCGCAGGGCAAACAGCAGTTTTTGCGGGTCGTTGAGGTTGCCCAGGACGGTCACTTTGGGAAGCGGCGCAACCAGGACCAGCGCCGGCGTGATCAGGATGTTGTCCCTGACCGCGGCGGCAAAGTTCTTGATGACATCAATCGTTTCAATCGTGTGACGGCCCGGCAGGTGTTCCTGGCAGAGACGCTGCAGATTGGTGAGCGCCTGCTTGGAATTCGGCCCATTGCCTACGACGTACAGTCGGAACCGGTAATGGCCGCGCGGTACTTTCCCGCGCTGCTGCTTGGTTTGAAGAGGGCGCGCATGGCTCATTTTTCACCGCCCTTGCGGCCGGCGGGTCTGGCGTGAACTGTCGGCGGTTGCGGGGCGTCGGGGAATTCGATGCCACGGCTGGTGATGACAAACGACTGGCGCCGTTGGGAATGAGCCGAGCCGCGGGACTTGACGATAAAGATTTGCCGCGATATTTCCTGCTCCGTCTCGACGAACCGCAACTGAATGACCGCGTCGACCACGGAGGAGAAGCCGATGCCGCTGAGTTCTTCATCGGCACCCTCGATGCCGCTGACCTGGTTGGTCATGATGCACGTGATGCCGCGTTCCTTAAGGATGCTGACCAGGCGCATGAGATAATCGAAGGCGGCCTGTTCGGAGCCCATGCGGACGCAGGCCGAGAGTGCATCGAGCGTGACGTGGTCGGGTTTGAACGTATTGATGGCGTCGAGAGCGCGGATGAGATGATCGTCCGATCCCATGGCTTCCGGCAGGCCGGTCTGCACCAGCAACTTGCCGGCGCGCAAGGGCGGCCGCAGGTCAATGCCGGCGCTGAGCATGGCGATGATCATCGCTTCGCGGGATTCCTCAAAACTCAGGTACAACACTTTTTCGCCGCGACGGCACGCCGCCTGAACGAAGGTGCTGGCCAGGGTAGTCTTGCCGGTGCCGCTGGCGCCGGTGATGAGAATGCACGATGTGCTGCGGTAGCCGCCCTCAAGCATCGTGTCGAGTCCGGCCAATCCGGTGGACACTTTGGGACCCAGCGGCTGGTGGGCCAGTTCCGCCTTGGTCAGCGGGAACAGGATGATGCCATGGTCGCCGATGACGTAGGGATATTCATTGGTGCCGAAGCCCGAGCCGCGATACTTGATGACGCGTAGCCGGCGCGTGGCGACTTGCCCGACCACGCGATGGTCGAGGCGGATGACGCAGTCGGCCATGAAATCGAGGAATTCGTATTGGCCGGAAGTCTCGCCTTCGCGATGGGCTTTGGCGGTAAGGACATTGGTCAGTCCGCGGTCGATGAGCCATTCGTGCAGGCGATACAACTCGCTGCGTTCGCGGCGAGGATCGGCGAACACGCGCAGCAGAACGTCCAGGGCATCGATCACGACGCGCTTGGCGTTGATTTTTTTGATGTGTCCGCCGACGATGCCGAGCAGCCCCTGAATGTCAAAATCGCCGGAGATCACTTCCTCGCCGAACAGGCGCGCCTCGACGATGGCGACCTTACCGGCCTTTTCGAGGGCGGCGAAATCGAGCCCCATGGACAGCGCGTTCTGGCGGACGGCCTCGGCACGCTCTTCCAACGCGACGAACACGCCGGGCTCGCCGGCCATGGCGCCGGCGTACAGGAACTGCAGGCCGAGCACGGTCTTGCCGGAGCCGGGTCCGCCACTGGCCAGGGTGGTGCGGCCGCGGGGAAGTCCACCTTCGAGTACTTCATCCAGGCCGGAAATTTGGGTGGGCACTTTGGGAATGGGGCGGCTTCGTACGCGCATGGGCGGCTCTTTTCTGTGAATGGACGTCGTTTCTCAGGCCTGCGAACCCGCAGCGGTTCCGGCCGCAGCCAATAAAAAAAGCCGACGTGAATAAATGCCCCGATGGCATTCAATCACGTCGGCTTACTCTTCGACAGGCATGTCGCCGTGGCGACCGGCCCTTCATCTAGTCATCCGACAACGCCGCGATACGGTGCGGCGATACTCTTTTCCAACACCATTATCGTAGCTCGCGGGAGGTGGGATAACAAGGTGAAACTGGGGTTTGCATGCGAATGCGCGTAATCCGACCGTGACCCGCGCCGCGTTTTCCGATGCCTTCCGAAATGGCACTTTCGATTTGGCCCTGCGTCTTCACCATGATGAACAGCACACAAATACTCTCCGATACCCGACAATTGTCTTGCCTGCCTGATCAGGAGGTGTATCATGCATGGGCCGTGGAACAGCACAGTAGTCCAGTTCCCCGGCCGATTTGCAGTCCACGGAAGACTAAATAAACGGCAATCCCGCCCAGTGCGGGGAGACCGGTTAAAGAGTAAGCCGCGGCAGCCGAATACCACAGGTGTTCGGTTGCCGCGGCTTTTTTTGTTTTCGCACTGAACGAGCGCACCACGGATCTTTAAGTTGCTTCGCCCGACATCCAGAGCCTGATCGGCCCCTGAAAAGCCAAAGGAATTCCACATGCCCGAATCCATACAAGGCAGCGATCCCCACACTCATGCCGACGCCATCGTGGAGCCCGTCGGTGATCCCATCACCGAGCGGCGGATAGCTGAAGACCTGCTGGCGGTTTCGGAGGTCCGCTACCGCCGATTATTCGAGGCGGCACGCGACGGCATCCTTATCCTCAGCAAAAACACCCTCAGAATCACCGATGTCAATCCGTTCATGCTGGAGTTGCTCGGCTACCCGCGGGCGTATTTCATCGGCAAGGAACTCTGGGAGATCGGCATCTTCCGCGACAAAGCGGCCAGCCAGAGCGCCATGGATAAACTCCTCGAAAATGGGTTCATCCGTTTTGAAGACCTGCCCCTGAAGGATCACAACGGTAAGCTTCATCCCGTGGAAATCGTCGCCAACGTTTACCAGGAAAACGACACGCCGGTCATCCAGTGCAACATCCGCGACATTGGTGAGCGCGTAGGGTTCGAACGCGAGCGCGCGGCACTGCAGGTCGTGGAACACTCGTCGCGGATGGAAGCCCAGCGGGCCAGCGCCGCCAAGGACCGATTTCTCGCCACCCTCTCGCACGAACTCCGCACGCCTCTGACACCGGTGCTGGCGACGCTGAGTACCTGGGAAGTCAGCGCCGACCTACCCGAAGCGATGCGGCGGGATGCGCAGATGCTCCGCAGAAACATCGAACTGGAGGCGCGCCTCATTGATGATCTGCTCGATGTGACCCGCATCATGAAGGGTAAGTTGTCGCTGAACCTGGAACTCACCGATCTCAATGACATTCTGACCTCCGTCGCCGGAATCGTGCGGTCGGACATACAGGCCAAGCACATCCATTTCACGCTGCAATTGAACGCCCAAAGCCACTTCGTCAACGGCGATCCGGCCCGGTTGCATCAAGTGGTGTGGAACCTGCTCAAGAACGCGGCCAAATTCACTCCGGAAAAAGGCAGCATCACGCTCGTCACGGCCAACGAAGCCGATGGATCGGTCACACTCACGATCACGGACAGCGGCACCGGCATTCCACCGGACCTGATCGAGCGGATATTCGAGCCCTTCGAGCAAGGTGACGGACCGTTCATCCAGCATTTCGGCGGACTGGGCCTTGGGCTCGCCATTGCCAAGGCGCTGGTCAATGCCCACGGCGGCTCGATCGATGCGTCCAGCGAGGGTACGAACAAGGGGGCCACCTTCGTGGTGCAGCTCCCAACCGTCGAGGCGCCGGAGAAGACCCAGATACCGGCCCCCTTCCCGCCTCCCCAAGTCGCTGGCAGATCGCTATCCATCTTGCTGGTGGAGGATCATGTGGATTCGGCGACGGTCATGGGCCGTCTGCTGACGAAGATCGGCCATCAGGTCCAGATTGCCCATACGGTGACCAAGGCCTTGAGTCTGGCGCAGCAACACAGTTTTGATCTGCTGCTTAGCGACATCGGCTTGCCGGACGGCAACGGCATCGACCTGCTGGGAAAACTGCGAGCCCTCGGTCCTATCCCCGCCATTGCCTTGACGGGCTACGGCATGGACGAAGACATCGCTCAGTGCCGGGCGGCAGGTTTCAGGGCGCATCTGACCAAGCCGGTGAACTTCCGCAAGCTCCAGGAAGTACTGGTCGAGTTCGCTGAGAGCTTGCCGGAAGTGAATCTGGCTTGATCCAGACCGCAGGTGCATCCTAATCCTGCCACCTTATTCGGCGCCCCACCCATAGTGCTGCTCCAGGCACACCCCGCAAGCACGCACAGCAGATTCCACAAATGGGCCGGTGTATCACCAGCCGGACCGGCCCTCTTCACGCCGGTGCGCAAATTATCCAGCGGGAATTGTCAGCCCGGGGGACGCGCCTTAGCATGCCCATGCAAGAGGCAAGGTACGAGGTGCGCGATGATTCACGGGATCAGTCACTGGGCGCTGGCCGAAGGCGAAAAGCGGGCGTTTCCAATGGCATTGGCGGATGCGAACCGGGCGGGATTCGCGGCCTTTGAGCCGGCGATCAGCCTCGACGGCGCGATTACTGTAGAGACCCCACAGTCGCTGTGCGAGGAGTATCGCAGGCTGGCGACGGGGTCGGGGCTGATGGTGGCCACGGCCGCCTCGGGGCTGACCTGGGCCGTTTCGCCGACGCATCCGGATGCCGCGGTTCGCCGGCGTGGGCGGGATCTACAACGCGCGGCCCTCCAGCGCGCGGCGTGGCTGGGGGCCAAGTCATTCCTCGTGGTGCCCGGCGCGGTGACGATTCCCTGGGATCGCACCTATCCGCCCGCCCCGTACGAATCGGCGCTTGCGTGGGCCGGTGAACTGGTCGAAGAGTTGCTGCCGGTGGCCGAGCGGCTCGGCATCGACGTGTGCCTCGAGAACGTGTGGAACGGATTGATGTACTCGCCGGTGGAGCTGCGCAGTTTCGTGGACCGGTTCGCGCATCCCCGGCTCGGCGTCTACCTGGACGTGGGGAACCTGATCGGCCTGCATCAGCATCCGCCGCACTGGATCGAACTGCTGGGCCAGCGGATCAAGCGGGTCCACGTCAAGGACTTCAAGCTGGCGGTGGGCGGGCTGACGGGGTTCTGCAAGCTGGGCGAAGGCGATGTGCCCTGGGCCGAGACGATGGCGGCGCTGCGGCGCATCGGCTACGACTTGACGGTGATCGCGGAAGTGGAGGCGGGATCGGATGAGGCGCTGGCGGCGGTTCACGCGGCGCTGGAAGAGTTGCTAAAGCGATAACGGCACAGCGGCCGATGCGCCGCGAGGAGTTCGCATGATCAAGGTTGGCGTGATCGGCATCGGCATGATGGGGACGACCCACCTCGACGTCTACGCCCGGCACACCGGCTCCTTGGCCTGCGTGACGGCGGTGGCCGATCTGCTCCCGGACCGGCGCAGCGGCAAGTCGATGGCCGCAGGCAACATC
>CAIMWO010000095.1 GCA_903845195.1 uncultured Phycisphaerales bacterium
CTTCGTGCTCGTGCTTCCTCAGACGGCAAAGGCATCCGGCAGCTGCCTAGTTCTGCCACTGACACGTCCTATTGAATGATGACATGCTCATTAATTAGGCAAGTCTATGCTTTGTTTTTGCTGGCGACTAGCATAGGATACAGACGCCTAGAATTTGTGCATGAATATTTAGAGGGTTCTTTGAAACATTACAAGTGGTTGCAATTGCAAAAGTTAGGGCAACTACCGGCGGCAGAGGAGATGCCTTTGAGTGCTCCTTCCTCCATGGAATCCGAGCCCCATCCTGAGAATCTGCATGAGCTTTGCTCTACGGATACGTCATCTGCGCTTCCTGGATCTTCTGCGCCGGTCCCGGCTGACACCGTGTCGTCCGATTCGACCCCGCCCAATCCACAGGAAGCGCACAGGCGGGAAATCATGGAACGAGCCGAACTTGAGCTCAGCATATTGAACGAAATCAGCCGTGTTCTCGGATCCACGCTTGATCTCCATGCGGTCTTCGACCAGACCATGCGGGTTTTGGCCGACCGTCTGGGCATGGAACGCGGCTCGATGGTCTTGCTGGATGAACTGACCGGGAAGCTTCGTACTGAGGCGGCCCTGGGATTAACTCCCGAGGAAATCTCCCGCGCCATCTATGATATGGGCGAAGGCATCACCGGCACGGTTGTCGCCACGGGAGAGTCCATCGTCGTTCCTGATATCGCCACCGATGAACGCTTCCTCAATCGCACGGGCGCCCGCCCTCTGACCCCTTCCGGCAACGGCGCAACCACCAGTTTCATCTGCGTGCCCATCAAGACCGAAGGCCGCATCGTCGGCGCACTTTCGGCTGATAAAACCTTTCGTGATGGTGACGCACTCAAATCCGATCAGCGGTTACTGGAAATCATCGCCTCGTTTATTGCGCAGGCCTTGAAGATCCATGCCATCGTCGCCCAGGAACGCGAAGAGTGGCAGGAGGAAAAGCGGTCGATGTCGGCCAACCTCCGTTCCAAGTACAAATTCGACAACATCATCGGCTCGGCCCAGGCCATGCTCGAAGTCTTCGACACCATCGCCCAGGTAGCCAGTTCCCGTGCCACGTGCCTGATCCTCGGCGAAACCGGGACGGGTAAGGAACTCATCGCCAAGGCCATTCACTTCAATTCGAACCGCGCTGACAAACCGTTCATCCGCGTCAACTGTGGAGCCCTGACCGGCACGCTGCTCGAATCCGAGCTTTTCGGGCACGTCAAAGGCTCCTTTACGGGCGCCATCAAAGACAAGATGGGTCGCTTCGAAGCCGCCAATGGCGGTACGCTTTTCCTTGATGAAGTCGGCACCATCGACACCGGCCTGCAGGTCAAACTTCTCCGCGTGCTTCAGGAACGCGAGTTCGAACGCGTCGGCGACAACCGCACCATGAAGGTGGATGTGCGAATCATTGCCGCGACCAACCTGGATCTGCAGGAGGAAGTCGGCAAGGGCCGCTTCCGCGAGGACCTGTTTTATCGTCTCAATGTCGTCACGATCTTCCTGCCGCCGCTGCGGAACCGCCGCGAGGATGTGCCGCGCCTGATCGACTTCTTCCTCGACAAATTTAATGCTGAGAATGCCAAAACTTTGCGGAAAATCTCGAAGGAAATGCTCAATGTGCTGGTGCGTTACCCGTGGCCGGGGAATGTCCGCGAACTGGAAAACGCAATGGAGCGGGCGGTGGTGCTGTCCCGTTCCGATACGTTGACCGAGGAACTTCTGCCCACCGCGATTCGAGCATTTTCGCAGCAGGGCCGGGCGAATATGGCGTCCGAAGGCATCGACGCCCTGACCCGCCGGTTGGCTGAGCAATCCATCAACGAATTTGAATTGCGTGAAGGCCAGATTTACGACATGGTCGTGCGGCAGGTGGAAAAGGCGCTGATCGAAAAAGCGCTCGACCGCTGCTCGGGGGTGAAAATCAAGGCCGCCGATTTCCTCGGCATCAACCGCAATACGCTGAACAAGAAGTTCAAAGAATTGGGCCTGGAGGCGGAGGAAATCGCCGAAGCCGCCGCGGCCGCCCAGGTTCCGCCGGCGGTCAAATAGCCGATGGGCAGCACGGATCTCGCTTGAATGAACTCCGAATGGCAACTGCGGGTGGGGGAAATGCGCCGGACAGGCCTGATGAACTCCAAGCCATTTTGCCGATGAATTCTGACCACTAGCAAATGCTGCGCGAGCCATTGCGTCGTTATTGACACTTTGTCCTGGACGCGGCGGAGAGAGAATCCATTTCGGACGACTGAGTTCCCAGTGAGGCCCGTATGACGCTCCTCGATACCTCTGTCCCAGTCGCGAATTCGGTCGCCGTCTCCACGCCCGCAATTTCCTCTCATCCAACTCCCATCAAACGTGCGTTTACAGTTGCCGTGACTTCCGGCAAGGGCGGCGTCGGCAAGACCAATCTGGCGGTGGGACTGGCCACTCTGCTGGCCCAGAGCCACAACGTTGTTCTGGTTGATGCGGACATGGGACTGGCCAATGCGAACGTCTTGTGCGGCGTGGTGCCGCGGCAGAATTTGGCGCATGTGGTCGAGGGGCAGTGCTCGCTGGCAGATATTCTGACCCACACCGCGGCGCGATTCCGATTTGTGCCGGGCGCATCGGGCATTGCATCCATGGCGGCGTTGACACAGCGACAGCGTGAAGACTTGCTGGCCCAGTTGGAGACCCTGCAATCTACTAGTGACATCGTTCTGTTCGATACCGGCGCAGGAATCGGACGCGAAGTGCTGGCGTTTACGCAGAACGTCGACCACGTATTGCTGGTGACCACGCCGGAGCCGACGGCCATGCTGGACGCGTATGCGGTGCTGAAAGTGCTGACACGTGCGAAAATTTCCGGACAGATTTCGATGGTCGTAAACCAGGCGAAGAGTCTCCACGAAGCGGAGATGGTGCATTTCAATATCATTTCGGTGGCCCAGCAGTTTCTGCAGACGCAGGTGCCGCTGCTGGGGCATGTGCTGCTGGATCCCAATGTGCCTCTGGCAGTGCGGCAGCGAACCGGTTTTGTGCGGGCGTATCCGCGCTCTCCGGCGACCGCGAGCCTGCGCACCGTGGCGCAGGGTGTGGAGCGATTACTCGCCGCCGCACGTCCGGAAGCCTCGCCGTCGTTCTTTCATCGCTTGTTCAGTTGGTGGGGATGACGGGCGCGGGACCTCCAATAATAGAAAACCTGATTACGATGAGCGATCGCGGATTTGCCAACGCCGCATTCCGGTAGTGGTTTGCTTGCGGATTCCGGGCAGGTCGATGCTCGCGGTAATGCCTTTGGGGAGGGACAAGCCGACATCGATGCCGCCGGTCGTGGTGCGCTGCCAAGACGCGTGGATCAGGCCGTGGGGCGTGGGGATCGTCGCCGCGGCATGATCTACGCTCGGAAAATCGAGCACCGGCGCGAAGCGCACCGTTTCCCAGGCGGTTCCGGTTTGCGTGACGCCCGCCAGTGTCCGCGTGAAATGGTAGATGGGGTGGGCTGACCATGCGTGGGTATTCGTCGATGCGCGGCCATTCTTGCCCCAGCTTTCGGCGGTGCCGCCCCAGGCAATCATTGGGGCCCAGTGTTCGCGGATGTGCGCGGCAACTTCGCGGCCGTGACCGGCGGATTCGAGTACGTCGTATACGTAGGTGATCCAATAGCTGGAGGGTTGTCCGCCGGGCACTTTTTCCCCGCGGATGTACGGCAGGAGTACGGAGTCCAGCATGTGCTGATGCGTTGCCGGCAGGAGGTTGCAGACGATAGCGAGCGTCTGGTTGTGGACGGAATGGATGTTAACCGGTTTGCCGGCGGGGGTGATGCCGTCGCGGAAGAGGCGGGCTTTGGAATCATAAAGATGTTTGACGATCAGCTTTTTCTGTACCCTCGCCAGCGCAGCGAGTCGCGTTTTCACGGCGGGCATGTGCGCGGCATCGGCGAGTTCGGTCATGCAGTTCAGCGCGTGAAGGTACCAGAGGTTGAGAAGGGTGGGGGTGCCATCCTTTTGGATATCGGTCCAGTCGAGGAAGAGCCAGTAACGCGGGTCGAAGCGTAGGAGTCCGTTCTTGCCGCGGCCTTCGCCGGTGAAGTACCCGAGCAGCCGTTCGATCCGCGGCCATTGCTCGGCGAAGAGGGAGGCATCGCCGGTCTGGTGGAAATAATCCCAGATGGTGATGGTCCAGATGAGAGAGAAATCCGGAAGGATGCAGTAGTGGGCGATAGTGGGTGCGTGGCCGTAGGTGAGGCCGTTGGGTACTTCCTGGCGAGCGATGGAGCGGATGCCACGGACGAGCAGGCGCGTATCGCCGCTGATGTGGAAGGTGTTCTGGGCCTGAACGCGGGCGTCACCCCACCACTGGGCCTGTTCGCGCCAGGACGTATCGACGTAGGAATCAAGCATGCAGACGCGCTGCGTGCGGACGGAAATGCGGTAGATGTCATTGATGACCGGATCGCTGGAGCGAAATTCGCCTCGGATCTGCAGCGGATAGAACGTTTCGCGGAGGGCGATCTTGAGTTTGATGGGCTTGGGGTTTTCGCGCGCGATGATGACGACATGCCGGTGACCGAGCATCTGGAAGAATTCATGCTGGGTGCGGCCGGGGCGGAGGGTCAGTCGGGCCGTCAGGGCGGCATGGCAATCGTCTTCCGGGGGACCGAGATAAGGTTTGAGGCCATCGTTCAGCGCCTCGGTGTGGAAGAAGTCGAGAACTTCGCCGCCCGCAGCGCCTTGTGCGTCAACGATCAGTGCGCCGATGGTGGGCTCGCCCATGTCGAGCGTGATGGCGGTGAGTTTGCCTTTGGCGGTGGGGGGGATGACGAGCTCGAAAAAATCTTTGCCGCGGCGTCCGGCGGTGTAGGCACGCCACTTGAGCTTTTCAAATTCGGGCCAGAAACCGAAGGTCAAGTTTTCGAAGGTGCGGTAGTCGGAAACGCAGGTGCCGGTGGCGATGGAGCTGGTCTTGGCGTAGGGTCGCGGCGTGCTGGTCAGGTGCGGGATGCCGCGGGACTCCATGTCGTGCCAAGGCATGATGCCGAGGGGGAAAACTTGCCCGGGCTTCTTCCAGCCGTCGGCTGCACGCACGGGTGTGGCGCTGGTGATCCAGCGTTGGTCTTCGAGGCGGGCGTCGACATTTTCCTGGAAGTTGAGTTGCAGGCTCAGGCGGCCGGTATGGGGATGGTGACCGGGCGCGATGCGGCAAAGCCACGAGGCATCCGTCTTGATTTCGGTCTTGCCCCAAGTGGCGCGACAGATCAGGCTGGCGCCACGTTCGTGGATGTACTGAAACGTGCTGATGCCGGCGTTATAGCACCGGACGCTCATCCAGTTGTTGCCGCGACGAAGCCACGGGGCGAGATCGATTTCGTCATAGGGCCAGCTCTTCTGATAGCCGCGGGCCGGGCCGCGACACACATATTGGCCGTTGACGTAGAGCGCATAGCACTGGTCGGCGGTGATGAAGAATGGGGCACGTTTGGGTACGCCGGCGAGCCGAAAATCTTTGCGGAATTGAACATGCTGATTGCTGGTGAAATCCTGCCGAATCGGCCAGATCCATTCTGCGCCGGCGAAGTTTTGCATGGACATGAGGTCATCCTGTAACGAACTGCTGAACATCAAGTTTCCGGCGATCAATACCGAAGGCAAGCGGGGAAGCGTACAACACAAGTGATTGCGTTTCAATTTAAGCCGGGCGCAGGTCTGATTGCACTTGGCCGAATTGGAGATTGAATTGCGGACAATTCCGATGAATCACGCGGAGTGGGTGGAAATTAGTTAGGATACTAACTAATATGTCTGTGAAGGAGTGTTCATGGCGACGGCGGGGAGCAAAGCTTCGCAGAAGGAAGGAATGCAGACGACTGATCAGGCATTTCGGTCCCTGGTACGTGCCAGCCTGCTGGTGCGGCGGATCATGCAGCCGTACTTCGCGAGGTTTGGGCTGAGCGGTTCGCAGTGGGGCGTGTTGCGGTCGCTGCATCGAGCCGAACTGGAAGGGATGCGCGGGGTACGATTAACGGACCTGGGCAATCGCCTGCTCGTGCGGCCCCCGAGCGTGACGGCGATCGTGGAACGGCTATGCCGAACCGGATTGATCCGGCGCGAGGTGGCCCCGACCGATTTGCGTGCAAAGCTGGTGACGTTGACGCCTGCGGGCCGGAAACTTGTAAAACGCGTATTGAGGGGTCATAGCGCGCATATCGCGGCCGTTATGGATATTTTGCCGCCGGATGAGCAGAAATCCCTGCTGCGAATTTTGACGCGGCTGAGTGATCATTTGACCGAACTCGTGGAACGAGGCGGACAAGATGGGGGCGACGGTGGAATCGAAGATACGGATACGACGGAACTGAACGAAGCGATGCGGAGTGTGAAATGAAGCGTTTTTTATTCGGGTTATTGGTGTTGTTGATCATCCTGGGAGTTGGTGCGGGTGGAGTTTACTGGCTACGATCGCGAGCCAAAACCCAGCAGACGGAATTTCGAACTGCTGCAGTGAAGCGCGGCGACCTGGTCGTGACGATCAGCGCCACCGGTACCGTCGAACCTGAAGAGGTGATTGATGTCGGGGCGCAGGTGGCCGGACTGATCAACTACTTCGGCAAGGATAAGAACGGAACGCCCGTCGACTACGGATCGGATGTCGAAGAGGGAATGGTGCTGGCGAAGATTGACGACGTCTTGTACCAGGCAGATGTCAATCAGGCCCAGGCGTCGGTCGATCTGGCTAAGTCCGGAATAATCCGCGCCCAGGCCGACCTGGGGCAGATGAAGGCGAAGCTGGAGCAGTCCCAGGGCGACTGGGAGCGGGCGCAGAAACTCGGACCCTCCGACGCCTTGGCGGAGACGACCTACGACGCCTACAAGGCCACTTACGAGATCGCCAAGGCTAACGTGGCGGTGGGGGAGGCCACCATTCTTCAGATGAAGGACACCGTGAACCAGGCCCAGGCGCAATTGATGCGGGTACAAAGGAACCTCGGCTATTGCACGATCACCTCGCCGGTGAAGGGCGTCATCATCGATCGCCGCGTGAACATGGGCCAGACCGTGGTCTCAAGTCTCAACGCGCCCAGCCTGTTTCTGATCGCCAAGGATCTCAAGCGGATGCAGGTGTGGGTGGCAGTGAACGAAGCGGACATCGGCAATATTCACGCCGGCCAGCCGGTGACGTTTACGGCCGATGCGTTTCCGGGACAGACTTTCACGGGTGAAGTCGGCAAGGTACGTCTGAACGCGACGATGACGCAAAACGTCGTGACCTACACGGTCGAAGTCGTGACGGACAACTCCAGCGGGCGGCTTCTGCCCTATTTGACGGCCAACGCGCAGTTCGAAGTGTCGCGGCACAAAGATGTGCTGCAGGTGCCCAATGCGGCCCTGCGCTGGATGCCGCGGACGGAACAGATCGCGCCCGATTTCCGGCAGGGGCCGCAGAAGGACGCGACGAGCCAGTCGGCCCAGGAACCGGCTGCAGAAACGCAGGCCACGACCGAAGAAGCTCCGGCAGCGACTGAAGAGTCGACGGCCAGGGGCCATGGCATCGTGTGGGTGCAGGATGGCCAGTACGTCAAACCGATCCGCGTGCGCACGGGCTCGACGGACAACTCGATGACGGAAGTCAGCGGCCGCAACCTGAAGGAAGGCATGCTGGTGGTGACCGGCGAGAGAAAAGCGGGAACGGATGAGGCCGCGGTGACCAATCCCTTTACTCCGCAGTTCGGACAGGCGATGCGGCAGCGTTCCAACACCAAGCCGCAGGCAGAACAGGGCGGCCAGAGCACGCAGGGCAGCCAGGGCACGCGGAAGCCGCAGTAGTCAGCGTATAGAACAAGCTGTAATGAAGGTGATCGTGTGAGTTTGATTGAGTTGAAAAACCTCTACAAGACGTACCATCTCGGAGAGGTGGACGTGCCGGTGCTCAAGGGAATATCCCTGAATATCGGCTGCGGCGAAATGGTCGCGTTGATGGGCGTCTCGGGCTCGGGCAAGAGCACGCTGATGAACATTCTGGGTTGCCTCGACCGGCCCACCTCGGGCGAATACTGGCTGGAAGGCGAAGAAGTGGGCCGGCTCTCCTCCAACTTTCGCGCGACGGTTCGGAACCAGAAGATCGGATTTGTCTTTCAGAATTTCAATCTGTTGCCGCGCACCACGGCACTTGAAAACGTGATGATGCCGCTGACCTATACCGCGCAGCACATGACGGAGCGGCAAACGCGCCGCCGCGCCACAGAAATGCTGGAGCGCGTGGGCCTGGCGGAACGAATGCACCACCATCCGTCGCAGCTTTCCGGTGGGCAGCAGCAGCGGGTGGCGATTGCCCGCGCGCTGATCAATCAACCGCCGCTGCTGTTCGCCGATGAGCCGACGGGCAACCTCGATTCGCGAACCAGCGAGGAAATATTGCACATGTTCCAGAAGCTCAATGAGGAACAGAAGATCACGATCATCCTGGTAACGCACGATCCGGAAGTCGCCCATCATGCCAAGCGGATGATTCGTATTCGGGATGGTCTGATCGTCGATGACGGCGCAGCTGAAAGTGCGACGGCGGAAGGGCAGGGCGTGGCATGATGAAACTGCTTCGCATATTACTGATCGCGCTACGGGCACTGAAACGCAATCCGATGCGCGCCGGCCTGACAACCCTCGGCATCGTGATCGGTGTGGCCGCGGTGATCGCCATGATGGAAATCGGCACCGGCGTTTCCCAGGAGATCCAGCGCACGATTACCGACATGGGCGCCAACGCCTTGATGATCCTGCCGGGCACCGCGGCAACCGGTGGTGTGAGTTTCGGGGCAGGCTCCTCGGTGACCCTGACACCCCAGGATTGCGACGCAATCCTGAGGGAATGCCCCGCGGTGCGCTGGGCTGCGCCAGTGGTCAGAGCGCGCGCCCAACTGGTTTACGGCAACAAGAACTACGTGCCATGGCAGATCAACGGCACCACGCCGGATTATCTGCAGGCGCAGAACTGGGCGGATCTCGCCGAGGGAGAGCCGTTCACCGATAAGGATGTGCGGAATGCGAGCAAGGTGTGTCTGATCGGTCAAACGATTGTGCGGGAGCTTTTCGAAGGCGAATCGCCCATCGGAAAAGAATTGCGGATTCACAATGTGGCCTTCAAGGTAGTCGGAGTGCTCCCCCGGAAGGGCGCCAACATGATGGGCTTCGATCAAGATGACCTCGTCCTGGCGCCGTGGACAACCATCAAGTACCGCGTGACCGGCTCGCCCCTGGCCAGTGCCAATCAAAGCAGTGCCGCTTCTGGCACGAGCAATACCGTCAACACGCTCAACCAGCTCTACCCGCTCTCCCAGTTGCAGCTCTATCCCGTGCAGTCGGCAGTACAACAGGCCGACACGCCTTTGCCGGTACGCTTTACCAATGTCGATCAGGTCGTGGTTTCGGCGCAATCCGCGGATCAGATCCAGGCTGCCATCCGGCAGGTCTCTGACTTACTGCGCGAACGGCATCATCTGCGCGGGGATACTTCGGACGATTTCAGCGTGCGCGACATGACGCAGATGGTGGCTGTGCTTTCATCCACCGCCACCCTGATGACCAAGCTTCTGCTGTTCGTGGCGTTGATTTCGCTCATCGTCGGCGGCGTAGGCATCATGAACATCATGCTCGTCTCGGTCACGGAGCGCACACGGGAGATCGGCCTGCGGATGGCCGTCGGCGCGAGGGCGAGGGATATTCTCCGGCAGTTCCTGGTAGAGGCTGTCGTGCTGTGTCTGAGCGGCGGGATCATGGGCATCGCCATCGGGCGGGGATGCTCCATGTTGATTCGCCAGTTTCTGCATTGGCCGGTGGAAGCATCGTGGTTGGCCATCATGGCAGCAGTGGCGGTCTCGGCGTCGGTAGGCATCGTTTTTGGCTTCTATCCGGCGTGGAAGGCGGCGCGACTCGATCCGATCGAAGCCTTGCGATACGAATAAAGTTGGTCGCTGCCAGGCATAGAATTCGAGAAGACGACAACACCCGGGCACCCTATTGTGGAATTGCGACAAAGGACAAGTTTCATGGGCAAACGCGGAACAAATCAAAATAGATTATGGCTTACGGCAGCCGGCGGCATCGGCGCCATGCTGCTGGGAATCGCTGGTTGCGCGGTAGGGCCGAATTTTCATGCGCCCGTGACCACCATGCCCGCGGCCTGGGAGGGGCCGGCCACCGCTCCGGCCAGCCAACCGGCGACGCAGCCCGCGGTCGATCTGGCCCAGTGGTGGAAATCGTTCCAAGATCCGACACTCAATGCCCTGGTGGAACGGGCGATCGCTTCGAATCTCGATATCAAACAGGCCGAATTGCGGATTCGGCAGGCTGCGGGATCGCGCGGCGTGGTGGCTTCGGCGTTCTGGCCGACGGTCGACGTGAACGCCAGTGGCCAGCGCAGCCGCACGCCCGCCGGAGGATCCAAAGGCATTACGCAAAACTCGTTTCGAGCCGGACTCGATGCCGTATGGGAACTGGATATTTTCGGCGGTGTGCGGCGGAATATCGAAGCCTCCGAGGCGGACCTGCAGGCCGCCGTCGAGGATCGCCGCGACGTCCTCGTCACGCTGGTTTCCGAAGTCGCTCTCAACTACACGCAGCTTCGCGGATTCCAGCAACAGATCGTGATTGCCAAACGAAATCTCGATGCCCAGAAAGACACCGCGCAGTTGACACGCAAAAAATTCGGGGCCGGCCTGGTCGGATCGCTGGATGTGGCCAATGCCGACGCCCAGGTGGCAACGACTGAAGCCACCATTCCCACATTGGAAGCCGGCGCGCGGCAAACTATCTATAACATCAGCGTGCTTCTGGGACGTCCGCCCGCCGAACTCGTCAAGGAACTCTCCCCTGATGGCCCCATACCGCCTTCGTCGCCTGATGTGCCGGTGGGATTGCCCTCCGAACTACTGCGGCGCCGTCCCGACATTCGGAAAGCTGAAGCACAGATTCACGGTGCCACAGCGCGGATCGGCGTGGCCACGGCGGATCTCTTTCCGAAATTCACGCTGACCGGCTCGCTCGGATTTGAGGCAGACAAGTTGGCCCAAATGGGGAATCTGAACAATCGCTTCTGGTCGTTTGGTCCGGCGATGAGTTGGCCGCTGTTTGATGCGGGAAGGATTTCGTCGAACATCGAAGTGCAGAAGGCCCTGACGGAGCAATCCGTCCTGACCTATCAGCAAACGGTTCTGACGGCGCTGCAGGAAGTGGAATCGGCGATGATTTCCTATGACAGGGAACGCGTGCGGAATGCCTCGCTCATCGTGGCGCAGGAGGCCGATCGCCGGGCCGTCGATCTGGCGACGCGGCTCTACAAACAGGGACAAACCGATTTTCTCAATGTGCTTGACGCACAGCGCTCGCTGTTTGCCACCGATGCCGCATTGATCCAGAGCACCCAGACCCTGAATACGGATCTGATCGCCCTGTACAAAGCGCTCGGCGGCGGCTGGGAAAGCCAGGAGCAACCCGCCACCGCGCCGGCGATGACTCCCGCTACGCTCCCCTCGACGCTGCCGGCAACGCAACCGACGACTGCACCGGCGACCGAACCGGCAAAACCTTGATTCGCTATTGACACGCAATCCGCAGGATGCGGAAATGGGACTCCGCTCGTTTTTTTTCTTTCGCCGGAAGCGTCTTTCCCTATGAAGAAAATTCTTCAATATCTTGGCGAAAGACCGCAATGGATGATCATCGCCGTCGCCGCCCTCCTGCTCCTGGGCATCGACTGTGTGGATTTCATCACCGGGCCGAGGGTGAGCGTTTTCCTACTTTATCTGGCCCCGGTGACGCTGGTCACCTGGTTCTGTGGAAAGCGTGCCGGTTACTGGAGCGCCTTGCCTTGCGCAATCTCGAGGCTTTTGGTTCTGATCTATGCGGATGTGTCTGAACCCGGCAGTATTGTGCCTTACTGGAATTCATTCATGGCCTATGCCACGTTGTTGGTCGTGGCACGCCTCGTCCACGCCCGGAAAGAGCTCGGGATGCGGATAGAAAACCTCGTCAATGAGCGTACCGTGTCCCTGCAGGCGGAGTTGCTCCAGCGCCAGCGCGCCGAGGAGGCGATTCACAATCTGGCGTCGCAGCTTTCAGTGGCTGAGGATGCCGAGCGCCGCAAACTGGCCCATGACATCCACGACACCCTTGGGCAGACTTTGACGGTGATCAAGATGAACCTTGAGGCCGTTGCCGAAGCCGGCCACGATCAGAGCCAGGTCAAACGAATCCGCGATTCGCTCGGGCTGGTGGAAAATCTGATTCAGCAAACGCGGACGCTGACCTTCGAACTCTATCCTGCGATGCTCGATCATCTTGGATTGGTGCCGACAATTCGCCGCTACTCCGAGCAATTTCAAACGCAGACCGGCGTTCAGCTCACGGTTTCAGAGCTGGGTGAACCACGCACGCTGTCGAACCAGGCGGCGAACTACCTGTTCCGTTCGATCAAGGAACTCATCAATAATGCCACAAAGCATGGCAAAGCACAGGAAGTCTTGATCACGGTACATTGGCGACCGGATGCGTTTTCCATTGTGGTCGATGATGACGGTTGCGGGTTTGATCCCGTCGCGGCGCTTTCGCCGAAGGCTCATCCAGGACTGGGATTGGCCGGCATTCAGGAGCGTCTGCGTTCGTTGGGCGGAGAATTATGCGTAGAGTCTGCACCGGGCGAGGGAGCACGTATCATTCTGGAGCTGAAATTGGACAGAAATCATGCACAGGAGCGCATGGAAATAACATGAAAACAGTACTCTTGGCAGAAGATCACACGCTCGTGCGCACCGGCATACGTACGATGCTGGAGACCGCCGCTCGACTGCGCGTGGTCGGCGAGGCGAACGACGGCCGCCAAGCCGTCCAACTTTTCAACGAACTTCATCCCGATCTGGCCATTCTCGATGTGACCATGCCGTCGCTGAATGGAATCGAAGCGGCGCGACAGATCGTCGCCGAGCATTCCGGCGCACGCATCATCATGCTGTCGATGCACAATGATGCCCAATACGTTTTGGAGTCCTTGCGCGCGGGGGCAGCAGGCTATGTGCGAAAAGATGCGGCTTTCACGGAGCTTCTGGCGGCCATTGAGACCGTTCTGGACGGCCGCACATACCTGAGCCCACCGTTGGCGGAACTGGTTGCCAATAGTTACATCCGCATGGCACGCGGTGAGAGTGCCACCAACGAATTGGCGAAACTATCCGGTCGCGAACGCGAAATTTTGCAGCTCATCAGTGAGGGACACTCGAGCGCCAAGATCGCCGAAATGCTATTTATCAGTATCAGAACAGTAGATACGCACCGGCAGCACATCATGGCCAAGCTGGGCGTTCACAACGTCGCGGGGCTGACGAAACTGGCGATTCGCCACGGACTTTGCGAACCATAGAGCGTAAATACGTATTAATGCTGATTCATAAATAAGTATTGCTAGTTAGCTAATGCGCGCATTCTAACTCATGCAGTTCTTATGCTTTATTGTAACAATTTGTTTTGTGGTTCCTTACTGTGGCGGTGAGGCACTGCAGCCTGCGGCTGGTTGTTAAGGCCGTGCGGCGCTGATCCCCGGCAGGTCAAGCAACATGCGATGCTTGGGAATCAGCAATGACTTTGCTGTTGGTGGTGGATGTCCCGCGCAGAGGCGCAACGGCTTTTGCATCGTGGAATTTTTCTCCGTGGACATCTGAAAGCGGTGCTCGATGGTACACGTCGTTGAAATGCCGGACGTATGGGCGTTTGAACACATCATGGGGGATCTGCTTCTCCAGCGGGAAGCGGAAAATCAGTTTCTTCTGGCGGAATTGCTTGGTCAACTCCAGACGCCGCGAAACGTGGTGATCTTCGGACGTCAGCCGAAATTCTTTGTCATCAAAGTCGATGATCAGATCTCCGCAGGCGCCATACTCACGCGCGAGGGAATCCTCATGCTGAGTTGGTGCGCCCAGGGCGGACTGATGCAATTGGCCCAACATCTTTCAAAGATCGGCACGGAGATCTCCATGATCTTCGGCGCTGCCGTGACCAGTGCGCTGTTTACAAGGATATGGAGAGAGATCAGTGGGCAGCATTGCCAGCCCAATCGCGGCGAACGGGTGTATCAGATCAACGAAGTCGTTCGGCCGCGCGGGGTAGCGGGCCGCTTGTCTCTCGCCACCCGCGCCGATGCTCAGACGCTCATCCGCTGGATCGACCAGTTCTGCATCGAAGCCCATTTTGAGAATTCGCGGCCGGCACATGCTCTGTTCGAGGAACTCCTGGCGAGCCGCAGCCTGTTTGTCTGGCGGGACGAAAACAACCTGGCCTGTTCGATGGCCGCAGCCGTCAGCCCTACTCCTCACGGCACATGCATCAACCTCGTCTATACGCCACAGGAGCATCGTCGGCGCGGCTACGCATCGGCCTGCGTTGCGGCACTGGCGGATATTCTATTGTCCGAGGGGCGTCACCATTGCTTCATTCTGGTCGATCCTGAGGATATTGCTCTGCAGGCCTTGTATGAAAAAATTGGGGCGAGGTTTGTCGTTCAGACATTACGTTGCTCCCGTGTGCAACCGGCCGGTGTGGAACCACCGAACGATGCAGCTTTGCGCGAGATAGTAATACAGCCTCGCGACACTTGCGCGGCGTAGATTGCCAGCGGTTTTGTGTGGGGGAGAAAACAGACCGGAGTGGGATGAGAGTCAGCGGATGGCCGGCGGCGATCCACTGATGAGATTGGAATAAGAAGACTTGCAAAACGAACTGCGAATCGCGGTCGAAATGCAGGTGGTGGTTACCACGCCGCTGCGTAATGTCAGACAAGCACAACCGCGTGTTCATCGCAAAGATGATGATCGCATCACCATTTCACGTCCTATATTTTTGTCTTGGCGCGACTGCGACCTACCTGTTACTTTAGTGGCGGCCTGGTCGGAAAAGAAAACTCACTTCTGCTTCTGCTCGACGGCAGGAACCAGCTTCGCTTGGGCAATACGTTAAACGTACTTTGCCTGAGCGACAGTGGCATCGGTTCCAACGTCGTCCCATCCATCCGATCCCAGCTTCATTCAGTAGGTGACAGGTTGGCACAGGCCCGATGCGGCCGCTGTGGAAGGAGTCTCGCGTGGTGAAGACCAGTCGATTGAACAATTGCGGCCGTGCCAAGCGATATGTTCCGCGCCTTCCGGCGCTGCTTGAGTCTCTGGAGTCGCGGTTGCTTCTCTCGACGACGGATCCGGTGATCTTCAATATCACTGGTGCGGTGACGCCGGGGCAGATACTGGGCATCGAAGGGGGCAACTTCGGCAGCAACGCGCAAGTGTGGATCGACCGGATTACCGACTCCAGCGACACGCCCAATCCGGAAATGCAACTCTCCACGGTGTTGACCCATTCGGTAAGTTACGTGGCCGCTGAGGTGCCCCTCACCTTACAGGAAGGCCTGTACGCGGTATTCGTGAAGAACACTGATACGAACGTGGTCAGTGCATACACGCTGACGAATCAGGCCGCGGCGTGGCAGTATCTGGATCTTGCCGGCGCGCAGATCGATCCCGGACGAAGCTTCCGAATTTACGGTCAAAATCTGGACTTTGCCGCCACTACCAGCACCGTACAGTTCCGGAGTGTCAGCGACGGCACGCTGTTGAACGCCACGGTGACGCAGGGATCAGACCCGTTCATCCTTCAAGTGACGGCGCCGTTGAATCTCGTCACGGGAGTGACTTACGACGTTCTTGTGAACAACGGCTACGGTGGCAGCTATGGGCAGACGGTGGGGCCGCAACTCAAGGCGCGTGCCGGCGGAGGAGTCGACCACTGGAACATCGGTACGCCCTGGGCACAGGCCGATTTTGGTTTCTACAATAATGTCTACGACATCAAGAATGATCCGCGGCTAACGCTGCATGCTGTGGGCGATGGCGTGGCGGATGACCACCTTGCGATTCAGCAGGCGATCAATGCGGCCAATGCCGCAGGCGGGGGCGTGGTCTACTTCGCGCCGGGGACCTACAACCTCAACGGGGTGGGGATCTCAATGAAGAGCAACGTAGTACTCGAGGGTGCCGGGCGCGATGTTTCGAAGATTTACGACAATCTCGGCGGGCAGGCCTCGATGTTTTCCGGCGCCGTCAACGCGGTCGGTTTGAGCAAGCTGACTCTGGAGAGCGGCCCCACCGGTTTCTGGAGCACGTGGAAAGTTGGCGGGACGGCGAACTATTCTCATTTCATCATCGATTCCCGCATGATCCAACCCACCAAGGAGGACATTGTCTACGGTGCCAGCGGCATGATGATCCGCGGCAACGAGATCATCCAGACGACGCTTACGGGCAAGTGCGTCATGGATCTGACCAGCCGCTGGGATGTGATCATCAAAGACAACTACATTCAGTGGTCGGATGGCCGGCTGGATCTCCTCAGCATGAATCGCCTGCAAATTGAAGGCAACACCTTCAGTCGATCCATTTACACCGACGCAACGAATCTCGGCTATGGCGGGCCGTCGATGGGTGGAACCAACAACGTGGCCATTCTCAATAATGTGTTCAACAAGGTCGCGTCCGAACCCGACACCCGGATCCCCAAGAACAACGACGGCGAAACGCTCATGAACGAGGACATCGAATACAAGGCTCTCGGCTACGCCACCGATTCCACCGATACGACGCTGATCGACTCGACGAAGATTTGGACGGTCAACACCATGGCCAACTGGCAGGTGACGATCATACAGGGAACGGGGATTGGGCAGACGCGCAATATCGCGTCGAACAGCGCGACGGCGCTGACGTTGTCTGCGGCGTGGGACATCAACCCGGATGCGACCAGTGCGTACGCGGTGACCAAGTTCAATCACACGTATCTGGTGAAAGGAAACACGCTGCAGGAAGTGCCGCGCGGCATCTGGGTGCTCTACGGTTGCTCGATGTACGACGCGAACATTATTGATAATACGCTGATCGATACCAACGGTATTTATCTGCGCGGCGATACTCGGCCGAGCAGCGGTCCGAATCGTTTCAACGTACAGAAGAACGTGCGCATCGAAGGCAATACGGTCACGGACACCAAGGGGTGGTACCCCGCGCAGATTGTGATTTCCCAAACCGCCGTTGACGGAACTCAGCTATATGGCGATGCGTTTTACAACGTGGTGGTTCGCAGCAATACGATCAATGGTGGCACGTTCGTGGGCACCGATGACGGATCCGGTATGGGTGAGGGCTACTACGTTCTCCAGAGCGGTATATCCGACAACGATACGGCCGGCGTGATGGGCGTCATTTTTGACGGCAATACGGCGAACAATCTGAGTGTGGCGTACCACGTCAATTCTGGTTCGTACCAGACGGTGATCTGGAATGGCGTGAATAACAGTGTGGGAGCTGTAGTCTCCGATGGCACGATGTCCGGCGATACGCACGCCTCGGTCGATACGGTCGTCGGCTGGACTTCCCTGTCAGCGGCGCCGCCCTATGTCTGGGTTCAGGCGACCGATGCATCTGCGGCGGAGACCGGCCCGGATTCCGCGAATTTCCGGATCCATCGCAGCGGCACCACGGGCGATCTGGTCGTCAATTACGTAACGTCCGGCGCCGCGACAGCTGCGGACATTACTCAGGTACTCACCGGCAGCGTGACGATTTTAGATGGGCAGCAGTATGTGGATCTACCCATCACGCCCATCGATGATTTGGTCTATTACGAGGGCGTCGAGAATCTCACCATCACGCTCGCGCCCAGCGCCACCTACCGCATTGGCAATCCCGCCGCCACCGTCACCATCGCGGACAATGATGTGACGTACAACGTTGCGGAAGCGGGCTTCAGCGGTTCCGGATCGGGCTCAGGCGCGGGCAGCATCATGGACTTCGGCGGCACGGCCACGCTCAAGCAGGGCAGCACCGGCAACACAGCCTTCATCGGCACATCCCCCGATATGAATGGCAGTTTCCTCCACCTGGAAACCACCGCCACCGGCACCAGTGGCGGCGTGACCATCACGCCCACGGACGCCACGACCTCCTGGGCGTCCATCGCCACCAAGCCCGGCTCCCAATGGCTGCTCAACGGCGCGTTCGATTTCTTCTATCGCGCCGACGGCACCTCGATCGGCGCCCGCGAAATGGACTTCAGCAACACCGGCGGCGGCGGGTGGCGCATCACGATGTTCCACTCCGCCACCAATATGCGGATGGAATTTCTACCGCCCTCCGGCGCGGCGGCCGGTTCATCGTTCGGCGGGATTGGAAACTTCCCTGCCGCACTGGTCACCGGGCAGATTTACCATCTCGCGGTCACGCTCAATACCGATCCGAACACCGGTGTGGTCACGGTCCGCTATTTTCTCAAGGCCGGCACGGGCGCGATCGGCACCACCAGCTCGGCGAATCGCATCTACAGCGGCAGCTTCAATCCCGATGAGAATGTGGTTACCAACACGCCCAGCGCAGGGTCATTCTTCTTCGGCGATCTCAATGCCGCGGCGGCTGGAAAATCCAACGACTTCGACAGCATCCGGCTCTGGAAATCCGATCCGGGCATCCTTCCGGACATCGCCAATCACACCGCGATCAGCGTGGCGGCGACCGATCCCAATGCTTCGAGGAGCCCGCTGGACGCCGGCACATTTACTTTGTCCCGGCTCACCACCGTCGGGAATCAGACCGTGTATTTCTCGCTGGACGGAACGGCCCCCTCATCCGATTACTCATCCAGCGTGCTGGGCTCGGTCGTCATTGGGGACGGTCAGAGTTCCGCCACCGTCACGATCACGCCGGTGAGTGGCACTTCGGGGCCAAACGAAACGGTGCAACTGCATATTCTGCCGGATCTGCATTATTCCATCGGCACGCCGAGCGCGACTATCACCATTGCCGGGACCGTTGCGTCCACCGCCACAGCGCTTACCGCCTCCGCCAATCCGAGCGTCTTCGGACAATCCGTGACGTTTACCGCCGTCGTATCGCCCACGGGTGGTGTTTCGGGGACGCCGACGGGTACCGTGACCTTCCTGGACGGCGCCACAACCCTGGGCAGCGGCACGTTGAACAACGGCAGTGCGACATTCACGACCTCCGCGCCGCTCGCGGTAGGTACGCATTCGATCACGGCGGTGTACGGCAGCGATGCCACCTTTGCCGGCAGCACATCGTCGAGCCTGGTCCAAGCGGTCGGGCAGGCCGGCACAACGACACAGCTTGGTGCGTCGGCCAATCCGAGCGTATTCGGTCAGTTGGTGACGTTCACCGCAGCCGTTGCCGCCATCGCCCCAGGTGCCGGCACGCCTACCGGCACAGTGACGTTCAAGGATGGTGCAACCGTGCTCGGGACGGGTACGTTGAACGCCGGTACGGCGACGTTTACAACCACCGCATCGTTGGGCGCTGGCAACCATTCGATCACGGCGGCCTATGGAAGCGACACGAACTTTGCGGGAAGTGCTTCTGCGGCGCTGACGCAGGTGGTCAATCGTGCGAGCACCACGACCACACTCGGGGCACTCTCTTCTCCGAGCGTTTATGGACAAGGGATCGCATTCACTGCCACGGTTGCTCCGGTGGCGCCGGGCGCCGGGACGCCGACGGGAACGGTGACATTCATGGACGGCGCCGCCATGCTTGGCGTAGCGACGCTGAATAATGGATCAGCCACGTTCAACGTGACTTCGCCGCTGGCGGTCGGCAGCCATTCGATCACGGCCGTCTACAGTAGCGAAACGAGTTTCAGCGCCAGTACTTCCTCGGTCGGCACGCAGATAGTCAACCGGGCCGGCACGACCACCGCGTTGAGTCAATCACTCAGTTCCAGCATGTACGGACAGGCTGTGACATTCACCGCCTCGGTATCGCCCGTTGCCCCTGGTGCCGGCAGCGTTAGCGGAACGATCAAGTTCCTTGACGGGGCAACGACCTTGGGCACCGCAACACTTAGCGGCGGGACGGCCAGCGCATCGTTTACGTTGGCGGCGGGAAGCCATTCCATCACCGCCAGTTACGCCGGGAACGCGAGCTTCAGCAGCAGCGTCTCGACGGCTGTGACGCAGAGCGTCAGCCCGGCGAACACCACCACCACGCTGACGACCTCGGGGGCCACCAGTGTCTCCGGCCAGACGGTGACTTTCACGGCCACCATAGCGCCGGTGGCGCCGGGCGCTGGGATTGCGAGCGGAACGGTGACGTTCATGGACGGGGCGACTGTCCTTGGCACCGGCACCGTGAACGCCTCCGGCAAAGCCACGTTCGCTACGGCGTTGCTGTCCGTGGGAAGCCATTCCGTCACGGCAGTTTATGCTGGTAGTGCGAATTTCGGATCGAGCACGTCGGCGGCGGTGGCGCAGACGGTAGGCAAGAATTCGACGGTGACGGCACTGAACTCTTCAGCCAAGCCGTCGGTGTCCGGGCAATCGGTGACGTTCACCGCCACGGTGACTGCCAGCGCACCAGGCGGGGGCGTGCCGGCTGGGACCGTCACATTCAAAGATGGCACGACGACGCTGGGCACCGTCACGCTGAACAGTGCCGGCGTCGCGACGTTTGCCACGGCAACACTTTCGGTAGCCAACCATTCGATTACGGCGGTCTACAACGGCAGCGCCAGCTCTCTCGCGAGCACGTCGGCAGCACTCACGCAGACGGTCAATAAGAAGAGCACGCTGGTGACGCTGACCTCTTCGCTGAATCCCTCGGTGTTCGGTCAGTTCGTGACCTTTACCATCACGGTCAGCCCGGTGGCTCCCGGCAGCGGAACGCCGACGGGCACCGTGACCTTGAAGGACGGTGGCAAGAAACTGGCGACGCTCACCTTGAACAGCTCCGGCCAGGCGACGTACACCGTCAAGCTGTCGAAGGGCAGCCACACGATCACGGCGATTTATAACGGCGATACGAAGTCGCTCAGCAGCACGTCGGCGGCGCTGACGGAGGTTGTGAACTGATTGTGCGGGAAAGCAGACAGGCCGGAGTGGGATTCGAACCCACGAAAAACGGATTTGCAATCCGTCCGGGGAAAATGCTAACTCCCCATCATCGAACGAGTTAGGCGAGATAGGGCAGGCCAGCGATGAAAGGGCGCAGAAAACCGCCCCAAAAAACGTGATTGAGAACCCTGCTGCTACCCCTGATCTTGCGGCAGTGATGACGGCGTGGCCTACGCTGCCGGCGGCGCTCAAGGCGGGCATTGTGGCGATGGTGAAGGCGAGCGGGGAGGGACGGCCATGAGCGAACGAGTCCCCACCATTTCCCACGCAAAGTGTAAACAGTGTAAACCGGCAGGGATGGCCATGGATGGGAGTATCCCCACCGTTACCCCCGTACCCCCCGCAATTTCCTCCCCATGCGATCCCACGTTGACAGTTGACACGTTCATCGGCGAAGTGCCGCTGGATGCGCATCGCTCCATTCTCGTCTACCGGCGGCAACATGCCGGGCGAACCTACGTCCGCTGGCGGGTGTTCCATCGGCATCACAAGGGCAACAACTGGTATCCGGACAAGTGGCGGAGCTTCGTCATTCCCATCGGCTCGGGCACTGCCCTGGCCAGCGCCATCATTGCGGCCCAGCGTGGGGACACTGTCACGGCGAAGCCGGAATGGTTGAACAAGGTTGACGCGTGGCGTGACCGGCGTTGCCGGATTTTGGCGGACTTGAACGCCCCGTCCAGCGTGCTGAACTTGGAACACCGGAGGCGGGCGCGTGGCTATGGCATGGGCTATGGAAAGCCGGGTGTCCGATGAGCTTGCTGGATCAATGGCAAAACGTGAAGCGGAAGATTGAGGCGGCGCTGGCCGAAGGGCGGTTGGATCCGGACGCAGCGGAGAAGGCGCTTGCACACCTTAATTTTCGCATGATGCAACGCCCGCGCATCCTGAAACGCCGGCAGGATCGGAAGGCATGGCGAAAGGCTCAGGTGGCGAAACTCATGGGCAATTTGGGTGCTGTTTCGTCCGCGGTACGGCAGTATCCCGTGGGCGAAAGGCCCTTATAAGCGTGCAACAATGGACAGAGCGGTATGGACACAACCAAGGGACGCCGCGGACGTGAACCGGCGGGCCGGCGGACGGCGGCGCTACAACGCTGCACGCCGGCGACTAGCCGACCGGCGATTGATCCCACTGGCCCGGCAGATTGCCGCCGTGGGCGACCTGGAGAGCGCTTTAGGATCGGGACAACGGAAGCCCTTGCCCCGTTTCCTGATTCCCGCCTTGGCGAAGGCGCTGGGCGTGCATCGGTCCACGGTATGGCGTGACGTGCAACGACTTCGGCGACGGGCTTACTGCTGGGAGTATTCCGGTGATACGGGCATGGTGACGGTTCGGCTGTACGGGCTTGCGAAATTCTCCTACAGGTTTTGAACCTTTGAAAAAGAATCAATGGGAAATCAAAGAAATCCAATCAATCAGGTGAGCGTGACCGGGAATCGCGGCTTCTATTGCGGAGAAAACTGCCATGGGACGACGTTCAAATTGGGCTGCTGGGATGCTTCCACCGTTGCGGCAATACTGGCGGACCATTGATCGCCATGAACGGGACGCCCAAGCCCAAGAGCGGGTGGAGTGCAAAGCCCACGATAAACGCCGCGCCAAGTGCCGATGCGAAGCCTACCCCTGGCCTCATCGACCGGGCGGCGGATTCTGCCGCTATCCAGATCCGCCGATAGAACGCTGGCAACGCAAGCTTCGTGGTAGGCCATACCGGGGGCGTTACACGGGTCTCCGCCGGCAGATTGCCCGATCCAACGGTCTGCACCCCATTAGAGACCGTGCCGCGATAGCCGAGTTGATGCCGCGGGCATTACACGCAGCCAAGCAGTTGAAAGACCAATACCCAAGGATGCGGTATCGCAATGTGGAAATCACCGAGGACGGCGTGAGGGGATACTTGCCGGTGAGTGGTTCGGAATGGGACTGGGCTTAGAGGTCTAACGAGGCCCGGCAGAGAGTCACCGAACAACGTCTGATCCCGCTGGCTCGCTAGTTTGCTACAGTGGCCGACATGTAGGGAATGCATTGTCTTAGAGTGTCGAAGCTGTTGCCCAGAGCCTTATCCCCGTCTTGGCCAAGGCCCTTGGCATACATTGATCAACGGTCAGTCGCGATGTGCGGCGGCTCCAGAATTGGCGACATCGCTGGCGACAGCATTCCGGCTACCCGGGGGAAGGCACAGTTTGTCTGTACGGACTCACAAAATTTGCCTGCAGTTACAGGCGGACAACGTGACGCCATCGACATCAATGGAAACTTTTCTGGCTGCAAAAGAAAGGAAGGGATCGAAGTAAATCGATCCCTTCCTTGGTCCTAATCCGTTTGAGTTCCGTTAGATCGTCAATCTTCGCAGCCTGGGTCCAGATCGCCCGGTCTGACACCTAGCGCTCCAGCAATCTTGCTGATCGTCATGAAAGTTGGGGCGTGTTCACCGGTCTCGATGCGGCTGACGTGCGGCTGTGGGAGTTCGGCTTTTGCTGCGAGTTGTGTTTGGGTCCATCCCTTTCGTTCCCGAACCCGACGAATTGTCGCACCGAGGTGGGCACGGTATTTACCGAGCTTGCTCCGTGCTTCCGGGTCGGACGTGGCAGTAATACTAACGAATCTGAGTTTCGACAAATTCAACACTTCAAAGAGGGTCGTGAGGACCTCCTTGGCTTCTGTCTTGTTTTCACTTTTCGCCAGAAGCGTGAGCAATCGACGGACCCGGTCTCGCTTCTTGTCGCGAGGATTGAAACTACGCGCTAATTCATCGGCAATAGCGTCCCACGGCATCTCTTGCCGAACTTGGCCGAGAGAATGTTCCATGGTTTGCGGCATATGGTAGTCCTTTTCCAGAATATCTGTGGCTGCCCTCAAACGAGAGCATCCAGCCTGTTTTGCATACGGATAATGATGTGTTCCGGCGTCTTGCCTTCATCTTCTTTCTTGATTGCGCCGAGCACAATTATCCTCCTTTTCCGATACGCGAAGAATATCCGTAAATTGATCCTTCCCAGAACACCTCCTTTGTCTCTGATCTCATGAATGTTCTGAACGCTACGGATGTCGAGATCGCAAAAATCCGTAGGATTATTGAAGTCTCTGGTGCGTTTCACCAGGTCAACTGCGTGCTCATACTGCACCGGTGTCAAGAATCTCTTCGCCTCTTCAACGGCAAGTCGCAAGACAACGATGCCTTCGACAGCGTAGACGGGGGGAAGCACCCGCATGCTCAAAAACTGTTGCTTGGCCACATCAATCCCTTTCGGCATGAGTACCCCCATTCCGTGAGGAGCAGTCTGTGAATAATATGCAATCTCATGCAGCGCGTCAACCCCCTGCATAGAACTGCATACGAGGCGGCTAATTCTAGGACGTTCTCGTGTTCTAATTGCCGTGCGCCACCCTAGCCGACGCCAGGGTGCCCATTTCCGATTCGAGCGTCTGCGGATCGAGGCACTCGTGGAATTCCCATTTCCCCTGTTCGCCCCAATTGTTCACTGCTGTTACCCACTTGCGCGCGGCGGCGTGCTTTGCCCGGGTCTGTTCGTCGATGAATCCCTTTATCTCCAGTAGCACCAGCAGGCCGTTTGAGAGGCGAACGATGAAGTCCGGTTCGTAGCCGTGGAACACGCCCTGATACTCATAGGGGATGACCAAGCCCAAATGGTCGTTGCGCGCGTAGCAGCTGATGATTCCCCGCTGGGCGAGTATCTCCAAGCGAAATGCCGCCGCCGATTCCCAAGTGTCCGTGTCGAGCACCACTTGGTTAATATGGCTTCGTTGCGTTCCATGACACGGACGGACGGTCTTGAAATCCACATCCGCTGTCGTGCCGATGGGCTTGTACCGATTGAGGATGGGGACCAGCGGCGGCTCACCTTCGGCAGTGTCCGGCAGGATGGAATCGCGCAATCGCTCCACCATGCGCATCACATACTTTTCCAACCCCAACTCGCACGGATGGCAGCCGCGAAAACCAACCCGCGACGCGACGTATTGGTCCACGATGTGCAACACCTGTGGGAATAGTTGGTGGCGTGCCTGTAGTCCAAGAACCAATTGGCGCTTGCTGGACGCGCCCGAATTCGGATCGCCGTCCAACTGGTCCGTGATACGCCGGGCTATCTCAAAGCGAATCGTCTGAGGGTGCATTTCACGGTAATAGCGGTTGCGGTCCTGCGATGCGAACTCGAAGGGACCATGCAGCGACGGCTTGCCTTCCTGATAGCCCACCGTTGGCAGCAGAAAGGTAGCCGTGGGCTCCCGGTTCGGTTCCAATTCCAGCCGTTCAACCTTCGCCACGTCACAGGTGATTTGATTGCGTTTGAGAGCAAATGCATATCCCTCGACGACCGGGAACCGCAACTCGTATTCCTTCCGTTCCGGCAGCGCCAGTACGTGATTCTTTGGCCGGTCTTCCGGTGCTGGCTGCTTCCCTTCGCGCCCCTTGTAGGGGATGACCGAAAACGGGATGCCGTACACGTCTACGTATTCCGGGGTGAGCAAGCCCGTCTCACGATCCGGCGTGTAGTCCATCCGCCGCAGGCCGCGCCCTACCACCTGTTCGCACAATAACTGACTGCCGAACGCGCGGATTCCCAAGATGTGTGTGACGTTGTTTGCATCCCACCCTTCGGTCAGCATGGCCACCGACACCACGCATCGTACATGCTCCCCTGGCTGGCCCGGCTTCCCCACCGTCGCCACTACCTGCCGCAACTGCTCTGCGGCATCCTGCCGCGATGTACCCAACCCGCTCTCCGCCTGCGCCAAGAGCTTAGAGTCGATCCGAATCGTGTGCTTGCGCTCCGTCGTGTTGGTGAACTCTGGTCGAATCTCGCTCTGTCCGTAGATCGTCAGAGCCTTTTTCTTTCCTCGCCCCTTCACCGGCTCCTCTACTTCTTCCTCTTCGCCAGCCAACACATCCTCGACATCCTCCGGCCTTACCTGTTCCTGAACCGTTTCCCCGCTCAGTTTCTGGTAGAACACTTCCGCGATGTTCGTGTTGTCACACACCAGAATCATCACCGGCGGGACGCGTTCCTGCCCTGGCGTCGCCTGCTGCACATAGTCGAATTTTTCCTTCCACTGTCCCGCAAGTTGCCGCAACGCCGCTTCCGCTTCACGGTACACGACCTGCGGCTTGGGCCGGCCACCCCGCCCCGGCTCTTTTTCTATGGGCTCCAATCCCTCATTGATCGCCTTCCACAGCCGGAAATACTTCGGATCGGGTCTTCCGGTTGTGTCCGACACCGGCAGACGCGGAATTTTTACGATCCCGCTCTCAATCGCATCGACCAATCCGAAATCGTTCACTAGCCACGGGAACGGGCTGCCCTCGACATAGCCGCTGCCGCCCAAATAGAACGGCGTCGCCGAAAGGTCCACGCACAGGTGTATCCCCGGCTTGGCTTCCTTCACCCCCAGCGCCCGGGCATTGTTAATCCGATCCAGCCCCTCAATCCAGACCGTCGCCTCTTCCCGATCCTCTTCGGCGTCGCGTGCCTCTTCGCCTGTCAATCGTTCGGCCAGTGGCTTCGGTCGATAGCAGTGGTGCGCCTCATCATTCAGTACCATCAACGGCATACGGTCGTACAACTCGCCTAGCACTCGTTTGGCAAATGCCTCATTTGTCTCCGCCCCCTTGTTCACCACCGCATAACTCTTCCCACCCTCCGCGTGCTCGCTCTCAGGGGCGAACGCGTGCCAGTTGGTTATCAACACCTTGCCCAATTGCAGGCTCGGGCGCATCGACAGCGGCACAATGTCGAACTCTTCATAATAGTTGTTCGCATGATCGGGCCGTAGCACCTGCAAGCGTTCCTTCACCGTCAGATTGGGGCAGCACACCAGCACGCCATTGGGAAACCGCGCGTCTCCCGGCATCCGCACGCGATTGCAGAATGCCCACGCAATCAGCATGGCCATTACAACAGTCTTGCCCGACCCCGTGGCCATCTTGCACCCGTACCGCGTTAGCGGCAGCAAATCGGGACTTGCCGGCGGGTCTATCAGTTTGCTCAATTCGCTCAGGGGAAATTGTGGATTGAATCGCGGCCGGCGTCCGCTGCGGAGAATTTCCGACAGGTATATGACAGTCTCAACAGTCTCAAGCTGGCAGAAAAACAGGCGTCGAAAGCGATCCGCACGCCACCATGATTCGAGCAATTGCTTTGTTACTGGCGTCGCGCCCTCATAGCGTCCTTCCCGCCAGTGCGCTACATCCTCTCGCAGTTGATTCACGGTTATCAGGTCGTCCTGGCCTTCGGACAACTCCAACGTCTGCTGTCCCGCCGCCTCCTCTTTGGTCTTGTACCAGTACCGCGCGGGCCGGCGCTGAGCGATTACCTGCGCCTCGCCTGTTACCCGGTTGTAGTGCCAGTGTTTCGCCGGCGGGTCGTAGGGGCTGCATAGGATCGGATGATCCACAGGCTGAATCGGTACGATCGTGGTTGGTGCTGGGGGCATGGGCAACCTATTCTCGTCTACAGCGGGTGAACGCTCATCACTTCATTGCCACGCGGGTCGATTACCTTCGCGGCGACGCGGGCATTTTTCCCCTTCGGGAAGGGCAGGCTCACCGTGCCGCTGAGGGCAGCGAAGCGTTCCGCGTCGATCAGGCCATCTTTGCCATTGAGCGCCTTGGTTAGCTTTTCCCATGCGTCCCTGTCCGGGAAAAATGCCTGGGTAATGCAGAAGGTCCGCCCGTCATAGTCGCCGTCGATGAACCACGCGGCCACCTTGTCGGCTCCAGTGGGCGTCACTTTGTTGTCCACCGGGTTGTAAATATCCACGCCTTCCATTGTGACCGTGTACTCGCCTTCGGCGTCCGGCCCGTCTACCTTGATGCGCGGCAAACCGAACACGGTGAATAGCTGCGATCCCGCCTGTTCCTTCAACAATCCATCCATGCCGGGGTTGATGTCGGGGCGGATGTGCGCGATGTGCAGCCGCAATTTCAGGTGTGGGTCTTCAGTCAGAATTGCCTGGGCTTCGGCCGTGAAAGAGAAGCCGGCGACTACTAAATCTTCGTAGCGACGGCTCGCCGGACGAATCAGATCGTCCAGCATCTTCGCCGTCACCGGGCCATATTGCGGACCAATGACGACGCCAACCGTTGGTAAGCCCTGCGGATCAGTATCCGCCTCGCCTTGCGGCGACCAGCGCCCTTCGGCATGAAATCCCTGTCCACCGCCTGCCAAACCGGATTCATACAGCGGCTCAAGCCGACTGAATTTCATTTGCTTGTTGTTGGGGAACCGCACGCCATCGACGCGCAGCAACCGCACCATGCGATCCAAGTACGCCGCCACATCCTGCGGGGTCTGGCCGACGCCTGGCTCCACGAGTCGGTCCACCCGGAAACGTGGTCCCACTTCCTGCGGCGCACCGGCGAATTCCGGCTCCGGCTTCAACTCGCCCAACATCATCTCGGGGGGCTGCACCGCCTCTACGGTAAACGGCCCGCTCACTCGCACCACCCCGCGCACCACCTCTGGCTGATCTACCAAGTTCTCCTGCTCGGCGCTGGCGTTGATACACGCGTTCACGTCGTCCATCTTCGCCCGCCATGACTGCCGGTACGCCGTCACTGCCTCCGCCAACGCCTTTGGATAATCTGGGTCCGTATCAAACGGCACCGTCCAATGTTCCCACTTCTGATTCCTGACCGGCAATTGCCAGCGCCGCCGATCCGCCTCGGTGATGGACTTCTTCCCTTCCTGCTTTTCTTTACGCAGCAGCTTCGTCTCCAAACCCGCCCGCGTCTGCGCATCCACTTTCGCCATCGCCGCATTCGCGACCTTCAACTTTTCTTCCAGTATCGGCTCATGTTTCGCGAAGATCGGATCAAGTGCGACATTCTGTGCGATGCTCTTGAGCGTGATATGCGGAACCGTCTTATACCTCAGACCGCTACCGACACCATCCTCCTCATTCTTCAATCGGAAGTAATCGAATTTGCTGGTCAATAACCGTTGCCGGGCAATCGCGACTGCCACGCGGCTCGTGTCAATCGTTATCCAACGACGACCCCATTGTTCAGCTACATACGCGGAGGTGCCGCTGCCACACGTCGGATCCAGCACCAAGTCGCCGGGGTCGGTGGTCATCAACAAGCAACGAGTTATAGCCTCGGTTGCGGTTTGGACCACATAGATTTTCCCCTCAGTTCGACTTTGGACGCCGCCGATGTCAAGCCAGATATTTGCCACGGGAAATACCGCGAAATCGTCCATTAGTCGCATGTATCTCGGCAACGACCCTTCGATCCTAAGTCGAGATGCCATCGCCAGACGGCGGAGGCCGGCAGCATTGGTTTTGAAGTGCATCCCGTTAGGAGGTTGGAATGATTGACCGTTCATCTCAAATGTCAACGTGGTAGTGCTTGCACCCTGAGAAGTAATCTGGTCAGAAGTCGCGAATTTGGAGTCATTGTAAGCTGCCGCCAATTCTGGATTGACGGCCAAGAGCGGCTTGTACTTTGCCGCGCCTTCTTCGCCAGGCGACTTCTCGCGGTATAAAGGCCGAAATTTGGTTTTGGTTATGTCTCTCCCATACCAAAGGATGTGATCCGCTACACTGGCTAAGAGCGTCGTGTTGAAGCCAGTAGTCGTTGCGAAAGCAATCTGGCTGACAAAGTTGCTCGCACCGAACACTTCATCCAACACATCTCGCACGCGATGCAAGTTTTCATCACTGATCTGCATAAAGATGCTACCCGTGTCGGCAAGCAGTTCCTTCACCACGATTAGCCGATCGCGCAAATAGCTCAGATAAGAATGAATTCCTAACTCCCATGTATCTCTGTACGCTTTCACCATTTCTGGCTCGCGGGTCAAATCCTCCTGTTTATCCCTCACGTCGCGTTTGCCCACTTCCGGCTGAAAATTACTCGCAAATTTAATCCCATAAGGCGGGTCGATGTAGATCATCTGCACCTTGCCGGCGAGGTCTTCGCGTTTCGCCAGCGAACTCATTACCTGGAGCGAATCGCCGAGGATCAGCCGGTTCGACCAATCGACATCATGCTTGTAAAACTGCACGGCGTCCTGATACGCCTGCTGCGGATCGCCGAAGAGATTGCGTTCGACATCCTGCCGCGCGGCGATTTTCAAGATGGCTTGGGCGCTGACCCGCTCGTGAATGTGCAGGGCGACGGGATCGACGGCGAAATTGCGGGATTCGCGCTTGCCGGACCATTCCAGCCACGGTTCCTGGCGGCGGAGGGCTTCTGCGAGCACGGCCAACTCGTCTTCGGTGAGCGCCCGGCGCTTGGCCTGGGCGAGCAACTCCGGCAGGCGGTCGGATTTTCCCGTTTCATCGAACCGCAGCACCGGGGGAAGGTGCGGGTTGTATTCATACTTGGCCTTGGGAATAGCGGGCACCATGCCGGCAGCGGCAAGAGCGGCGGGGGGATTGTTCTTCCGCGTCGCTTCCGGGTGACGGTAGTCCTCCAACCCCGGCAGCGTGGGCTTGGATCTCGCCGTGTCTCTCTGCGCCATGAGCGAGATGGGACCGGCAGCACCTTTGCGCGGGGGCTTTCGCGGCGACTTTCCCTTGGGAATGGATGGGGTATTCCTGACTCCCGGCTTCCTTCCGCGCTTCATGCTTTCCCCGTCTTGAAGTCTTAAATTTCAGTGTACGAAAGCGTTTATGGTAGTCCGCGGCATCCCATCACACAACACCGATTCACAAGTCGTTGCCCGCGCCGGCGTGGCCTTGTGCAAATGGCGAGTGGAATTGATACGATAGTAGGACAATGTTCGGGAGGCCGTCTGATCCACGGCCTCGGCTTCGGCGGCGGCATGACCTGTACTCGCGTCATTCCCCGCCGGGGCCGACCCGATGAAAGCGAGTACAAAATGTTCTGGGACCATCCTACCGACATTCCCCCCGCACCACCGACGACTGTCAGCGAGGCAATTGAAATGTTTGAAATGGCGATTCACGAAGTGATGGAAGGTTTGCGTAAAGCAGATGAATTGAACGCCAAAGAAACTCGGCCTGTTAACCGCGAAGAAGAGCATCCACACTTGGAGATACGATTTACCGAACCGCCCGAGCCATCGGAGAACCCAATATTGCCCAACCCGCGGTGGCAAGGAGAAGGATTCAATCAAGTTCTGCATATGGCTGTTCCATATCGCAGGCCATGCAAGCCTCAAACGCTATTCGAACGATTCAGCCATGTAGGGACGTGGCAGCCAAATTTTCACATGAAAGTCAATTGGGGCATTTCCATGGCAGTGCAATTCCTTGGCCCCATTTGTGAGAGAGCGGGCTGGTCCACTGATCCGTTTGACCGGCTCATTGCAATTGGTGTCGACACCAACCCGATCTGTAACAAAGGCTATCTTCAAGAGGCGCTCCTGCTGGTTGCCAAATTGCGGCGCTCGCACGGTTTGCCGGGGGCTGGATTCCATGGTTTGCCTAAGAAGGCGAAGAGCCGGCGCGGCGCACCTATTCAGCACGATCCCCGTAAAGATGCGAAGATTTATGATGCGTGGAAGTCGGAGCGGTACAGGACCTTCGCCGACTGCGCGAATGTCTTGGGGGGGGAACACACTGCCGAGAGCGTGAAACTTGCCGTGGACCGACACGAAAAGCGGCTGCAAAATCAGGCTGTCAAACCCCGCTGATTTATTCCCGCGCAAATGTAGCGCGTGGCAATCCCTGTCTTTGCAGGGCTTTTTGTTGCGCGCGCGGGAATAAATGGCCCGTCGAATTATTCCTTCCCGCGCGGGCAGGACTATCTCCGCTATACCAAGCGTGATGTACGCGAGGTGTTTCGTTTCGGAGATATGCCATGAAAGCTAATCCCTCCCTCCCCTCCCCGAGCATGAAGCTATTGCGAGTCCCAGAAGTGTGCGAGCGCCTTGGCGTTTCACGGCGTAAGGTGTGGCGACTGATTGCCACCGGCACGCTGCGAAGCGTTCGCGTCGGTGTTCGCGGCACGCGCATTCCCGAGCACGCCCTGGCCGACTTCATTGCATCACTTCCGGCGGCGAGGTGAATCATGAAACCCATCGAGAGGTTACTTGCAGCATTCGAAGGTCCGCAGCATCGTCTGCGTGTCGCTGGACCGGGTAAGTGGTCGGCGCGATGCCCAAATCACGATGACCGAACCGCTTCATTGGGGCTTGGCGCATTCGACGATGGTGGCGCATGGGTCAAGTGCCACGCCGGTTGTGATTCGGACGACGTGTTGGCCAAGATCGGGTTGACGAAGAGCGACATGCAACCCGCGCGGCCGGAGAAGCGTAATGGGTCCGTCAAGAGAACGCCGAAGGCATTTCCGACACTGGAATCCGCACTACACGAGGCGGCGGCAAGCGTGGCGCGGAAGTATCCGGGGGCGGTGCGAGGCCCGCACTGGCTGTATCACGATATGACGGGGGCGGTGCATGGAGCGATCTTGCGGATCAACCTTCCGACTCCGCCGGATGAGAGGCAGAAGAAAGAGTTCCGCCCCCTGTATCGGATCGACGCCGGGTTTTGCATCGGCGACGGGCCGGGGCTATGGCCGCTGTATCGCCTGCCGAAGATTGCAGCCTTGGAGAGCGTGAACATTTTTGAGGGCGAAGGCAAAACGGATGTAGCCGCAAGCTGTGGGCTGGCGACAACGGCAACGGTACACGGCGCGGAGGCGGCGGCGAAGACGAACTACTCTCCGCTGGCGAAAGTGGGCGAGGTGGTCATCTGGCCAGACAATGACGACCCCAGCGAGGGCTGGGCGCTCGATATTGCGGGACACGTCCGGGCCGTCAACCCGGACTGTGTAATTAAAATCGTTCGCATCGCCGAGCATGTTGAAAACTTCCCAGAGCATGGCGATTTTGCTGACTTCGCGCAGGAATTCCGGGATGGTCGAACCGCCGAAGACATTCGCGCCGAAGTAGAAGGCTGGATTGCCGCGGCCGAACCGCTGGCAGTGGAGGCCCCGCCGAGTGCATTGGCGAATCGCGCGGCAGTCGAGCCGATGCTTACCTGCATGGCCGATGTCGAGCCGCGAGAAGTGTCCTGGCTTTGGCGTGGGCGAATCCCCTTGGGCAGAATAACGCTATTGGTCGGTCGGCCGGGGGGCGGGAAATCCTTCCTCACCACTGATATTGCCGCGAGAGTGACGACAGGTACGCCCTTTCCCGACGGCGCACCCTGCCCGCTGGGGTCCGTGCTGCTCATCACCGCGGAGGATGATCCCGGCGACACCATCCGGCCACGGCTGGACGCCCACCATGCTGATGTGCGCAAAGTGCATCTTCTATCCGGGACGCGACTGACCAATGCGGACGGGGAATCGCGGGAAGTGTTTTTCACGCTGGCCGATGTCGCAACGCTCACGGCGGCGCTGGAGCGACTGCCAGACTGCAAGCTCCTTATCATCGACCCAATAGGTTCGTTCCTTGGTGGGAAGGTGGACGCCCACCGGGATAATGAGGTGCGAGGTGTGCTGGCCCCGATCGCGCAGCTTGCCGAGAAGCATGGCGTGGCGGTGCTGGTCGTGGCGCATCGGCGAAAGGCCGCCGGCGACGTTGCCGATGACTTGGCGCTTGGTTCCCGCGCCTTCACGGGTATCGCGCGGGCGGTCTGGCACCTCGCCCGTCCCAAGAATGAACCAGTCCGGCGCTTCCTCTTACCTGGAAAGAACAATCTTGCGGCGGAAGGCAACGGTTTGGCGTTCACCATCGACGGCGATCCGCCCCGCCTCTTCTGGGAGGAAGGCGTAGTAGAAATGGACGCGGATGACGGTCTGGCGGCGGAGCAGGCTGAGGCGGAAGAGAAGCCCGGCCCAGAACCGACGGCGCGAAATGCGGCGGCAGGCTGGCTCCGGAAACTGCTGGAGGCTGGTGAAGTTGATGCCGGTGAGGTGGAGCGGGAGGCGGCGGCGGCTGGAGTCGGTTCCTGGCGGACGGTCCAGCGGGCGGCGGATGAGCTTGGCGTGGAGCGGGTAAAGCCCCGATTTGGGAGTGGGTGGGTGTGGCGTCTGCCCGCGCCCGCCGAAGATGTCACGGCCCCTAAAGATAAACAACTTGGCATCTTGTCGTCTTCGGCAAAAACAGGGGTTTGCGACGGGTCCGCACCCGAAGACGCCAAGTTATTTTCTCTTGGCATGCCGGGCGGCAAGCCGCCACGAAACCAGCCCCAAGATCCCAGCATGAGGGCATCCGCCAATGGGCAAGACTGGGGGGAAGCATGACCCCGAACACCACCCCAGCCTCACCGACCTCTCCTCAAGCCCACAATGACGCCCTGGTCCCCTTTGAGCTAGCGACAATGACCCTTCCCTTCAATTATGTCGGGAAACGCATCCGCCACGAAAATGCATACTTACCAGTTGACAAGTTAGGCAGGGTTGGTATGATCGTCCATCATGAGTACTACTCAGCAACTTCAACAGATCATTCTGCAATGCGGCATGACGCGCTACGAACTGGCCCAAAAATCTGGCGTGGCCGAGGCGGTGCTGTCCCGTTTCATGGCGGGCAAACGCGGCATGACCACCGACACACTGGACAGACTAGCCCCCGTGCTGGGGCTGAGAATCACAGCCAATCCCAAACCGCCCCACAAGGGCAAGTGAGGTAATCATGGCATCGGTCTTCAAACGCGATGACAAATGGGTGGCATCCTTCAAAGGTGCGGATGGCAAGTGGAAAGGCCGCGTCGCCGGGACCGACAAGGGCGAGGCTTTGCGGCTGGCGAACCATTGGGAAGAGGCGGCACGGCAACGCCGGGAGGGGCTGGTGGACCCCAAAGCTGAGGGATACAAGGCCGCCGGGGAAAGGGGCGTGACGCTGCATCTTGAGGACTACGAAGCCGACTTAAAGGCCCGTGGGCGGACAGCAACCCATGCATCGCTGACGGCAAGCCGCGCAGGCAAACTGCTGGCCAAGGCAAAGGTTTTGCGCATCACCGATATACGTCCGGCTGCCATCAATTCCGCTTTGAGCGAGTTGAAGATCGAAAACGACCTGTCGGCCACTTCAGTGTCCCATTATCTGCGCGCCATGAAGCTCTTTAGCCGGTGGCTGTCCCGTGAAGGCCGGACACGGGAGGACGCACTTTCGGGCGTGTCGGTGAAGGTGGCGATTGCCAAGGCCGACCGCAAGCATGTGCGCCGGGCGCTGGCGCAGGATGAGTTCGCGGCGCTGGCCCGGCACGTCGCCAATGCCCCCACCCGCTTCGGCATGAGCGGTGCGGATAGGGCCATGCTTTACCGCGTGGCAGTCGGAAGCGGTTTGCGAGCATCGGAGTTGGCGAGTCTGAAGCCGGAGAGTTTCGCCCTGGCTGGGGATGAGCCCTGCATCACGGTGGCGGCGGGGTACAGCAAACGCGGCAAGCGTTCGGGACGCGATGACGTGCAGCCGATCAATACGGAGCTTGCCGTGGGTCTGACCGAATGGCTGAAGGGCAAGCCCAAAGGCCGCGCAGTGTTTACCATGCCCCCGATTCAACACGTAGCCGAAATGCTCAAGGCGGACCTTCGCACAGCCCGCGCCCGCTGGGTTCGGGAGACGAGCAACGGGAAAGAGCGCCGGAAGCGTGGCGAATCAGCTTTCCTACTCTACCGGGACGAATCTGACGCCGTGGTGGACTTCCACGCCCTGAGGCACACCTACGTCTCATGGATCGTTGCCAGCGGTGCGGCGGTCAGTGTATGCCAGCAATTGGCCCGTCACTCCACCCCCACCCTGACAATCGGCGTCTATTCCCATCCCACCCTTGCCGACAATCGGCGGGCGCTAGATGCCTTACCGGGGATGAAGCCGCCGGTCAGAACCGAGCGGACTGCCATGCGAGCAACGGGCACGGATGATACCCAGTCCTTGCCCGGCACATCAGAAACCCGCCAGGGGAGCGCTGAAAGGGCGCTGAAAGCTGATGGCGTTTTCGTTCTTCGCATGGCACAGCACGACGCAAGCAAAATGGGGTTGGGTGGCGTGCATGGAACAGCGGGAATTGCCGGGGAAAACGCACAAGATAGCATGATTGCTGGGGTGTTGGGGAGTACAGGCCGGAGTGGGATTCGAACCCACGAAAAACGGATTTGCAATCCGTCCCATTAGTCCACTCTGGCATCCGGCCGAGAACGCATAATTCTAAACTAACGACGGTGAAAAAAACAGTGGGGCGGGGGAGTTACTTCCCGATGCAAAACTGGCTGAAAATACGGCCGAGGACGTCGTCGGGGGAGATTGTGCCGGTGATGGATCCGAGGCTGTCGAGGGCATGACGGAGTTCGGCGGCGACGAGTTCGGGGTGTCGGAGGAATGCATCGCCGGCGGTGATGTTCATGGCTGTGGCCAGATTCGAACGCACCTGTTCGAGGACGGCGCGGTGCCGTTGGTTGAGGACGATCTGGTCGCCGGTGACGGGCTGCTCGTGTGTGACGATTTCAGCGATGGCCTTGCGGAGTGCGGGGATGCGGAATCCGGTGCGGGCGGAGACGAGTTGCCAATCGGCGTAATCGCTTACGGGGGCAAGTGATTCCGGGTCGAGTAAGTCGGCCTTGTTGCGGATGATGGCGGTACGCGCGGGGTAATCAGCGCGCGGGGCGGAGGAATTGAGCTGGGCGGCGGGGTGATCGACGATTTCGAGGATCAGGTCAGCTTCGAGGAGCGCGGCTTGGCGTGCTGCCATCATTTTGTTTTGCAGCTCATCGGTGGCGGGTTCTTCGCCGGGGACATCGACGAGGCGGATGTCGCCGCGGTCGGTGTGCAGCAGTGCCGACAACCTGTCACGGGTCGTTCCGGCGATGGGGGAGACGATGGAGCGGTCATGTCCAGTGAGGGCATTGATGAGGGAGCTTTTGCCGACGTTGGGTGCACCGACGAAGACGACCGTGGGGAGGGCGTCGAGGCGATCGACGCGGATGGAGGTGGCGGAGGTATCGTGGATGGCGGCATCGAGTTGATGGAGGGCAGTGGCGAGGGCATCGGCTTCGATGAAGCGGACATCTTCTTCATCGACAAAGTCGATGCCTGCTTCGACGGCGGCGAGGAGATTGGCGAGGCGGTCGGCGATGCCGACAGTCCAGTGATGCAGTACGCCTGAGCGGAGTGCGGAGGCGGCGCGAAGCTCGCGGCTGCTGGTGGCGTGGATGGTGGCGGCGATGCCTTCGGCCTGGGTGAGGTCGATTTTGCCGTTGAAGAAGGCGCGGGCGGAGAACTCGCCGGGGTCGGCGGGGCGGGCGCCGGCGGCAGTCAGGGCGTCGAGGCAGATGCGGAGGAGTGCGGGGGAGCCGGGGAGATGGATTTCGGCGAGATGATCGCCGGTGAAACTGCGGGGGGCCTGGAACAGGAGGACGGTGGCGGGCAGGGGGATGGGTCGGAGGGTGATGGGGGTGAAGAGGCCGGGGTGCAGGTTGGCGGGGAGATGGGTGACCGCGGCGGCGAGGGGCCAGGCATTGGGGCCGCTGAGGCGGATGATGGCGCGGAGTCCGCCGCCGGCCATGGAGCCGGGGGAAGAGACCGCGACGATGGTGTCATCTGCGCGCATGGTTGATCAGGCCTTTGGCGTAGGCCTAGGTTGGATTATTCGTCAGTGCGCCGGCGGAGGCCGGCAGAATGCCGCGGGCGCGAAGCGTGCGGCGGACGAGGTACGTATCGACGAGGCCGCCGAGGGTACTGGCGAAGATGTAGAGATTCAGGCCAGACGGGGCGGCATAGAGGAAGATCGGGAAGATAAGGATCATGTAGGAGCTGATCTTCTGCATCTGGGCCTGCTGTTCGTCGGCGGGCTTGGGTTGGGCGGACGTGGTGATCTTCATCTGGAAGTAGAAGACGATGCCGAGGAGGAGCGGCAGGAGGTTGATGGCGACGTGGTTGAGGCCGTCGACGGGATCGGTATAGCCGACGATCCAGAGGCGTATGGGGGTGACGAACGTGTAGACGGCATCGGGCGACGAGAGGTCGCTGATCCAGCCGGGGATGAACGCGGCGTGGCGCAGGTCGATATCGATCTGGAGGCTGGCGTAGAGGGCGATCCAGATGGGCATTTGGATGAGCATGGGGAGGCAGCCGAGGATGCCGCCAGCGGGATTGTAGTTGTTTTCCTTGAAGATTTTGAGTTGTTCCTGGTTTTGGCGGGCCATGTCCTTGGGGTATTTTTTCTTGAGGGCATCAAGCTGGGGTTTGAGCGTGGCCATTTTTTTGCTCATCTGCGCCATGTTGATCTGGCTGGCGCGGGTGAGCGGGTGGAGGGCGGCGCGGACGACGATGACGAGGAGCATGATAGCCAGGCCGTAGTTGTGGAAGGTGACGTATTTGTAGAGGAAATCGAAGATGCTCAGGAGCTTCCAGGCTAGCCATGAGGAAGTGCATAAGTAGCAAGGTCCGCCTTGGCTGAACTGGATAATCTCAAGATATTTGTAGAGGGAGAAGGTGTAGGGTTCGCTACCTTCGGGAGCGAGCGGATTGCCTTCCAGCAGGCTGCGTTGTTTGGGACCGAAGAAGACGGAGAGAGGCATTCGAGTGGTGGAGTCCTTTTCGATTGGGATGGGTTTGCCGCTGAGGCGCATGGCGGTGACGGTCTTCATGGCGTCGGCATTGAGTTCGAGCACATCGATATCAGCCTGGTCGATGTAATCCACCACCGGAATTTTGGTGATGCCGTCGTCGAGGGTCTCGAACGCCGGGGTTTCCCGGGGCAGGGGGCGGACGATGGCGGCGAAGAAACGATTGGCGGCCGCGGCCCAAACGAGATGATTGGTGCCGGTGAACTTCTCGAGTTCCCGAGTGCCAGTGGGGAGTTTCTGGAACTGGTCGTGGGTGATGTGAAATTTGTCGCCCTTGATGGTTTTGGGGGCGGTTTCAAAAGAGGCGGCATGATAGTAGCGGTTGTCGGTCTGGGGATTATCCCGCGGCAGATCGGTGGGACCGAGTTCGTTGATGGTGACCTTGATGGGCTTATCGGTGAGGTTCTTGACCGAGTGAGCGATGATGACTTCGTAGGATTCGGGATTGATCGTGAAGGATTTGGTCACTTCGGCAACGGTCTGGCCGTTCTGCGTGAAGGTGGCCAGGAGGTCGACGCTGGTGGGAGTCTCGCTGACGACTTTCCAGATGTAATGGTGCGTGTAGAGGAAGAGTTTTTCCTGAGTTTCGTCGATGAGTTTGCGTCCATCGCTTTCGACCTGGATTCCCAGGGTGGCGAAGGGTTTGGGCATATCGGGGAGGGCCTGGATGACGGTGAGGGGTTCGGTTTTGGCGATGGTTTCGGCGTAGTCGTTGATGTTGAGCTGCACGCGGTCGATGCCGGCGGTGACGTTATTGATGGTGACGGCGAGTTTGTCCTTGGAGCCTTTGGCGGCGCTGCCGAGGGTGATGGTTTTTTCGGTGGAGCCCTGTTCGGCGAGCTGGGACTGGCGTGAGGTGGCGATGTAGGGGCTGGTGGTGGCGACCGCCTCCGGCGTGGTCTTTTTGCCGAAGAACCCCGGGAAGAACATGTACAGCGCCAGCATGGCCAGCCCGGTAAAGATCATTGTTTGCAGGAGTTTCTTTGTGTCCATGAATTCCTCAGCAGGGGCACTGGTATCATTGCGAAGGCAGAATGTCACATCGTAGTTGGGGGGTGCTGGTGCCGTCAATCGGATGGGGAGGGTGGTTGGTGGGGCGTGGGCCGTGATCCGTGGTTCGTGGGCCGTGGGGGTTTGCGCACCTGCGCAGATTTTTGGGGGGAGATGCGCAGGTTTTTTGCGCACCTGCGCAGATCGTTTTTTCGGTTTCGTTTTCGTAAGTACAGCTGATTACTTGGGTTCGGAGAGGAGGGGGTTTCTTTGATGGTAGATGCGCAACAGATTTTCGAGAGGGGCGGGATTTGAACGGCGACGGCGCGATGACACGACGGGGGACGGGAACGCGGAGGTGCGGAGGACGCGGAGCTGGCGCGGAGAGATTTTTGGGGGAAGTTCATGCGGACTCCTTGAAAAACAAGAAGACGGGGGATGCGGGAGCGTGCTTCTATAGAAGGGGCGGAGGACCATGTTTGTGCGCACACGTGATGAAGGGAGGGTTTGTAGGCGTTGTTGGAGGCGGGAGTTAGCGAATAAGTTATTTTTCGAATGGAGGGAATGGGGGGTGATATGGGTGCGCACAGATGTGTCGGATCGGGGAGGGTGGACTTCCCCATGTTTAGTGGGCGCTCCGGGATTCGTTGTAGGATTCCCGATAAGGAGCGACAAGTATGGGCAGGAAAAGGATCTATGGTCCGCAGTTCAAGGAAGAAGCGTGCAGATTGGTGACCGGACAGGGTTATTC
>CAIMWO010000096.1 GCA_903845195.1 uncultured Phycisphaerales bacterium
GAATAACCCTGTCCGGTCACCAATCTGCACGCTTCTTCCTTGAACTGCGGACCATAGATCCTTTTCCTGCCCATACTTGTCGCTCCTTATCGGGAATCCTACAACGAATCCCGGAGCGCCCACTAAACATGGGGAAGTCCAATTCGTCTGCCCCGCCACATCTGTGCGCACGCCAATCACCCCTCATCCGCCCCAAGAAAAAAATAATTCCGCCTGTAACCCCCGCCCTCGACAACATCTACAAACTCTTCCCTCAACGCGTGTGCGCACAAACATGGTCCTCCACCCTTTATATAGAAAGGCCTAAAATGCGACCACTGACAACTGACCACTGGCCACTGACCTCATTCGTTCCCATTTGTGTCCATTTGTGGGCCGTTTGCGTCGTCTCGTCGTGCCCTCGTGGTTCAATTCCCCCTCTCGCAAAAAACCTGCGCATCTCCCTCCTGCGAAACCCCCTCCACACCCAACCCCAAAAACCAGTACAACTTACAAAACCAAAACGAAAAATCCCCTCTGCGCAGGTGCGCAAAAAACCCTGCGCATCTCCCCCCAAAAATCTGCGCAGGTGCGCAAACCCCCGCCCCTCCCTTCCACACTGCCACCGCCTCGCCTATAGTTACCGATTCGATATTATTCTCCCTCGCGGCGGATCCCATGAGCAGTACCACCGAACCCACCACCTCGTCCACCCCAGCCCCCACCATCCCCGGACGCCGCTGGATCACCGCCGCCCTCATGCTCGTCATGGTCCTTGCCTCCCTCGAAGCCACCGTCACCTCCACCGCCATGCCCACCATCATCGGCCAACTCCACGGCCTCGAACACTATGCCTGGGTCGCCTCCATCTACCTCCTCTCCTCAACCATCACCATGCCCCTCTACGGACGCCTCGCCGACATCCTCGGCCGAAAACGCGTCATCCTCTTCGCCATCGCCCTCTTCGCCGCCGGCTCCATCGCCGCCGCCTTCTCCCAATCCATGGGCCAACTCATCCTCTTCCGCGCCATCCAGGGCCTCGGCGCCGGCGGCATCATGCCCGTCGTACTCACCATCCTCGGCGACATCTTCACCCTCGAAGAACGCGCCAAGATCCAATCCGTCTTCTCCGCCGTCTGGGGCACCTCCGCCCTGGCCGGACCTGCCCTCGGCGCCTTCCTCGTCAAAACCCTTGGCTGGCCCAGCATCTTCTGGGTCAACCTGCCCGCCGGCTTCATCGGCCTGGCCATCCTCATCTTCAAATATCACGACCGCCAGAAACCCCACTCCACCAATCTCGATCTCCCCGGCCTCGCCACCCTCGCCGTCGGCTCCACCGCGCTCCTCGCCGCCGTCTCACTCCTCTCCGGCACCGCCGCCCCCGTCTGGCTCGCCTTGGCCCTTCTCGCTCTGGCGGTCATTACCCTCACCGCCTTCTATCGCATCGAACTCCGCGCCGCCAACCCCATCATGTCCCCGCGCCTCATGATGCAGCCCGCCATCGGCCCCGCCATGATCGTCTCCGGCCTCCTCGGCCTCGGCGTCTTCTGCCTCGATACCTACGTCCCCCTCTTCGTTCAGGGCGGCATGGGCGGCGACGCCACTGCCGCGGCCGCCACCGTCACCCCCGTCATGCTCGCCTGGGCCACCTCCTCCATCTTCGCCGCGCCCCTCGTCGTGCGCCTCGGCTTCCGCTTCATGTCCGTCATCGGCGCGGCTTTCATCCTCGCCGGTTTCGTCGGCCTCCTGATCTGCGCCTTCTTCGGCGCGCCGCTCTGGGCCATCACCGCCGTCCTCTTCCTCACCGGTTGCGGCTTCGGACCTTCCTCCATGGCCTGCCTGCTCTCCGCCCAGGATGCCGTCGCCTGGCAACAACGCGGCAACATCACCTCCGGCATCACCTTCTTCCGCAACTTCGGCGGCGCCATCGGCGTCGGCGCCATGGGCGCACTCTTCAACTTCCTCTCCGCCGCCAAACTCCGCACCGTGACTTTCGGCCAGTTCGCCACCAGCGACCTCCTCGACCATCGCCGCCTCGAAGATCTCCAGAAATCTCATCCCGACCTGCTCCAAGCCGCCCAATCCACCATCGCCCACGGTCTGCTCTGGGTCTTCGTCGCGATGCTCCTCGCCGCCGCCGTTCAACTCCTCTTCTCCCGCTTCATCCGCGCCCACCGCCACCACCAACCCGTCACCACCACCGAAGCCCTCGCCTCCGTCGGCGAATAAGAAGGATCTTGAAAATTGGAAACTGAAAACTGAAAATTCGTCCATCCGACCGGATACAATACGCACATGCTCACCAAGACCCTCACATTCCCCTGCATCCTCCTGGCCCTGACCACCGCGTTAACCCTCGCTCAAACGCCTCCCACAACCACCACCGCCCCCGCCGAAACCGCGCCTGCAGCGACCGCGCCCGCCATTCCCCCCGCCCTCCTCGCAGAATTCCAATCACTGCACGACGCCCTGAAACCGGATGACGTCGCCGGCCGCCTCAACCTCGCCCGTTGGTGCCGCGACAAGGAACTGTGGCCGCAGATGGCCGACGCCGCCCGCGAAGTCCTCGACCGCGACATCGAGAACCTCGCCGCCTACCAATACCTCCGCATCTTCGACGAAAAAGTCGCCATCCCCGAAAACAAACCCTTCGAAGAAAAAATCCTCACCGAATTCAAGACCCGCTTCGAGCACGACTTCAAGATCATCCACCGCCGCCACTTCCTCATCATCTACGACACGACTGAGGCCTTCGCCAACCAGCGCGGCGCCGCCCTCGAGCAGGCCTACGATTCCTTCATGTACTACTTCAACATGAAGCAGCTCCATCCCCATTTTCTTTCCAGCCGCCTCAACGTGATCCTTTTCAAATCCCGCCAGAACTATCTTTCCTATGCCCGCCGCACCGAAGGCGCAGACCTCTCCTGGTCCGCCGGATACTATTCCCAGCGCACCAACCGATCCGCCTTCTACGATGATTCCACCGGCCCTGCCGCCGAGAGCGTCGATAAGCGTCTCGCAACTCTCAAGGACCGTCGCCGCGAGCTCAACACGCAGATCAGCGACGCCTCCGGTTCCGACCGCATCCGCCTGATCGACGAACGCGACAAAATTTCCAACGAAATTTTCGAAATCACCACCCGCATGGGCAACGTCGTCGGCCTGCTCAACAACGTGAAAACCGTCCACGAGGCCATCCACCAACTCGCATTCAATACCGGAATCCAGAAGCGGCTCATCGACTATCCGCTCTGGTTTACCGAAGGCCTCGCCTGCGCGTTTGAAACCCAGGATCACAACAACAACCGTGGCCCCGGCGTCATGAACTGGGGCCGCATCGCCGGCGTCAAAGCCGCGATGGCGCATAACAAACTCATACCCTTGGAAGACCTTATCGCCTCACCCCGCCCGGAGAAATTTGACGAACAAACCCTCGGCGTCTACTACGCCGAAAGCTGGGCCATCTTCCATTACATGTACAAATTCCATCGCCCCGCACTGGAAAGATACCTGCTCGCGTTTCACGACATCGAGACGCTCCGCGTTCTTTCCGCCGAAGAACGGAAAAAACTCTTCACCGACGCCTTCGGCGCCGACATCCCCGGCTTCGAAAAAAAATTCCTCGCCTACCTCAAGCAACTCCCCAACCTCCCGCCAAAGTGATGCGGGAGCGGCAGGGCGAGGAATATTCCGCCCGTCCTTACGGCAGCGCAACGTCCTTGAGATCAAATGCGATTTTCGTGAACTTGCGATCCATCGCAATCTTCGCCACCACCTTCATCGAATCATCCAGCGGCTTTTCGAGATCCAGTGATCGCGAGACCACGCCACCCATCGACCAGCTCGACATGCCGTTGGAGACCGTCTTCCCTTCCGCATCGAGCACTTCGATGGATTCCATGGCGGTTTCATCGCCGGTGATTTCCAGCCCGACGGAGTTTCCCTCCGTAGCCGCCTTGAAAATCACCGTAATGCCGATTCCGGCCGTCGCGGGGATATCCATCTTCTTTTTACCGGCCGTTTTCTGACACGCCAGCGTGACCGTTTTCAACGTGCCGGCTTGAGCCAGCATGAATGATCCACGAAGCCGCGCGATCTTGGTCGCCGCGCGCTTGGGGGCCTTGAGGGTCAATTCAATTTGTGGCGCGGTAGCGGGTTTCTTCTGTTCGATATCGAACTTGCGGAAGAATGCGTTGGAGTACTCCTTGAATTTCTCCGCTTCGTTGAATGAGTCCTTCTCAGGAATTAGATTCGTTCCCTTGTCGTCGACCGCTTCATCAAGCTTAAGTTTGCCATATCGTTCTCCTGCGTCCGCCTCCGGACCCTTGAGCGACAAGGTCACTTTCAGTGCATCTGTTGCCCGACCGACACTGTCCTCCACCAGCGCCACGCTCCGCGTCTCTTCCAGTCGGAAGGGCGTCAGTACCACCGCCGCTTGCGCCAGACCCGCAAACAGAACTGCAAATCCCACGGCATACACAACAGTCTTCTTCACGGCAGCCTCCTCAGTAGTAAGTGTTGCTGTCTTACACATGAGCGTTCCCCCTTCCGCCCGAAAAAACGGTCAGATACCCCCACACTCGCGCAGGCGCGCACGGCTCGAATGAGCGATCAATGACTCCGCTACTGGAGTGCTTTACGCCTATTCCGCAGCTTGTTCGACGACCACGTCTTTGGCGCTGATCGCCTTCTTTTCCTTCAGACTGGCGGCGGTGTCCGCCAGCGTGGTGGTCGACAGATACGCCCGCAAACGCTGACGTATCGGCTTGAACAGGTCGTGCTGCGGGCAGGGCATATCGTCGTTGCACTTCGCCAGGCCGACGACGCAACCATCGATCTGATGGCCGCTGTCCACCGCCTCGATGATCTGCAGCAGGGAAATCTCATGCGCTGGTCGCGCCAGCGCAAAGCCGCCGCCAGGGCCTTTGGCGCTCGTCAACAATCCCGCCTCCACCAACTGGCGGAAGATCTTGGCGAGAAATTCCCGCGGCAGTCCGGCTTGTTCTGTCAGTTTGTCCAACATCACAAAACCGGCTCGACGACCAGTTCCCGCAGATGCGGAGTCCTGGCTCATCAGAACCAATTCAGACAAGGCCCGAATGGCGTATTCTGTGGGATTTGAAAAAATCACGTGTGTTTCTCCTTTAGTTATCCGAATTTAAGCCCGGATAGACCTTTTTTTCAAGCGAAAATTTAAAATCACTATTGACTCATCCAGAATTCAAGCAATAATAAGGGAGTGTTAAGTCCTTAATTGTCGCTGAGAAACTCTGGTGGTTTTTCGCGACAATGCCTCAGGACATCCCGCCTGGCTTCGGCTTGGGCGCAAATCGCGGTTCGCCGCGACCGGATGAAATGAGGGAGTTATTTGAGGAGCCAAACCATGACAGTTCTACTGCCCACGGAGAGTCCCCAGCCTGATGCAACCCAACAAGGAGCCGCGATTCCCACGACGAACGCCAAGCTCCTGAAATTTGTCGAAGAAATGGCGGCCCGCTGTACCCCCAGCCGCGTGGTCTGGGCCAACGGATCAGCCGCTGAATATGACGAACTCTGCCATCTGATGGTTCAGACTGGCACTTTTATCAAGCTCGATGAGGCCAAGCGCCCGAACTCCTATTTCTGCCGTTCGGATCCCGCGGATGTCGCCCGTGTCGAGCAATCAACCTTCATCTGCTCGGAGCGCCGCTCCGATGCCGGCCCCACCAATAACTGGGCTGAGCCTGCGGAGATGAAGGACAAGTTAGCCAAGCTCTTCGCCGGCTGCATGAAGGGCCGGACGATGTACGTGATTCCTTACTCGATGGGACCCATCGGGTCGCCGATCGCGAAGATCGGCGTGGAAGTCACCGACAGCCCCTACGTGGTCGTGAACATGCACATCATGACCCGTGTGGGCACCAAAGTGCTCGAAGTCCTCGGCAACAGCGAGGACTTTGTCCGCGGGCTCCACTCCGTTGGCGCTCCGTTGGACGAAACCGCGGCCGACGTACCCTGGCCGTGCAACGCCGAGCACAAATATATTTGTCATTTTCCCGAAACTCGGGAAATCCAGTCGTTTGGCTCCGGGTACGGAGGCAATGCACTCCTCGGCAAAAAATGCCACGCTCTACGCATTGCCTCCGTCCAGGCCAGAGATGAAGGATGGCTTGCTGAACACATGCTCATCCTTAAACTCACCTCGCCCCAGGGCGTCGTGAAATATATCGCCGCGGCTTTCCCCTCCGCCTGCGGAAAAACCAACCTTGCCATGATGGAACCCACACTGCTCGGCTGGAAAGTCGAAACCATCGGCGATGACATCGCCTGGATGAAGTTCGGCGCCGATGGCCAGCTTTATGCGATCAATCCGGAAGCCGGTTTCTTCGGCGTCGCCCCCGGCACCTCCATGAAATCCAATCCCAACGCGATGCGTACCATCACCCAAGGCGCCATCTTCACCAACTGCGCCATTACCTCCGATGGCGACGTCTGGTGGGAAGACATGACCAAACCCGCGCCCGACCATCTCATCGATTGGACGCGCCGCTACTGGACCCACAAGAGCAAGCGCAAGGCCGCTCACCCCAACGCCCGCTTTACCGTGCCTGCCAAACAGTGCCCCGTCATCGCGGCCGAATGGGAAGATCCCAGGGGCGTCCCGATCTCGGCGATTCTCTTCGGCGGCCGCCGCGCCTGCGTTGTTCCCCTGGCCAATGAAGCCCTGAGCTGGCAGCATGGAACCTTCCTCGGCTCGATCATGGCTTCCGAAACCACCGCCGCCGCCGCCGGTAAGGTCGGCGCGCTGCGTCGTGACCCCATGGCCATGTTGCCGTTCTGCGGCTATCACATGGGCGACTACTTCGCCCACTGGCTCAAAATCGGCAAAGACGCCCCCAAGCTCGAAAAACTCCCGCGTATCTTCTACGTCAACTGGTTCCGCAAGAATGCCGAAGGCAAGTTCCTCTGGCCCGGCTACGGCGAGAACGGACGCGTCCTCAAATGGGTCTTCGAACGCGTCTGCAAGCCCGCCAGCGATACCGCCCTGGCCGTCAAGACCGCGATCGGCTACCTGCCCAAGCCCGAAGCCATCGATCGCAGCGGACTGTCCATCGATGACAAGAACATGAAAGAATTGCTGAAGGTGGATGTGGAAGGCTGGCTCGCAGAAATCCCGTCCATCAAAGAACACTACGCCAAGTTCGGAGATCGGTTACCTCAAGGCCTGACCGATGAGCTGGAGTCTCTTGAGCACCGCCTGAAATCCAACTCGTAGCCGACGCGTTGTCGACGCTCCGATCCTGGCGCTTATATTTGCCCCGCGGGAATCGCAACTTCCCGCGGGGCTTTTTTTCACAGCGCTTTCCGTAATTTTGCCTTCCAACCCTTCCTCCCCGCGTTATGATGTCCTGCGAATTCAACGGCGGTCCCGTCCACCGCCCGGCGTCTTGGGATGAAATCATGCAATACCGCACCATCAATAAAACCGGCCAGTCACTCTCTGAAATCGGCTTTGGCGCCTGGGGCATCGGCGGCGGATGGGGCAAGCAAGATGATGCCGAATCCCTCCGCGCACTGGCCCGTGCACTCGATCTCGGTGTCACCTTCTTCGATACCGCCATGGGCTACGGAAACGGCCATTCCGAAAAACTTCTCGCTACCGCGCTTGGCGCCGCGCGCTCCAAACTCGTCATCGCCACCAAGATCTCCCCCAAATCCAAACGCTGGCCCGTCCTCCCGCGCGACTCCATCGCCGACACCTTCCCCGCCAACTGGATCATCGAATGCACCGAGAACTCCCTCAAAAACCTCGGCACAGATTACATCGACATTCAGCAGCTCCACGCATGGACTCCCTCCTACGTCCAAAGCGACGAATGGAAGTCCGCTGCCGACCAACTCAAAAAATCCGGCAAGATCAAAGCCTTCGGTGTCAGCGCCAACGATTGGGATCCCTACGGCACCGTCAGCTTCGTCGAGTCCGGCCATTGCGATACAGTCCAGGTGATCTACAACATCTTCGAGCAGCGCCCCGCGGAAAAACTTTTTCCCGCCGCGCAGAAAGCCGGCGCCGGCATCATCGTCCGCGTCCCGTTCGAGGAAGGCCTCCTCACCGGCAAAATGCTTCCCGGGCATGAATTTGATGAAGGAGACTGGCGCGCCCGCTGGGCCACGCCCGAGCGCCTCACCGAATCCGCCAAACGCACCGAGAAACTCAAAGACTTTCTCGCTGCCGATCATCCCAGCCTCGCCGCGCTCGCCCTCAAATTCTGCCTCAGCCATCCGGCCGTCACCACCGTCATCCCCGGCATGCGCCGCCGCACGCACGTCGACCAGAACGTCAAAGCCTCCGACGGCAAACTGCTCGGCGAAAGCGAACTCGCTTCACTCCGCAAACACGCCTTCGTCCATGGATGGACCTATCCCTGGGCCCAGAAATGACCAGCGGATTCGTCAATCTCCTATAAGTCCTATAGGGATTGGTCGAAGTATGCCAAGGTATCGCACTTTCCCTGTGTAAACCCCTCACTTTGCCAAATCGCTGGGCACTGCAGTTTCGCCATGCCCACTGCTCGATAAAGGCCGTCAAAGCGCCCCGCTCACATCTTCTTCGCACAATTCCAACTTTTGACGCGTAGTATGCGCCTGGCGATGATAAGAGACGTCCTCTCTTACGCACATCGCGCATGGCATTGGAGGATTCATGGTTATTGCAACTTCGCCCCCGCCAGCCTCGCCCCTGCAACCCTTCAAAATTGATTCCTTTACCGACCCCTTTCGCAAGACGTTCCTCTCCCTCTTCGGCCGGCCCATCGAGCACATGCTCGCCTTCGATCAACTCAACGAACGTTACGCTGCCGCGCAAACCTGTGTCGAAACCGACTTCCTCCACCGTGCCCTGGCTGTCCTCAACGTCTCTTACACCATTGACGAAGAAGCCCTCGCCCGCATCCCCAAGACCGGCCCCCTCGTCATCATCTCCAACCATCCCTTCGGCGGCCTCGACGGCGTCATCCTCGCCGCCATTCTTCGCAAAGTCCGCCCCGACACCAAAGTCATGGCCAATTTCCTTCTGTCGCGCATCCCCGAACTCCGCGACACGATGATTTTCGTCGATCCCTTCGGCGGGGAAAATGCCGTCCGCAATAACCTCGCCGCCATCCGCCAGTCCATCGAACATATTCAATCGGGCAACGCCTTGATCATCTTCCCCGCCGGCGAAGTGTCGCACCTCGACCTCAAACAACGCGCCATCATCGATCCCCAGTGGTCTACCACCGTCGCCCGCATCGTCCGCAAGACCAAGGCGCCGGTCCTCCCCATCTATTTCCACGGCAACAATTCCAAACTCTTCAACCTTCTCGGTCTCGTCCACCCGCTGCTCCGCACCGCCATGCTTCCCCGCGAATTGCTCAACAAACGTCACGCCCGTGTCGCGGTGGAAATCGGCACCGTCGTCCCCTCCAAGAAACTCGTCGAGTTCCCCTCCGATGAAGAAATGACGGCTTACCTCCGTCTGCGCACGTACATCCTGCAGACCCGTCGGGCCGATCAAACGACTGAAGCCGTCAATCGTCCCCTTGCTACCAGTACGCATGCCCCGATCGCCCCGCCACGGGATCTCGGTTTGATGCTGGCGGAAATCCACGCCCTTCCCGCCGAGGCCCTCCTGACCGACAACGCCGATTACGCCATCTATGCCGCCTCTGCGGAGAAAATTCCCCACCTCCTCCATGAAATCGGCCGCCAGCGCGAAATCACCTTCCGCGGCGCCAACGAAGGTACCGGCAAACCGCTCGACCTCGACCACTTCGATCCCGACTACATCCACCTCTTCTGTTGGTGCAAAGCCAAGCAGGAACTCGTCGGCGCCTACCGCCTCGGCCAGACCGATGTCCTCCTCGCCAAACACGGCGTCGACGGCCTCTATACCCGCACGCTCTTCAAATTCGATCTCAAACTCCTCGAACAGATCGGCCCCGCCCTCGAACTCGGCCGGTCCTTCATCCGCCCGGAATACCAGCGTTCCTATTCGCCTCTCCTGCTGCTCTGGAAAGGCATCGGCCAGTACATCGTCCGCAACCCGCGCTACCAGGTCATGTTCGGCCCCGTCTCCATCAACAATCAATACCAGTCGTTTTCCCGCCAGCTCATCATGACCTTCCTCCGTCATACCAGTGCGAGCCACCTGGCCGGTCTCATTCGCGCCAAGAATCCGCCGCGTATTGCTCCGATTCGCAATGCCTACATCCGCGAGTATTCCACGGTCGTCCGCGATATCGACGAGGTTTCCGACCTCGTCGCCGAGATCGAATCTGATCGCAAGGGCATTCCCATTCTTCTCAAGCAATACATGAAACTCTCCGCGCGTTTCCTCGGCTTCAACATCGATCCTGATTTTGGCGACGTCCTCGACGGGCTCGTCCTCGTCGATCTTCGCCGCACCGACCGCAAACTCCTCGAACGCTTCACCGGCAAAGAAGGCGCCGAAGTCATCTATCAATACCAGAAGGATCACCCGACCGCGTGAATTCCCAACCGGTCGCCAATCCACAGTTTTGTCTAGGCGCGTTCGCGTCTCCATGGCAGATCAATCCTGCTTCTTGATGCTTTCACCTTGAAACTTCCTTCACGTCCCCCCATCATTCTTCCATGACCACCTCTCGATCGCTTACCACTGTTGCGCTTCTTCTTCCGCTGCTGGGCATACTGATTGCCACGGTGGCGGCGAAGACAGGGCAGGATGCGGCACGCTACGTGCAGACTGTTGAGATTCAAAAGGGGCGTTATTACTGGCAGAACGAACTTGCGCAGGCGCGGCTGCGCAATGATCCGCCGGAGAAAATTGCAGAGCTCGAAAGAATCTTTGCCGAGCATCTCGCACGCCAGCCGACCTCCTACACCGAGCCCGGCCGGCAATTTACCAATTGGGATGCGTATCGCTACGAGGAAATCGTTCTCTCCGGCTATATCTATCGTCACGATCAGCCTGGGCCGGAATACGATCCCTTTGTGAAAGATCCCAATACCGGCGAGCGGCGCATCAAGAATGTCGTGTGGTATCCACTCTATCCGCTGCTGGGCATAGCCGTGGTCCAACTGACCGGTTTGCCGGCGCATCACGCGCTGACGCTCGTCTCATCGATCTGTATCATTGCCACGTCACTTCTCCTGATAAAATTCACCCGCAACCATTTCCTGCAGCGTCTGGGCCATTCAGAATTCAGCACCGAAAATGCAGAATCCGCATCGCTCTTCACCCTCGCTCTCCTGCTGTTTGCGCCCTGCTCGATTTTTCTTTACGCCAACTTCACCGAATCGCTCTTTACGCTTCTGCTCCTGGCGTTTCTCTATTGTCTGCAACAGAAATGGTGGTGGCGTGCGGCGGCCGTTGCGGCGTTCGCCGCCGCTTGCCGGTCCCAAGGCGTTCTTTTTGGTCCGCTTCTTGCAGTTTTCTACCTCATCGAACCACGAAGGGAAGACGACACGGAGGGCGGGAAAATTTCATACATTGTGCCTCCCGTCTCTCTTCGTGCCTTCGTCTCTTCGTGTTTCACCCGCCTCCCCATGGCGTTCGGCCTGGGCCTCGTCTCTTCGATCGGCATCGTCGCTTACATGCTCTACCTCCAGATCACCTTCCACGATGCCCTGGCCTTTATGCACGCGCAGTACGGATGGAACGTCGGCATCAATCGTCAGACTCTTGCGACGGCATTGAATCCGGCTCATGCACTCTCTGATTTTTTCTTTTATCTTCTCTATTTTCGTCCCATGGACTGGCCGCGTTTTTGGGAGGCGTGCTGCCTCTTCTGGCCACCAGCAGTGCTCTTCTTTGGTCGTCGCTGGCTGACGCGAGAGTTAGCGATGATCGGCTGGATTCTCTGGGCGCTGCCGTACGTCTCCAACTCCATCGCAGGCAACCCGCCCGAGGCCACCCGCTGGATGTCGATGGGCAGATTCATGGCCGTGCTGATTCCCGCACAGATCATCCTGGGCGCCTGGCTCGCGGGCCTCAAACCGGCAGTCAAATGGAAATCGGCCGCGGCCGAACCGCAAGCCATCGCAGTGCCAAGCGTAGCTTCTGTTTCGAGTTCGTCGCCAAATCTGGTCAAAGACCTCCAGTTTTCACCACGGCTTTGGATCACTTTGAGCCTATCTCTCGTCGCGTTCACACTATTTTGCTATAAGTTCGGCACCGGCGAATGGATAGGGTGATACTCCACGAAATCTCCTCTTCCCGGTTCGTCTGCCCATTCCCTGCGCGAGATTTTTCCGTCAAAAGTACCTATGCCTAAAATTTAAGCACGACGCTTTTGATCGCAGCATCGCCAGATAAAAAAATGATCCATTTCTGATCGCGCTCATCGGGTAAAAAATAATCTTCAAACACTTTGCATAAAAGCACTTGCGCCAGACACCCATGACCATCTCTTCACTGCCAAAAAAGGTTGAGTCAGATAATTCACACCGTCGCATTGCCGGTATGCAAGTTGCAGACTATCCTGTGCGAATTCATGGACGAATTCCCGGCTGTGCGCTGCGCGCAGATTTAGGTTCGGCGCTCACCGGCCCCGGATGGCGGACTGCCCCAGACCGTCGGCGGACGGAAAAACAGGTAGCCTTCCTTCCCTCATGGACGATTCAGCGATTTTTTTTTTGATAACCCCCAGCGGCATGACACCGCTGTTGATGGCGGTTTAGATCGGTCACCTTATTTTTCAGGAGCTCGAGTCCTATGGGTTCAACCAATGCTCGCAGTGCAGCGATTGCAGCGCTCACCAACTTCAAGTCCATCGCCCCGCGCGTCAACTTCAAGGACACGCCGGTCAAGGACTTGTACGCGTCCAACGTATTCACCACTGAAGTGCAGCGCGACCGTCTTCCCAAGGCCGTCTTCAAGAAACTCCAACAAACGATCAAGAAGGGAACCTCGCTCGATCCCTCCATCGCCGATGCGGTGGCCATTGCTATGAAAGATTGGGCCATCGACAAAGGCGCCACGCACTTCACCCATATTTTCTATCCCATGACCGGCATCACAGCAGAGAAGCACGACTCGTTCCTCTCGCCCACCGGCGACGATACCGCCATCCTCGAATTCTCCGGCAAGGAACTCGTTCAGGGCGAGCCTGACGCCTCGTCCTTCCCGTCCGGCGGTCTCCGCGCCACGTTTGAAGCCCGCGGCTACACCGCGTGGGATCCGACCTCGCCGGCGTACATTCTTGAGAATCCCAACGGCACGGTCCTGGTAATCCCCACGTGCTTCGTCAGCTGGACGGGCGAGGCGCTCGACAAGAAGACGCCGCTGCTCCGTTCGATGGAAGCGGTTTCCAACCAGGCCGTTCGTCTGTTGAAACTTTTCGGGAAAAATGTCGACAAGGTTTTTGCGACCGTCGGCCCGGAGCAGGAATACTTCCTCATCGACCGCAATTTCTATTTCGCCCGGCCCGACCTCATCAACGCCGGCCGGACGCTGTTTGGCGCCAAGCCCCCCAAGGGCCAGGAAATGGAAGACCACTATTTCGGTTCCATTCCCGAGCGCGTTCTGGCTTGCATGCTCGAAGCCGAACATGAGCTCTACAAGCTGGGCGTTCCGGTGAAGACCCGCCACAACGAAGTGGCCCCGGCCCAGTATGAAATCGCACCGATCTTCGAGAACGCCAACCTGGCGCATGATCACCAGATGCTGACCATGGAAGTGCTTCGCCGCACCGCGGAGAAGTATGGTCTGTCATGCCTGCTGCATGAGAAGCCGTTTGCCGGCGTCAATGGTTCCGGCAAGCACAACAACTGGTCGATCGCCACCGAGTCGGAGAACCTGCTGAACCCGGGAAACACGCCGCACGAGAACGCCCAGTTCCTGACGTTCTGCTGTGCGGTGATTCGCGCCGTCGATAAGTATGCCGGCCTGCTTCGCGTGGCCGTGGCCTCGGCAGGAAATGACCATCGCCTGGGCGCCAACGAAGCTCCGCCGGCGATCATTTCGATCTTCCTGGGCGACCAGCTCAACGACATCATGGAACAACTCGAGAAGGGCAGCCCGTCGTCGACCAAGCATGGCGGCACGATGGAACTGGGCGCTTCGGTCCTTCCGAAGCTGCCGCGTGACGCCGGCGACCGTAACCGTACTTCGCCGTTCGCGTTTACAGGCAACAAGTTTGAGTTCCGTGCGGTATCGTCGGGGCAGTCGATCGCCGGACCGAACACGGCGCTCAACACGATGGTTGCCGAATCGCTGGACTACATCGCCACGAAGCTCGAAGCCGACGTCAAGGGCGGCAAGGACTTCAACAAGTCCCTGCAGGCGGTCCTCAGCGACATCGTCAAGCAGCACAAGCGGATCATCTTCAACGGCGACAACTACACGGAAGCGTGGCATGCCGAAGCCGAGAAGCGCGGCCTGCCGAACTTCCGGTCGACGGTGGACTGCCTGCCGTACTTCATTTCGAAGGAAGTCGTCGATCTCTTCAGCAAGTACAAGGTTCTCAGCGAACGCGAGATTCACAGCCGCTATGAGATCTTCCTGGAAAACTACAAGAAGACGATCAACATCGAAGCGCAGCTCACGGCGAGCATCGCCAAGACGCAGATCCTGCCGGCGGCGATCCGTTACCAGGGCGAAGTGGCTCACAGCCTCGCGGCCGTCAAGGCTGCCGGCGGCAACAATGTTGCCGAGCAGGAAGCCATGTTGAAGGAAATCTCAGGTACGATCAGCGAACTCCAGAAGAAGATCGCGGCGCTGGTACATGCGTTCGAGCACACGGCGTCCGGCAGTGCTTTGGATCACGCCAAGTATTCCAAGGAGACGATCATCCCCGCGATGCTCGCCGTTCGCGGCTTGGCCGACAAGCTTGAGACCATCGTGGCCGATGATCTCTGGCCGCTGCCGACCTATCGCGAGATGCTGTTCATCAAGTAAGGCGTAAGCCTCGGCTATACTCAAGCAATCAAAGGGGCCGGTCCGCGAGGATCGGCCCTTTTCATGCGCTGCGGCATCCTGAGTGACTGTGGTATAGTCTTGAGAGGCCATCGTCGGCGTCCACGGGTCAGTTCAAATGGAGTCCATTCAATGCCAGTATCCCGACCGTCATGGGACGAATATTACATGACCATCGCCCTGGCTGTGCGTCGGCGGGCGTGTTGTACGGGCAACCGCGTTGGCGCACTGCTGGTCCGCGATGGCCGCGTCATCGCCACGGGCTATAACGGCACACCCTCCGGCATGCCCAACTGCGACGATGGCGGCTGCCAGCGTTGCTCACATCCGGAGCTTTATCCGTCCGGCACGGCTTACGATCTGTGCATATGCGTTCATGCCGAACAAAATGCGCTGCTCATGGCGGCGAAATTCGGCATTGCCACGGCGGGCGCAACTTTATATACGACCATGCGTCCCTGTTTCGGGTGCGCCAAGGAATCGTTGCAGGTGGGCGTGGTCAAGGTGGTTTACCTGCACGAGTGGCTGCCGAAAGATCCGGCGGCCCGCGAGCAGTACGATCGCCTCATCGCCCACTTCCCCCAAGGCGTCCACCATCTGCCCCTGCCGGACCCGGAGGAATCCTGGGCCGTGACCAGCAAACGCAAATAGCGCACGACTATCGCACGCAGATACCTTCACTTCGTCTTGGCAGCTTCACGGATCTTCTTGAAGTACTTCACGACCTGCGGAACCAGTGCGCTGTGTCCCTGGCCCGGAACCATCTCCCGTTCCGCGACGACAAATCCGGCTTTCCGCAGGACCTCGGCCGCACGCTCATCCTGTGCCAGCAGATTCTGCGGCGGTCCGTTGTATTGATCCTTCTCGCCATTGAACTGTTGGACGGGCACGGCATTGGCCCGGCCGGTGGCAGCGCCGCCAAAGAAATTGGCGCACGCGGGGGCGGCGGCAGCGATCAATCCCGGGGAATCAAGCATCGTCCCGTAGCACGGTGAACCTCCGCCGGAGGTCCCCGTGATATAAATCTTGTCCTCGCCATTGAACGCTTCGTGCACGGTCTTGATCATGGCCAGTGCACCGGGCAGATCGAATGTCAGTCGCAGTCGGACATTGAACCTTCCGACAAACGGCTTGACGACTTCCTTGGGATACTGCCCCTGGTAATCATTCTCGCCGATTTCATTAGTGTTGCTGAAGGTGACGCACGAGATCACGATGAAGGGATCATCGCCGACTTCATGGCGATAGGAGCCGCAGATGGATTCGTGTTCCCGGCCTGCGCCGGCAAAGCAGACGAGGATGGGTGTTTTCTGTGCGGGGTTCCAGTTTTTCGGCACGGAGACGTAGGCGACCATTTGATGGAGCGGCGTGTGCATCAGGAACACGCCTTGGGTGAACCGGGCAATGAGTTCGCGATATTCGCCGGCGGCCATGCCTTTGGGATCGACGCCGGCAATGTGGGAGAGGTAAATTCCGGCGGTGGCGTGCCGGTTAGGGTCGGTGCCGTCGAGGGTTTTAGCGATGATGTCTTTGGCGGTGGCGGCCAGTGCGCCTTTTTCGGCCAGCGCTTTTTCGGACTGCTCCCAGGTTTTGAGGGCGTCTTTTCCTTCGATGTGTCCTGCGCCCATCACGTAGAGTTTGCGGGCGTCGTCGAGTCGATCTGACTTGATGGCCTTGTCGATCAATGGGGCGAGGCGTTCCAGACGTTCGTTGGGCGTCAGCTCGATGGCCTTGAGGAGGTAGCCGTCGTATTGGGCATCTTCGCCTGTCGCGTGCTTGTGAGTTGCGAGTTCCTCGAGCACTTTGGCGGCGGCGGCGTAGGCCTTTCGTTTGTGCTCGGTCACGGGAGGGGTTCCTGACGACTCATCGGTGGCGTGGGCGAGTATCTTGGCAGCATCGTCCATCATCGGGGCGTCGGGAATAATGGCCTTGGCCTGATCGAGCGCGGCGGCGCCCTCGGATTTGGCTTTATTCTGTCCGCACCAGATGGCCAGATCGATCAATGGCACGACGGAACGGCGCAGGTCCAGCTTCAGATTGGCGTTGGGATCCACGGCACCGGCTGCCCGGGCAGATAGATTGCAAAGCAGCAATGCGATCAGGGCCAACGGCATAGTCATTCGTTGCATAGCCGACTCCTCGTGCGTTTGAACGTGACGCATCCTAACATCGACGCGTGTGAAGCAGCAGGGGTTCCTTGTGGGCGCGAATTATCAGGCGGGAAGAGGGGGGGGTGATGGGTTGAAATTCTCAATGAGAGGTCGAGTTCCGGACAAAGGAGTAATCTATCTGTTAGGTACTTAAGTGGCGTTTTTAGATCGAAAACGACATTCTGGATAAGTTCGATGGAATTTTGTTGAAACTGTGTCTCAATTCCACTACGTTATTTATGTCACAGACTTCTGAAGGAGTACACGTGACTGCCCTGTTCGAAAAGTTTTCTCTTCCCGTCGTCATGCCCGATGCACCCGCTGCGCGACGTACCCGCAAGGGTCTTAGTCTGACCGATCTGCAGGCCGGAGAAACCGCCCGCATTCTTCGTGTTGGTTTGGCTGATTCCGGTTGTCGCAAGCGACTGGCAGAGCTTGGTCTCGTCGAAGGTATGAAGGTCACGATTCTCTCCGCCGGTGGGGGGGCTGGAACGGTGATGCTTCAGGTCGGCGGGGCGAAAATGGCTCTTGGCGAAGGGTGCGCCGCAGAAGTATTCGTCACCCGCGTCTGAGATTCAGTTCAAGCGTCTAACTGCAAACCCGGTATCCCATGACACTCAACGAACTGCCCATCGGAAATTCCGCTCAAATCGTCAAACTCGGCGGCACGCCCGCGATCAAGCGCCGCTTGATGGAGATGGGCATCACTCCAGCCGCGACCATTCAAGCCATTCGCCGTGCCCCGATGGGCGATCCACTGGACGTCAAGATTCGCGGCTATCACCTCAGCCTGCGCAAGGAAGAAGCCAGCGCGATCGAAATCTCGCCTGCCTAAACGCATCCCTGTCTGATGTATTGAATATCAACCGCGAACGCCCGGCCAAACAGTCCGGCAGCAGTGCATCACGCCTTCGTATCAACGCGTCGACGCGGGCGAAATCCCCCGCGTCATGCGCCGCCGCGTGGTGGTCTCAACTTGGTCAGGTTCCCGCTTGCGGCCGGTCATGCGTTCGACCAGAATTTTTCGCAGAGCCACGCCGTTGGTCACCGGATGGTCGCCGGGATTAGGCAGTCCGCAGAGCCGGGTGTACTTGGCGTTGAATGCCACGAGCCCTGCGCGCTTTTCTTCCTCATCGGTAACGTCGGAGATCGTCCCCTCCACCACGACGGAAGCATAGTGGGAAAAATCATTGCGGCAATCGTCCGTCTCGAAGCAGATGTATTTGCATTTCTCCAGGGCCTCGCCCTTCCGACCATCGTGGCCGAGACGCACGAACAGATGCTGTCCCGTCCAGACGAAGCGCAGGGGAATAGTGTAGGGCCGCCCCCGAGTGTCGATCATGCCCAGCCTGCCGACAATGGCGCTCTCTAACAGCGCCTGAATTTCGTGTAATTCCATGTCAACCATGCGTGCTCCGGCGATTTTCCTACGAGAAAAGTCGGCCTTTTTAGGTTATCCCTTGATAATAAGACCATTTTATCCATAATTATACCAATGGCCTTGCTCAAGTCCAGCTTATTTGGCGGGAAAGAGGCAAGGCCGCGGAACGGAGACCCTATGAGTTTGATGCAGGATTCCCACGTGGTTGAGGGGAAAACCCCGCAGAATACGTCCCAATCAGCATATCAGCGGGAGGATTTCTCCCATTCGCCAATGCTGGTTTTTTACGAAGTCACCCGTGCCTGCAATCTCAAGTGCGTCCATTGCCGGGCGGACGCCCAGCGCTATTGCCATCCGGAAGAATTGACGCCGCATCAAAGTCTGCAGCTCATCACGCAACTGACGACTTTTCCCAAGCCCCCGCTGCTCGTGCTCACCGGCGGCGACCCCATGAAACGCCGCGACATCTTCTCGATCATCGCCCACGCCCGGCGCGAAGGGCTCGAAGTCGCCATGACGCCGTCGGCAACTCAGTTGGTGACGACCGCAGCCATTCGCCAGCTTCGAGCCTCCGGCCTGCATCGCCTGGCGGTCAGCCTCGATGGCGCGGATGAAAAGACGCATGACGATTTTCGCCGCGTTCCCGGCAGCTTCGAACGCACCTTGCGGATCATTTCCGATGCCGCCGCCGTCGAACTCCCCGTGCAGATCAATACCACCCTTTGCCAGCATAACCTGCATCAGATTGAGGCGATGGCCGAACTGCTCGATACCCTGCCCATCGTGATGTGGAGTGTATTTTTCCTGATTCCGACCGGCCGCGGCATGGCCCAGCAACGACTCACACCGCTGGAAGTCGAAGCCGCCTTCGCCCGCTTGTACGCCCAAATGGGTCGCCGCAAATATGCCATCAAAACTACCGAAGCCCCCCATTTCCGCCGCTATGTGATGCAGCAATCCCAGGAAAATCCCGAGGCCCGGGCGCGGATCACCGCGATGGGCGCCAGCGCCGCTGGCGGAGCGAGCCGCCTCGTCGGCACCAATGATGGCAAGGGCGTGATGTTCGTTTCGCACATCGGCGAGATTTCACCGAGCGGGTTTCTGCCGATCGTCTGCGGCCGTTTTCCCAATGACTCGGTCGTCGATGTCTACCAGAAATCCCCATTGTTCGTGGATTTGCGTAACCCTGATAAGCTCACCGGAAAATGCCGCAGGTGCGAGTTCCGCGAGTTTTGCGGCGGGTCGCGCGCACGGGCGCATGCAGTCACCGGTGATCCACTGGCGGCCGAGCCCGACTGCGTCTACATTCCACCGGCTTGCCGGACGTAATTCGGGCAGTGCCGAAGTTAGAGATGAATTATCGTGAGTTCACACACTCGCGATTGAACGGAGCGCGGAGATGCTTTCGATCACCAGTCTTCTGCGTGATCATTCGTGGAAAAGTGGGGCGGGCGAGCGCGCCAAAAATGGCCGGTCGCGGGGCATTTCAGCCTTGGACGCGGCCATCGCCAATAAATACATTCCTGCTCCGCGGCCGGTGGTGGCCTGGACCGTTACTCACGCATGCAATCTGCGTTGCACGCATTGCTATGCCGCCGCCAACAATCGCCCCGCGGCGCGGGAACTCACATTCCATGAATCCGTATCGCTGCTGGATGATCTGCGGGATTTCCAAGTCCCCGCCGTGCTTCTTTCCGGCGGTGAGCCGCTGGTTCGGCCTGATTTTATGCGACTGCTTAGCCACGCCAAGGCGATCGGAATGCCGATCTCCCTCTCCACCAACGGCCTGCTTCTCGATGATGCCCTTGCCGACAAACTCGCCAAGCTTCGGGTGTGTGATATCGGCATCTCCATCGACGGCACCTGCGCCACGCACGACAAACTCCGCGGACGCCCCGGTGCTTACGCCGCCGCCATCGCCGCGATTCATCGTTGTCACGCGCGTGGCATCCAGGCCGGCGTGCGGTTCACCATGCACAAACTCAACTACCAGGATCTTCCTTCGGTTTTCGACCTGTGCCTTCGCGAAGGCATCAACCGCCTGTGCATCTACCATCTTCCCTACGCCGGCCGCGCCGGAAAGATGCAGGACCTGGGCCTGACCGTTGAAGAAACTCGCAAAGCGATTACCTATGTCTTCAAACGTGCGTGCATGGAACACGCGTCCGAGAGCCCGCTGGAAATCTTTACGATAGGAAACCGGGCCGACGCCGCCTGCCTCCTGCAATACCTGGAGAAGCAGGATCCCGACCGTGGCCGCACCGTCCGCGCGCGCCTGGAGAAAACGGTCGGTCACACCGATGGCAGCAATCTTGCGACCATCGACGCCGCGGGCAACGTGCATTACGAACAGTTTTCCTGGCATTATTCCTGCGGCAATGTCCGCGAAACCCCCTTCTCCCGCCTCTGGTCCGATGCCGCCGACGGCCGCCTCTCCGTCTTCCGCCACCGCGATGCCCACCTCCCCAAACGCTGCCATCACTGCCGCTTCTTCGACATCTGCAACGGCAACATTCCTACCCGCCCGGACGCCGCCACCGGCGACTGGCTCGCCTTCGATTCCGGCTGCTGCCTGACCGAAGACGAAACGTGTATGCCGCGAATGTTCCTCGCGCCGCGCTGAGCCGCAACCGCCGAGGCGATCAATTCTCAAAATCGTACACTTGAACGCGCTGCCAGTGCTCCTTATTGCGCGCGATGAACTCCAAATGCAATTCGTGGGTCTGGTACGCATCGTGCCCGGCGCGATCATCCAACGCCACCGTGAGCCCGACCGCATAAGAATTATCCACCACCTCCCGCGGCGTCATCGCGGGCTTGCCCGCCCAAAGATGCCGCACGGTCGGAATTTTGCCCAGCAGGGTGCGACAGTCCCCGGCCAATTGCTCAATCGCCGCGGCACTGGTGCCCGGCTTCACCCAGAAATAGACGGTATGTAAGAACACAAAAATCTCCTCAACGCTTCTGAAAGATGAGTAATAGACTCACGATTCGCGTGCCCACTTTTGACGGATTCGATTCATGAATGCCTGCAGCCGTTGTCCCGGGCAACCGGTTTTCCCCAGTTCCCCATGCGTGTGCACTTCCACCAGCGGCACGCCATAAAGCCCGCGAACATAGACCATGAAATTCGACAGCGCGATCAACTGTGCCGCGGCCGGTGACTGCTGGTCGAAATTCCCCAGCAGCACGATCCCCAGGTTGTGTTCGTTATGCCCCTTTACGTGGGCGCCCTGGTACGCCAGCGGCCGCGCCTGCCAGACGCGCCCCGCGCGGTCCACGACGAAATGATAGGCGATATCCGCCCATCCCCGATCCTTCGTTCCGTGCCCGGAATGGAATTCCCGCACATGTTCCAGTTCGCCGGCCGTCGGTTGCCACGCGTCGGTGTTCATCATCCATGCGGTGTGATGGACGGTGATGCGTTCCACGCCGTTCATCCGTCTCATTTGCGCCAGGTTCGGACCATGAACAGTCCAGTCTGTCCGGGGCACGATGATCACCGGCGCATCCCAAGGCTGGGCAATCGCCTTGCCGTCAGCATCGGGGAAGACCTCCGCCCCCAAGTCAGGCGTGCCAAGCGGTTCGTTGGAGGCTTCGGTGGTCGCAGGTTGGCTCTCAGCTTGCTTCGGCTCCTGTTTGCAGCCAACGAGAAGCAGGCCTGAGGCCATCGCCGCCAGCGTCAGCATCGCCCGCCGCGTCATGACCGGATCGATTTCATCGCAACAGTTGCACATCGTCGCTCTGCAGTAGATTCGCACCCAAAGGAAGCTACTATACATCGCCGGAAGGTCTGTGACTTCGTGAATATTTGTATTGCCGGGTTGCGTCGCCCCCTGTGGAAAATATTTCGCTCACTTCTCACGTTTTGAACCGATATCATTGAAAGATTGAAAGTGGGGCGGATGCGAGGACACGTTGTTGGAGGTCCCGCGTATGAACGTGCTTGGTCTGGTTCAACTGTGCGAAGTGGCGCAACCTTCGGGCGGCTACTCGCATTCCTTTCACGTCGAGCAACTCGCCCAACGCGGCCGCCTGACGACGGCGGAGCAATTGCTGCATTTCTTACGGAACGTACTCCACGTCGCCATCGCCCCCGCCGACGGCATCGCCTCGGGCATCGCATTTCGCGCCGCCCGCTCCGGTGAGTTCGAACACATTCCTATGGTGTGTGCTGCGATGAGTTCCGGCGTGCTTCCCACCGAGATGCGTCTGGCATCGCTACAGATGGGCCAGCGGCTGTGGGCGCTTTCCCGCAGTTGGGACTGGGCGTCTGCAGTGCACTCGCAATTGGATCCTATGGCGGCGGATGCCGACCTCCATCACGCCGTAGCCTTCGGCACGTTGGTTTCGGAGGCGACCAATTCACAGGTTCGAGCCATCGCGGCTTATCTGTTCAATACCGCGCGCAACATCGTGCTGACCGCGATCCGCGTCATCCCGCTGGAGGAACGCCTCGGTCAGCGCGTGCTTTCGGAAGTGCAACCGGTAATCGCAGAGCTGGCGCAGAAATGCGTCGACAAGCGACCGGCGGATATTCTGGTGCTGCCGAAATCGTCGAGCGGCGACGATTCGATGGACACGCTTCTGTCCTGAGTCTGCCTGCCTGCGCTTTGGGAAAAAATCTTCCTTCCATGGAGGGCTCGCCGTACAATTGCGGGCGACACATCCGGAAAGGAGCCGCATCATGCGTCGCATCGCGCCGATCATTCTCGTTGTGCTCTACGCGCTGGCGGGGGTTATTGCGGCGTGGCAATACCAGGTGCCGATGAGCTGGCCGAAGGTGCCTTCGGTGGCTTCCATTTCCACGACCTCTCCTTCGACGACTACCGCTCCGGCGGCGATCGTTCCGCTCACCGATGAAGAAGTGCTGAAGGCGATGGAGCGTGCGGTTAATTTCCTCAAATCGCGGTTGGCCGTCGATCGCTGGGAACCTGCCGGTGCTCCTGCGACTCCGGACGAGATACTGGCACTAACGGCAACGGCGTATCGAGCGCTTCGCGGGGCGGGGTCCAGCGGTGCAACATGGGCATCCGATCTTTCGGAGGGATCTCCCGGTATGGTGGATGTGGGCACGTATCTGCTTTCTGCCATTCCAAGCGATTTGCATACGACAGCGCTGCATGTGCTGGCTGTTTCAACGATGCACAGAAGTCCTCTCCGCGACAGCGTGCTTGCGGCCGATCGCACTCGTATTCTCAATCGGCTTCTGGCGGTTTCCTTGTCCGTTAACGATGCGCAACTGGCGACGCAAGCGGTTCTCACGCTTGCTGATTGTGGGGTAGAGATGCCCGGTGAAGCGTTCAGGGTTTTTGAGCAGCACTGGCGGATCACACAAGAGGCCGACGGTACGTGGGTTGACGCCGCGGTGACGCCGCCGACGCCGACCTTGGCGAATACCGTACCGGGGATCACCTCGCTATTTCTGCTGGTGGGAATTCAGCCAAAACCATTGCGTCTTACCGCGAGTACGGACACGGAATTGGATCTGGCGCGGGGTGCTCTGGAGCGCGTTGTGCCGGGGGAAATCGTGCCGGACTCACGGATGAACGCGATTACGCTTCTCGGTCCCGCCGTTGGCGTTCGGTCCACGCGCCGCAGTCCGTGGTACGCGGAAATCGCGATTTCGTTGCAGCGTCGTCAAGAACCCGATGGTTCCATCCTCGCGCCCGGCACCGATGCGGTGGAATCGACTTCCCAGGCGCTGGCGTTTCTGGATGACTACCGTTTGCCCATCATCATCAGCAAACTCCAGACACGCGAACCTTCGTGGGATGCACGGACACATGATGTGGCTATTTTCGTCGCATGGCTTTCAAAAATGTTCGAGAGACGCCTCGGCTGGCAGGTTGTCAGTATCGAGTCGCCGATTGAATTGTGGCGCCGTTCTCCAATATTGCTGATTGCCGGCAGTGACGATCCGCGATTCACCAAGGACGACCTCGTGAAGCTTCGGGGTTATGTTGAGTCCGGCGGGACAATCCTCTCTGTTGCGCAGGGCGGCAGCGTCGCGTTTACGCGTGCGATTACCGAGGTCGCGGCGAAAGTGGTCGACAAGAAATACGAATTTCGGGAACTGGCGCCGAATCATCCGCTCTTCAGTCCGGAGCTCTGGATGAAGATCAGGGTGCCGCCCATAATTCAAGGTTTGTCCAACGGCACGCGTGAAATCTGGCTGCACAATACGTCAGATATGACGGCTTCGTGGCAGGGGCGCAAGTATCCCATAACAGGAGATTTTGATTTCGCCGCCAGCGTTTATCGCTATGTCTATGGCAAGTCGGCGCCACTTCCGTCGCACGCTTTTGATGACGCCAAAGTATCCAATCCCGGGCCATTCCGCCTCTCCATGGCGCGGCTTGATCATGCGGGCAATGCGGATCCGGAACCCGGCGCCTGGCCGCGGCTGGCCAAGTTTCTGCACGGCGAGTCGCGTGCTGAGCTTACGGTCGAAATGATTCCCATCCGGCAACTGAACGTCACTCAGTATCCCCTGGCGCACTTTGCCGGGACCACCAAGTTTTCTATTCTTCCGAAAGACGTGGGAGTGTTGGCCAAGTACGTCAACGAGGGCGGCACGTTGGTGATCGAATCCATCGGCGGCTCGGCGGACTTTTCGGCCAGTGCGCGCGAACTCATCAAGACGATTTTTCCCGATGGCGTCCCCGTGCTGCACCAATTACCCGCAGATCATCCGATGATCCAGAGCCCGTATGCGCAGGGCTTCAAACTTAAGGATGAAATTGAGTTTCGCAAATACTCAAATATCAAACACGGACGCCGAGAAACAAACGCACAAATCTTCGCCGCATACATTGACGATCGTCCGGCTGTTCTTCTTTCTGATTTCGACATCACGAGCGGATTGCTTGGAACCAACACGTGGGGCATTGATGGTTATTCACCGGAGACCAGTTTGAAATTGGCGGCGAATCTGGTGATTTGGGCAGCGGATAACAATCCGCGCCCGCGCCTTCCCCAACGCCAACCGGTCATCAACCACTGATCCCCCAGCGGCATGGCGACTTCCCGCATCCCTCCCCCCGGCGGCGACAATCCATTGAAACGCATTTCGCCATTATCAAACAGCAGTCGGGAGCAATCGTCCAGCACATCGTCCCAACGTGCCATGAGAAGTTCCTTTCTCCGCACCAGGGCGCTAGTGAATGTCAGGCCTGCGCCCAGTGGTGCGGCGGTGGGCATCGATGATAAAGCAACAGCCGTGCCGAATTGAAAGCCCCATCGTTGTGCAATAGGGCGTACTCTTCGTCCGTCCAATGCGCGCAATATCGACAGAACAACATTTGTTGCCCGTCCTTTACGCAACGTGCATTTTCTGAAACTTGAATCTTTGGAGCGAAGTCGCCTTACAGCTCTTTCACGACCAAACTTGCCAGCCCGCTTCGTTCTGAACGGGCCAGCGTCACGTGACCGACGAGGTCAAACGACTTCAGCCGTTCGATCGTGAACGACAACCCATTGGAATTCGCATCAAGGTAGGGGTTATCGATTTGCTCGGCATCTCCGGTGAGGACGATCTTGGTTCCTTCGCCCACGCGGCTGGCGATTGTCTTGATCTCGTGCGGGGTCAGGTTCTGGGCCTCATCGACGACCATGAACTGGTGCGGAATGCTTCGGCCGCGAATATAGGTCAGGGCTTCAAGCGAAAGTTTACCCGAGTCGAGGTAACCCTTGAGCTTCGCCTCCACGTTGGCCGTCTCGCCACTGTGTACGCGTCGATCCGCCAAAAGGAATTCCAGGTTGTCGAAAATCGGTTTCATCCAGGCCGAGAGCTTTTCGTCTTTCGTGCCGGGAAGATAGCCGATGTCGCGCCCCATGGGCATGATCGGCCGGGCCACCAGCAGCCGCTCGTAGCGTTGCTCCTGGAAGCATTTGTACATCCCTGCAGCCAGCGCCAGAAGAGTCTTGCCCGTGCCCGCGGTGCCCATCAGTGTGACCATCTGCACATCATCATCCAGCAGCAGATCGAGCGCCATGATCTGCTGTAGGTTCCGCGGGATCACGCCGAAGATGGGCTTCTTCGTGCGGCTGAGCGGCAGCACGGCGTTCATGCTCGGTACGTAGCGTGCGAGTCCGGCTTGGGATTCCTCGCCGCCAGCGCGAAGGAGTACGTACTCATTGGGCCGCAGTTTGGGATTCAGGTTGGCCAGAAGCGGATCGGTGATCGCGATGCGTTTATCAGTGTAGAGTTTGTCGATCACGGTGCTGGCGACCGTCAGTTCACGGTAGCCGCGGTAGAGTGTTTCGTAATCGACCTTCTGATTTTCAAAGTCTTCCGTGACCAGCCCCAACGCATCGCTCTTGATGCGCGCGTTGATGTCCTTGGTGATGAAGACCGTGTGTTTGCCTTCCTTCTTGAGGTTCCACGCGACGGAGATGATGCGGTTGTCGGGTTTGTCCATGGCCAGACCCGGCGCGCCTTCGAACTTGCCGTTCATGTTGTTCATGATGACCGAAATCGTGCCGCCGTGGCCGTTCCACTTCACGCCGTCGGCCAGGTGCCCCTTCTCGCGCAACCCGTCCAGGTGGCGGATCGTCGTGCGCGCGGCACGCCCCACGTCGGTCGAGTCTTTCTTGAACTTGTCCAGCTCTTCCAGAACATCAAACGGAATGATGACGTGGTTGTCGGCGAAGGAGAACAGGGAATTGGGGTTGTGCAGCAGGACGTTGGTATCGAGGACAAAAAACTTGGTCAACGACGAGAGGTGTTCTTTGGCCATCCATGCGCCCTTGTAATGGCGTGTCAGTCAGGCCGGGATCATGCTCCGCTTCTCCGGCTTGGCCTGCGCGAACACTTGTCGCGCGGGGTGTGTCGGGCCTCCCATGCCCTGATCCTGACTGCGGCCCGCATTCGGCAAACCTCGATGACTGCGACCTTATCGATCGGGCGGCGATGCTCAAGGACGTCGAATGCAGGCCGATCTCCACCTCGGCATACATCGCTGCCGTTTCTAGCGTAGCCTTCGCGCGCGCCGAGGGCAAGGGGTTTGTTGAAGACACGGTTAAGATATTTTCGGCGTCGCCGGCGGCGGGGGCGGCGGGGGGGGGTGGCAACATTTTCGCTTGACGTATATCGGACGGGCGGATATTTGATTGTCCGTGGGATTCCTAAAGGAGAATGATTATGCAGCCACGCCTCGTCCCGGCTCTCGTCGCTGAACTCATCGGTACGTTCGCCCTGTGCTTCGTCGGCATCCTGGCCATTCACGCGGGGAGCGGGCTGATCGGCATCGCCCTTGCCCACGGCCTCATCCTGGGCATCTTCATTACGATCACCGCCGCCACCTCCGGCGGCCACCTCAACCCGGCCGTCACCTGCGGCCTCCTCTTCGGTGGCAAAATCAAACTGGACCAGGCCATTGCCTACATCATCTCCCAATGCGCCGGTGGCGTATTGGCAGGACTGGCCGTCATGGCCATCTACGGCAAGGGAGGCGCGGAGATCGTCTCCAATGGCACGCCCGCGCTGGTCGGAGATACCACTACGATGGCGGCGCTTCTCGCGGAAGCCATTACCACCTTCTTCCTCGTCTCGGCCGTCTGGGGTACCGCCGTCGACCCCCGCGCCCCCAGGATCGGCGGCTTTGCGATCGGCCTGACCGTCACCGCCGACATTCTGGCCATCGGACCGCTGACCGGCGCAGCAATGAACCCCGCCCGCGCCTTCGGCCCCGCCATTGCCGCGTCGCTGGGCGGAGCCAGCTACAATTGGTCCAACATGTGGATTTACTGGGTCGGCCCGATCCTTGGCGGCATCGTGGCGTCGCTGATCTACAAGAGTTTCTTCTGGCCGACCAACGCCAAGAACTAGCCGAGAACCCCAGCGCCGTGCTATTTGTCGAGCGGCGCGTCCTTAAGCGTTGTGGAAATTGCCTGCGATGCAGGCCCAGGCTGTACCGTCGCCTGAAGCGTGGGCTGAGCAACAGCTTTGCCCGGCTGTACCGATAGAATCGCCCCCGCCGTCACCAGTGCGTAGGCGGCCGCCAATCGCCACGAGATCGGCTCACCCAACCAGATATAGGCCAGCACTGCTGTGATGACCATGGAGGACTTATCGATCGGCCCCGGCCGTGCCGCGCCCGCCAGATCGATCGCCTTATACGCAGCGACCCAGGAGATTCCCGCCGCCAGCGCCGAGAGCGATAGAAATATCCAGTTTCGCGACGACCAGGCGGGAATCTGCTGAACTTTCCCTAACACCAGCGCCACCACCCAAACCACCGGCACGATCAGTAGCGCCCGGATTGCTGTGGCCGTGTACGAATCGACGCCCTTCATTCCCGCCTTGATCAGCGCGTTCGTCGCCCCCGCTGCGATCGCCCCGATAATCGCGTACATCCACCACATCGCAATCCCCTTTCAATCGATCCATAAACGAAATGACGATCGCAAAACAAAAAAAGCAAGAAGATGGCATCTTCCTGCTTCGTAGTGAGTCCTTCTGGCTTTCGGCTTCTGGCTAAATGCTCATTCCGGTGACCGTAGCCTCGAAAACCAGCGTTCCATTATTGATTCCCTGGCACTTGGCGATGCATCGCCTCCGGCTGATCTCGACCACCTTGGCGATCATGTACAATCGCGCCGGCGGCACGACCGTCCCCCGAAACCGCACCTCGTCGCACTTGGCGAATCCGATGAATCCCATCTCCGGATGCTTTCTCATGGTCCAGAACGCGCAGGCTTGTGCCGCACATTCAATCATCATCACGCCGGGCATCAGCGGCCGTCCCGGAATGTGTCCGCGCACCCAGAAGTCGTCCAGAGAAATGTCCTTGAACGCGACGATGGCGTCATTCGGATCATCGATGTGCACGATGCCCGAGAGCATTTCCATTTCAAAGCGTTGGGGAATGACCGCGCGAATGCCTTCGATGTCGATGGCCACTTTATTCAGGTCCAGCCCCGAAATATCGTACAAAAAACTCGGTGCCATGAGCCCTCATATCTTTGTTACAGTCTTCCAACGATCGTCAATTTTCTTTCAGCTATACACGACTAGACGGATCATGGTGGGATTGAATCAAGCATCTTCAGTTGAGCGGGCACAACCTCACCGCAGACCGGCAGGTACGCCGCCAGGCAACCAGTAGCGTGCGCGCTCCGCCAGAGCACCGTCGGGTGAATAAGACGTGGTCCGCTGCTTACGGCGTCGTGGAGCGGGTCTCAAGCACCTTCACGCGGATGTTCTGCGCCTGGGACTTGATGTCCTGCATCGATTTCCGTACGCGCGTGCCGGCCGCTTTGTTGCCGCCGACCGCTTTCTGATAGTCTTCTTTTGCGGCCGCGACCAGTTTTTCCAACTGCTCGAACTCATCAACCGCGGGGGTCGATGGGGTAATAGGGTTATTAGTCATGGCAAAACAACCTCCGCAAGGGCATGGGGAATAGGACCACTTGTCCCGTAAAGCTCTATTTTCATCGAAACCTTGCGGTTTTCAAGCGCCCGCTACGCAATTACGGGTCCATGGACGTTTTCCATTGCCCCGCATCCCACCCCACCGCCCCGCCCATCACCGCCGATCCGGAGGCATCTGCTGCGTTCCCGCTGGCGGTTGCTGCGGCAAATCATCATCGTTTCCCGTCGGATCGATCGGCCGGGACGTCGTGTACTTCCCTTCGATCCAATTGCTCAAATCCACCAGCCGGCACCGCTGCGAACAAAATGGAAACGTTGCCGTTTCCACCCCTGGAAGCAACGTTTTGCAGATTGGACACTTGAAGATGGTCCCGTCATTCCCGATTTTACGTGGCTTATCCATACGTCACCGCAAGACCCCATGACCCATGACACGCTGACTAAGTATATCCCGCTGAGCCCCCCGGGTCATCGTGCCTGCCCACAGCCCCCGTGTCACTTCTTCGGCGGGGCACTTTTCGTTTCGGATTTTGTCGGAGCACTCGGCGTGCTCTCGCTCTTACCCGAACCGCTTTCGGTCTTGCCCGCTGTGGTACTGGGAGTGCTCGTGCCGCTATCCGCCTTGGCCGCAGACTTGTACGAATCCGACCGGTAGTCCGTGATGTAGAATCCCGACCCCTTGAACAGAAACCCCGCGCCACCGGAAATCAGCCGCTTCACTTTTCGCTTTTTGCACTTAGGACAGACGATCGTCGGCTTCGACTTGATGGACTGAAACTCTTCAAAAGCATGTCCGCACGCGCTGCAGGCATATTCGTAAGTGGGCATGGGAACTCCAAACTCTCTATTTGCTGACCTTGACCTTTGCCGGCCGCAGTACGCGATCGCCGATCTTGTACCCCTGCTGGAAGGTCTGCACGACCGTCATCGGCGGCTTGCCTTCCACTGCTTCCTGCATGATCGCTTCATGCTGATGCGGATCGAACGGCAGGCCCGTCGGGTCGAACGTCTCAATCCCGCGCGTGGCCAACACTTTCTTCAGTTCATCATAGGTAATCTTAATGCCGTTAAGCACCATCGCCGCGTCCACTTTTGACGGGTCCACGGCCAAGGCCATGTCGAAATGATCGAGCACCTGCAGCATCGACTTGGCGAAGTCGGCATCGGCATTCTGCTTGGCGTCCAGCACCTCGCGCGCCGCCCGCCGCTGCAGATTCTGATAGTCCGCCTGCCACCGCGTTAGCTTGACGCGCAGCTCCGACAGCTCCTTTTCGGCCGCCGCGACCTGATCCAAATCCGCACTCGTCACCGGCGCTTCGTCCGCCGGTTGATCCGCCTGATTCTTCACTTCATCATCTGCCATCACACACCCCGTGATTGTTACCCGTGTATTCCGTTCTCATCATCCTATTCCGTCTCTTCATCAGCGCCCGAGCGCGTCACGTAACTTTTTAGTTTGTCGAAGAAGCTCTTCCGCGCCGGCAGCACGTGAAACTCTTCAGTTTCCGCATACTGCCGCAGCAATTCTTCCTGCTTCTTGGCGAGCTTCTTGGGAACCTCCAGTACGATCTGCACCAGTTCATGCCCTTGCTGGCCGCTCCGCAGATCCGGCAGCCCCAGTCCCTTGAGCATCAACACGTCGCCGTGCTGCGTGCCCGGCGGCACGCGTAGATGCGACTTGCCGAAAAGCGTCGGCACTTCCACATCCGCCCCCAGGGCCGCCTGCGCAAAAGACACCGGCAACTGCATCACGAGATGATTCTCATCCCGCGCGAAAAATTCGTGCCCCTTCACCCGCACGTACGCGTGCAGGTCACCATGCGGGCCCCCATTCTCGCCCGGCTCACCTTCACCGCGAACACGCACCGCCTGTCCGTCGTGAACGCCTGCCGGAATCTTCACCGCGACCGTGCGTTTCTTCGGATGTCGCCCTGATCCGTCGCACGTCGCGCACGGCGTTTCCACTGTCGACCCCTGTCCCATGCAATGCGGACACGTGGTCACCATCTGAAACATTCCGCCGAAACCGCGCTGCGCGACCTGCCCGCGTCCGCCGCAGGTGCGGCAGGCCACGCGCTTAGTGCCGGGCTTGGCGCCCGATCCGCCGCACGCTTCGCAGACATCCTGCCGGGTGAAATCGACTTCCCGCTCGCATCCCTTGGCCACATCCTGCAGCGTGATCTGCACCTGCGTTTCCAGATCGTACCCGCGCGTGACCCGTGGTCCGCCACCGCCGCGCTGCCGTTGCTGACCGAACGGGCTGCCGCCGAAAAATGCTGAGAAAAGGTCCTCAATGCTCGACACATCCATGTGCGAGTAATCGTGCATCGTGGTGCCGCGGAGGCCTTCATGCCCGTACTGGTCGTACCGGGCGCGTTTTTCCGGATCCGAAAGCACCTCATACGCTTCGGCTGCTTCCTTAAACTTGTGCTCCGCATCCTTGTCCCCGGAGTTCTTGTCGGGATGATGCTTCAGCGCCGCCTGGCGATACGCCTTCTTGACCTCGTCGACCGACGCGGATTTGCTGATCTCCAGCACCTCGTAGTAATCGCGTTTCGCTGTCGGCATGCTCACTTGCTTTCATTCACGAACAAAGCCCAGAGATCGCGATCTCTGGGCCCTGTTGACTTGTCAACCCTGTGTGCCACGACTCATTTTACAGCGCCGTGGATCAGTTCCTTCACTTCCTTCAGCTCGGTCACGAGCACGTCGGTCGTGAGAAGCAGTCCCGCCACCGATGCGGCGTTCTGCAGCGCCAATCGCGTCACCTTCGCGGGATCCACGATGCCGAACTTGAACATGTCGCCATAATTGCCGGTCGCTGCGTCGTAACCGTAGGCGCCTTCCTTTTCGAGGATGGCATCGACCACCACGGAACCGTCTTCGCCGGCGTTTTCGACGATCTGCCGCGTCGGCGACTTGAGCGCCGACAGGATGATATCGAATCCGACCTTTTCATCGCCGCGCGCCTTGCTCTTGGCGGCTTCCACCGCCGCAATCGCCCGCAGATACGCCACGCCGCCGCCGGGAACGATTCCCTCTTCAGCAGCTGCACGCGTCGCATGCAAGGCATCGTCCACGCGGAACTTTGCTTCTTTCATCGCGGTCTCAGTCGCACCGCCGACCTTGACCACCGCGACGCCGCCGGTCAGCTTCGCCAGCCGTTCCTGCAGCTTCTCGCGATCGTAATCGCTGGTGGTTTTTTCGATCTGCATGCGGATCTGCGAAACGCGGCCCTCGATGTCTTTCTTCTTGCCCGCGCCCTCGATGATCGTCGTGTTGTCCTTGTCGATCACGATGCGCTTGGCTTGGCCCAGGTCCGAAAGTTCGACGGCGTCGAGCTTGGTGCCCAGGTCCTCGCTGATGAAATTGCCGGCAGTCACCGCCGCAATATCACCCAGCAGGGCCTTACGCCGATCGCCAAAGCCCGGTGCCTTGATCGCACAGATGTTCAGGATGCCACGCAGGCGGTTGACCACCAGCGTTGCGAGCGCCTCGTTTTCCACGTCTTCAGCGATGATCAGCAGCGGCTTGCCGCCGGTCACCACCTTGTTCAACAGCGGCAGCAGTTCGCTGATCGTGCTGATCTTCTTCTCGTAAATCAGGATGTAGGCATTCTCCAGCACGCATTCCATCGTGCCCGGATTGGTCATGAAGTACGGCGACAGGTAACCCTTGTCGAAGGCCATGCCTTCAACCAGCGTCATCTCGGTCTTCAGGCTCTTGCCTTCCTCAACCGTGACCACGCCTTCCTTGCCCACCTTGTCCAAGGCGTCGGCAATGAGCTCGCCAATCTCGGTATCCGAGTTGGCCGAAATCGTCGCCACCTTCTTCAGGTCGTCCTTGCCGGTGACCTTCTTGGCCTGGCCCTTGATCGCTTCCACGGCCGCCTCGACCGCGTTGTCGATGCCGCGCTTCACGACCGCCGGGTTGGTCCCCGTCGTGACGACCCGCAGCCCCGCCGCATAGATCGCCTCGGCCAAAACGGTAGCCGTCGTGGTGCCGTCACCGGCGCTGTCGTTCGTCTTGCTGGCGACTTCGTTCACGAGCTTCGCGCCCATGTTCTCGAACGCGTCCGGCAACTCGACTTCTTTCGAGACCGTCACGCCGTCCTTCGTCACCTGCGGCGAGCCCCAGCTCTTCTGCAAAATCACGTTGCGGCCCGACGGTCCGAGCGTGACCTTTACCGCTCCGGCGAGTTTCTCCAGCCCGTCAAATACCTTCTGACGCGCCGCCTGATCGAACATCATTTGCTTAGCAGCCATGGTTCTGTTCCTATTCTGAAACGTTTACCAACCACGAAGTCACGAAGGCACGAAGCAAGACCAAAGAATGCAGTTCATTCTCCGCGTCCTCATGCCGACGTGGTTCAAAATTCATTTCACGACTACGCCGAGCAGATCGCTCTCCCGCAGGATCACGAACTTCTCATCATTGACCTTGATTTCAGTGCCGGCATATTTGCCGTAGTAGACTTCGTCGCCCACGTTCACCGCGATCGGCGAACGCTTGCCCGAGTCGAGCATCTTCCCCGGACCGGTCGAGATGACCTTGCCACGGGTGGGCTTTTCCTTGGCGCCTTCCGGCAAAACGATCCCGGATGCGGTCTTGGTTTCGGCTTCAGCCTGCTTGACTACGAGACGATCATCGAGAGGACGAATTTTCATTTGTTTCTGCTCCTGTGTTCTTGATTGCTCTGGTTCCGTTTCCTGTTCCAAACTCCGAATTCGGAGTTCATGTTTACATCATTCCGCCCATGCCACCCATGCCGCCCATACCTCCCATGCCGCCGCCCATTCCACCCATGCCTTCCATGCCGCCGCCTGGGGGGCCGCCGGCGCCCTTGGGTTGGGGCTTGTCGACGATGATGGCATCGGTCGTCAGCAGCAGCGTCGCCACGCTCGAAGCGTTCTCCAGCGCACTGCGTTCCACCTTGGTCGGCGTGATGATGCCGGCCTTGATCATGTCTTGTTCAAAATTCAGCGTCAGGGCGTTAAAGCCATAGTTCCCCTTGCCCGCCAACACCTTCTTCACGATGACTGCTCCTTCTTCACCGGCGTTCTCGGCGATGCACCGCAGGGGTTCCTGCAGGGCCCGTCGCACGATTTCCACGCCGGTCTTCTCATCCGCGCTGTTTGTCTCAATCGCGTCAAGCACGCTCAAACTCCGCAGCAGCGACACTCCGCCGCCCGGAAGAATGCCTTCTTCCACCGCGGCCCGCGTCGCATGCAGCGCGTCTTCGACGCGTGCCTTCTTTTCCTTCATTTCCGATTCCGTCGCAGCGCCGACGTTGATCTGCGCCACGCCGCCGGCCAACTTGGCCAGCCGTTCCTGTAACTTTTCCTTGTCGTAATCGCTGGTCGTCGTCGCGATCTCGCGGCGAATCTGCTCGATGCGCCCCTTGATCGCGTCGTGCTTGCCGGCGCCTTCGATGATGATCGTATTGTCGTTGTCGATCTCAATCTTCTTGGCCTGGCCCAGTTCCTGGACCGTGACCTTGTCAAGCTCGATGCCCAGATCCTTCATGATGGCCTTGCCGCCAGTGAGGATCGCAATGTCTTCCAACATCGACTTGCGCCGATCGCCGTAACCCGGGGCCTTCACCGCAACCACCTGCAGGATGCCGCGGAGCTTGTTGACCACCAGCGTGGCCAGAGCCTCGCCGTCGATGTCTTCCGCAATGATCAGCAACGGGCGCTTGGCCTGCTGGATCTTCTCCAGGATCGGCACCAGTTTGGCCGCCGTGGAAATCTTGTCTTCATAAATCAGCACGTACGCGCGTTCCAGGTTCACCGTCATGTTGTCCTGATCGGTGATGAAGTTCGGCGAGAGGTAACCGCGATCGAACTGCATGCCTTCGACGACGTTCACGAACGTTTCGAGCGACTTGCCTTCCTCAACCGTGATGACGCCGTCCTTGCCAACCTTCTGGAAGGCGTCGGCCATGATTTTGCCGATTGCCTTGTCGTTGTTGGCGGAGATCGCCGCAACGTTGGCAACTTCCGTCTCGTCATTAACATTCAACGGCTTGCTCAGCTTCTTGAGGTTCTCGGAAACGGCCGAAACCGCTTTGCCGATGCCCCGCGCCAAAGCCATGGCATCCGCTCCGGCAGCCAGGTTGCGATAGCCTTCCTTAAAGATGGCTTCCGCAAGTACCGTCGCCGTCGTCGTGCCGTCACCGGCCACATCGGACGTCTTGCTGGCGGCTTCCTTCACGAGCTGCGCGCCGACATTTTCAAATTTGTCGCTCAGTTCAATCTCTTCCGCCACCGATACGCCGTCCTTCGTGACGGTAGGGGCGCCCCAACCCTTATCGAGCACGGCGGTTCGCCCGCGCGGTCCCAGCGTGGCCTTCACGGCCGCGGCCAACTTGGTCACGCCCGCCAGCAGGCTCTTGCGTGCGGACTCATCGAACGAAATCAGTTTTACTGCCATCGGATTAGCTCCTTCTGCCAGATAAGTCTTTAGGGTTGCTGCGACGGACTTCTTGCCACGCCGAGTGCGCGGTCGACAATGTCCGAGCAATGAGGGATATGCAACGAGAGTGCCAGAGGGTCTAGCTTTGCGGATAACGCATATAAGATATTCAACAATAAATGGTTATAATTAAATCGCGAATGCACATAAATGCCTGGAGTATCTGCCGTGCTGGCAGGGAGCCGGGTGGGTCACTGCCGGAGTTGTCAATTCGGCAGGTTCGGCAATCCGAATCCTCTCTGGCGGGTAGCACGATCTTCCAGCCGTTTTTCGTGGCTGCCAACAGGCGTGTGCAAGACGACTTCATGGACGACTTGCGACTTGTTTTGCGGGCTTCCGTCCATCGATCATGGATCATCATGATGCACGCCAAGAAAGCCCGCTACCATGAGATTTTTCCGGATTTTCTGCCCATCGTGCCCGGTCGCGGCGTCAATGGACAGGCTTCCGATCGCCCGTGGGGCCGGTCGATGCTTCGTGGCGCGATTGTGCTTCGCGGGCAAATTTTTCAAAGATGTCCGGGCCGTGGCGTGCCTTCAATACTTGCTTAACTCGGTTGTCGTAACTCTCAAAATAGGCGGTCATTTCATTGTCGTCGGTGCAGCCACTGCCTGCTACATATTCAATGTTCAAACGATCTTTAAGTAGAGCCTCGTATTCAAAGAACCAGGCAGGAGGGTAACCATTTATGTGGAGCGCGTACTTGCCTTGGGTAATGTCTTTGTCTGCGTCAGCCACTCCCTTCGCCATGAGCGACTCTGTGACAACTTCGCCAGGTGTTTTGGAAGGTACTGCAGGCGCAATTGCCGTCTTGGGCGATGCCGATTCCTTTGCGCAGGCCGCCAAGAGCAGGAAAGAACTGCAAAGCACGATCCGACGCATCACACACCTCGATTTTAAACCTGATGATTGAGCGCTGGCGATAGTCTATCATGCCGCCCATGCGACACGTACGGTTATTATGCCATGATGAATGAGCTTGCCCAACAGTTGTTTCCCGAGGCTCAACCGCTGGTACGTGATGCGGCCGATGTGGAAACACGCGCATCGTGGCTCAAAATCCCTGCCAAGCCCGCGGTCTATCTCCTCACCGCTCCCGCAGATGATTCCTCACCGTCCGACAAGCCCGTCCTCCTCGCCACCGTCGGCGATCTCCGCGCCGCACTCAAACGTCGCCTTGCCGACCCCTCCCCCCCCTCCCCCGATGCCCCAGTCGCCACCAAGCGCATCCCCTATGGCCGCCTCTGCCACCGCGTTCACTATCGCATTGTTCACTCCCCCTTCGCCGCCAACTGGTTCTATTGGCAGGCCGCACGCGCACTCTTTCCGCAGCGCTACCGGGAGATGATTGCCTCTCGCCCCACGTGGTGGATCGCTCTGGAAAGCGATGTCGTCGCCGCCCAGTTTCCCAAGCTGCGGCGTTCGCAATCACTCGATGATCCATCCCTCCTCTATGCCGGACCTATCCGCGACAAAACTGCCGCCGGCAAACTCATCGAACTCGTCGAAGACCTCTTCGACCTCTGCCGCTATCACAATATTCTCGTGCAGGCCCCCCTCGGCAAGGCTTGCGCCTACAAGGAAATGGGCAAATGCCCCGCCCCCTGCGACGGCTCCGTGCCGTTGGAGTGGTATTACGCCGCCATCAAGGCCGCTTTCGGATTCATCACCGGCAATTCCCGTGACGCCTTCTTCTCCGCCCAGCAAGCTGCCATGACCGCCGCCGCCGGTGGCCAGGCCTTCGAAAAAGCCCAGAAAATCAAGCAACGCCTCAACCGCGCCGCCGCCATTCATCAGGAACCCTACGCCCACCTGGCCCCGCTGGACCACTTCGCATTCCTTGCACTCCAACCCGGCCAAGGCAAACCCTACATCGAACCCTTCCTCATCCACGGCGGCTCCATTACCCAGCTTCCCCAGCTGCACAAGAAGACCCTTGCCAACGATGTGCAGAAGCTTTTCAAGTCGGCCCAATCCACCGCCGGCACCCCAATCACCCTTCCCGTCGATTCCCGCGGCATCGACCAAATGTCCCTCGTCGCCCATCACCTCTATCGCGATGAAGATGCCGGCGTCTATCTGCCTTTACATACCTTGGATTCCCCCGAGTCGCTCCTCACCGCCGCCCAAAATTTCCTCGCCCGCAAATCATCGCCCAAACCGCTCATGGAACAATCCAGCGAACCCGCCGCCGAAGCGAATGCCTCGCCGCCCGCATCCTCATCCGAATGATGTTCCTCAAAAACTTTCCCCGTTCGCCTTCAATAGTCGATAATCCCGATATGCCGCGACTTCAAATACGCAAACCCGTTACCCCGATCATGCTCCACGCCAAGGGCGCCAGCACCCCTCCCGTTGCGCCCGCCCCGCGGCCCACACCATCGCACGATTCCGCCTCCGTGATCCGCGATTTCCTCCTCCATGTCGAAATGGAACTCGGTCTGGCCGCCAACACCCTCGAAGCCTACGGCCGCGATCTCCGTGATTTCTCCGCCTTCTGCGAAACCATCGACGCCTCGATCACCACCGCCGACGGCACCGTACTGGGAAAATATCTGCGGTTTCTCCAGGAACAGAAGAAACTCGCCATCTCGTCGATCCTCCGCCACACCGCCAGCCTCAAAATGTTCTACCGCTTCGCCAAAGCCCGCGGCTACGCCCGCGAAAATCCCACCGACATGCTCGAAACACCTCACGCCTGGAAAAAACTCCCCGATGTCCTCGGCCGCGATCAGATGAAGTCGCTCCTCGCCGCAGTGGACAACTCCGAAAAACTCGCCCTTCGCGACCGCGCCATCCTCGAACTCTTTTACGCCTGCGGACTTCGCGCTTCAGAACTCGCCGAACTCCGCCTCATCGATATTCACGCGGATCTCGGCGTCATTCGCGTCATCGGCAAAGGACAGAAAGAACGCATCATTCCCATCGGCGGCCCCGCGCTCCAAGCCCTGCAGAACTACCTCACCCAACTCCGCCCCGCCCTCATCGGCGTCAAGAGCACCCGCCCCAAAGCCGTCACCGACCGCGTCTTTCTCTCCCGCAGCGGCGGCCCCATCACCCGCGTCGTCCTCTGGCAGTTCGTCCGCAAAATGGCCAGGAAGGCCGGCATGCGTGCGATTCATCCCCACACCCTCCGCCACACCTTCGCCACCCATCTTCTTTCCGGCGGCGCCGACCTCCGCGTCGTCCAGGAACTCCTCGGCCACTCCAACGTCGTCACCACGCAGATCTACACCCACGTCGACGCCGACCGCCTCAAGGACGTCCACCGCAAACACCACCCCCGCCAATAATCGAATCAATTCACCGTCACGCCCACGCCCCGAATCACATCCACCGCAGCCCGGCACGCCACCAGGAAACTCTCCGTCCCCGACATCGCCGCATACGCTTGATTGGAAACCCCGCTGGGCCCCGTTGCCACCACCGCGTTGGAGTGCTGCAAGTGCGGTTCAACCGTCAGCGGTCCCGTCCACCCGCGCTTGGCCGCATCGGACAGAATCTGTTGAACGAATCCGCCCCCCTCGCCCGCGGGAACATGGTACAGCGTCCCATCCTCGTTTCGCAGGTTATCTTTAAGATGGATCGCGTCCGTGAGATCGCGCAGCTTGAGCCAGTTTTCCCACGCATTTTCGCCGCCGGCATTGTAGTTGCCGAAATCGAAAATCATGCGGAAGGTGCCGTCGGGTCCGTCGCGCAGTTCCTCGGCAAGGGTGAGCACATCAGCGCATTTATCACCAAAAATGCGGCTCTCATTCTCATGATACAGGATCAGCCCCAGGTCCTTGGCCGCGTGCCGCAGTTCCTTCAACCACGCAATCGCTTCCTTGCGGAAATCCCCCGGAGCCTTGCCTGCCTTCTCGTTATAGTAGCTGAATATCCGCACCGCAGTGCAACCCAGCACCGGAGCCAGCCGCGACAAATGCTGCAACTTCCGCTGGTCGATCCCCGAATCATCCGCGAGGTCCAGCTTCCCAATAGGGGACCCGTACATGGCGCACGTGATCCCGGCGCGATCAAGCTTTTCGCGAACGAGCTTTGCATGCTCGACGGGCAGGGTGGTGATGTTGAACCCGTCGACGCCCCGAATATCGATACGTTTGAGCCCCGCCTGCTTGAGCGCCGCAATCTGCTGATCGATGGTCGGGCCGGCTTCATCGGCAAACGCTGAAAGATTCCACACCATGAACGACTCCTGTAGTTTCCAATTTGTCCCGGCATTCTGCGCAGGGAAGCGCATCATTGCAATCGTCTGGGGAGGTAGGCGGGTAAGTGACCCTTCGTAATTGGCTGGCAGGGGAGTAGGTCTGGGTCAGCAGATCACGAATACTCGAGCTTCAGTTATCCGCCCGTCTTAAATCCGCCGCCGCCTTTTTCGACGATGGCTTTGTACTGATCGACCCCCTTGCTTTGCACCCCATGATCCTTGAGGAACGCGCACAGTTCCAAGCGTACCTTCTTGTCGATGTACTGGCTCTGGTTATTGATGACAAACTGGGCGAGCGACTTTTCCACCATCGTATCGAGTACCTTCGGGTCGATCGCCTTTTCTTCCGAGTTATATCGTTCCAGCGCGATGAGGCGTATCACGTAGTCATCTTTCGTTCGTGCGCCCGCAGCATACGGCACAAAGCTGTTGACCAGGTACACATAACTGTTGTTGAGCTCTCCCGCCCCGTTGGCCTCCATGGTCTTGCGAATGGCCAGTTCCGCTTTGCACCGCGTAAAGAAATCAGTCTCCTTGCCGCTCATCAGCCCATCTTTGAGCTTGTCCGTAAGGCTCTGCGCAAATCTCTGGGCCTCGTCGCGGGCTTTTTTCCCCCCGGAACGCACCGCCTGGCTCAATTCCTTAAGCTTCTTGAAATCGGCTTCCGTCGGCAGCACCTTCTTCGTATCTTCAGTGATGTTCCCCTGCATGATCGGCTTGACCTTGGCAATCTCGTCCAGCCGCTTCTCCACCTTCGTCCGCTGCACCCCTTCCGTCATCGGCAGCAAAATGTTGTACCAGAACTCGGCGCGCATCCAGATGCGGCCCCGAAACGCCGGCCGCGCCGAGCCCAGGTCGTACCACAGGTCCGCAACCTTCATCATCTCATTGACGGCCACCGGCGCAGCCGTATCCGCACGCGAAGCCGTGGCCCATGAACCGTCCGACCCCGCGACCGTCAGCGCCAACCCCTTATCCCAGTCCATGCGATACATGCACAAATAACTCCCCACCTGATATTTCGCCGGTGCATTTCCCGGATCGCTCTTGAGCTTCTCCTGCCCATTGCGGAAATCGTTGTACGCGGTTTGCTGGACGCTCAGTGCATCCTTCTTGCTTTCAACGCTCGAGGCCAGCTGGATATTCTTGGCACCTATCGCAAAGGCCCGCAGTTGCTCGAGCGCATCGATCGCGACGCGAAATTCCTCCGCAGCAATCGCCTGATCCACCAGCGCCTGGGCCACATCCGCCCCGGCGTTATTGGCTTCCGGCGTTTTCAGTTGCGGACGGATAATCGTCAGCGCCTTAAGCTTCAAATCCACCCCACTGACCGTAAAAAGCTTCCCCATCCACTCGCTGGCGCTCATCGTCAGGTCCAAATCCATGAGCTGGATGCCGATATCCCGCGCCTCCTTCAGCAACATATATTGTGTGGCCGGCTCCCGGGTGGTTTTGGCGTCCTCGACCATCTTTCTGCCCAGGTTCAGCCGCTCTTCCGGTCCCCGTTTCAGGTATTCCTCCTTGTAGAGCTCCTTGATGAGTTTCATGGCCGAATCCTGCTTGCCGACAGGCGGCTCGGGCTGACGTGTCGGCTCGTCGGCCTGCACGAATCCGTGGGCTGTCAGGAGTAACCCCAGAGCCAGTAGTCCGGTCCGGAAGGTAGCCTTTTTCATGGTTTTTGCTCCCTTAGCGCTGAGAACCGGTTGCCTGATATTCCTGTCAGCATAACGTCGCAACAGCGATCATACTTCCGTCTATTCTTCCCGAACAGCCGCCACCCGCCCACCCACCATCCCGCGGCCCTCTCGACCGCATCTTTCAACTTCCAACTTCCTTTCCCTTTGACACACTTCAAACCCCGTCTATAATCGCCCCCATTCGGTCGAAGCCTCGCGGCATCGGCCCTTTATGTGCGTGGCGTGGTTGCAGTTCCGGCGGAAGGATGACTTCAACTCTCAACGATCCACCCGACCTGCAGCTTCTCTATTGGTGGTCCTCATCTCGCGGCTTCGCTTTGGTACAGGAGGCGTTATGCTTCATCGGTCTTGGTCGGGTGTACTCCTCTCTGCCGCGGTGCTGGCAGCCATTCCTCTGACGGGCACCGCCCGCGCCGAAGACGCGCCGGCGACGTCTGCTGCCCCGGCTACTCCCGCAGCGGCAGCACCGGCAGCCGCCGAAGCGCCGGCCGCCGCTCCCGTGGCGGATCGGCAGCTCAAAATCTTCGCTGAAGACTTCCTCCACTATTCGCTCGTCAACAACATCGATCTGGCCAAGGCCAACGGCCAGGCCCTGGTCAATGCCAACCCGAGCCCGGTGGATTTCCTCGCGGCGTTCGAGGCCGCAGCCAATGGGCGCAACGTCCGTGAAATCCTCATCCGCAACCAGAAGCGCGACGACCTCAGGGATATTTCCGTCCAGCTTCTCGACCGCCTCGAAGAAGGTTACCGCGCGGTCCTGCGCGATCCCATCCGCATTCGTGCCGAGATCGAACGCCTCGGCAACGGCCCACGCGCTTACGCCAACGCCAAGGAACGGCTCGTCGCCGCCGGCCAGTTTGCGGGCCCCCTGTTCATCGAATACATCCAGAACGAAAGCAAGAAGAACCTGCAACCGTTCATCGTTCGCGTCATGACGGAAATCGGCCGCCCCCTGCTCCCTCCCGTTCTCGAACAACTCAAGATGTCCGAGCAGGGCGACAAGATTCTGCTGATCAACGTCGTCGGCCAGATCGGCTATCCCCAGGCCCTGCCGACGCTCCAGTTGCTGGCCACCGATGAGAAGTCGCCGGAACTGGTTCGCGCCGCCGCCAAGCAGGCGGTTGCCGCCATCGATCATTCGGGCTCCACCACCAAGTCCGCCTCCGATCTTTTCCTCGGCGCCGCCCAATCCTACTATTCCAACAAGCCTTCCTATCAGCCCTTGCTCCCCGGTGAGACCACCAATCCCATCTGGCAGTATGACAAATCGTTGAACAATGTGGCCCCAATCAACGTGCCGACGCCGATCTGGCACGACATCATGTCGATGCGCAATGCCGAGCAGGTGCTCAAGCTGCAGTCGACGAATTCGCCGGCCATCAGCCTGTGGATCGCCGCCAATCTGCGGCGCGAAATTCAGCTCCCGCAGGGCGCCACCGATCCCACGAAGATCGCCGGTGCTCCGGACGCCTCGTTCGTCGCCCGCGCCGCCGGACCGATCTATCTCAACCCGGTCTTGACGCAAGCCCTAAACGATCGCGATCCAGCCCTCATTCTCAAAGCCATCGAAGTGCTCGAAGCCACCGGTGGCACGCAGGGACTGGTGAATACCGCCCAGGGCGCTCCGCTGGTTCGTGCACTCTCCTATCCCGAACGTGCGGTTCGCTTTAAAGCGGCCTTCGCGCTCGCCGGCGCCAACCCGAACAAGGAATTCCCCTCCTTCTTCCGCGTCGTGCCGATCCTCGGCGAAGCCATCAGCGGCACCGGCACGCCCAATGCCCTGGTCGTCGAACCGGATGAAAATACGCGTAACAAGCTTGCCGGCACCTTGCGTGATTCGGCAGCCCACTACAACGTCTATGCCGGCGGCTCCCTCTCCAGCGCCTTGGAAGTCGGTCGCCGCGCACCGGCATTCGATGTCATCGTCATCGCCGGCGGTCCCGAAGTGTCACGTATCGGCCAGCTCGCCGCTACCGACTACCGCCTTGCCGCAAGCACGGTGCTCGTCTCCGGTTCGGCCGCCAGCCTGCCGGGAATTAAGCTCGGCTTGGCGGAAGCCAAGAACTATGCCCCGATCGATGAAACTGCCGATGAAGCCGGTCTCAATGCGGCTCTGGCCATCGCCCGTGCCGACGCCGGCAATACCCCGCTCGATCCCGAAAAGGCCAACGCCTTCGCGCTGACGGCCCTCAAGTTGCTCTCGGGTCTCGCGGCCGATCACGCGACCATCTATAAGGTCGAAGACGCCCTCCCCACGCTGATCGACGCCCTCAAGGACAAACGTACCGACGTGGCCATTGGCGCTTCGGTCGTCCTCGGCCAGCTCAACAATGCGGAGGCCCAGCGGTCCCTCGCGACGATCGCCCTCTCCGGCGATACCGATGCCAGCCTCAAGCCGGCATTCTTCACCGCCGTTGCCGAATCCGCCAAGCGCACCGGCGACGTCCTCGACTCCGCCACCATCAACGGCCTCATCAAGCTCCTGGGCAGCGATGCCGACGCCGCCACCAAGCTGGCCGCCGCCACCGCCCTGGGTGCCCTCAACGTGCCCTCCAATCAGGCCAGCACGTTGATCCTCAATCAGGCCAAGTAATCGCCCGCCGCCCTCGGCCGCAAAAATTCGCAGTACTCACCAAAGCCGCCCTCCCCGGGCGGCTTTTTCTTTGCCCGAAAAATCACCCGATATTTCCCCGCTCCGGCCTTGTGGTGCAGACTTCCAAGTCTGCACGTACCCCATAGGATGATCGTCCCTCAACTTCTGAAATGTCAAATTCTCAAATCTCAAATCCGCTCTCCACCCCAAAGCCCCTCGACTCCGTAAAAACCACAGAGCCCACCGTGAACACGGAGTGCCCCCGGGTGCCATGCCTAACGGGGAAGGGGCCCGGGGGGGGCGTTAGGCATGTTCGCGGAGGCGCCCATCAATTAAGTCGGAACGCTCCACCAGGTGCCAAGACCATGCCAACGGCCCCCGCATCATCGACCCACGCCATCAATCCCATTCCCGGCCAATCGCACCACCAACTCCTCCACCGCCTCCTCAATTTCCACCAGCGCCTCTTCCGGCGTAGCCTGATCCAGATCATGCACGTGCCAAAATTCCACGCGCTCCTCCCATCCCGGATATCGGCTCCCCAGCAGCGGCCGATGTTCCGCCTCCTTCACCGCAATCACCAAATCGCTCCCGGCCAAATCCGCTTCGCTTACCTGCTGCGGATAGCGGTCCTCTGCCGGCGCCGCAATCCCGCGGGCCGCCAACCCGCGCACCGTATGGGCCGAGATCGCCCCAAAATTCACCCCATCCCCGCGCTCCACCGCCAATGCCCGTGACGTCGCCCGCCACGCCAGTCCCGCCTCCGCCGCCTTGTGATTGAACAATATCTCCGCAAACCGGCTCCGGTAAAAATTCCCCGTACACAAGAACAATACTGTCCGCACCGCACCAGCCATAACTTCCTCACCCAGTGATTTCTACCAGCTCTCACTTCTAGCACTACGCATATCACCAATGAGCGCAACTGAGACACACTTACTCTGCCTCAACCCTCCCTTGGCCTAACGCCCCGCAACAACAATTCCCCCTCCCGTACCACCCAACTTCGCACCCGTCCGTCATCGTTTCGCGTTTCGCGTTTCCACTTTCGCGTTTCCATCACCACCCCCCATCTTACCCCGCCGCACCGCTTTGAAAAGAATGAGCCAGTGGTCAGTAGCCAGTTGTCAGTGGTCAAAAGTCTGAATCAAGAAGCAAGAAGCGATGGCCCCTTGTCACTCTGTCAGAGAAGTACTCAGAAACCAGCCCACCTCGTCATTCTGAATTCCGAATTCTGAAATCTGAATTTCCCCTTGGTGCCTTTGTGCCTTGGTGGTGAAAACGGTTCACCTCCCTACGGCTCACCATGCGTGATTTTCACACTTACCCGGGTACAATCCCCACTGATCGAATACCGCCATCACCCGGAGGCCATCATGTCCAACCCGCCGGTTGTCAAAATCTGCAATGCCTGCGGCAAGGATGTTACACAGCTCAAACGCATCAAAGACCCCAGCGGCAGGTATTACTGCGAAGACTGTTACCCCCGCGACATGGTGATTCCCAACGCGCCCACCACCTTGGCCCGAAAACCCGCCCAGCCCGTCGCATCCTCGCCCGCGCCGGTCGCGCCCGCCAGCGATCCCCAGATTTCGCCGCCTCCTCCCCCGGCCGCGCCATCCGCAGACCATGACCTCTACGACATTACGCCTGCCCCCACCGACACACGGCCCAAACGTGCAGCGCCGGCCGTGACCGCGCCTGCGGTTCCTGTTTCTTCTGCTCCCCCGAAAAAACTTGATAAGTGCCCCGTCTGCGGCACCCCCGCTCTCACCTCCGCGCGCTTCTGTATCGGTTGCCGCCGCGATCTCACCCAGATGGACAAAATCCTCGAACTGCGGGCCCAGGGCGACAAAGGTCCGGAATTTGAAAAACCAGCGAAGGTCATCGGGTCCATCGTCAAAACCAGTCTCATCATTCTCGGCGTCATCGCTTTCATTTTCATCGTCTACGGCATCTATCTGACCGTGAATCCCGGCGGCCCGTTCGACAGCTACCCCACCACGCGCGAAGAAGCCATCCGCCAGTTCTTCACGCAGATCGCCAAAGGCACCGACAAAGGCTACGACAACGCATATCTCCTCATCTCGCAGCGGGAAAGAATGACCAATACGGCTACGGACGACGAGCGCCGTTTCCTTCTGGCGTTCAAGAAAATGCATCAGGATTTCGAAAAGAAGTACGGTTCCAACTGGCTTTCGCGCATGAAGATCGAGCGTGTCGGCCCTGACGAATACTCCTACGACGATGAAACCATCTATAACATCGTCCTCGACAAGGATAAGTATCTGCTGACGACCCAGGTCCAGATCAGCATCACCCAAGCCGTGGCCAAACGCATGGTGATTGTGCGCCCGCCCGAAGTCCCCGAAAACGGCAAGAACCACTTCGCCGTAGTCTACATCAAAGATTATCCCGCCCTCGAACATAGAGCCCAGGGCTCCATGCTGCCCCCCGAGGACGCACCGGCAAACCGCTGATAACCGGACCCGCCGCGAAACATTCCGGACAGCGCCACAAAAAAAAGGCCCGCGCCTCATCGGCACGGGCCTTCATTTTCAATCTGTTGCTTACGGAATCCTGGTTGCCTGTTTCGGATTGCTTAGCCGTTGATGGATTCGACCTGAACGCCAATGTACTTCTGGCGGTGACCGACCCGGCGATGGAAGCCCTTGCGGCGAGTAAACCGCTCGACCCAGACCTTGTCGTCTTTGATCTGTCCAAGGATCTTGGCCGTCACGGTCGCGCCGGCCACCGTGGGCTGGCCGATCTTGACGCCGGCATCGCCGCTGACGAGGAGGACCTTGTCGAAGGTGATGGTGGTGTCGCCGTCCTTGAGTTCGCGGATATCGATTTCGAAGCGATCGCCAGCTTCAACTTTGAACTGCGTGCCGCTGTCTTCGATGATTGCATACGCCATGTTTAGAACTCCTAAGAGCCGGGCCTTCCCGGAAATGGAAAGTCGCACAGTATGGGGTTTTTCGGGTGAATTTGCAAGGCATGTGGGAAAAGGGTGCGAGAGGGCGGTCTCGGGAGGCAAAAAAAGTGCGAAAAGTGTCAATTGGCGTGGAGATGACCAAGTTGAATGGATGAACGAGGGGTCGTCTTAACGCAATCTTAATATGGTGTTAGTGTCGGTTTCTGAAGGAATAATGCGGGATGTCAAGAGTGGGGTGAAAGTTTAGATAACCAGGCAATCTGGGGCATGTGCACGGCGGAGGGAGCTCAAACAGTCCATCCGGCGCCGTCCGCCTCGCAAACTCCGCACCGAACTCGAAGTCGTCTGCAATGAAATGAATTGCGAACTCGACCTCGAGCCGGCATCGGAACTCTAGACAAACCACGACTGGCCAAAGACTTGACACTTGCAAGCCAACCCATATTCTGCTTTCCAGACCATGTATCTCGCGTGAAGCAAAGCTAGCCTCAAAATGGCCAAAAAGAGAAAAGGCGTCATTCGCCCCACTGCTACCAAGGATGCGGCCTTGACGCATCTCCGTGCGCAAATCGCATGTGGCGTGCTTCGCCTCGGTTCGCGACTCCCCGTGCGCATCCAACTGGCGCGCGACCTCCGCATCAGCCAATCCACACTCCAACGTGTGATTGATGGGCTCGCCGCAGAAGGCTTTGTCCAGACGCGCGGCAAGCTCGGAACATTCGTCGTCGAAAGGCCCCCCTTCGTCGACACCTACGCACTGGTTTTTCCCTTCGATCCCCAAATCCCCCATGAGTGGACCAAGTTCAATGCCACCCTGCTCGCAGCCGCAGCCGATCTACTCAAATCGGGCCTCAAACTCCCTTCCTACTACAACATTCTGCAGTACCACAGCCTCGATTCGCCCAGCCATAATCAACTCGTCAAAGACATCGTCGAGCATCGCATTGGCGGCATCATCTTCGCCTCCCCTCCTCACAACGTTGTAACCAGCCCGATCATGACCCACCCCGGCATCCCCAGAGTCGTCATGGGCACCTTCCCGGGACTGTGGGGCGTGGATCTCGCCGGCGTGTCCTTCTATACCAAGGCGCTCGATTACTTCGCGGCACGCGGCCGCAAGCGATTAGCCATCGTCTCCGTCCCCCGCCTCGCTCCGTGCCAGGGAGATAATGATTCGTACGTCCGCGAAGCCCAGGCGCGGAGTATTAAACTGGAATTCTGGTCTAGACAGTTCGTCTGGCAAGGATACCCCCTCGCCGCCGAAAATGCCGTCGCGGCCTTGATGCACGGACCTGCCGACTCTCGGCCCGATGCCCTCCTCATCTGGGACGATAACCTCGTCGAACACGCGGTCATTGGCCTGATCCGTTCGGGCTTCCACGTGGGAGCGGATGTCGATGTCGTGGCCCATGCCAATTACCCCATCGCCAGCCCAAGTGCCCTTCCCGTCCGTCGACTTGGTTATGACGCTCGCGAAGTGCTCGCACGCTGCATCGAAGCGATTCGCGCACAACATCAAGGCGAACGCCAACCCCGCCAAGCACACGTGGATCCCGTCTGGGACCAGGACATCTCACCTTCCAACCAGTAGTTAATATTTATAATAATGAATATTAACGTCCTCGCTCACTCCAATACTAAGAATGTCTCCAGAATCGAACCAAAAAGCCCAATTCGTCCGGTAATAATTCTATTGCGAATAATAAGAACAATTTGCAATCTGATCTTAAACAATTTGACAAGATTTGAAACCGGTGTATATTATCCGGATCCCACTTAAATCTCGCGCGCGGTACGGCGCATGTTAGGTTGCGCACTTTCACGGAAGCGGCGATGCTTAAGCCTCTGCAAGGAGGCGTCTATGAAAGTGGATTGGAAAGACCCGGGCGATGCGGATCGTC
>CAIMWO010000097.1 GCA_903845195.1 uncultured Phycisphaerales bacterium
CAACCGTTCGGCTGGACGGTGGCGGTTTCTTCAATGGCTATCATAACTTGATCGTCTGCGCTGACGTTAATATACAGGGTCGCCGACACTCCGTCCAGCAGGCGTCGGCGGAACTTGAGCCGACATTCCAGGACCCTTCTGAACGGTGGATGCCACCTCGACACGCCTGGTGCATGGAACGAAATCAACGCCCCGGCACGCCGGGCTGAGGTTTCTGGCCCACCCACGTCCGGACGTATTCGACGCTGAAGGTCGAGGGCAGGTCGGCGTCGCCCGGCATGCCGAACCATTCGGGCATGGTCTCGCTGTCGAAGATGAGGAAGAGCGGTTGGTGCCAGTGGGTGTTCTGGACGGTATGGACGAGCACGCCGTCCACGTGCCAGCGGAGTTCGTCCCGGCCCCACTCGAAGCCATAGACGTGAAAGTTCTCCGCAAAACGCCACGGGGCGGCCCAGTAACTTCCCACCTGCCAATGACGCTTTTCCTGCGGCGTTTGGGTGACATGCAGGGTCATGTAGTAGCGCTGGTCGTGGGTGTTGTTCTTGCCGCACAGCTCAAACACATCCACCTCCGTCGCCCAGCGGGGGGTGGCCTTCGGATCTTCCTGCTGGAACCAGAAGGAACTGGACCCACCGGAGTTCATGGCCCGAGCCTTCACCTCGTAATACCCATAGCTGGAACGGGCTCGCGTGTGCAGCGCTGCGGAGGTGTAATCGTGGTAGCCCTGCTTCTGGAGTTCCGCAGGCACCGTTTCCTTGCGCATCGCCAGGTGGAGTTGTCCGTCCCGCACGAACACATTGGTGGGATTGAACCAGGCCGGCTGGCGGCCTTTCCACCAGGACATGCCAACGATCCACCTGTTTGTATCGAGGGCCGGGCCGTTGAACTCGTCCCACATCGGCTCGAACTTCGCCCAGCCGCCGCGGTTCTGCTGGTCGGCCAGCGGAAGGCTCTCCGCCAGGCGCTTGGGGCTCTCGCTGAGCGGCCCTTTGAGCGTCCATTGCTTGATCGTTTTTTCATTGAACTGGTTGGACCCAACCGTGGCGCCGGGCACTTGTCCGCCGAGCAAGACGGAGGAAGCGGCAAAAACTGCGCCAGCCGCAATCAGATTGAAAAGAACTCTTGGGGACGTTTTCATGGGGAGTTGGACGAAGGCGTGCGCGGCGATGTTCATGGTTCAACGGTGACATACTCCCCGCGCAATTGTGTCACAACGGAGGTTCCAAGTGAGTCACTTTGGCACACTCCATGACTCACTGTTCATCGCACGCGATCTAGCATAAATCTGTAAATACATTACCACAAGCATTGTAGGACTGTGCTGAGACAGTTTGGCATCGTAACTGCTGAAGGCTTCCTTGGTAGCGCGAATAAACCAGCGATTTTATGGCAAAAGTACTCGGCATTGATTTGGGAACGACCAATTCCTGCATGGCGGTCATGGAGGGTGGCGACCCTCTTGTCTTGGAAAATTCCGAAGGCAAGCGGACGACACCGTCGGTGGTGGCGTTTGCCAAGAACGGCGAGCGGTTGGTGGGTGAAGCCGCCAAGCGTCAGGCGGTGACCAACGCCCGCAATACCGTCTATTCCATCAAGCGGTTTATGGGTCGGAAGTTCAGTGAGATTCAGGAAGAGATCAAACGCGTGCCCTACAAGGTGGTGTCGGCGCCCAATGGCGATGTGCGGATCGAAGTGGAAATCGAGGGCAAAACCCAGCAGTTCAGCCCGCCCGAGATCTCAGCGATGATTCTAGGCAAGCTCAAGGCCGACGCCGAAGTGCGCCTGGGGGAGCCGATTACCCAGGCGGTGATCACGGTTCCGGCCTACTTCAATGATTCCCAGCGTCAGGCCACCAAGGATGCCGGCCGGATTGCGGGCTTGGAGGTGCTGAGGATCATCAATGAACCGACGGCCGCCTCGCTGGCCTACGGCTTGGACAAAAAGATTGCCGATAGATATCCGCTCCAGCACCGGCCCCGTATCCACATACGACCGCGCCGTGAACCCCGCTGCGTCGGCCGGTAACTGGGTCCGCAGCCGCTTCTCCAGTACGATCAGCTTCTTCTCCATCACCTTGTGGTAATCCCGCCCCCACGCATACCGCGCGATCCTCCCCGCCTTCTCATCGTCCTGGCCCGCTTCCCCCGTCGCCTCCTCCTGCCAATACGCCATCCCCACCGAAAGTATTGACTTCGCCCACGGAAATTTCTTGGTCACATCCAGGCGTTCATCCAGATTCCGCGCCAGATATTCCATCGTCCCATGCTGCCCCGTCTCCACCCACCTTCGGTACGCTTCGCCGTGCGGCGCTGCGGCTGGACGTGAAACTCCCGCCAACTCAAACCCGCCCTCGCGCGCCAGAGACTTCGCCAAACTCGCAATTTCAAATGGATCAAGCGCCATCGCCAGATTGTAACGACCGCCCCCCGCACGTCACATCCGCGCAACGCCATATCCCCGCCCCGTCCCATCTCACGCACCACGGCCCCATGCCCACGCTTACGCTTGGGCCTTCGCCGGTTCCGCCGCCTGACGCAGTTCCGCCGGCGCATCCGTTTCCTTCATCGCTTCGGTCTCTTGCTCATCTTCTTCCAGCGTCACTTCCGTCATGTGCTGCAGCGCTTCCTGGCTCGCCTTCTCCATCACTGGACTGATCACTTCCGGTATCGCCGGCTCGCGCGTGCTCACCATCCAGAACCGCACGCCGAAATACATCACGATCAGAACCGACACGCTCACCCCAATAATGATGATCAGCGTATTGGTGTCGACCTCGGCCAACATGGGAAAAAACGCACTCATACTCATAAAACCCCCTGGGGCCCGAAAGGCCCGGACGAGATGTGATCTATCCGCACAACGATCATATCGCGTGAATGTCGCAGTTGGCTACAAAAAAGTCTAAGACACTCTTAATTTACTTCCCCAAGAACCATTCGACCGCCTATCGCGCGACTGTGAATAGGGTTCTCTCGGAAGCTTTAAACCCCCCACCTTTGCGCAAACCGTCCCCCGCCTACCCCTTCAATACCCGCTTCCACTTCGCCAACTGCACCTTCAGCGACTTCGTCCCGCCCGCCCCGTGCGACCGATACGCCTTCACCACCCGCGCCGCGCCCAGGCATCCGTAGACATTCTCCCCAATCGCTGCCGATTTCTCCTGCATCACCTCCAACTCCAACTGCGAAAGCCCCGTTAATCCCCGCTTTTCGCACTCCGCCACCAGCGATCCCACAATATGATGGGCCGTCCGGAACGCCACGCCTTTCTGGACAAGGTACTCCGCAAACACCGTCGCATCCGAGAACCCCTCATCCAGCCGCCCCGCGATCTGCTCCGGCAGCACCGTCGTGTGCAGCACAATCGCTGCCGCCATCGTCAGGCAGGCCTCCACCTGGTCGTATGCAAAAAAGATAGACCGTTTGTCCTCTTGCATGTCCCGGTTATACGCCAGCGGCTGACCCTTCATCATCGTCAGCAGCGCCACCAACTGCCCGTACACCCCGCCCGTCTTTCCCCGAATTAGCTCCAGCATGTCCGGATTCCGCTTCTGCGGCATCATCGAACTGCCCGTCGTAAACGCATCGCCAATCTTCATGAAGCCAAACTCGGTCGTCACATACAAAATCCATTGCTCTGCCCACCGCGACAAGTGCATCGCGATCATGCTCAGATCGAACGCCAGCTCGCACAAAAAATCCCGGTCCGAAATCGAGTCCAGCGAATTGTCCGTCACCGTCGGCATTCCCAGCAGCTTCGCCGCCTTATGCCGATCGATCGGCAACGTCGTTCCGCCTACCGCCCCGGCCCCCAGCGGACTGACATTCACCCGCTTCAAACAATCCTCCAGCCGCTGCTTGTCCCGCTCCAGCATCTCACAATACGCCAGCATCTCGTGCCCCGCCACGATCGGCTGCGCCCGCTGCAGATGCGTAAACGACGGCATCGGCCAATGCCCCTGCTCCGCCGCCATCTTCACCAAAGCCCTCTGCAGATCCGAAACCTTCCCCAGCAAAATCCCGATCGCCTCCCGGCACCACAGCCGGATATCGAGCGCCACCTGATCGTTCCGCGACCGCCCCGTGTGCAACCGCCGCCCCGGCTCGCCGATCCGCTTAATCAGCTCCCCTTCCACGGCCATGTGAATGTCTTCCTGCGTCACATCGCAGTGGAACTTGCCCGATTGAATATCCCGCAGGATCGCGTCGAGGCCTTTCTTGATGGCGGCGAGGTCGGCCTTGGAGAGCAGGCCGACGGAATGGAGCATCGTGGCATGCGCCACCGAGCCCAGGATATCGTGCTTGGCCAGCCGGTAATCGAACGAGAGCGATTCCACGAACTCTACCGCCAGCGCATCCTGCGCCTCGCCGATGCGCGCCTGCCACGACTTCCCTTTGCCGGCAGCAGCGGTGGGGGAGTTCAATGCGGTCTTCGCTTTCGATTTCTTGGCCATCTGAGGGCTCCTTGGGGTTAAATGCACCGCCGATTATGCGGCGAGCGGGCGGGGGAAACAATAAAGCAGGAACGGTAATCCCACAAAGTGGTGCCAGAAAGTGGTGCCCACGCCCTCGTCGGCGGTTTGGCATGCGGAATGCCGTTGAGGGCACGGCCAGCACATTTACTGGATTTCAAAATCGGTACTCAGCTTGATCAGGTGCAATCAAGAGAGGGCATTGTGGGCGTGAACTTGTCGGACGTAAGGAGGAATTGTTCTTGCGGGGCGTCGCCCACAGGGTCATGCTGCTGTTACGCAAACAAAACGTTGAGACAGAGCAACTGCGTCTCCGTTTCGCTCATCCTGAACCAACACCATTGTTGCCGAAGGCCATGGCTGGCGCGAGCGATCATAAGATACATTTAGATGATAACTTATATGCTAACCTTGAGGCATTGACGTGGGTCCCCGTTGCTGTCGTCTAGTGTCGTGTCACACAATTTAGCTTCCGAGGTTGCGCTTCACGACGGTGTAGCCAAAGACTGCCGCGGCTTCTTCAGTTGCGATCGGGAGGGCAGCATCGAGGAACGTCTGGAACTCATGCGCAAGCGACTCGACAGTGTGGACGACGCTTGACATACCATTTCCAGGAAACTTGGGATTATCTCGAATGTGCAAAACTCCTGCCGAACCACCGGCGGAGATCGCAGACCGATGTTTGCTAACATCGTGATATTCAAAAAGGCGAGCTAATAGCGTTTCGTTCGCCTTAAAGTGTGCAACGACTCGCGGAAAGTGCTTCTGATAACCGGCACGCGGATTCTGCCTGTCCGAGGAGCCTCCTCCGAGAATGTTTTGGGGGGATATCTGTCGCAGCGCTTTGGGGTCGGTGATGTCGCAGAAGTCCGATTTGGATTTGACGAATCCAAGTGCATTGAGTGAGAAGACAAAACACTCAATTGTCGAATCCATGGCAAAGAAGATAAGACCGGCGTGAGATTCGCAGCCAATGCTCCAGTCATTCGGATTTTCGTCTGCCGGAAAATCCGTCTGAAAGCGATGGAGCGCAGTGTACTCTCGATCTACTGCGCTGATTCGGGCTAGCATACCCTTAAGACCATTTCGGAACGTCAATAACCAGTTGTCGTGGTCGCCAAATTGGGGATCCATGACGACTCTACCAGAGATATCCCACAAAGCGTTGTAGGTCCCGATGACATTCACAAAGTTGAGTTCAAACGGATGAAACATGTGGGCATTATAGTCGCTCGCTGCTGCGCGAGCCAGACAGCAACTCTGGCCGTTGCACGGGTAGTGGTGTGCTGCACACACCCAATTTGTTGTCTGTGGAGATTCGAACGAGCGCAACCGGGACACAGTTGTTCTGTCTCGATCCTCTCCAACCATCCGGGCAAATGAAGCTTACGCATTTAAATCGGTACTGCTACATACTTCAGGATAAAAACCTGCAAATCGACAAGGACGGTGTTTGAGAAGCAAGAATCAAGAAGCAAGAAACAGGAAGAGGTATTCCTCCGCCCCCTCCCCCCGTCTTCTCCCTTCATCATTTAGCATTCATAATTCATAATTCATTTCGTTCCGTCAGTGGTCACCCTCATAGAAGAACTGTTCACGGGTGATCTTGTCGTTCTTCACCGTGTAGAGGGCAACTTCTTCCAGCGTCAGGCGCTGGCCGGTGGCTTTGCGGGTGATGTCGAGGGTGAAGAAAACGGTGAACTGGCCGGCCGTATCGGTGCCGCCGCTGAAGAAGGGGCCGCGGACCGTTTCGCCGTGGAAGTCGTTTACTTCGGCCCAATGCCGCGATTTCTGAATCACCGGCCCCTGCCCCTTGGTCTCGGCGCCGTCGCCTTCGACCGAAATAATGTCCGGCGCGTACATCGTCTCCATCACATCAAAGTTCTTCCCCTGGCGGCACAACTCCACAAACTTTTTAGCTACGCTTTGCACGCTCATAATAAATTCCTCTCAAAATAATCCCTCAGCAATCGACCGCCCGCAGACAGTGGCGGGGTCGGGGGGGGGCGGAATGGCGGTCTCGCGAAGCGATTCCCGCCGGCACTGCTGCGTTCAATGACTATAGGCCGCCGCCGCACCCTCCGTCCCGCCCTCCCCCCGCTTTCTCCGTTCAACGTTCAGCATTCATCGTTCACCATTCCCCTCCCGTTCTTCCCTCCGTGCGTTCCGTGTCCTCCGTGGTTTAATTCCGTGGCGATCTCCCCCGAGGAATCCGCGCAGGTGCGCAAACTCACGCCCTTGCACGCCGGCAAGAATCTGGCGCCCCATTACTAGACCTGCACCCCATTTTTCGCCATAATTCAGCCCAAGCGCCGATGATAAGCGCTCACGCACACAGTTCACCGCTTCTTTCTGCCAAGGATGGTCCCATGAAAGCTCGCCTTTTTGCGTTCCTTCTAGTGGCCTTTGCGGCCTTCTCCTTCGCCGGCTGCCACACCCACAACGCTACCTTCATCGATCCCTTCGCCGATCAGGATGTCGATACCCCTCTCGCCCCCGGCGAGTTCGGCCTGGTCAAGCTCGATCCCAAGGATTATCCCGACATGCGCATGGCCTGGTCCGATCGTGCCGGGCTCGAGCGGGCCATCGACAAATCCATCCAGTACCTGAACGCCCCCTCGAGCATTCACGGTTTCCCTTCCGGACCCAATGATCCGATCACGCACGATCAGGTGCTGGCGACGCTGCTGGACATCAAGCGCATGCTTCACGACCCGGCCATCACTGCCGACCGCTTCCAGCAGGAAGTCCTCGCCCGCTACGAAGTCTGGACCTCCAAAGGCTACAACCACAAGGGCGACGTCTGGTTCACCGGCTACTACACACCGATCTATCAGGGCAGTCCCACACCTACGAGTGAATTCAAGTATCCGATCTACGGCCGGCCAGCAGACCTGGTATCCGATCCTTTCACCGGTGACGTGCAAGGCACCTATCCCACCCGGCGCGAGCTTCTGCAATCTGGCAAACTCAACGGCCTCGAGATCATGTATTTCCGCAAGCCCATTGAGCCATTCATCATTCAAGTGCAGGGCTCAGCAAAGGTGATCTTGCCGAATGGTCAGGAAATGCTCCTCGGATTTGCCGGCACCAACGGACGTGAACATCGCGGTCTTGGGTCTGAACTGGTCAAGGAAGGCAAGATCGATAAGAAGCATCTGTCGCTTCCCACCGTGCTGGCGTACTTCGATGCCCATCCCGGCGAGCTCGATGAATATGTGATGCGTGATGATCGCTTTACGTTCCTGAAGCCGTACGGTGCTGGCGAATGGCCGTCGGGTTCGCTCGGCGTTCAGGTAACGGAGCACCGTTCTCTGGCCACGGACAAGAAAATTTTCCCCCGCGCCTCGTTCACGTTCATCGATGTGCCCAAGCCCACAGCTGACGGCAACACGGTTCCATACAAGGGATTCGTGCTCGATCAGGACACGGGCGGGGCGATCCGTGCGGCGGGCCGTGCGGATATCTATATGGGCATTGGTCCTGAGGCGGGCAAACTGGCCGGCCGCGAGTTTGCGCAGGGGCGTCTGTTCTATATTTTCATCAAGCCTGAATTTGCCCAGGTTTCACATCCCAACCTGACGAAAGCCCCAGCCAAGGGTGCGGCACCGGCCAAGTCCGGCGCTCCGGCGGCAGGGGGGCCAACGATGCCCGCCAAGGCCGGCGATTCGGAAATGTTCCCCGGCGCGGTCAAGAAAAACTGACCTGTCTGCTGGTTGCTCCAGTCTGATCCTCCAAACCTCGGGTTCGCGAACCCGAGGTTTTTTATGCGCGGACCGATAACTCGGCAAATACCTACATCGACATCCGGAAATAGTCGATGACCTAGTAGGACTCCCTGAAAAGTCCGCAGAGGACCGACCATGCACGGGCCCATGAATCTTCATCTCAAGCACATACCGACCATCGAGCTGTACAGAGTCATGGCCATCGGGGGAGTCATCGGTCTGATTTTGTCGTTCAGCATGCTTGCGTGGAAATGGCATCGCTCGCGTGCCAGCACGACGGAAAGTGCGCAGGCTCTTTCGCATTACGTCGACCTTCTGAGCACGTTTCAACTGTCGCTGACGAAAAATGTGGCCGATCAGAAGCAGCTTCTTGATGAAGCCCGGCAGGTGCAACGTGCTGCCGCGGACGGCCGCATCAGCAAGGAATTCTCGCTCTCGCGTCTGCAGGACATTCAGAACGACATCACGGCTCACCAGGACGATACGGATAAGGGGATGGATCAACTTCGAAAGGATCGCCAGCCCATCGAGGATGCAACACGGGATGAGTTGATCACGATACGGGCGTACGAGTACTGGCGGCCTCCGGTCATTTCAGCGGGCTTTGGTTTTGCGATCATTTCGCTGGCCGGACTCGTTTTGTGGATTCATCGCCAGCGTGTCGGTGTTGCGGCTCAGCCGGTCGTCGACGGTGAATTTGAGGAGCCGCCGAAGCCTCATCACGGGGCCAAGGCTGCACCGAAGCACCACGGCCCAGCGCACGCTCCTGCCTGAGATGACCGCCGGACTCGGCGTTGGCGGTATCTCCACGTTGATTACTCAATGAGGGGCTTAAGTTTGTTCGCGGGGCTGTCCGATAAGACCTGTTAGAGCAGAAAGTGCGCTCGCCACTGTCGAGTCTCGAGTCATGGATGACGCATGCCAGACGTACTAGACCAATCTGAAGTAGATGCCTTGTTAGCGGCGGTGGATTCCGGCGCGGTCAAAGAAGAGACTGCGGCCAAGGTTTTCTCGCGCAACAAGCGGATCACGGATGTGGAAATCCGGGACTACGACTTCAAGCGTCCCGAGCGTGTTTCGAAAGATCAGATGCGGGCGCTGGAGGCGCTGCATGAAGGATTCAGCCGAAATTTCGGGGCGGCACTTTCGGGTTATCTCCGCACGATTGTGGAAGTGACGGTAGCGAACATCGAGCAATTGACGTTCAGCGAGTTCATTCACGCGCTGCCGAACCCGACGTGTTTTAATCTGCTGAGCGCCAAGCCGCTGGACGGGCAGATGTGCCTGGAGATTTCGCCGCTGATTATTTATCCGATCATCGATCGGTTGCTGGGGGGATCGAGTGCCGATCTATTTATTCCGCAGCGTCCTTTGACGCAGATCGAATGGCGGCTGGTGAAGCGGCTGACCGACCGGGCGTTATCGAATCTGTCTGAAGCGTGGTCGGCGATTACGAAGATCGGTTTTGAATTGACGGAGACAGAGAGCAACCCGCAACTGGTGCAAATCGTTCCGCCGAACGAAGTGGTGGTCGTGATCGGCTTCGAGATCAAGATGGGCAATCGGGCGGGCACGATGAGTTTGTGCATACCGTATAACGTCATCGAGCCGGTGATGGGCAAATTGAGCCAGCAGAATTGGTTTACGTACACCAAGAAGACGGCGTCGGACGATCACATCAAGGCGATGCAGAAGAATCTGAGCGGCGCGCCGTTGATGGTGAAGGTGCTGCTGGGGCATACGTCGATCAAGGTTGAGGAGTTGATGAACCTTGTGCCGGGGGACATTATTCAATTGGAGAAGCCGGCCAGCGGCGAGATGATTGTGCAGGTGGAGGGGAAGAACAAGTTCACGGGGTTGATCGGTCAATACAAGGGGAAGCGGGCAATACGAATCAAGCGGTCCGTGCAGTCAGGGGAGCGGGTGGTTTAGGGGGCTTGGGTGGAGGGGGAACGCGGCATTTTATTTACAAAAGCGATAATACGGTAAATACCAATTTCTGGTTATAGAGATTTTTTTAACTTTTTTTGATCTGCACCCCGGAATAGGTATTTCCAGAGGTGAGTCAGCAGGAGGTCTATACAAGCCGCAAAATTGCGCAAATACTGCAAGTACTTAGTTTCTTCATCATCGTTATGTTACTTTAAGCTTATATTTATCGACAAAATGTAACAGTTTTGGAGTAGCGCAATCAAAGAAACAATTTGACCCGAACTGGTTGTCGGTGTAGTTTGTTATTAGAGAAAGTATCGCTGAGAGGCTTGGACATTTCGGAAAAAATTTAGTTTGAACGTCGGACTATTTGGGACCATAAAAGCGAGTATGTAGCCTTTTTATCCTTGTGGCAGATTGGAACTGGGGACTGGCGGGGGGAAAAAGCAGGGAACCAAGAGAGAGACAATCAGGGTGAGAGAGAACGGTACCGCTGATGCGTGTGCATGGCGGAGGGAGTCTCTTTCGAGGGTTGTCGCATGCGTAAGTCTCTTACTCTCGGGTTCAGTCGATTCAACAATAAATTGATTCTCGCCGCCGCCGTGGCCGCCGTGGCAGCGTTGTCGGCCGTGCCGGTTGCACGCGCGGGCATCGTGATCTGGGCTGGGCCTGGAAGCTCGACTTCCACGACGGCTTGGGCCACGGCAACTAACTGGGGCACGGGCGGCATCCCGGGAACCGGGAACGCCGCCGAGTTCAATACGACCTTCTCGAATCAGCCGAGCATCGCGGGCGCTACGAGCGTCCAAGGGCTCTGGCTGGCGGAAGGTGTCGGCCAGGCCGTGACGATTACCAACACGGGGCAAACGCTTACGATCGTGGGCACCGCCACCCTCAACACGCTTACCAACACGGGCATCCTGTTGGACGACAGCGGGAATCATAACCTGACCATCGGCACCGGTACGACCGCGGTTACTAATACCACCAGCTTCCGCGTCAACAACGCCGCCACCCTGGAAATCCAGGGCTCGCTGGCCATCACCGCCGGCAAGGTCTTGACCCTCACCGGCAACAACGCTTCCGGCAACATCATCATCAGCGGGTCCACCACAAACACCACCGGGGCCATCACCATCAACACTCCAGGCACCGTGACCCTCAGCGGCAACAATCTGAATTCCGGCACCACGACTTTGACCGCCGGCAAGTTGAACATTAACCACGCCCATGCTCTGGGCACGGGCACCCTTTCGCTCAACGGCGGCACCGTCGCCAATATCACCGGCAGCGCCCTGACCTTGTCCACCAGCCAGAACGCCACCCTCGGCGGCAACGTCACCTTCGGCAACGCCGCCGATACCGGCGGCAACGGCGATATCAGCTTTGGCGGGTCCTTAACCTACGGCAGCGCTCCTCGAATCATTACGCTCAGCGGCACCAACTCCACGTTCACTTTCGCCGGTAGCCTGATACAGAACAATAACACCGTTTCGGGTCTGACCGTGAACGGCGCAGGCAATACACTCGTGTTCGGTGGCTTGACCATCAATTCCGGTGGATCCGGTGGAGGAACTATTACCCTCCTTGGCGACGGAAACATCACGATCAACGGGGCGGTGATCAATGGCAACGGTGGTAATAGCCTCAAGTATAATGGCACTGGCGTGTTGATCCTCGCAGGCAACGGCAGCACCTACACCGGCACCACCACGATTACCACCGGCACGCTCCAGGTCGGCAACGGCGGTGCCACGGGCAATATCCCCGGCGGCATCACCAATAACTCCCAGTTGATCTTCAACCACGGGGCGAACTCTTACGCCCAATCGACCAATATCACCGGCACCGGCGCCGTGACGCAGACGGGCGCGGGCGCTTTGACGCTCTCCGGTGCCGCCAACACCTTCAGCGGTGGACTCACGATCGACACGGCCGGGGGCAGCGTTATCGCCAGCGGCTCCGGTGCGGGCAAGATCGGCTCCGGCACCGTCACCATGGCCAATACCACCACACTGGACCTCGGCGGCGTTAGCCGCACCATCGGATTGCTCGCCACCAGCGGTAGTGGCACCGCCGTTTCCATCACCAGCAGCACGACTGACACGGGGTTAACGCTCACCATCTCCGGGACCACCACACAGACTTTCGCCGGCGTCATCAGCGACGGCGTAGGAACCAGCCCCATCGCGCTGAGCAAAACCGGCACGGGCACGCAGATTTTTTCCGCCAATCAGTCCTATACCGGCGGGACAACGATCGCCGCCACCGGCAAGCTGCAACTCGGTAATGGCGGCACGACAGGTAGCGTCGTTGGTGCGATTGTCGACAACGGCGCTTTGATCTTCAGTCACGGTGCGAATGCTTTTGATCAAACGGCCAATATCACCGGCACCGGCACCGTCACCCAAACCGGCGCGGGTGCCTTGTCGCTCTCCGCTGCCGGCAACACGTTTAGCGGCGGACTCACGATCGATACCGCCGGCGGCAGTGTCATCGCCAACGACGCCAATTCCGGTGTACTCGGCTCTGGCACCGTAACCTTGGCCAACACCACCACGCTGGATCTTAATGGCGCTAACCGAACGACCGGATTGCTCGCCACCAGCGGCAGTGGTACTGGCGCGTCGATTACCAACAATGCGACCAATGCCTCGTCCATCCTTACGATTTCGGGCACAACTACCCAGACTTGGGCGGGCGTGATTAGTGACGGTGCGGGAACCAGCACCATCGCATTGACCAAAGCCGGAACTGGAACCCAGGTCATAAACAGTGCCAATACCTATTCGGGTGACACCATAATGAGTGCCGGCATCTTGCGGTTAAGCGGCGCGAGTCTTCCTTCGGCCAATTCGTTCACATCTTTCACCGGTGGCATTATCGAGCTCGCCGGAGGAGACGTGAATGAGACCCTCGCCGCCTCAGGCGCGGGGAATATGTCCATCAACGGTACCACACTGGGTTTCGGTGCCCTCGGCGCCGATCGCACCTTGAACTTGGGTAGCATTACTTGGGGTACAAACTTTACCGCATCAACGGCATTCCAACTCGGCTCAACGACCTCCGATCACAAGATCATCCTCTCCAGCGACATCGGCCTGAACGCCGGAATCCGCGTCATCAGCGCCATTCATGGCACCTCGACCGATGTCGACGCCGAAATCAGCGGCGACATTTCGGGAAACGATGCCGCCAATCGACTTTTGTTCCAAGGTGGCGGCAAGATCGTCCTTTCGGGTAATAACACCTTCAACAACGCCAACAGTACTGCATCGCTCGTGTTCGTGAAGGGTGGCACTACGCTGATCGTGTCCGACCTCGGCTCGTCCAATGCTGTCACTTCGAGTTCGTTGGGTACGTGGGGCTCCAATGCCCGGTCTGGCGAGGTCGACTTGGATAGCGGCATTCTCCGGTATGTCGGCGGCGCCCAAACGTCGAGCCGAATTATTTCCATCGGCACCGGCATCGGCTCGGGCACCCTCGGCGGCAGCGCCTCGCCCACGGGCACGATCGATGCTTCGGGTACGGGCGCCTTAGTCCTGACGAGTAACATCGTCGCCCGGACTCAAGGGACGGGGGGCTCGATGTCTCTGATCCTCTCTGGCACGAACACCGACCTCAACACGCTTCAGGGAGTTATCCCCCAAGCCGTCGCCTTGACGACAGGCGGATACAACAGTTTGAAGAAGACCGGCTCCGGCACGTGGGCGCTCGCCGGCGTAAGCACTTATTGGGGCGGCACCACGGTTAGAGCATCTGCCAAAAGTTTTCCGCGTTATACACTTGCGCAATCGCGAAGAATATGGTGAACTCTGTGCATGGCACGGAGGCCGCCACAACCTCATGCGGAGAATTGCACGCTCGCGGAGCTGGATGTCGCCACG